>NZ_JASFXA010000009.1:0-308793 GCF_030766805.1 Nocardia sp. CC213A
TCGCCCGGCACGGTCGCCGTGGTAGCGGGCGGCGGGGTCGGCGTGGACGCCGTGCTCGGGGCCATCGTGCCGCCGGGCGTGGGCTGGCGCACGGGATGCGTCGGCAGGGCATCCGGTCCCGCCGCGGCGGGCGGCGCGGCCATGAGGTCGATGAGGTCGAGGACGACCTCCACCGCGTCCACGAGGTCGGGGCCGATCCCCTCGCCGTCCGGTCCATCCGGCGGCGGCACCTCCGCGGGCAGCGGGGCCGGGGCCAGTTCGGCCGGGGTCGGGCCCACCTCGAGGGTGCGGATGTCGATGGCGGAGCCGCCGTCGGGCGCGGCGGAGTATTCGCTGCGCAGAATGCGTCCGTCGCGCAGCAGCACCTGACCGGTGGACGTGCGCACGGCGGCGGAGGTGCGCGCGTCCTCCTTCTCGGTGCCCGGATACATCTGACAGTCGGTGGTGTCGCAGGTCTGCGCGTACGGGTAGCGCTGTTCGGCCAGCGCGTAGGACCGGGCCGCGACGGCCTGAGCGCGCAGGGCCTCCGCGCCGCCGTGATCGGCCCAGGCGGGCACCATCTCGGCGGGCACCACGCCCATCAGATAGTCGTCCACGTCGACGTCGTTGACGGTGCGGGCGGCCGCGCCGTCGAGGGCGACGCCGAGCGCGCCGCGGTAGGCGCTGCCGCCGCAGAGGGTGAGGTGTTCGGCGGCGGGCCGGTCGGGGCCGGCTTCGACCGGGTAGACCCACGGGTCGTCGGTGCTGCCCGTCCACAGCACGTCACCGTCGCAGCCGCTGGTGATGACCACATCGGCGCCGGTCGGCGTGGCGGTGAGATGGGCGGCCTGGCCGGGGATGACGCGGCGGCCCGCCACGAAGAAGCCGGAGTCGGACCAGACGTCGAGGGTGCTGTCGTCCTGGGCCATGAGGCGGACGCGGACATTGGTCGGGCCGATGGCGCCCAGTTCGGCGCCCGGATAGTAGTGCGCCAGAATGCGTTCCGCGGTCCAGCCGTCCCGGGCCTGGTTGTAGGCGCCGTGCTGACTGAGGCCGCGGCCGTGGCCGTAGGGTCCGGCGGCGACCTGGTTGCGCACCTCGCCGTCGGGCCAGGCCCAGAGCACCACGGCGGTGCCCCCGGCCAGCGCCGCGGCCACCACGCACAGACTGACCGTCTTCCGTCGTCTACGTCGCTGTAGCAAGTACCCGTTCGGCATGTCATACCCGTTCTTCCGTGATTCCGGGGCTACATTCGAGCTACCGCTTGGTAATCCTCCACTGAAGGTTTAGGGTCTGTTACAGATGGGACTAGTGTGATCGTTGATTCGTCAGGAATCAACCCCGACACCGGGTGACGATCAACGGTTCTACCTGGAATGGGAGATGCTCGTGCCGTACCGCAAGCCGAAACGCTCATATGTCCTCCCGGTCGTCACCATCTTGGCGGTCACCGCGCCGATCGGTGCTCTCGCACTCAGCGATGCCCCGGCATACCGCGATACCGAGGAGCGCAACCTGGCGGCAATACCGGCGAGCGTGGCCGAACTCGCCCTGGCCGCCGCACCCGACGTGGTGCTGCCGCTCCGCGACATCACCGGCCTACCCCTACCGGACCTACGACTATCCGACCTGAGGATGCTGCCGCTACCGGCATCCATCCGGATTCCCGAGAACCTCCCGCTACCACCCGGGGTCGAACTACCCAGCGAGATCCCGCTACCCCGACTCGATCAGCCCGCCCGCACCCCCGTCGGCCCCTTCACCGCCGCACCCGGATTCATCGCCGACCCCGGCGCGGCCGACTCCCAGATCACCCCCGATCCCCAAGCCCCTTCCGCGCCGGACAGCGAATTCCACACCGCACCAGGCGAATCCGGAACGGTTCAGGCCCCCGCTCCCGCGGCTCCCGAAGGCCCCGCGGTACCCGGCGCGAATGCGCCCGAAGCGCCCGCCGCCGACGTTCCCGCGGCACAGCAGCCGCACCTCGACCCCGAGACCGGCGAGGAAACCCACGCTCCCGCCCAGCCCGCCGCCCCCGTCATCGGCGGCGACCCCGACCGTCCCGCGCTGGCCCCCGGCGTGGTGCCCAGCGACCTCGTCGACCAGGTCGGCGCACAGGTCAAGGAGATCACCCGCGACACGCCGTTCAGCATGGTGGCGCTCACCGCCAAGGAGCTGGTGGGCACGACGACCATGATCCGCGCCAAGGCCCCGGACGGCACCTGGGGGCCCTGGTACGAGGCCGAACCGGTGGACACCACCTCCGCCGACGGCGTCACCGACGCCCGCACCGGCACCGAGCCGATCTACGTCGGCGATACCAAGTCCGTACAGATCCTGGTGACCCGCAAGCCCGCGTCCACGACCTCCGCCGGGGCCATCGGCACCGACCCGGCGCAGCCCATCGACCCGGCACAGCCGCCCGCCGACCCGGCACAGTCGCCCGGCGATCCGGCCGTCGTGCCGCGCACCGACGCGGCGGCGGGCGATCCCGCGCAGATCGGGCTGGAGGCGCTGTCGGCCGTCCTCATCGATCCGGGCCGCGGGGCCATCGACGCGACGCTGTCCGAGGTGGCCGCGCCGCTGCCCGGCGGCGGGCCGAAGGTGATCTCACGCGCACAGTGGGGCGCGGACGAGAACATGCGCTGCCAGGACCCGACCTACGACAAGGACGGCGTCGCGGGCATCACGCTGCACCACACCGCGGGCCGCAACGACTACTCCAAGGCCGAGTCGGCCGGCATCGTGCGCGCCATCTACGCGTATCACGCGAAAACCCTGGGCTGGTGCGATATCGGCTACAACGCCCTGGTCGACAAGTACGGCCAGATCTTCGAGGGCCGCGCGGGCGGACTCGACAAGCCGGTGCAGGGCGCACACGCGGGCGGGTTCAACGAGAACACCGCGGGCGTGTCCTTCATGGGCAACCACGAGGAGCAGGCCCCGAGCGAGGCCGCCGTGCGTTCCATGGGCGAATTCATCGGCTGGCGGGCCAAGGTGGCCGGACTCGACCCCGAGGGCACCACCACCATGATCTCGGAGGGCAGCAGCTACACCCCCTACGCGCTCGGCGAGGAGGTGCGGCTGCCGATCGTGTTCGCGCACCGCGACGTCGGCAACACCAGTTGCCCCGGCGACGCGGCCTACGGGCTGATGGACCGGATCCGCTCCATCGCCGAGGACGCCTCCGGCGGGGTCTCCCCACAGCAGGAGCTGCCGTCACCGCCGCGGTCGCGCACCGATCAGCGCGCGGATCAGCAGCAGTCCATCGACCCGGAGGCCGACGCGGACCTGGCGGCGCTGGCCGATCTGACCACCCTGCTGCTCGACATGCTGGACCGCAGCGCGGTGGCCCGCACCTGGAACGAGCAGGGCGGGGCGGCCGGACCGCTGGGCGCGCCGATCTCCGAACCGCGGCCCACCGTGGACGGCGGCCAATACGTGCAGTTCGCCAACGGCATCGCCTACTCCACCCCGGACGGCCGGGTCTACCAGGTGGTGGGCAAGATCCTGGAACGCTTCATCCAGCTGGGCGCGTTCACCGGCCTGCTGGGCATGCCGACCAGCAGTGAGTACGAGGTGCCCGACGGCGTGCGCGCCGACTTCCAGTACGGCTCGCTGATCTTCAATCGGGTCACCGGCATCATCACGACGATTCTCGACACCTTCGGGACCAGCCAGTCCCCCGCCGGTGCGCCGATCCCGCAGCCGTTGGCGCAGGCGCCCGCAGCCGACCCGATCCCGGCCCCGCTGCCCGCGCCGTAACCCGGCGGCGCTCAGCGGCGAGAGTCGTTCACGCCCACCAGCGTTCGAGGATGCGGGCCACCCCGTCCTCGTTGTTGGTGGCGGCCACCTCGTTGGCGGCCTCCTTGGCCTCCTGATGCGCGTTGGCCATGGCCACGCCGTGCCCCGCCAGCCGCAGCATCGGCACGTCGTTCGGCATATCGCCGAAGGCGATCATGGTGGCGTGCTGCACGCCGAGCCGCTGGGCGACGGTGGCCAGCCCGGTCGCCTTGGTGACGCCGGGGGCCGACAGCTCGACCAGCCCGTCATCGGTCGAGTACGTCAGATCCGCGCGCCCGATCAGATGCGGCTCCAGCACCTCCCGCATGAACGCGCTGGTCGCGCCCGCCAGCCGGATCAGCATCTTGATGGCGGGCGCGGCGATCACCTCCGACCGCGCCACCCGCGTGTCATCGGGATTCAGCCAGGCGTGCTCGTACTCGGGTGAACTCACGAACTGCGGCGTGGCGGCATCGTGCGCGCTGACCCCCACCCGCTCGGCCGCCAGCCCGCACCCGGGTAGCAGCCGCTCGGCCAGCTCCGCCAACCATTCGAGGGTGTCCACATCCAGCACCCGCGTGGACAGGATCCGATCCTGCGCACTGTCGTAGATGACCGCCCCATTGCCGCACACGCACAGCGGGGCATACCCCAGCCCGTCCACCACCGGGTCGATCCAGCGGGGTGGACGCCCGGTGGCGAGCACGAACGGCACACCATCGGCGATCAGCGCCGCCACGGCCGCTCTGGTGCGGGCACTCACCTGCTCCCGGTGGTCGATGAGCGTGCCGTCGACATCGGTGGCGACCATCTTGGGTTTGGGCAGGTGAAAGAGAGTCACCTGTTCCATCCTGCCTCGAGAGGGGTCCCGCTTGCCCGAAAGATGCCCATTCGCAGCCCTACCGTCGACTATCCCCCACACCGCGTTCACAATCGGTTCGATCACGGCGTGAGCACCCCCACCGAACCCCGCCCGCCACGACTTGCCCGGCATTGGCTGCGCGGTACTGCGCATATCTTCAGGTCGGTCCCTATGATCTGGGGCTACAGACTCGACCCGAGAGGGACTGATGGCCGGATTCCTGCTGCGACGTGCGCTCAACTATGTCGTATTGCTGCTACTGGCGTCGTTTCTCACGTTCGTGGCGGCATCCTGGTCTTTCAATCCCCTGGAAAGTCTGGAGCAGCGCAATCCCCGGCCGCCGCAGTCGGTGATCGACGCCAAGCGCGCGGAGTTGAAACTGGACGAGCCGATCGTTCCTCGGTACGTGCAGTGGGTGGGCGGCGTGGTGCACGGCGATTTCGGCCAGACCCTGGCCGGGCAGCCGGTCTCGGAGGAACTGCCGCGCCGGATCGCCGTCAGCCTGCGACTCCTCCTGATCGGCTCCGTGGTCGGCACGGTGCTGGGCGTGCTGATCGGTGCGGCGGGCGCGATACGGCAGTACCGGTTCAGCGACTATTTCACGACGGTGATCTCGCTGCTGGTGCTGTCCACACCGGTGTTCCTGCTCGCCACCCTGCTGAAATTCGGTGCGCTGGAAATCAATATGGCCACGGGCAAGCAGATCTTCCTCTATACGGGTGAGACCTCCGCGACCGCCGTGCACGGCCTGTGGAATCAGTTCGTGGACCGCCTCCAGCACATGGTCGTCCCGACGCTGGGCCTGGCGCTGGGCGCCATGGCCGGATACAGCCGCTACCAGCGCAACGCCATGCTGGACGTGCTCCAGTCCGACTTCATCCGCACCGCCCGCGCCAAGGGCCTCACCCGCAGCCGGGCGCTGTACAAGCACGGCTTGCGCACCGCGCTGATCCCCATGGCCACGCTGTTCGCCTACAGTTTCGGCGGCCTGATCACGGGCGCGACCTTCACCGAGAAGATCTTCGGCTGGCACGGTGTCGGTGAGTGGCTGGTGGACTCCATCAATGCGCAGGACCTGTATCCGGTCGTGACCATCACGGCCTTCGCCGGATTGGTGGTGCTGATATCGGGCCTGCTGTCCGATGTGGTCTACGCGATCCTCGACCCCCGGGTGCGTGTGGGATGACCGAGGCCGAACTCATCGTCCAGGGTGCACCGGCGGCGGCTGGACGCCGAAAGCTGGTGCTGCGCCGCTTCCTTCGCAACAAGCCCGCCGTGGTCGGGTTGATCGTGCTGGTGCTGATGTTCGTGTCGGCTTTCGCGCTGCCGCCGCTGCTGCCCTACGACTATCAGGAACTCGACTACACGGCGCTGCTCCAGCCGCCGAGTACGGACCATCCGTTCGGCACCAACCAGATCGGACAGGACGTGCTGGCGCAGACGCTGCGCGGACTGCAGAAGTCGCTGATCATCGGTCTGTGCGTGGCACTCATCTCCACCACCATCGCCGCTCTCGCGGGATCGCTGGCGGGGTTGCTGGGCGGCTGGACGGATCGAGCCGTCATGTGGCTGGTCGATCTGCTGCTCGTGGTGCCCAGCTTCATCATCGTGGCGATCTTCGCACCGCGTACCAAGGGCAGCGGTTCCATCCTGCTGCTGATCGGCCTGCTGAGCGTCTTCAGCTGGATGATCAGCGCACGTATCGTGCGCGGTCTGGCGATGAGCCTGCGGGAGCGCGAATTCGTCCGGGCCGCACGGTATATGGGTGCCTCCACCTGGACGGTGATCACCACCCATATCGTGCCGAACATCGCGTCGATCCTGATCATCGACACCACGCTGTCGGTGGGTGCGGCCATCATGGCCGAAACCGGCCTCAGCTTCCTCGGCTTCGGCGTGCAGCCGCCGGACGTATCGCTCGGTTCGCTCATCGCCGCCGGCACCAAGTCGGCGCTGACCTATCCGTGGCTGTTCATGTTCGCCGGTGGCCTGCTGGTCGCCACGGTGCTGTGCGCGAACCTGGTCGGCGACGGTTTGCGCGACGCCTTCGACCCGAGTTCGGCTCGGGCGCGGTCGCGCAAGAAGGCGAAGGCGGAGAAGGCGGCGGCATGACGGACGACAAGAACACGCGTACCACCACCGCACCCCTGCTGGAGGTCTCGGACCTGCACGTTTCCTTTCCAGGGGAGGAAGGCCGCATCGACGCGGTGCGCGGGGTGAGCTACACCGTGCAGGATGGCGAGGTGCTGGCCATCGTCGGCGAATCCGGTTCCGGCAAGTCGGTGTCCTCACTGGCGGTGATGGGCCTGCTGCCGGATCAGGCGCGGGTGCGCGGTTCGATCCGGCTGCGGGGACGGGAACTGCTGGGGCTCAGCGACAAACATCTGTCGGCGCTGCGCGGCACCCGCATCAGCATGGTGTTCCAGGACCCGCTCTCGGCCCTCACCCCCGTGTACCGGGTGGGGGATCAGATCGCCGAGGCGCTGCTGGCACACAAGAAGATGAGCAAGGAGCAGGCCGCCGCGCGGGCGGTGGAACTGCTGGAGCTGGTAGGCATTCCGGAGCCCGTCGTCCGAGCCAAGATGTTCCCGCACGAGTTCTCCGGCGGTATGCGCCAGCGCGTGGTGATCGCCATGGCCATCGCCAACGATCCGGAACTCATCATCTGCGACGAGCCCACCACCGCCCTCGACGTGACGGTGCAGAAGCAGATTCTCGATCTGCTGCGCCAAGCTCGCGATATCACCGGTGCGGGCGTCGTGATGATCACCCACGATATGGGGATCGCGGCCACGCTCGCCGATCGCGTCGCGGTCATGTACGCCGGGCGGATCGTCGAGACCGCGCCCGTCGCCGAGCTTTTCAACGCCCCACGCATGCCGTACACGGTGGGCCTGCTCGGTTCCATTCCGCGCATGGACGGACCGGCGCGCACCCCCCTGATCCCCATCGTCGGTGCGCCGCCCGCCATGCACGCGCTGCCGCCCGGGTGCACCTTCGCACCCCGCTGCCCCGTCTCGGTGGACGACTGCCGCGCCGCCGAACCGCCGCTGCAGGACACCGAACCCGGCCACCGTGCCGCCTGTATCCGCACCGCGGAAGTCGGTTCGGCCGAGCTGTTCGCCGCCTACCGGCGCGACATCCCCGAACCGGAGCACCGCTCCGACACCGATTCCCATGTGGTGTTGCGGGTGTCGGACCTGAAGAAGACCTTCCCGATCACCAAGGGCGTCGTCTTCCGCCGCCGCATCGGCGAGGTGAAGGCGGTGGACGACATCAGCTTCGAGGTGCGTGCGGGCCGCACGCTGGCGCTGGTAGGAGAGTCCGGCTCGGGCAAGTCCACCACCCTCACCCAGATCATGGATCTGGTGCGGCCGGAAAGCGGCAGCATCGAAATCCTGGGCCGGAACGTCGAATCGCTGACCAAGGAGCAGCGTCGCGATATCCGGCGGCGCATGCAGATCGTATTTCAGGATCCCTCGGCCTCCCTGGACCCCCGGCTGCCGATCTTCGACGCACTGGCACAACCGCTGCGCATCGACGGCCGCCCTCGTGAGGAGATCCACCGGCGCGTCCCGGAACTGCTGCGGCAGGTGGGATTGCGGCCCGAACACGCCGACCGGTACCCGGCGGACTTCTCGGGCGGCCAGAAGCAGCGCATCAATATCGCCCGCGCACTCGCCCTGGATCCGGAGATCCTGGTGCTCGACGAGCCGGTGTCCTCGCTGGACGTGTCGATTCAGGCCGGGGTGTTGAACCTGCTGCGAGACCTGCAGCTCGAGCGTGGCCTGTCATACCTGTTCGTCTCCCACGACCTGTCGGTGGTGCGTAACCTCGCGCATGAGGTGGCCGTCATGTATCGCGGCGAGATCGTCGAATACGGTCCGGCCGAACAGATTTTCACCGCTCCCCGCCACGACTACACCCGCGCCCTCATCGACGCGGTACCCGTCCCGGTGGTAGCACGATAGGAGAAAGCCGTGGAAATCCGTTCGCTGGGAACACGTTTGGCCGTGCCCCTGGTCGCAGCGGCGGTCGTACTCGCCGGGTGCGCCGGTGGCGACACCGACACGTCGACGGGCGCCGCCGCCCAACTCGGCACCACCAACGACATCAACCCTCGTGATGTGAGCGAGTTGCGCGACGGTGGCAATCTGCGGCTCGCGTTGAGTTCCCTGCCCGAGACCTGGAACGTGCTGCACACCGACGCGGACGGCGAGGTGGGCAGCCTGTTGCGGCCGCAGATGCCGCGTGCGTTCAGAACCGATGCGGCGGGCAACCTTTCGGTGGACACCAACTACTTCACCAGTATCGAACTCACCGACACCGAGCCGCAGCGGGTCACCTACACCATCAACCCCGACGCGGTCTGGTCCGACGGCACCCCCATCACCTGGGAGGACCTCCGCTCCCAGGCGCAAGCGCTGAACGGCTCGAACCCGGCCTATCTGATTCGCATGAACTTCGGCTTCGACCGAGTGGAGAAGGTGGAGCGCGGTGTCGACGACCGGCAGGCGGTCATCACGTTCAAGGAGCACTGGGCCGACTGGAAGGGGCAGTTCGCCGGGGAGGGGTTCCTGTTCCCGAAGACCGTCACCGAGACGCCGGAGGCATTCAACGAGAGCCTGCGTGACGGGATCGCGCTGACCGCCGGACCGTTCACCCTGCAGTCGGTGGACCGCGCCCTGCAACGCATCGTGCTGGCCCGTAATCCGAAGTGGTGGGGTGACACACCCAAGCTCGACACCATGACCTTCAGCGTGCTCGCCGACGACGCGATGCTGCCCGCGCTCCAGAACAACGAGATCGACGCGATCGGCCTCGCGACCCGCGACGATATGAAGATCGCCCAGAACACTCCGGGTGTCGCCATCCGCCGGGCCCCGGGTGCGAGTTGGTCACACGTGACCTTCAACGGCGCACCCGGTTCGATCCTCGAGGACGCCCGCGTGCGCGTCGCCATCTCCAAGGCGATCGACCGGCAGGGCATCGCGACCGCCCTGCAGAACGGTCTGGTCGAGAACCCGACACCGCTGGGCAATCACGTGTACGTGCAGGGCCAGGTGGGCTATCAGGACAACAGCCTCCCGTTCGATCCCGATGCCGCGGCACGGGAACTGGACGAGCTCGGCTGGACGCTCAACGGTGACGTCCGCGAGAAGGACGGCCGCAAACTGGTGATCCGCGATGTCATGTACAACTCCGACACCTGGGTCCAGATGGCCCAGATCATGCAGCAGAACCTGGCCCGCATCGGCGTGCAGCTGCTGATCGAGACCAAGCCCGGCCAGGGGCTGTTCACCGACGTGATCCGGCCCGGCAATTTCGATATGGCGCACTGGGTGTGGTCCAGTGACGTGTTCGCGTTGAAGAACCTGCCGCAGGTCTACCGGTACGACCCCAATGATCTGCAGGGCAATTACGGCCGCATCGGTTCCCGGGAGATCAACGACCTCATCGATCAGGCGCTGGCCGAACTCGACCCGCAGCGGGCGATCGACCTGGCGAACGAGATCGACCGCAAGCTGTGGGAGATCGGCTTCTCACTGCCGCTCACACAGTCGGCCGGCAATGTCGCGGTGCGGGCGGATCTCGCCAACTACGGGGCGACGGGACTGGCCTCCTACGACTACACCAAGATCGGTTTCCTGAAGTGATCCGGCAGTTCCCCAACGGAAGGAGCGATCGATGCGATTGCGCTCGATAGGCTTGCGGCTCGCGGTACCCTTGGTGGCCGTCGCCGTGGCGGCCACCGGCTGTGCGGGCGGCGATGACGGCGCGCCCGAAGGGGCGGTCGCCGAACTCGGCACCACCAACGACATCAATCCGCATCCGGTGAGCGATCTGCGCGACGGGGGCAACCTGCGGCTCGCGGTGAGCGCCATCCCGGAGAACTGGAACGCGCTGTCCAACGACGGCAACGACGCCGAGATCGCGGCCATCCTGCGGCCGATGATGCCGCGAGCTTTCAGCACCGACGCGGCGGGCGATCTTTCGGTCAATACCGACTACTTCACCAGCGTCGAGTTGACCAGCACCGAACCGCAGCAGGTCACCTACACCATCAATCCGGACGCGGTCTGGTCCGACGGCAGCCCCATCACCTGGGAGGACATCCGCTCGCAGGCCGAGGCCATGAGCGGGAAGAACAAAGACTTCCTGATCGCCGCGCCGGGTGGCTTCGACCGCGTCGAGAAGGTCGAACGCGGCGTGGACGACCGCCAGGCCGTCATCACGTTCGCCAAGCACTACGGCGAGTGGAAGGGCCAGTTCGCGGGCAACAGCTTCCTGTACCCGAAGTCGGTCACCGAAACACCGGAGGCGTTCAACAAGAGCCTCGTGGACGGCATCGCCCTCACCGCCGGCCCGTTCAAGGTGCAGTCCGTCGACCGCGCCGTCAAACGCATCGTCCTGGACCACAACCCCACCTGGTGGGGTGACAAGCCCAAGCTCGACACCATCACCTTCAGCGTGCTCGACAGCGCGGCACGGCTTCCGGCGTTGCAGAACAACGAGATCGACGCGACGGGCATCGCCGACCGCGACGAACTCAAGACCGCGCAGAACACGCCGGGCGTGGCGATCCGCCGCGCCCCCGGCAATTCCTGGACCCACCTGACCTTCAACGGCGCGCCCGGCTCAATTCTCGAGGATCCGAAACTGCGGGTGGCGATCGCCAAGGCAATCGACCGCCAAGGCATCGCGACGGCGATTCTGAACGGCCTCGTCGAGAACCCCAAGCCGCTCGACAACCACGTCTATCTGGTGGGCCAGAAGGGTTACCAGGACAACGCCCTCCCCTTCGACCCGGCCGCCGCGGCCCAGGAACTCGACGCGCTCGGGTGGAGGCTCAACGGCGAATTCCGGGAGAAGGACGGCCGCATCCTGGAAATCCGCGATGTCATGTACAACGCCGACACCTGGGTGCAGGTGGCACAGATCATTCAGCAGAACCTCGCCGCCGTCGGCGTCAAACTCACCATCGACACCAAACCCGGCCAAGGTTTCTTCACCGATGAGATCCAGCCGGGCAATTTCGACGTCGGCCAGTGGGCTTGGGTGGGCGACCCGTTCCCGTTCAGCAGCCTGCCGCAGATCTACGGGTATTACCCGGACAATCTGCAGGGCAACTACGGCCGCATCGGCTCGCCCGAACTCAACGATCTGATCGAGCGGACCCTATCGGAACTCGATCCGGAGAAGGCCGTCGAACTGGCCAACCAGGTCGATCAGATGGTCTTCGATGAGGGCCATTCACTGCCGCTGTGGCAGTCGCCGGGCAATGTCGCGGTGCGTGACAATCTCGCCAATTACGGTGCTCCCGGCCTGGCGTCCTACGACTACACGAAAATCGGCTTCTTGAAGTGAGGTTCCGGGGCCACCCGCTGGCCTATCCGGTAGTCGTGACGATCGGCGCCCTGGCGATGTGCTTCGCCTGGGCGCCGTTCGGCGATATGGAGCTGCGCGGGCTGCTGGCCGCGTTGGTGCTGATCATTCTGGGGTACACCGGATTCCGGGTCGGCTACGCGCTGCGGGACACGGGCGGGGTCGATGCCGGAATGACCGCGCGGCGAATTCGCCAACAGTTTCGGTTGGTGAGCCGGTCGTGGTTGGAGTGCACGACAGACGGGCGAACGCTGTGGGTGCCGGTCTATTTCGATCCGGCGCTGATGACGCTGACACCGGCCCGGGTCGAAACATCCGGGCGGACAATCCATGTCGACGGGCTTCGGGTGTATCCCGCTGGTCGCAGCCGGGACTCGGAACCGGTGGGCCGGCTGGTCGACAATCCGTCCCGGCCGGATCCGGACGCCGTCGAACTCGCCGCCACCGCCACCCGCTGGCCCCGCCGCCTGCTGCTCGACGCCCAATCGGCCGTGGTGGCCCCGTTCGTGGGGCTGTTCTGGGTGTACGTGGCCGGTGGCGGGACGCTGGCGTTCGTGGCGGTCACGGTGGTGGCGGGAACGACGGTCACCTGGCTGAGTGCGGTGCGGGGGTCGGATCCGAGTTGAGGGGTCGTGTTCGCGGGGTCGGTTTTTGCGGGTCAGCGAGGGTCTGGGCGGGGTGGGACGTGGGGCCAGGGAGGTTGGCGGGTGGAGCCGTAGCGGGTGAATTCGGTGGGGTCGTGCGGGAATCCGGCGGTGTGGAGGAGTTCGCGCAGTTCGGTGAGGTGTTCGGGGCGCATGGGTTTGCGGACGCAGGCGGCGCCCAGGGAGGCGACTTCGCCGCGGACGTAGACGCGGGCGTCGTAGAGTGATTCGCCCAGGGCGGGACCGGCGTCGCCGCACACCACCAGGCGGCCCGCCTGTGCCATGAGGGCGCTCATGGGGCCGCTGTCGCCGCCGACCACGATGTCGACGCCCTTCATCGAGATGCCGCAGCGCGCACCGGCATTGCCCTCGATGACCAGCAGGCCGCCGTGCGCGGTCGCACCCGCGGACTGGGCGGCGTCGCCGCGCACCCGGACCAGGCCCGACATCATGTTCTCCGCCACCCCGACGTCGGCGTCGCCGTTCACGGTGATGGCGGCATGCTGGTTCATGCCCGCGCAGTAGTAGCCGACGGAACCGTCGATGGTGACGGCCATCTCGCGATACAGGCCGCAGGCCAGGGCGTGTGCGCCGCCCGGGTTGGCGACCAGCACGCCCTGGGGTGCGCTCGGCGACATGAGCAGTGCGTTGACCGCCCGCGTGCCGAGCGTGGCGAGATCGAGGGTGGTGTCGGCCGGATCCATGACAACGGTGTTCACTGTTGCCGCCCGACATACACCTTCCGCTTCGGCAACGACGGCGAGCCCGTCCCCTCGGGCGGCGCAGGGGAGGGGCGGCGGGCTACTGCTGGGTGCGGCGGGCGGCCTTCTCGGCGGCTTCCGCCGCGTCCATGGCGTTCGCCTCTTCGAGAGTCGGTGCGCTGCCGCCCAATCGGGCGGGCACCCAGTAGGCACCGGGTTCGTGCACGTAGTCCCGCTGCACGTCCAGCAGCATCTCCTGCATGGTCGAGCGCAGGGTGGCGGTCAGCTCCGCGGCCGGCTCGAACGGTGCGATGGGCTCGCCCACCTTGATGGAGATGGGAGTGTTGGTGCGGCCCAGGCGCTTCGGGTGCCCCTTGGTCCACACCCGCTGCGCACCCCAGATCACGATCGGGATGATCGGCACTCCGGCCTCGATGGCCATGCGCGCCGCACCCGACTTGAAATCCTTGATCTCGAAGCTGCGGGAAATGGTGGCCTCCGGATACACCCCGACCAGTTCTCCGGCCTTCAGCCGCTGCACCGCCTCGTGGTAGGAGTCCGCGCCCGCCGACCGGTCCACCGGAATGTGCTTGAGCGCACGCATGATCGGCCCGGAGATGGAATTGTCGAAGACTTCCTGCTTCGCCATGAACCGGATGTAGCGCTTGGGCGTGCGCGCGGGCAGTCCGGCATAGGTGAAATCCATGTAGCCGGTGTGGTTGATGGCGATGACCGCACCGCCCTCGGCGGGAATGTGCTCGTCGCCGGTGACGGTGAACTTCAGGCCCTGCAGTGCGAACACGGTGCGGGCCAGCCCGATGATCGGGAAGTAGACGGGTTCCACAGTTCAGCTAGCGTAGTCGCTGCCGGAGCTGGTACCAGTGACCCAGGCAACATCGATCGTCGGCTGTGACACCAGGACGGCCGCGGGGACACGAAAGAGGTTCGCAGGAGTGGGAAACGCCCGAACATCGCTGCGTGACTACTGCCGCAGGGGGCTGCCGGAGGTCGGGGCGCGACGGCGGGGAATCCTGGTCGGCGGATTGGCGGTGGCGACGGCGGCGGTGCTCGCGGGCTGCGATTCCGTCTCGGGCATCCCCGGGGACAATCCCGCACCCGCCAGCCCGGCTCAGGTCACCACCACGACCGCGGCCGCCACGACGACCAGCGGCGACACGCCCGGGAATACGGCGGCCGAGAATCCCGACGGCACCGCGGCCGTCGGGGCCTGGGTGGCGGACCTGCGGGCCGGGGATGTCGACGCGATCACGGAGAAGTGCTGGACCATCGCGCCGTCGAACGCGGCGGCCATGTACGCCGAGCCGGAATCGATCCTCGCGGCGCTCGAGAACCCGCCGGTACGTGGCGAATCCGGGATGATCTGGAGCGGAGCGGCGGTCACCGTGGTGGCCTCGGATCGCACCCTCGCCGGCGATTACGCGTGCCCGCGCGTCTACCGCAGCGGCAACGACCTCGGATTCGACACCGAGCTCGGGTTCAACGGCGCGGACGCACGGCACACCGTGCGCCGCTATCTGGCGCGGTTCACCGGCGAACCCCTCGACCCCGCGGATCAGGAGGGCGCATACCCGCTGGTCTGCGCCGCGACGCCGGGCAGCTGGGATCCCGAACAGACCGGTCAGGCGACCGCGCCGCCGCTGGCGCTGAACCCCGGACAGCTCACCGGCGTGACGTCCTTCATAGATCAGTCCATCGAGTCCGCCTGGCCCGACGGCGGCTACATCACGGTGTCCGTGCCGGTCACCAATGCGGCCGGTGTCCAGCAGAAACGGACATTCACCCTGAAGTCCGGCGACGAGGGTTACTGCATCGGCGACGTTTCTCCCTAACCAGTACGCTGGGTGGCTGGTAACGGTCAGGGAGGAAGAAGCTCGTGCAGATCACCAGCGTCGGACACGCCGGATTCCACATCCGAACCGCGGCGGGGACGATCCTCTGCGATCCATGGGTGAACCCGGCGTACTTCGGTTCGTGGTTCCCGTTTCCGGACAACACCCGGTTGGACTGGGACGAACTGGGCAACTGCGATTTCCTCTACGTCTCGCACCTGCACCGCGACCACTTCGACGCTCAGCTGCTCACCGACAAGGTGAACAAGGACACCACCGTCCTGCTGCCCGACTACCCGGTGCCGGACCTCAAGCGCGAACTCGAGAAGCTCGGCTTCCACACGTTCGTGGAGACCGAGGACTCGGTCAAGCACACCGTCACCGGCCCGAACGGCGGCGAGCTGGACGTCATGATCATCGCGCTGCGCGCGCCCGCCGACGGGCCCATCGGCGACTCCGGCCTGGTCGTCTCCGACGGTGAGACCGTCTGCTTCAACATGAACGACGCCCGGCCCGTCGATATGGACGTGCTGCACGACCAGTTCGGGCATGTGGACATCCACCTGCTGCAGTACTCCGGGGCCATCTGGTACCCGATGGTGTACGACATCCCGACCCGCACCAAGGCCAACTTCGGCAAGCAGAAGCGGCAGCGCGGCATGGACCGGGCCCGCTCCTACATCGAACAGGTCGGCGCGACCTGGGTGGTGCCCTCGGCCGGACCGCCGGTCTTCCTCGACGACGAGCTGCGCTACCTCAACGACGACCGCGGCGACGAGGGCAATATCTTCCCGGACCAGATGGTGTTCCTGGAGCAGATGGAGATCCACGGCAACACCGGCGGCATCCTCATGATCCCGGGCTCCACCGTGGACCTGCGCGGCAAGGACCTGCTCGAGCTGAGCCACCCGGTCGCCCCGGAGACCATCTACGGCGACAAGGCCGCCTACATCGAGGACATGGCGCAGCGCATGGCTCCCGTGCTGGCGGCCGAAAAGGCTTCCTGGGCAACCGGAGACGAGCCGCTGCTACCGCCGCTGAAGGAGCTCTTCGAGCCGATCATGGCGCAGAGCGACCTCATCTGCGACGGCATCGGCTACCCGGTCAGCCTCGTCATGGGCGAGGAGACCGTGGTGCTGGACTTCCCCCAGCGCATGGTGCGCGAACCCGTCGCGGGAGAAGGCAAGCACCGCTACGGCTTCCGCATCGACCCGCAGCTGGTGCGCACCGTACTGCGCGACAACGAACCCGACTGGGTGAACACCATCTTCCTGTCGACGCGCTTCACCACCTGGCGCATCGGCGGCTACAACGAATTCCTCTACACCTTCTTCAAATGCCTCACCGATGAGCGCATCGCCTACGCCGACGGCTGGTTCGCCGAAGCGCACGACGACTCCGCCTCCACCGAACTCGACGGCTGGGAAGTACAGCGCCGCTGCCCCCACCTGAAAGCCGACCTGTCGAAATTCGGCGTAGTCGAAGGCAACACCCTGACCTGCAACCTGCACGGCTGGCAATGGGATCTGGAGAGCGGCCGCTGCAAAACCTCCAAGGGCCACGAACTCCGCTCACGGAAACTCTGAATCCGCGAGACATCCAAATCCACGGAATGCCTCGGGTCGCGACTCCGGCCGGTGTGGGACACCGGCCGGAGCGGCCGCTTAGGCGAGTTCGCGGGTCAGCCTGGAGGACCAGGGACACCAGAAGCATCCGGGGAGGAACGCCCCGCACGCCTCATCCAGGTGGTCTTCGACATAGGTGATGCTGGCATCGCAGACCTCGATGGCCATGGTGAAGAAGCTGATGGTGTCCGGGTCGAGGTGGAAGTTCCAGCCGGGGTTGTAGTCGGCGGTTTGTTTGCGTATCCGACCCATGACGTGGGTGGACATTTGTTCCTCACCGGAGAGTATCCGGCGAGCCTCCTCGATGCGCTGCTCGTTCGTCAATCGGATGACGAATTCCTTGCCGGAGTAATCGGTGAATGCGAAGTCCGCCATGATATTCCCCTCGCTGCCGCGTACGGGTGGATGGAACCTGCCCTTCGATGGTAAGCCCCGGAAACGGGTGTCACGGTGAAATCGACTGTGCGACAGAAGATTTACGATACCGACCGCTCTGAACTACGAGCTCCCGGATCGCGGTCGCTCCGCGGGCGACCGGTGCGGCGATCCGGCCGTCCGCTCCGATGAGCACCGCGGAGGGCGTTCCGCGCACCCGATAGCGCAAGGCCGCCTCATTGCCCTGCTGGACCAGCACCGGGATATCACCCACCCCCTGGACCTCGGCCCATTTCTCGTGCTCGGCGGGGTCGCCGTTGCCGACCACCACGATGCTCAACTCCGCCGCCGTTCGGCGATGCCAGCGCGGCAGCTCCCGAGCCAGTGCCGCGCACATCTCGCAGTGCGGGTGCACGAACACCAGCAGCAGGTGACGGCCCGCGCGCAGCAGGTCCGACAGGCCCGACCGGTCACCCTCGGGAGTGAGCAGCTCGAACTCCGGCGCGACCGCACCGACCGGCAGGCCCTCCGCCCCCAGGGTGGACAGCGCCTGCTCGTCCAGCCGCCGCCGCACCACCCGCAACTCGCCCTGGATCAGCAGGAACAGGGCGAGCAGCACCGCGACCACCGCCATGCCGACGGCATGATCCGCGGGCAGGCTGCCCGGCACCTCCGGCACCGCGAGCGCACCGACCGCCACCAGCACCGCGAGGGCGATCAGCACACCATTGCGCACCACCGTCGCCCGTCCGATCGGGACCGAACTCGCCGCACCGAAACACGAACACGCGGGATGCTGCCCCGCACGCAGCAGGCGCACCACCGCCACCGTGAACACCACGAGCAGCCCGCCCGCCGCCACCGCAGCGCCGACCGCCGACCGCGGCGGCAGTGCCGCGACCGCGATCACCGCCTCCACCACCGGCAGCGCCCACGCCGCCAGCGACACCCAACGCAGGCCGATCCCGAACTCGTGCACTGCTTTTCGCGTACCGGCCAGGTCGGCGAACTTCCCCCACGCCGACAGCCCGAACACCGTTGCGAGCAGCAGCCGTGACACCCACACCCCGTAGTCGACCACCATCACCGCACCATGACATACCCGCCGCCTCGGGGCAGCCGGAATCCCGCGATCGTTGCCGCGCAAGGGAATCGATGGCGCTATCGGTCCGTCGCGGGGCGGGTGCGCGCGGCCAGGGCCACGGCGGCGAAGGTGACGACGCAGCCCAGCACCGCGAGACCGGAGAAGCCGGGGCCGGTGGGGACCGCGACGTCGAGGACCAGGGACATGAGCAGCTGTCCGGCCACCGAGGTGAGGCCGAGCAGGAGCACGCCGATCCAGCGCACCACCAGCACGGCCAGCGCGATGAAGGCGACGCCGATCACGCCGCCGACGTAGAGCCACGGCTCGGTGGGAAACCCGGCGGGCCAACCCGTTCCGGCCAGCAGCACCGCTTCGACGAGGACCAGTCCGGCGGTGCCGGTCAGGAAATTCGCGAGTGTCGCCGTCGGCGGTCCGCCCACCGCACCGACCCGACCGTTCACCGCCTGCTGCCACGCCACGCCGAAACCCGCCAGCAGCGGCAGCGCTATCAACAGCAGATGCGGGCCGCCGCGCAGGGATTCCGGCACCGACAGCGCGCCGTCGCTGCCGCCGTCGCGCCCCGCCACCGACAGCAGTACCGCGGCCAACGCCAGTCCCGCGCCCCCGGCCCGCATTGCGGTCACCGGCGTCCGCCCGGCGGGGCCGATACCGAAGCGGTCCACCGCCAGGCTGCTCACCAACTGCCCCGCCACCACGGCCACCGTGAAGGCCGTGACCCCGATGGCGGCCACCGTGAGCCCCTGGCAGGCGACGAAGAACGCCCCGCACAGACCGCCCAGCAACTGCCACCACCGCAGCCCGCCGCTCACCAGCGCCCGCCGCACCTCCCCGACCCCCGCCCGCAGCCGACCGCTCACCGCGAACGCCACCCCGAGCACCACCAGCCCGGTCCCGAAACTGATCACCGCGGCGGCGACCCCATCCCCCAACCGCTCCCCCAACTCCCCATTGATCCGCGCCTGCCCCGCCACCGCCGCGCCGATACAACCCCCGAACACCAACCCGATCCGCCGCCGCATCGCCATTCGCCCGATTGTGCCCGTCCGGCCCGAGACCGCTCACCCGGCCACCGCCCCAGGGCCGAATCGCCGAGACTCCGACCGCAGCCGAGAGCTGAATTCCAGTGTCCGACAGTGGAACAGCCCATCCCGACGATGTCGCGTTCGTCGCGTTCGGTGTCTACAGTTGCCCGGTGAGCGAAGCTGATTCGACCGAGATTCATGACGCCGCGACCTGGAATGCGCTATCGGATGCATGGAACTCCTGGGGGCGGCTCGATGACGACGTGATCGGGCATCTGATAAATCCCGCGTTCCTGGGCGGGCCGCGCTGGCCCGCACTGCGCCAGGCGCATGCCATCGCCCGGCGCGAGGATGCGCTGTTGGTGGCCAGCAGCGGACTCGCCGACCCCACGACCTGGGACGATGCCGAACCGACGAATGGCTACGAGGTCGAGGTATTCGGCATCTCACCCGACCTGCCCACCAGCAGCGGCACCATGGCCGTGGCGAAATCCTGGCTCGGGCAGATGGTGATGACCGTGTCGAATGTGGTGGCGCAGTACGGGTTCCAGGTGCCGCAGATGCTGGAGCGCTATGGCGTCATCACCACCGAACTCTCCGATGCGCAACTGCCCGACGAGGCGGCGGATACCTACCTCGACGACAACGGGGCCATTGTCGTCATGCTCGGTCTGGTGGACCGGGAGGTACCCACCGGGGTCGCCGGGCCACTGTCCCCGATTCGGCTGGTCAATGTGAAACTTCTGACCGCAGCCGAGGGCCGGTTCTGTGTCGACAACCGGATGGGCGACGACGAGGCTCGGCGGGAACTGGCCCGGCGCTTCGCGGCGCAGGGCCAAACCCTCTGGTCGAGCCTGAGCCGTCCCTCAGTGATCTGATCCGCGCGGGGGGAGCCAGGCGGGGACGAGTAGCGCGGTGACAAGGATCGGGACACCGAGCAGGGCGACGGTGGGCGGGATCGGGAGCCGGCTGGAGGCCAGGGCCACGAAGCCGAAGACGGCCAGCGAGAAGACCTCCTCCAGCAGGCCCGAGACCGAGGTCACCGTCGCTCGGGCCGGACCCTCGATGGCGTCCTGGAGGCGAGCGGCCGCCACCACGCCCGCGTTGTAGACGATGCCGTACGCGATGCCGATGGCGGTGAAACCCGCGATGGTCAGCGGGTATACGGCCTCGGGTCGGTGCGCGGCCGCACCCGGCAGCAGCGCGCCGCCGATGAACAGGACACCCCCGACCGCCAAGGCGGTGGCCATGGTGCGGGCACGCATGGCCTCGGTGCGACCCGCGAGGGTGGAACCGAGGAGAGCGCCGGTCACCGTGAGGCCGACCAGTAGCGCCGTGGCCCACGGGGGTACGCCCGCATCGTCGGCGAGCAGGGCGAAGTACTCGTCGAACGCGGTCATGCCGTAGAGCAGCGCGCCCAGGAACAGCGCGTGACGCACCGGCCGGATCCGCACCGCCTCGCCCAGACCGGCGCGGAGCATGAATACGTAGCGGCCGAGGACCGATCCGGGTGCGGCCGAGAGCTTCCCGGCATCGGAGATTCCGGCCGTCCCGGCAGTGGATTCCGCGACCGTCCCGGCAGTGGAGTCCCCGGCCGTCCCGGCAGTGGAGTCCGCGACCGTCCCGGCCACGGACTGCATGCGGTGGTGCGGCGCGCTGCCGGAGTCGCCGGCGTGCGGGTGCGGTGGGGCGGGTTCGTCCGCGTCCGCCAACTCCTGGGCCGCCTCGGTGGTGACGGTTCTCGGGGCGGCGGGGAGGGTGAGGGCCAGGACGGTGTGCACGGCCGCGATGGCGACGCTGGCCCAGCCGACCAGGGCGTAGCCGCCCCAGGCGTAGAGCGGGGCGGCGGCCAGGATGCCCAGCAGGGCGGCGGCCTCGGAGGCGGCGCGGGTGTAGCCCATGATGCGGGCGTAGTCGGCGGTCTCGCCGCGGGCGGCGAGTTCGTCGTAGACGAGGGCCTCGAAGGTTCCCGACTGCAGCGCGCCCGCGGTGCCCCACAGCACGAAGCCCAGGGCGAAGCCGAGATACGAGGGGAACAGCGTCCACGTGCCGAAACCGGCCACCAGCAGCACACCGCCGACGAGCAGCAGACCCCGGCGCGACACCGTGTCCGCCCACGCGCCCGAGGGCACCTCCAGCAGGAAGGCGGTCGCCGACCAGATGGCCAGCAGCCCGGAGATCTGCGCGGTGGACAGCCCGTGATCAGCGAAGATCAGGGCGTAGAGCGCATAGAGCGGAATGAGATCGGCGGAGCCGCGGAACAACACCGCGCGCACCGCGAGTCCGGAACCCGGGCCACCGGTACGCGCTGAGCCGACAACTCAACAGGCATAGACGAGCAAACGCATGCGCTCAGCGTTGCCCGCCACCCACGCCTTCGTCAAGCGGATTATCGACCGGAACCCAGCCGTTGCCGGGCTCCACGCCCGCGCCCACCAACCCGCTGCGTTCGTTCAGGTCATTGATGAGTTCGGCGACCGGCTGCGAATCGCTGTAGTGATACCCCTGCGCCAACGCGAAACCGAGCTCGGTCAGCACCGCCGCCTGATATTCGGTCTCCACACCCTCGGCGATCACCTGGAGATCCAGCGACTTGCTCAGCGCCGCGATCACGCCCAGCAGCGGCGGCGCGGGCGAATCGGAGCGAATGGCGGCCACGAAGGACTGGTCCACCTTGAGAATGTCGCTGGGCAGCGTGGCCAGGCGGCTCAGCGACGAATAGCCGGTGCCGAAATCGTCGATGGCGATCCGCACGCCGCGATCGCGCAAGGCGTGCAGATTCGCGATGGCCGTCTCGGATTCGGCGGCCAATTCGCTCTCGGTCACCTCGAGCACCAATTGCTCGGCGGGCCAACCGGTATCGGCGAGAATGCCCGACACTCGCTCCGCGTACTCGCCCTGCGCCAATTCCAGACCGCTCACATTCACGTTCAGCGTGAGATCCAGCTGTGCGAAGGTCTCCTGCAACCGTGCCGCGTCCGCGCACGCCCGGCGCAGCACCAGCTCGTCCAGATCGGAGATGAGGTCGTACTCCTCCGCCACCCGGATCAGGCCCTCGGTGGTGACCTCCGGCTGCGCATGCGACGACCAGCGCAGCAGCGCTTCCACGCCAACGGCTTTCGCGCCGCCCTCGCCCAGGGTGACGATCGGCTGGTACTGCACGTCCAGCGCGCCGCGGTCGATGGCCTCGCGCAGCTCCACCGCCAGCGGCAGCTGCCGCGACGACTCCAGCACCGTGCGATTGCGGCCCGCCTGCTTGGCCCGGTACAGGCCCACATCCGCGCGGCTCACCAGCAGCGACCCGGATTCGCCCGGCTGCCAGGAGGTGACGCCCGCCGAACAGCCGGTGGTCACCGCCGCGCGCAGCTGCTCGGTGAGCAGGATCGCGGCCTGCTCGGTGGTGTTCGGCAGCAGCAGCGCGAACGCGTCACCGCCGTAGCGGGCCAACCGCTGATCGGGGGCCAGCAGCTTGGACCAGGTGTCACCCACGCGTTGCAGCACGGCGTCGCCGGCGCGATGCCCGAGATGGTCGTTGATCTTCTGGAAGCGGTCGAGATCCACCAGCACCAGCGCCAGCCCCTGACCGGTCCGACCCGCCTGCGCGATGGCCACATTCAGGGCGCGGTCGAATCCGCGCCGATTCAGCAGACCCGTCAGCACATCGATATCCGCGTCGGCGGCCATGCGGGTGAGAATGCCGACCACAATGCCGATACCCACCGTGATTCCGGCCGGAATGAAACCCGACCACCACGGCAATCCGCGCGAGGGCACCACCCACAGACAGCACAGCACCGCGAAGGTCAGATGCGCGGCCAGCCAGCGCCAGCTGAAGAATATGGCGGCATCGCAGGCGACGAAGACATAGAACGCCGCCAAGGTGATCGCGCCGACGGTATTCGGAAACCAGTGCACCGCAATGGTCACCAACACCGTCGCCACACCCACATACACGTGATGCGCGGAATGCGGCATCCGCGGACCCCAGATGAGCAGACTGATTCCGAGCAGCAGCGCCATGAACGCCGCACTGCCCACCAGCGGCCGATTGCCCTCATCACCGGGAGCGATGGCAGTGATCATCAGACCCAGGACCCCGCCCATGACGTAGAACGCCCCGGTGGTCCGAGCCATGACCATCGCTGTCGCCAGCGCCGATGCGGTCCGCACCCGCGTTCGGGTATCGCCGCGAGACCCGATTCCTCGCACGATGCATAGCCTAGACACACTCGTGACCTGTAGTAGACACAACCGGCCGAATCGACACGCGGATGCGCGAACCGGTGGTTACCGTGCGGGTTCGGCGAATCAGCGCGACGGCGTCAGCACCTCGGTTCCGACGAACGGGACCAGCGCGGCGGGAACCCGAACCGAACCATCGGCCTGCTGATGATTCTCCAGAATCGCGACGATCCAGCGCGTGGTCGCCAGGGTGCCGTTCAACGTGGCGGCGATCTGCGGCTTGTTGTTCTCGTCGCGATAACGCACATTCAGCCGCCGCGCCTGGAACGTGGTGCAATTCGAGGTCGAGGTGAGTTCGCGATACGTACCCTGGCTCGGCACCCACGCCTCGCAGTCGTATTTACGCGCGGCCGAGCTGCCTAGATCACCGGCCGCCACATCGATCACACGATACGGCACCTCGATGGCGGCCAGCATTTCCTGCTCCCACGCCAGCAGCCGCTTGTGCTCGGCGTCCGCGTCCTCCGGCTTGGCGTAGACGAACATCTCCACCTTGTCGAACTGGTGCACGCGGATGATGCCACGGGTGTCCTTGCCGTAGCTGCCCGCCTCCCGGCGGAAGCACGACGACCATCCCGCGTAGCGCTTCGGGCCCGCGCTCAGATCCAGGATCTCGCCCTGGTGGTACCCGGCGAGCGGCACCTCCGAGGTGCCGACCAGGTACAGGTCGTCCTCCTCGAGGTGGTAGACCTCGGCGGCGTGCTGGCCCAGGAAACCGGTGCCAGCCATGACCTCCGGGCGCACCAGCACCGGCGGGATCATCATGCTGAAACCGTTGGCGGTGGCTCGCTGCGCGGCCAGCTGGAGCAGGCCGAGCTGCAACAGGGCACCGTAGCCGGTGAGGAAGTAGAAGCGCGCGCCCGACACCTTCGCGCCGCGCTCCATGTCGATCAGGCCCAGCGCCTCGCCGAGTGCCAGGTGGTCTTTCACCTCGAAATCGAACTCGCGCGGGGTGCCGATGGTGTCGAGCACGAGGTAATCGTCCTCGCCGCCCGCGGGCGCGCCCTCCTGCACCACATTCGACAGTGCCCGCTGCGCGGCGTCGAGTTCGGCGTCGGCGGCGTGCTCGGCCGCCTCCGCCTCCTTCACCTTCGCCGAGAGCTCCTGCCCGTGCGCCAGCAGCGCGGGACGCTCGTCCGGAGACGCCTTGCCGACCTTCTTGCCCAGCGCCTTCTGCTCGGCGCGCAGACCGTCCGCGGCGGCGACTGCGGCACGCCGGGCCGCGTCGGCCGCCAGCAGGGCATCCACCAGGGCCGGGTCCTCACCGCGCGCCCGCTGCGAGGCGCGGACGACATCGGGATTCTCCCGCAGGAATCGAAGGTCGATCATAGGTAGAGCGTAAAGGGCGGGGTCCACCTGATGCTGCGCCGCCTCCCCGGGACTTCAGCGCACGGCGTAGTGCCGTCGACCGTCGTGCACGCGTGCCGCCGGTCGGGTGCCGAACCGATTTCGGGCGTACCCGGGGAGTTACCCCGAACCTTGCGAAATCAGGTGTCGGGTTTGCCGGTGTCTCGCATAGTTGGGTGCACACGATCTGTCGGTGCTGCGTCAGCGAGGAGTCACCCATGCCCGAATCCGTGCAGGACACTGTGGATTTCATCGTTGTTGGAGCCGGGTCGGCGGGGGCCGCGGTGGCGGCGCGCTCGAGTGAGCGGGCCGGGGCCAGGGTGGTGGTGTTGGAGGCGGGGTCGGCCGACAAGGACAAGTTCATTCGGATTCCGGCCGGATTCTCCAAGCTGTTCCAGGGGGCCAACGACTGGAACTACCACACCGAGCCGCAGGCCGCGCTCGGCGGGCGGCGAGTCTACTGGCCGCGCGGCAAGATGCTCGGCGGCTCCTCCGCCATGAACGCCATGATGTGGGTGCGCGGGTTCGCCGCCGACTACGACGACTGGGCGCGCGCGGCCGGGCCCACCTGGTCGTTCCAGGAGGTGCTGCCGTATTTCCGGCGCATGGAGCGCGTGGAGGGCGCGAGCGGCGACGAGGAGGGCGGCGACGGGCCGCTGCACATCTCCAGGCAGCGCAGCCCGCGCCCGCTCACCCGCGACTTCCTGGTGGCCGCGACCGAGGCGGGGTACGCCGTCGAGCGAGCCAATGCCGCTGTGCCACAAGGATTCTCCGAAACCATGGTGACGCAGAAGCGGGGCGCGCGGTGGAGCACCGCCGACGCCTACCTGCGGCCCGCGCTGCGGCGGCGGCGCGGCCTCGAGGTACGCACCGACGCACACGTCACCCGCATCCTGTTCGAGAATGAGCGGGCCGTCGGCGTCGAATACCGGCGCGACGGGCAGACGCATCGGCTGCACGCGCGGCGTGAGGTGATCCTGAGCGGCGGCGCGATCAACACCCCGCAGCTGCTCATGCTGTCGGGGGTGGGCGATCGGGAACAGCTGTCCGGCTTGGGGATTCCGGTGGTGCACCACAGCCCCGAAGTGGGACGGAATCTGCGGGACCATCTGGTCGCGCCCATCGTCTACCGCACCCGCGCGGGAAGTCTGTTCACCGCCGAACGCATTCCGGAGCTGGTGAACTATCTGCTGCGGCGGCGCGGGATGCTCACCTCCAATGTGGGCGAGGCGTACGGCTTCGTGCGCAGCCGCGACGAACTCGAGCTGCCCGACCTGGAACTCATCTTCGGTCCCGCCCCCTATGTCGGGGAGGGCCTGCTCGATCCCGTCGGGCACGCCATCACCCTCGGCGCGATCCTACTGCGGCCCGCCAGCAGCGGAACCATCACCCTCGACTCCGCCGACCCGTTCACCGCGCCCCGTATCGACCCCCGCTACTGCACCGACCCCGAGGGGCTCGACCGCGCCGCCCTGCTCGCCGGACTGCGCACGTGCGTCGACCTCGCGCACATGCCCGCGCTGAAACAGCACATCGGGGACCTCATGCAACCCGACGTCCCCGCCGACACCCCCACCGACGAGATCCTGCGCCGCTGCCTCGAGGACCACTCCCACACCCTCTATCACCCGGTCGGCACCTGCCGCATGAGCGCCGACGACACCGGCGTCGTCGACCCCGAACTCCGCGTCCGCGGCCTCCAGGGCCTCCGCATCGCCGACACCTCCGTCATGCCGATCATCATCCGCGGCCACACCCACGCCCCAGCGGTCCTCATCGGCGAGAAAGCGGCCGACCTGATCACGCGATAGCGCACCCTGTCGGTAGCGCGCGGTGCGCAGTAGGAATCCGGCGTGGCGACCGACCTCAGGGCGCGGGCACCCGAGTGCCTGAAATCGGGCTCGGCTTTCGCGCAGAGGTTCGCCGATCGCGCATCTCGGAAAAGGCACCCTGCTCGCACCTCACCACACGTGACAACTGATCTCGCATGGTCCGGATAACTCCCCGGGTACGCCCGAAATCGGCTCGGCACCCCGGCCGTCGGCACGCGTACACGACAGCCAACGGCACCTCAGCCGCGCGCCGAAGTCCCGGAGAGGCGGCACAGCACAGCACAGCACGTGGCGAAGGGTGGGCCGGCGCTGCCATGATGGAGCGCGATGCCCGCATACGTGCCCCCGGAACCCAAGCGGCCCGCGCCGCCCGTGCGCAGGAAGCCGAGCGCCCGCGACAAGGTGCTCGGTCCGATGCGCGCTGTCGTCGACCGGGGACCGCTGTCCGCGCCGACGCTGCGGTGGGGGCTGCTGGCGGTCGCGGTCGGGGCGATGGTGGCCGCGCTGGTGACGCTGTTCGTCAGCGGATTCGACCACGGGAAGGTGGAGGCGCACAGCCCGTCCGGACCGCAGCCGACCGGGGCGGTGGCGGGCGCGGCCTTCGGGACCGCCAAGACCGGCGACTGCCTGACCTGGAGCAAGGCCGACGCCAGCGACCTGCAGAAAGTGGATTGCGCCAGCAAGCACCTGTTCGAGGTGACGGCGGACATCGACCTGAGCAAGTACCCGGGACGCGAATTCGGGGCCGGATCCCGCTTCCCGGATTCGCTGCGCTTCACCGAACTGCGCGACGAGCACTGCGTCAGCGCCGCGCAGCGCTATCTCGGCGGCAAGTTCGATCCGCGCGGCAAGTTCGTCGTCGGCCTGATCAATCCCGGCGAACCGGGCTGGACGGCGGGTGAACGCACCCTGCGCTGTGGGCTGCAGGTCGCGTCGAGCACGGGCTCGGCCGCGTACGCCACCGCCGGCAGCATCCGGGAACGCGATCAGTCCAAGGTCTACGAGGTCGGCGCCTGCGTCGGCATCAACCGGAATCTGCCCACCGACCAGGTGGACTGCACCCAGCCGCACGCCTTCGAGATCGTCTCCACCGTCGACCTCGGCGCCCACTTCACCGACGGACCCCCCGCCGCGGAGGATCAGGACAAGTACATGGAGGAGCGATGCGCCACCGACTCCACCGCGTACCTCGGCTCCCCCGAAGCGCTGCGCAACAAGACCCTCACGCTGTTCTGGGACTTCCTCGACACACGCAGCTGGCTGGCCGGCAGCCGCAGCCTGAACTGCATGCTCGGCAAGGGCTCGGATCAGGGTTTCGCGGCCATCACCGGTTCGGCGCGCGGCGACATCCTCATCGACGGACAGGCCCCCGTGCCGCCGCCGAACAACGGCCGTTACACCCCGCCGCCGCTGCCCGGCGCGGCCCCGCCGAACCTGCCGCCACCGCGGTGATCGGGTAGCGCATGCCGGTGACCATGTCCGACGATCGTTTCGAGGAGCTCGTCGGCGACGCCCTCGACCTGATTCCGCCCGAACTGGCCAAGGCCATCGACAATGTGGTGATTCTCATCGAACCCCGCAGCGCCGAGGATCCGCATCTGCTCGGGCTGTACCACGGGATAGCCCTCACCGATCGGGACTTCAGCCACTACGGCGGCGCATTGCCGGACACCATCACCATCTACCGCGAGGCCATCCTGGACATGTGCCACACCGAAGAAGAGGTGGTGGAGGAGGTGGCGATCACAGTGATTCACGAGATAGCGCACTATTTCGGGATTGACGACGACCGCCTTCATCAGCTGGGATGGGGCTGACGCCGTAGGTGTGCTCCAGATTTGCTGGAACCGATAGCGCCCGCGGTGCGTCCAATCTCTCGTAGGGGGCCGTCGGGTCTCCGGGGGCAGCTGGCGGAAGGAGCGCTCGAGCATGGTTGGCCACGTCCTGGTGCAGCCGGAGGTCGTCCTCGCGGCAGCCGCCGAACTCGATCTGCTGGCCGAGCGGCTGGCGGCGGTCGCCACGGCGGCCGGACCGACCACCCACGTCCTACCGTCCGGCACCGAAGAGGTGTCGCTGCTCGCGGCCGGACACTTCAACCACGCCGCGCTGAGCCATGACCGCGCGATCGCGCAGGGTGTGCTGGAACTGCACCACGCCGCCGCGACGCTACGCGCGCAACTGGCCCAGTACCTCGCGCAGGACGCCATCCGCGCGGTCGGCATAGCCTCGATACCCGTGTAGGGGGACCGATGACGCTGGGTATCACCGGAGTGTTCTGGCTGCCGCGCATGGCCGAGGTCAACTCGGTCACGCTCAACGCGGGCGCGCACGCCATCCCGATCGCCGCCGCCTCCACCTCGTGGAGCGCCATCACCGCCGCCTGGGTGGACGCCACCACCACCGTGGCCCGCGTGATGGCCGAGATCGGCGTCGGATTGCAGGGCATCAACGGACTCAATGTGCTGGGACGGCTCGGCGGATTCACGGTGTGGGCCGAACAGCAGGGCGTGATGGCCGCGACCCTGGCCGCCAAGACCGCCGCCAACGCCACCGCGTACACCGTGGCGTCCATCGCCATGCCGAGCCTGCCGGAGATCGCGGCCGTGGAGGCGGCGCGGATCGCCGCCCACTCCACCGGCGGCGCGCTCAACGGCAGCGCGCAGGCCGCCGAGGCCGCCAAGCTGGCCCTGGACATCCGGGCCGCGCTGGTCATGGAGACCTACGAGGCCGCCACCACCGCCATCGTCACCACGCCCGGTGAATTCCTGATGCCGCCGCCCATCGCCATGGGCGCTGGGTCGGCCGATCCGGCCGCCGCCGCGCAGTCGTTCGGCGACAGCGGCAATCCGGTGCAGACCGCACTGGCCGCGGCGGCCGCGCTCGCCAACAATCCCGGGGTGATGAGCGCGGTCTCGCAGGCCGCGCAGTTCGCCGGGAGCGTGGCGACCACCGGCGTTAGCACGGCGGGCAATGTGGCGGGTACGGCGATCTCCGCCGTGGGCACTGTGATGCAGTCCGGGAACGGCGTGGGCGCGATGCCGGTGCCGTCCGGTGCCGGTGCCGCCGCCGCGGTCGGCATCGGCGGTATGGCCGCGGCGACGCACGCGGTGTCCTTCGGCGGGGGCGGCGGCACCGTGAGCATCGGCAATGGCGCGGGCAGCCTGCGCGTGCCGGAGGGTTGGGGCGCGGGAACCGGATTCGGCGCGGGTGCGCCGACCGCTGCCGTGTCCGGCGGCGAAACGGCCGCCGCCGCCCGCACGGAGGCCGCCGCGCCCGTGCGCTCGAACACCACCGGTGGTCCGCTGTCCGGCGGCCAGGCCCGCGACGACGAGGAGCGGACCCGGGAGGGCGGCTACGGGCGCTCGGCCGATCATTTCGCCGACGGCCGGGTGATCGCGCCCGCCGTCATCGGAGCCACGCCGGAGCCCGCCGAGTGACCGTGCTCGGCGCGGGCCGCGGACCATCCCTGCTGGGGGCGGTCACCCTGTCGCTGGACGAGATGCAGTGCCTGCTGGAGATCTTGGCGCTCGACGACATGCCGGTGGTGTTGGACGCCGTGGGCCGCTACGACACCGCCGCCGCACACGACCGCGCCATGGCGGTGGCCGCAGCCGGTCTGGCCGACCGCGACCTGCTCGTCGATGGCGAGGTGCATCCCGAACTGGCCGAACGGCTTCGAGTGCTGAACCGGCCGCACTGGGAGGTGGCGGTGCGCTGGTATGTGGGCGCGTCGATCCATCGCCTTTGCCTCGCCAAGGGCGACGAGATCGAGGTGATCGTCCTGCGCGCCCCCGCCTCCTATGTCATCGACCAGGCCGGCCACGACCTGCCCGGCACCATCATGGCCGCCCTCGGCCCCGCCGAACCCCTGGAGCTGGCGGGGACGAACGCGCCCACCGCGGACCTCGTCCCCATCTTCGACGACACCGGCGACGCCGCCGCCACGGCCGAACGCCTTGCCCGCGTGGGTGATCCACCCCGTGACGCCGCCACCCTCGCCGCGGCGCTGGTGCAGGTGCACTCGTACGCCGAGATCGTCGCGGTCGTCCACGGCGACGGCACCCGCGATATCGCTCCCGACCACATGGCCGTCTTCAACACCCGGCACGGCCGCTTCCTCGCCACCACCAGCCCCGCCGACGACGGCGTCCGGTGGACCGCCCTCAGCACCGGCACCCCGGCCCGCTTCCGCGCCGCACTACAGCACCTCATGGCGGATCTGCCACTGCGCCAGGAGTTCCGGCCCACCGCTGCCCCGTGAACGGCAGGGCGACGACCCTGCCGAAGTACACCCGCGCATCAGTCAACGGGACCGGCGTAGTGCGACGGTACCGACCCGCATCCGCGCCGCGCCGGAGGCCGTGCCGAGAACACGACATACCACTCCCGCCGTCGGCACCGCAGTGGATGGATCGTGGACGAGCTGCCACGCTTTCCAAATCCTGGCGTGTCGCGTGCCCGCGATCGTGTTCCGCGCCGTTGCGACGCCGCAGCCGACCGCCGGTTGGGCGTGGGGCGGTGCCCCGGGCCGTCTGGAAGTCGGTGCGTCGATCGGCGCGGCTAATTCTCCGATTCGGTGCGCCGGTCAGCCCATCGGGTCGTCGCCGGTCGGGGAAGTATTCTCGCCGAACGGTGGCGTGTAGCGGCCCCAGCGGGTGCAGGTCCAGCCGCCGTCGGGGGTCGGCAGCAGTTCGATGGTCTCGGTGTTGTCGAGGTGATTGTTGGCCGCGAAAAGCCTTGGGATTCCCGTGAGTTCGCGGGAGACCAGGCGCATGGCGGCGCCGTGGCTGACCACCACGATATCGGTGGAATCGGCACTCGTGAGGTATTCCGCGCGTAGCTGTTCCAGGGTGGGGACGTAGCGGGAGAGCACGTCGTGGCCGGATTCGCCGCCGGGGACGCGGGCGGACAGGTCCCCGGCATGCCACTTGTGGTAGATGCCCTGGAAGATCAGGTGCGCGGCGGTCGAATTCGAGCCTTCCAGCTCACCGAGCTGCACCTCCTGCAGATCGGCCAGCACCTCCAGGCCGACGCCGGTGGCCTCCTCGATGTAGCCGCCGGTCTGGCGGGCGCGCAACGCCTCCGAGGAGAACAGTCGCCGCGGCGGCACCGTCAGTGTGGAACCGAATGTCTTCGCCTGCGCCACACCGCGTTCGGTGAGCGGTAGGCCCGGCACCTTGGTGTCGAGGATCTTGGCGACATTGCCCTCGGTCTCCCCGTGCCGCACCAGGATGAGTTTGCCCGTCACAGGTCCGCCACCCCCTTCTTCAGATCGGCAAGCCAGGCCGCAGCGGGTTCGTCCGGCGGCGGCGGTGCGCCGGTCGCCGAGGTCGCGGGCCAGGAACCGAGGTAGCGGATCCGAGCGGCGGTGCGGTGCAGCGCCTTGAGCGCCTCGGCGACCGCGGTGTCGTCGATATGTCCGACGCAGTCCAGGTAGAACCGGTAGGTGCCCATACCGGTACGGGTGGGCCGGGATTCGATGCGCGTGAGGTCGATGCCCCGCGTGGCGAATTCGGCGAACGCGCGCATGAGCGAACCCGGCTTGTTGGCCAGCTCCAGCACGATGGAGGTGCGGTCCGCGCCGGTCCGGCGCGGCGCGGCCTGTGGGCGGCTCACCAGCACGAAGCGGGTGACGGCCTGATCGTGGTCGGCCACGCCGTCGGCGAGCACCGCCAGGCCGAGCCGCTCCCCCGCCAAGGCGGTGGACACGGCCGCGTCGGCGTGCCCGTTCGCGACATCCTCGGCGGCCGCGGCATTCGAGGCGGAGGTGTAGGGCCGTGCGTCCGGCATCCGGTGCGCCAGCCACATCCGCACCTGTGCCGCCGCCACCGGATAGGCCGCGATGGTGCGCACCTGCGCCAGCTCGATTCCCGGGCGGCCCAGGATCGTGAAGGCCACGTCGAGTTCGGTCTCGGCGATGATCTGCAGGCGCGGCCCGACCGCGAGCGCGTCCAGGGTCGGCGCGATCGACCCCTCCACGGAACTCTCGATGGGCACCACCGCCGCCACCACGTCACCGGCCCGGACGAGTTCGATGGCCGCCCCTTGGCTGGACGCGGGGACGCGCTCGACCGGCCCGTCGAAGGTTCCGGCGGACTCGAGTTTCGCGAGGGCCATCTCGGTGAAGGTTCCCGACGGCCCGAAGTAGGCGATACGCGGCACGATAACGAGATTACTTGCGTACGCGCCCGCACTTCACCGATTGCCGGTCGGGGGCCGTCGCATCGGACACGGACAGCCGCGACCGGCGCGCCACGGTAGCGGGGTCGGGACAAGCCGCTTTCGGGTAGCCGGACGGCTCGGGGGTCCCGGAGTGGTCGGCGTCGGGGTGCGGCCCGGCACCGGCGGTGAGGAAGGCACCCATCACCGGGTCGGGGTGGCTCGGTCGCGGGGCTTGCAGCAGGCCGCGTCCCGAGCGGCTCGGTCGTCCGCCGGGCGGCTTGCACCAGCACGTTTTCCGCCGTAACACGACGGCCGACGGGTGCTCAGGCGGTCGCGGCTCCGCCGGTCAATACCGCGAGCGCCGCCGTCACCGCGTCGCGGTCGGCAGTCTCGATGGCGAGCAGCACGTCGCGTAGCGCCGCGACCGCAGGCGGCTTCAGGTTGGTCAGGAAGGCGATGTCGGGGTTGGCCAGCGCGCTCGGGATGTCCTCGCCCATGAGCGCGGCCACGGTTGCCGCGACGATGCCGACCGCACGCTCCCCGGAGTCGGTGCGGGCCACGAATCCGGAGTCGGAGTGGGCGACGCGCACCAGGAATTCGGCGACGGCCGTATCGGAGGCCGTCAGGTCCAGCACCTCGATCTCCGGATGCCCGGTGCGCACCGGTCGCACCAGTTCCTCGGTCAGACCGCGTTCGGGGCGGGGCGGTACCGACAGGGTCAGCGGAATCGGCTCGGGAGCGGGCGAATCGTGCGACACCGATCAACGGTAGCGGTCGCCACGCCGGCGGGAGCAAGTTCGCGCTTGCATTGGCGACCTACGTCACTTAGCTTAGGTTTACCTAATTCATCCTGGAGGTGTGTATGCCCCACCCGGCACCGGCCGCTGTCGCCCCCAATACCGCCGAACGTGTGCACAGCGCCTGCGCCCATGCCGAACAGGCCATGCTGGCCCTGCCCGGCCTGGACCCCATCCCCACCGCGGTACATCTGCTCCGGCAGTGCGGGGATGCCGTCATCGCCGTACCCATGACCTCCACGGCCGCCATGCTCACCGCCAACTCCGGCACCACCGGCTCCCCCGCCGTCCTCGAACTCACCGACCACGCACCGCTGCGCCTGCGCGAACCGGTGCGCGCACTGGTCTGGCTGCGCGGCTGGGTGCGCGCCGTGCCCGCCCACGCCCAGCGCGCCCTGGCCACCCACGTCGCCGAGGACCACCCGCACCCCAACCTGCTCGACGTCGGCCACACCACCACCCTGCTGCGCCTGGTGGTCGACTCCGCCGTGGTCGCCGACACCACCGGAGCCGAATCGGTGTGCCGCGACGGGCTGCGCGCCGCCCGCCCCGACCCCTTCTGCGGGATGGAGGCGGCCTGGCTGCAGCACATGCAGGCCGACCACGCCGACGTCATCGCGCAGCTGGCCCGCCGCATCCCCGCCCACCTGCGCCGCGGGCACATCCACCCGCTCGCCATCGACCGCTACGGCATCACGCTGCGCGTCGAGGCCGTCGACCGCGACCACGATGTCCGCCTGCCCTTCGACCATCCCGCCGACGACGTCGACGCGCTCAGCCGAGCCGTGCGCGCACTCGCCGGCTGCGCCATGCGCTCCTCGGCCGCACGGCTGCGGCGGACCATCGACTAGCGCTCCGCACCGGGTCACCGCATACGCGGCGGCTGTCGGCCGACGCCGCGCGCCGTCGCGCGCATAGATTTGCCCCATGGTTCCCGCCGCATCCGCACCCCTGTGGCCAGCGCCCGCCTCCGATCAGGAGCAGCGGGCGATACGGCTCGAGATCGCCGTCGTCCTGGTCGTCACCTTCGGGCTGAGCGGAGCGAGCGCGGCGCTGTCACTGCTGGAGAGCGCGCTGTCCCCGGGCGGGGTCGGGGGCCAGACGGTGGCCTTGAACGCGCCGCGCGCCGCGCAGTCGCTGATCGACCTGCTGTTCCAGCTGTTGAGCGTGGCCCGGCTGCTGGGCTGGGCGGCACTGGGCCTGTACCTGCTGTGGCGCAGCGGAATCGGGCCGCGCGCCCTCGGCCTGCTGCGCGTGCGCTGGCGCGCCGACATCGTGCCGGGACTGGTACTGGCGGCGGTGATCGGAATCCCCGGGCTGGCGCTGTATCTGATGGCGCACGCGCTCGGGGTGAGCGTGACCATCGTGCCGAGTTCGCTGGAGCATTGGTGGCGGCTGCCGGTGCTGGTGCTGTCGGCGTGGGCGAATTCGGCGGCCGAGGAGATTCTCGTGGTCGCCTATCTGATCACGCGATTGCGGGCGCTGGGCTGGTCGGAGAACCGGTCGCTGCTGGCCTCGGCCTTGCTTCGGGGCAGCTATCACCTGTATCAGGGCCTCGGCGGCGGCGTCGGGAACCTGGTGATGGGTGTGATCTTCGGCCGCTACTGGCAGCGGACCGGGCGGCTGTGGCCGCTGCTGCTGGCGCACGCGCTGATCGACACGGTGGCCTACATCGGCTACACCTTCCTGCGCGGACACGTCTCCTGGCTGCCGTGACCACCTCGACGTGACCACATCGAGATGAACCGCTTTCGGGCGTGAATAAGTACAGTCTCAGGTGATGAACGGCGACGACCCTCGGCACGATGCACGGATGCGCCGGGAGTCGCCGCCGCGCGGGGCAGGCGAGTCTCCGGCACATCCGCGGCAACCGCACCCCGGCGAGGCCCGCTGGGGCAGTCCGGCACCGCGGCAACAACCGCCACGGCAACAGCCGGCGCGGCCACAACCGGCACGGCAACAACCGGCACGGCAGCAGCCATCGCCGCAACAACCGGCACGACGGCAGGCACCGCGTGGACCGCGGCCCGAGGACCGGCGCGAACCACCCGGCGGCCCCGCCGTGAACCGCACCCGCCGCATGCCGCGCAACGAGCCCGAACCCGCGCTGGCGTGGTCCCAGGTACCGCCGCCGAAACAGCCCCCGCCGCGGCAGTCGCGGCGCGCCCCCGACGCGGGTGCGGCCACCCATGCACCGAACCAGCGCCCGGTCCCCCATCGTGCGGCGTCCCCGCCACCGCCCGCGTCACCACCGCGCGCCACCCGCGGTCGCGGTGCCCGACCACCGCGCGGGCCGCGGCCGAAACGCAAGCGGCATTGGGGTCGCTGGCTGCTGGCGCTGCTCGTGCTCCTGGTGAGCCTCCCCATCGCGGCGGCGTTCTATGTGGAGAACAATCTGGTCCGCATCGACGCCATCACCGATTACGACGATCGGGTGGGCGACACGCCCGGAACCAATTGGCTGTTGGTTGGTTCCGACAGCCGCGCCGGGCTGACCCTGGAGCGCGAACAGGAGTTGGCGACCGGCGGCGAGGTCGGTTCGGAGCGCACCGACACCATCATCCTGGTGCACATTCCACGGTCCGGTCGGCCGACCCTGGTGAGCCTGCCGCGCGATTCGTACGTGAGCATTCCGGGCTACGGCCGGGAGAAGCTCAATGCCGCGTTCTCCTTCGGCGGCGCGCAATTGCTCACGCAGACCGTGGAAATCGCGACCGGCGTGCACATCGACCATTACGCGCAGATCGGATTCGGCGGCTTCGCCGACGTGGTGGACGCCGTCGGCGGCATCGACATGTGCCTGCCGAATCCCATCGACGATCCGCTGGCCGGAATCGACTTGCCCGCCGGATGTCAGCGGCTGAACGGTGCGCAGGCACTGGGTTTCGTGCGCAGCCGCGCCACCGCGCTGGCCGATCTCGACCGCATGAACAATCAGCGGATGTTCATGGCGGCGCTGCTGAAGAAGGCCACCGCGACAAGCACTCTCGTCAATCCGTTCCGAGCGTGGCCGCTCCTGCGGGATGTGACGAAGTCCCTGCGCGTCGATCAGGGCGCGCATGTGTGGGATATCGCACGTCTGGGCTGGGCGCTGCGCGACGATCCGGTAGCCACGACGGTGCCGATCGGCGGCTTCACCGATACCGCGAGCGGCAATGTGCTGCTGTGGGACAAAACGAGAGCGTCGCAGTTCTTCGAGGCTTTGGCGGCCGACGAACCGATTCCCGATGAGCTGCTGACACCAGGCATTTAGGGTCTCCTTATTGAGGCAATACTTGCCTCAATAAGGCCGTCCTCAATAAGGCTGCACTTGGATGACAGGCGCTGTGACCAGGGTTAATGTCGTGTCTATGTCCAGCCACGCCAAGTCCCAGCGCAGCAAGTTCCACGCCCTGCTGCACGATCAGATCCGGAACGAATTCAACGCCGAACACCAGTACATCGCAATGGCGGTGTGGTTCGACAATGCCGATCTGCCCGTGCTGGCCAAGCATTTCTACAAGCAGGCCGTCGAAGAGCGCAATCACGCGATGATGATCGTGCAGTACTTCCTCGATCGGGATATCAACGTCGAATTGTCCGACGTCGACGCCCCGAAGGCGCAGTTCGCCAATGCGAAGGAAGCGTTGCAGCTCGCGCTCTCCCAGGAGCAGGCGGTGACCGAGCAGATCGTCCAGCTCGCCAGCACCGCCCGGGAAGAGGGCGACTACCTGGGCGAACAGTTCATGCAGTGGTTCCTGAAGGAGCAGGTCGAGGAGGTCGCCCACATGAAGACCCTCGTCAATGTCGCCGAGCGGGCCGCCGCGAATCTGTTCGATCTGGAGAATTTCGTCGCGCGCGAGATGAGTTCACCCTCGGACGCGTCCGGCGCGCCGTCCACCGCGGGCGGTCATCTGTAAAGCGGTACTCCCGAGTACGGCAGGCCCGGTCCCTTGCGCTGGACCGGGCCTGCCGTCTGTCTCCCGAGGGAGATCGGTCACTCGGCGCTCAGGGAGCCGAGCAGACCGGTGATGATTTCGAGAATCGCGTCCATGGTTTTCCTCATCTCTTGCTTCGGCGAGAAGATCCTCGCCTCCCCCGACCTTCCGGGGTGATGAGAACCTAACCGAGAGCCAGGTTAGAAATGAGGGTTTTTCAAAAAATTCCCCAGGAAATCTCGCGCGTCAGCGCAAGGTGACCTGACGCGAACGCAGACCATCGCGCGAGCGGCGTTCCGCACTCGTCAGCGGTTCGTCCACCGCCAGCGCCTCGACCAGTCGCGCACCGAATTCCGTTGCCCCCGGCACCCATTCGCTGGCGTGCCGCTCGCGGTCCAGATCGAAGACCGGCACCAGCACGCCGTGCGTCCGGAACGACCCCGCGAACCGCGACCCCTCACCCAGGTGCAGGTTCCCGGCCGCGTGCAGCCGGGCCAGGGCCAGCATCAGGGCGTCCTCGTCCTCCGGGCGCACCCAGCGCAGATGCGCCTTCTCCCCGGCGTCCACCCACCAGGCCGCGCCGATGGCGTCCCCGCCCAGCTCCAGCCGCGCCGACGGCATGATGGCCTGATTCGCCTGCTCGATGGTGGCGGCCACCTGCGGATCCGGGGTGACCCCCGCCGGCACCCACCAGTTGAAGTCCTGGTGCACCGTCAGATCCAGCGCCGCACCCGGATCCAGCACCTCGGCCAGCCCCGGCGCGCCCTCGGCGCTGGTGGCGGCCAACGACTCCCCCGGCTCCGCCGACTGCGTCCACAGAATCGCGGCCGCCAGATCCGCGGCCGGATCACCGGACTGGAACTGCACCTGCACACCCACGAACCCGGTCGGCTCGTCCCCGGCGCGCACCAGCGCCGACACCGCACCCGGCAGCACGGTGGCGAGCGTGACGGGACGTTCGGCGGCGACATTCGCCGACAGCTTCAGCGTGGCGGTCGCCGACGGCACGAACTCCCGTAGCGCCACCAGATCGCATTCCGCGGCCAAGCCCGCGAACGGCCGTGTCACCACCGACGCCGCCCGCTCCTGCGCCGCCCGACGCTCGGCCAGCTTCGCCTGCCGATTGCTCCCCGGCTTGGGACTGTTGCGCTTGCTCTTACCCATGAGGCGGGAGCGTAGCAGGACGGGGCGGGTTTCCCCGTTTTGACCTGCGTAGATGCCTGACATCGAGGGCGGTGTCGATACGGCCGCGAGACCGCGGCCGCCGGGATCGTGGTGGTGCGGGGACGACGAGGGCCCGCGAACCTCGGCGGTTCGCGGGCCCTCGCACCTCACTGCGGGTCGGCTCAGCCGAAGATGAGGCCCTTGCCCTGGGAGACGGCGCGAGCGAAGCGCTCCTGCACGTCCTCCCAGTTGACGACGTTCCAGAACGCGGTCACGTAGTCGGCCTTGACGTTCTTGTACTGCAGGTAGAAGGCGTGCTCCCACATGTCGACCTGCAGCAGCGGGATGATGCCCAGCGGGACGTTGGCCTGCTGGTCGTACAGCTGGAAGGTCAGCAGCTTCTGGCCCAGGGTGTCGTAACCCAGGACGGCCCAGCCGGAGCCCTGCAGACCGTTGGCCGCGGCGGTGAACTGCGCGCGGAACTTGTCGAACGAACCGAACTGGTCGTCAATGGCGGCGGCCAGCTCGCCGACCGGCTTGTCGCCACCGTTGGGGGAGAGGTTCTTCCACCAGATGGAGTGGTTCACGTGGCCACCCAGGTGGAAGGCCAGGTTCTTCTCGTACAGGAAGATCGCGCCGTGGTCGCCCTTCTCGCGGGCCTCCTCCAACTTCTCGAGCGCGGTGTTCGCGCCCGCGACATAGGCGGCGTGGTGCTTCGAGTGATGCAGTTCGTTGATCTGCCCGGAGATGTGGGGCTCCAGGGCGCTGTAGTCGTAATTCAGATCTGGCAGCGTGTACTCAGCCACGATGTCCCTTCCTCAGTGTCGGGGCCGTGTGCCCTCGGTGTGTAGAGCGCACCCAACCATCATTCGTACACCCGCTCGGTTGCAACCGGGGGCGCTCCCCCCTGATTCCGGCGCCGGTCGAAAATCCCAGCAAGTGGACGGTGCCCGCGCAGCACCGGCGCAAACAGGCCCCGCTTCGGGCCGAGACGGCTGCCGTAGCATCGAACCCATGTCGTGGTACGACGAACTCGTAGCCCGCATACGACTGCCGCAGGCCGTGCCGGTGACGCCGGAGCAGGCGTTGCCCGGCCGTGCCGAGCCGCTGGTCGTCCCGGAGCGACATTTCGTCAACGGGCATCCGCTGAAACCACCGTTCCCCGCGGGCACGGAGGTCGCGGTGGTGGCCATGGGCTGTTTCTGGGGTGCGGAGCAGGGCTACTGGCTGCACGACGGCGTGCACAGTACCGCCGTCGGATACGCCGGGGGCTATACGCCCAACGCCACCTACGAGGAGGTGTGTTCGGGGCGCACGGGGCATACCGAGGCGGTGTTGGTCGCGTTCGACCCCGAGGTCGTCGACTACGCGGGAATTCTGCGGTGGTTCTGGGAGAACCACGATCCGACCCAGGGCATGCGGCAGGGCAACGACCGCGGCACCCAGTACCGCTCGGCCGTCCTGACTCTCGACGACCGGCAGGCCGACATCGCGCACGAGACCGCGGCGGCGTATCAGGAATGTCTGACCGCGGCCGGGTACGGCAGCATCACCACCGAGATCGCCGCGCTACCGGATCTGTCCGCGTTCTACTACGCCGAGGGCTATCACCAGCAGTATCTGGCGAAGAACCCCGGCGGCTACTGCCCCGACCACGGCACCGGCGTGCGGTGCCCGATCGGCGGCCCGGGCACATAGGTCGTCGCGCGGAACTGCGCCCGGCTACAGCGCCGGCACGATATCCGGCCGCATGGTGCGGGGATCGCACCTGTCGTGCGCTTCCCACCACCGCATGCCGCCCGCGATGAAATCCGCGACCGGGATCTCGTGGCCGTGGCAGTCCTGGATGCTCACCCGGTCGAACCACACGCGGATATCGAGTTCGCGCGGGTCGATGCCCTCCTCCTGGGAGAACTCGAGAATGTGCGCGCCCTCGCCCGCACCGAGCACGGTGTCGAAGCTGAGCAGTTCCCGCCACAGCGCCCAGCTGCTGTCGTCGAGGTCGAAGAACTCCCAGCCGTGCAGTGCGCCGCCGCCGAAGCTGCGCACCGCGTCACCGAGCGTCTCGAGGGTGGCGGGCAGGATTTCCGGCTCCAGGTCGTCCCACTGCTGGCGACGGAAGGAGGCGGCGACCCGGCTGACGCCGGAGAGGGTGAGGAAAACCGCGCAGTCGGCGGGCGGTGGCCCGTCGAGCGGCAAGGTCAGCACATCGAGTTCGAGCCGTAGCCGAGCATTTGCCGGTTCGACCTGTATACCGAGGCAGGTCGCCTCGGACAGGGCGGTGTTGAGTCCGTTGGTGTCCAGAGTGTCGAGTAGCCCCCTGCTCGTATCCATGGTCCGAGGCTACCGAAAGTGCCTGCGTGAACCGGGGATTTTCGTTTTTGTGCAGTGTTGTCGTTTTTTACGGTTCCACCGGGAACCGATCGTTCCGGTGCTGCGTCGAAAGAGATATCCGGCCGAACGCTCCGGCACGTGGAGGGGACCTACCGGGGCGCTCGGCCGGACATTCCGGACAGGTCTCGACCTGTGGATCAGGTTGTGGATTATGTGGATAACCTGCCGCTCGACCGGAATGGAACTCCCCCGCCGCCGCGCCCCCGTGGCAGGATCGACAGGGTGACGAGCCCCGACATCCCCTCGGTACCGATCGACGCCGTGCCCGCGGAGTTCGACGCCGCCGAGCCGTGGGGCACGACCGACAGCGTGCCCGCCCTCCTGCTCGACGTCCGTGAACCCGACGAGTGGCGGCTCGGCCACGCGCCGGGCGCCATCCACATCCCCATGGTCGACGTCCCGGCGCGCACCGACGAAATAGATATCGACGCCCAGGTGTACGTGATCTGCCGCCAGGGCGGTCGCTCGATCCAGGTGGCCCAGTACCTCGAGCACATCGGCTACGAGGTCCTGCACGTATCCGGCGGCATGGTCGCCTGGCAGCAGGCGGGCCGTCCGCTCGCCGGCGACGACGAGCAACAGGCGAAGATCTACTAGATGAAGGGGGGACACGTCCGGTGAGTTCCGTTCCGCGATCGCCGACGCGATCGCCGGTGGTGCAACCCTGCGCCCGCTGCGGCGCGCGCTGGGCAGTGCAGGGCACGCCGCTGCACTGGTGTCCGCGCTGTCACGGCGTGTTGCTCTCGCCCGCGCCCGTCGACGCCCCGCCCGCCCGCCGCAACTACCGGTGGGTGGCCCGGCCGCCCGGCCGCCGCAAGTCCCCCGCGCCCGGCCCGCGCCGCTCCGGCTCGTGGCAGACCCCGCACTACACCCGAATCCCGCGCTGGGGGCTGCGCGACGTGCCGCCGCAGCCCGCCGTCGCCCCGGCCGGGCGATGGGACCGGCTCGCCGCCCGGGTACCACTGCTGTTGACCGTGACCGCCGGTGTGTTCCTCGCCGCCGGACTCGCCGAACTGGGCCGCTACGGCATCCTGCTGCGCAATCGCACCCGGCTCATCGAACCGTGGCTGCTGGCGCTCTCCGACGCGCTCGTCTACACCACCGCCCTGGCCGCCCTGCTGCTGGCGCTGGTCAGCGCGGTCGCGGTGGTCGGACGGCTCGCCGATCTCCGGCGCGCCGCATACGCCGAGGCCGGGCAACGGGATCCACGGTCGTCGCTCATGCTGGCCCTGGGCTGTCTGGTCCCGGTCGCGAATCTGCTGTGGCCCGGCGTCTTCCTCACCGAGGTGGCGCGGCGGCGCGCGGATCCGCGGCTGCTGCGGGCCGTCCGGATCTGGTGGGGCGTCTGGATCGGCAACGCCCTCATGGTGTTCGGCGCGCTGCTGTGGCGGCTGCCGGATTCGCTGCAGGCCGAGGCCGACGGCGTGCTGTGGACCGCCGTCACCGACCTGGTCGCCGCGGGCGTGGCCGTGCTGACGCTCTGGGTGCTGCGCGGCTGCGAGGGGCTGGATGTGCTCGGACGCCCGCGCGCCGGGCACCGCTGGACCGTGGCGACGGCTCCGGCCGAACCCGTCATCGAGCCGGTGCGGCCGGGCGGTTCCGCCGAACGCGCGGCGCGCGCCGCCGTCGGGAATGATGAGGCCACCGTGAGTGCACCGGCCGGTGAGCCCCAAAACCCGGACGGTTCGCCGGAATTCGAGCATGAGGAGGTATTGGCGAAGTGAGCCGGGACAGTCGTGCGCCGTTCGTGGTCGCGCATCGGGGCGCATCGGCGGCGAAACCCGAACACACCCTCGCCGCCTACGAACTCGCACTCCAGGAGGGCGCCGACGGCGTCGAATGCGATGTGCGACTGACCAAGGACGGCCAGCTGGTGTGCGTGCACGACCGCACCGTCGACCGCACCTCCTCCGGCACCGGCGCGGTCAGCGAGATGACCCTCGCCGAACTCGAGGCCCTCGACTTCGGGACGGACGGCGAGCCCGCCGCCGTGCTCACCCTCGCCCAGCTCATCGAGCTGGTGCTGGACTGGAAGAGCCGCCCCACCAAACTCTTCATCGAGACCAAGCATCCGGTCCGGTACGGCGCGCTGGTGGAGACCACGCTGTTGAACGAATTGCAGCGCTACGGCATCGCCACCCCCGCCTCCGCGGACCATTCCCGCGCCGTGGTCATGTCCTTCGCCGCGACCGCCGTCTGGCGCATCCGCCGCGCCGCGCCGCTGCTCCCGACGGTGCTGCTCGGTGAGTCGTCGCTCTACCTCTCCGGCGGCGCGGCCACCACGGTGGGCGCGACGGCCGTCGGCCCCTCGGTGCGCACCCTGCGCGAACACCCCGACCTGGTGGACAAGGCCGCCGCGGCGGGCCGCGCCACCTACTGCTGGACCGTCGACGACGCCGACGACGTCCAGCTCTGCGCCGACCTGGGCGTCAGCTGGGTCGCGACCAATCATCCGGGCCGCACCAAGGGCCTGCTGACGGTCTAGTTCGGCCGCGCCGCGACGGTCCGTGCCGCCGGTTACCCGCCGGCGTGCCCGTCTGCTAGCAATCTCTGGTACTTGTGTGCCAGTTGAGTTCCGGGCAACCTGGGTATCCCTACAGGTAGGACGGGCAGGGCCGCCCCGATTTCGGGTCTCGGGAGGCAGAGATGAATACGAACGACCATATCGGCGTGACGCCGTTCCAGGCGCGCGGAGCGCTGCGGGGATTCCTGATCTCCGGGCGGTGGCCGGATTCCACCAAGGAGTGGGCGCAACTGCTGGTGTTGGCCGTGCGGGTGGCCAGCCTGCCGGGGCTGCTGCCGACCACGACGGTGTTCGGGACCCGGGACGATCTGCCCGACGATCCGGAGCCCGGCACGGTGGGGCTGGTGCTGGCCGAGGGGCCGGTGCTCGGCGACGAGGCATTGCAGCCGGGACGGTTTGCCGAGCATGTGCCATCGGCCTTGCTCATGCTGCATCCGCCGCGCGAGACGCGGCCGTCGCTGCCCGAACTGGCGGGCGCGGCATCGGGCTGCGTGCTGCTGCCGGGGGTGCCGCATCTGGGGCTGGAACATCGCGCGGCCTGGGTGGAGACCGATTGCGACGGCGTGGTGACCTCCATGGTTTCGCGTGTGGGCGTCGATCCGATCAGCGACCCCGACACTGCGGTTCTGGCCATGCTGCTGGCCGCGTGAGGGTTCCCGAAACCACCGCGCAGGACTCCCAAACTTATTGCGCGCATTGCGATTTCGATTACGTCGGGTTGGCGGCGGGCGGTTTGCCGGGGTAGAGTGGCCGACAGCGAAGGGGAGTAGCCCCCAATCGCGCAGTCGACATACTGGTCCCGTGGCGGATCCGGCTGCGGGAACCGGATTTCCGGTGGGCGAGACCTTCGGCCGATGACAACCGATCCGAATTGCCGGTGCGGTGTCGGCTGAAGGGCTCTGTGTCGTTCAGCCGACAGGCCGGAGCCCTGGGAGCCTGAACGATGATCACCACCGTGTTGCTGAGTTTCGGCGCACTGTTCCTCGCCGAACTGGGCGACAAATCGCAACTCATGGCGCTGACCTTCGCGCTGCGCTACCGCTGGTGGGTGGTGCTGAGCGCGATCGCCACCGCGAGCGTGGCCGTGAACCTCATGGCCGTCGGGGTGGGCCACTTCCTCGGCGCGGCGCTGCCGACCGAGCTGATCTCGCTGCTCGCCGCCGTCATCTTCCTGGCCGTGGGCCTGTGGACGCTGCGCGACGTGCTGCCCGCACCGGCCGCCGACGACCCCGGCACGGCGACCACCCGGCCCACCTCGCGCTCGGCGTTCTTCGTGGTGCTGTCCGCGTTCATGTTGGCCGAACTCGGCGACCGCACCATGTTCGCGACCATGGCGCTGGCCACCGACCGGGGCTGGCTGGCGGTGTGGATCGGCTCGGTGGTCGGGATGGTGGCGGCGGGCGCGCTGGCCATCGCCGTCGGCGTCACCGTGGGCAGGCATATTCCCGAACGTGCCATCGCCACCTGTTCCGGCCTGCTGTTCCTCTACTTCGGCGGGCTGACGCTACTGGGCACCGTGACGCGGCTGGGTCCCGCGGCCACCGCGCTCGCCGCCGCCGTACTACCCGTCCTGGCCGGGCTCGTGCTGCTGATCCTGCGCCAGCGGCGTCCCGAACAGGTCCCCGCTGCGGGCGACCAGGTCGAGCATGGGCTCCCGCAGGTCGTGCAGTCCCTCGATGTCGTCGGTGGCGATACACGCGGTGACCATGGAACTCAGGGCCGCCACCAGGGTCTGGCAGGCGAATAGCTGCTGTTCGGTTTCCGCGCCCAGCACGTCGCCGACGATGGCGACGAAGGTCTCCTGCAGGCTGGTGCGGCGGTGGATGGCCTCGCTGCCGACGGCGTAGACCTCGACCAGGAACAGTCGGGCATAGGCGGGGTGCGCGGACAGTCCGTCCAGGTAGGAGGTGAGCAGCCGCTCCAGCCGCTGCCGCTGGGTCTCCCCGTCGGGGCTGCGGCCGGTGGCGTCGAGGATGCCGGCGAGCAGCAGTTCCACCGCGCGTTCGAAGGCGGCCTCGAAGCAGTCCTCCTTGGAGCGGAACTGCTCGTAGAAGGTTTCCCGGGAGACCCCGGCGCGTTTGATGATGGCCGCGACCGGTGTGCCGACATAGCCGTTCTCGGCCATCGCCTCGGCCATCGCGAGCAGGATGCGGTCGCGCTGGGCGCGCACCACGGTCTCCCGGGGCAGGCCGTGGCGGCCGCGGGGCAGGCGGGCGGTGACTGCCGAGTCGGTCATACGCTCTCCGTCGTGCGTGTTCGGGCGGGCCGCCGCAGTCGGCGCGGGCGGGCGGGCTGGTCGGTCGTGTAGGGCGCCACCTCGGTGCGGGCGATCTCCACGCCGGAGGCGACACCCGACCGCAGCGTCGTATCCACGGCCCACTGCCCGATGCCGCGGAACCACAGCAGCGGGCCCACCCAATAGGGTGACACGACCCGCCGCGATCGGCGTGCCAGCGCGCGTTCCAGACCGTCGATGGCCGGGCCGAGCGGGGCCACGTTCGAGACGGTGTCGCGGCCCAGGATGGCGTGCGCGGCCTCGGTGCCGAAGCCACGCCCGGTCATCTCGGTGTCGAGTTCAGCGAAGTAGGCGATGCCGACCCGAGCTCCGGTGTGCCGCAATTCGATTCGCAGCGTGTTGCCGAGCGCGTCGACGGCGGCCTTGGAGGCGCTGTACGCCCCCGCCAGGGGTAGGTGGATGGCCGCCGCCAGCGAGGACACCAGCAGCGCGTAGCCGCCCGCGTGGGCGATATGCGGTCCGGCCGCGCGCAGCGTGTAGTAGACGCCGAGCACATTGACGGTGAGCGTCTCCTCCAATACCGCCGGATCGCCGCCGATGAGCGGCAGCTGCCGGGCGATACCGGCATTGGCGACCACGGCGTCCAGTCCGCCGAGTTCGCTCACCAGGGAGGTGATCACCCGCTCGACCTGGGTCGGATCGCCGACATCGCAGTAGCGCCACGGCGCGTCCCCGCAGTCGGCGGCCACCTGCGCCAGCAGGTCCTGCTCGATGCCGAGCAGGGCCACCCGGGCGCCGTGCGCGTGCAGCTGCCGGGCGAGGGCGGCTCCGATCCCGCGCGCCGCGCCGGTAACCAGAATCCGTCGTCCTTCGATATCGGGAGGCGAACCGAAGCGGCGTAGCCAACGGGCCGAGCGGGCTTTCATGGGATGACGGTAGCACTCAACGAACAGCAGTGTTCGCAAACTAGACGTCCGGACCCGTCGCAGCGGCGCTGCGGCCCACCGTTATCGTGCTATTGACGGAAGGCCAGCGAGAGGCCGTCCACCGTTGGAGAGGACCAATCACCGTGGAGATTTCGGGCTCCGCCGCAATTGTCACCGGAGGCGCGTCCGGTCTGGGCGCCGCGACCGCCAAGCGCTTCGCCGACCTGGGCGCCACCGTTTTCGGGTTCGACCTGCCGCAGTCGATCGAGCGCGCCGGGGACAGCGTGCCCGCCGGTGTCACCCTGATCCCGACCGATGTCACCAGCGGTGACGAGGTGGCCGCCGCGGTCGCCAAGGTCGTCGAGTCCGGTGTGCCGCTGCGCATCGTCGTCAACTGCGCCGGTGTGGGCTGGGCGGGCCGCATCCTGTCCAAGAACGGACCGCACGATCTGGAGCTGTTCCGCACGGTCATCACCGTGAACCTGCTCGGCTCCTTCAATGTCATGCGCCTGGCCGCCGAGGCCATGGCCAAGACCGAGCCGGTCGACGAGTACGGCCAGCGCGGCGTCGTCATCAACACCGCCTCGGTGGCGGCGTTCGAGGGCCAGATCGGGCAGATCGCCTACTCCGCATCCAAGGGCGGCGTGGCCGGTATGACCATTCCGGCCGCCCGCGACCTGGCGCAGTTCGGCATTCGCGTGAACACCATCGCGCCCGGCATCATCGACACCCCGATGCTCGCCGGTGTCACCGAGGAGTACCGCAAGGGTCTGGAGGCGGGCGTCCCCTTCCCGTCGCGGCTGGGCCGTCCCGACGAGTACGCGCAGCTGGCGCAGTACATCGCCGAGCACGACTACCTGAACGGCGAGACCTTCCGCATGGACGGCGCGCTGCGCATGGCTCCGCGCTGACGCTGGGTCGTGGGGGCTTCGCCCCCACACCCCCGACGGAAAGGTAGACCGGCGGCGCTGCCCCCGGCCCCGGGCCGAGCGGAAAACCACAAGGCCCGCACCGAGATTCGGTGCGGGCCTTGGTCTTCGAACTGGCTAGCTCGAATATTCTAAGCCTATCTAAGCGCTATATGTCTCAGTGCTTGCGCACAGCGGAGGCCTGCGGGCCCTTCTTGCCCTCGGTGATCTCGAACGAGACCTGCTCGCCCTCTTCGAGGCCGCGGTAGCCGGTGCCTTCGATCTCCGAGTAGTGGACGAAAACGTCGGGGCCACCCTCGCGCGAGATGAAGCCGTAGCCCTTCTCCGCGTTGAACCACTTGACGGTGCCCTGAACCATTACCTTCTCCTGACAGGGTGTTTCTTATATAACGGTCGCCGCGGTCACGGCGACCGGGTCGATTCAGACGGCGACTTGCTACTTGGATGCCAAGAGAAGCGACGCCCGCACAATGTTCCGCGCGAGCATGTGTCAAGCATGAACACGAAAAACCAACGACCAAGAAGTACAACGTACGCTACGAAGGCGAGTTCCCGAAATCGCCTAAACATGTCGATGGTCACAATCTTGATCGGGTACGCATAACCGACCACTGATGTTGTTTCTGGTGGGAGTGCCCGCCCCCGCGGACACTCCCTCCAGATCAGACGGTGCGGGTGAGCCGTTCGGCCAGGATGCGGGCGAACTGCGCCGGATCCTTCAACTCGCCGCCCTCGGCCAGCACCGCGGTGCCGTACAGCAGCTCGGCGGTCTCGGCCAGATCCGAACTCTCCTCCGCCGAACGCTGCGCGAAGGCATCGCGCAGACCGGTCACCAACGGATGCGCCGGGTTCAGCTCCAGAATGCGCTTGGTGTGCGGCAGGTCCTGCCCGGAAGCGCGGTACATGCGCTCCAGCATCGGGGTGAAGTCGAACACATCACCCACGACGCAGGCGGGCGAGGTGGTGAGCCGGTTGGTCAGGCGCACCTCCTTGACCTCCTCGGCCAGGGTCTCCCCCAGCCACTTCAGCACCTCGGCGAAATCCTTCTCCTGCTGTTCGCGCAGGGCCTCGGATTCCTTCTTCTCCTCCTCGGTCTCCAGATCCACCTCACCCTTGGCGATGGACTGGAACGGCTTGCCGTCGAACTCCGGCACCGCGCCGACCCACATCTCGTCCACCGGATCGGTGAGCACCAGCACCTCGATGCCCTTGGCCCGGAACGCCTCCATATGCGGGGAGTTCTCGATCTGCTGGCGGGACTCGCCGGTCAGGTAGTAGATCGCGGACTGGCCGTCCTTCATGCGCTCCACGTACTCCGCCAGCGAGGTGGGCTCGGTCTCGGAGTGGGTGGAGGCGAACGAGGCGATGCTCAGGATGGTCTCGCGGTTGTCGGTGTCGGAGAGCAGACCCTCCTTGACGACCCGGCCGAATTCCTTCCAGAACGTCTCGTACTTCGAGGCGTCCCCGTCCTCGGCCTGCCCGGCGGCCTTCATGTCCTTGACCGTGGACAGCACCTTCTTGACCAGCCGCTTGCGGATGGCCCGGATCTGCCGGTCCTGCTGCAGGATCTCGCGCGAGACGTTCAGCGACAGATCCTGCGCGTCCACCACACCCTTGACGAAGCGCAGATACTCCGGCATCAGCTCTTCGCAGTTGTCCATGATGAACACCCGCCGCACATACAGCTGCACGCCGCGCTTGTGCTCCCGCGCGAACAGGTCGAACGGCGCGTGCGACGGAACGAACAGCAGCGCCTGGTATTCGAAGGTGCCCTCGGCCTTCATGGGGATGATCTCGAGCGGATCGTCCCAGGCGTGCGAGACGTGCTTGTAGAACTCCTTGTACTCCTCCTCGGACACCTCGCTCCTGGGGCGGGTCCACAGGGCCTTCTGGGAGTTCAGCGTCTGGGTTTCGGTGATCTCCTTCTCGGTCTTCTCCTCGCCCTCACCCTCGGTGACGGTGCGCTTCACATCCATGCGGATGGGCCAGGCGATGAAATCCGAGTACTTGCGGACGATCTCGCGGAGCTTCCACTCCTGCGTGTAATCGAAGAGGTGATCGTCCTCGTCGGCGGGCTTGAGGTGCAGCTGCACCGTGGTGCCCTGCGGGGCCTCGTCCAGCTCCTCGATGGTGTAGGTGGAGCTGCCCGCGTTCGACTCCCAGCGGGTGCCGCCGGTCTCGCCCGCCTTGCGGGTGGTGAGGGTGACCTTGTCGGCCACCATGAAGGTCGAGTAGAAGCCGATGCCGAACTGGCCGATCAGCTCCTCCGCCTCGGTCTGCGACTTCTTGGCCTCCAGCAGCTGCTTGCGCAGCTCCGCCGTGCCGGACTTGGCGAGGGTGCCGATCAGATCCACGACCTCGGCGCGGGACATGCCGATGCCGTTGTCGCGCACGGTCAGCACCCGGTTGTCCCGGTCCACCTCGAGTTCGATGTGCAGATCGGAAGTGTCGGCGGTCAGATCCTTGTCCCGGAACGACTCGAGCCTCAGCTTGTCGAGAGCGTCGGAGGAATTCGAGATCAGTTCCCGCAGGAAGGTGTCCTTGTTCGAATAGACCGAGTGGATCATCAGCTCCAGGAGCTGATGCGTCTCGGCCTGAAACTCCAGTTGTTCGACGTGATCGGTCACGTCGTGATGGTACGACGCGCGAAATCGGCGATGGCGGGAACCTCGGCATCCGCGCGATCGGTCATCCAGTCCCGCAGGATCTTCGTGGCCAGCACATCGTCCTCGTTGTACTCGAGGATGCGGGTGCGCTGGGACAGGTCCGGATCGCCCTCGTAGCCGACGGCCAGGCGATACCAGCTCATGGACGCCTCGCCACTGGCCTCCGGATCACGCCACGCGAATCCGGCGACGGGGGCGATCTTCTTGAGGCCCTTGCCGTTCGGGCAGATGAACTGCTCGGAGACGGCCTGGAACATGTCCACCCAGTCCGGCCCGTCGACGAACTGCTGGATCTGCTTCTCGGTGGGCACCCCCGGTTGCCCGGCGAAGCGGCGGGCCGACTCGTAGAGCCACTTGTCCTCGGCGGTGCGGGAATAGCAGTAGGCGGCAAAGGTTTTCCCGCTGGCCTTCGCCTCGGCGCGGATGCCCATCAGCCAGTTCCAGAACTCGGCGAAGGATCGGCCCTCGTCCGGGGTGGGTAGCGGATCCCAGGTGACGAAGGGACGGTAGACGCCGTCGAGCAGGGTGCCCCACAGGTAGGCCCCGTGCTCCTGGAAGCTCTCCAGGTCCACGTCCACCTCGACGTCCGCGCGCCGCACCGTGACCCGGTCGACGCGGCGGACCAGGGGTGCGCCGGTGGCCCAGGCGCGGGCGGTGACCACGGTCTCGGTGAACGGCTCGTACTGCCAGTCGTCCGGATCGTCGCCGGTCCATCCGGCCAGATCGTCGATGGTGTCGACGCCGTGGCGGCGCAGCACCTCGGCGCGCGAGCCGGGCGCGACCAGGCTGATGTCGCGGTGGGCGATCAGCCACTTCTCGCACGCGCCGGCGAGGGCGTCCACGGCGACCGGGTCGGCGGTCTCGGCGGAGGTTACCGGGACCGTCGCGGGCGTGATCGCCGCGCCGTTGACGGGCGCGGATTCGGCGCGGGCCGTGGTGTCGTCGGCGGTTGCGGTGTCGTCGGCCGTTGCGGTGTAGTCGGCGGTTCTGGTGTCGTCGGCGGTTCTGGTGTCGTCGGCGGTTCTGGTGTCGTCGGCGGCCGCGGCGGCACGCTGCCCCAGGGCCGTCGGGGCGGTGCGGGTCCACCACGGGCACTGGCGGCACTCGGGCACCTTCGACGGAATGGTCGGCAACTCCCCCCGCACCACGGCGACCCGATCGGCGTAGCGCTGGTCGTAGTCGTCGAGGATCGGGCCCAGGTCGTGCACCAGGATGCGGTCGAAGTGATAGCCGATGGCACCGCCGACCAGGGCGGGGCTGGCGTAGCCGTGGCGCTGCAACATGCGGTAGAGGTGGGCCAGCCGCTGCTGGTCGCGCTGCTGCGGGCGGGTGCGGACGTGCTTGTCCGGCCGCGGATTCCAGCGGTACAGGTCGCTGGTGGTGGGGTGGTAGTCGGCCGGGTCGGGTTGGCGCGGATCGGTGACCTTGTGGTTCACCACGATGATCGGGATGTAGCCGCCGCGATCGGCGTCCCGCCACAGGATTTCGCAGCCGCCGCGCCGCCCGGTGTCGGGTTCCTGCGGCAGTAGCGCGCCCCAGATGCGGTCGACGCCCGCCGCGCAGGCCGCCATGGTGGCCTCGGCGCGCTGCGCGGCCGAGCGGGTCGGGTCGATCACCACCCAGCGGTTCGGATCGGCCGCGATGAGCGTGTCGCGCACATTCTCCCGATGCGCCTGCGCCGCCTCCCGCCGCTGCTTCACCCCGGCGTCCTCGGCCACGCCCGACATCGCCCCCGGATGCAGGGCGTCCAGATGCAGCCGGTGACGGCAGCCGATCAGCGCCCGCGCGTCGATGAAAGACACTCGCTCGGTACGGAACTCGGCCGTCGACTCGGACCCGACGGCCGCCGTATCGGCCGGTCGCCGATCGTCGGCAGCGCCGTGTCTGTCGCGACCCAGCCGGTCGCCAATGCCCGAATCCACGCATAGCAGTATGGCGTGAGCCCCCGACACCCCCATCCGCCCGCCCCTCTCCTCGCCCGGCGGAAGCGGGAAAAGGCGGGCAACGCTCGCCGCGCCGGCGTGACATCACCACGGCGCGGACCTGCAACCGGCGAGGGTCGAGGTTCGAGTCGTTCCGCGGCATCGCATGACCTCTCCACCTGGCTCGCCGCTGTGCACCCCGCCCTGGTGTCCGCCGGCTCCCTTCGTGCCACGCTGCCGCCCGGCGGCTTCGTCCGCACCCGGCGCTCCCCTCGTACGGACGCCGACCGGGCTGCCCGCGCGCCGGTAAACGGGCATCACGGTCACGGTCGCGGGTGTGGACCCGCTACTGTGGGCGGCAAACCGTGTGACATGGGCGGACGGGCGAATTCCCCGGCCTGTGCCGCCATGGCGAACCAGCGTGACGGAGGCCGTTCTATGGGGTTGTTCACCAAGCGCAAGAAGCGGGTCAGCCGCCGAGCGGAGGCGAAGGCCCTCAAGCACAAGGCGGCGATCGAGGCCAAGCTCGGGGCCAAGAACGAGCGCAAGCGCAACCGGGCCGAGATCCGCACCCAGGAGAAGGTGGCCAAGGCGCAGATCAAGGCGCTCGAGGCGGAGGAGAAGGCGGCGCTCAAGGTGGCGGCGCGGGCCGAGCGGGAGCTGTTCAGCGCGGCGCAGGTGCGCAAGTACCTCGGCGTGGCGCGGATCCTGGTGCCGGTGCTGGCCCCGCTGGCGTACCGCGGCGCGACCTTCGTGCGCGGCCAGATCGACAACCGCCGGGCGCAACAGCTGGGAATCGGCCTGGATCAGCTCAGCGAATTCTCCGGACCGGGTGCGAAACTGCGCGCGCGCATCGCCAACGTGGAGACCACGATCGGCGAATTGGAGTCCAAGGACGCCGATGTGGACACCAAGAAGTTCGCCACCGCCACCCGCGACCGCCTGGACAGCCTGAGCGCCGCCGTGCGCACCGCCGACCAGATGCCGGTCCAGCGCCGCCGCGCCGTGCACGCCTCCATCTCCAATGAACTGTCGGGCGTCGAGTCGGACGTACTCGCCCGCCTCGGCGTGCGCTGACCCGGCTGTTCGATGCCAGACCGTGGCCGCACCGACCGCCGAGGCGACACGCCCGGCGGAACCGTGCGGTCGCGCAATCCCGAGGGCCGACACCACGACCGGGCAGCGGCGGCGGATCGGCCCCGCCTGTCGGCCCACCGTTCCGACGGGCGACGCGCGCTCCTGACGACGGCGGCAACTCGCCCCACGCCGGGCCTGGCCCGGCGGCGGCGACCGGTCACCGTGCGCGGTGCGGAATCACCTGCACGACAGCATGAGTCGCGCCGCGTGCGCGGGTTCCTGGTAGGGGTCACGGTCGCGGCGCTGGCCATTGCCGCGCACGGCGCGGCCGGGGCCGACATTCCCGAGTCGGCCGGGGTAACGCTGCTGTTGCTGATCTCCGGTGCGGCCGGGGTGTCGGCGGCGGTATCGACGCGATCCCGGATGGCGCTGCTCGGCTGGCTGCTCGCCGGGCAGCTGGCCTGCCACGGCGCGCTGTCGGCGCTGTCCGGGCACACCCACGGTGCGGGTGCGGTGGCCGACCGGTGGATGATCACGGCCCATGTGCTGGCGGCCGGGTGCTGCGCGGTGCTGCTGGCGGTGGTCGAGCGGCTGTACGGGCTTGTCTCCCAGGCGGTCCGGGCGGCGACCACCCGCCCTGCGGTGCCGGCGACGGGCGGTGAGGTGAGCCGGTGGCCGACTGTGGCGGGAGCGGTGCGGCACGCGCTGGCCGTCGGTGCGATCGGCCCCCGCGCACCGCCCGTTCCGGGCTGTCGCTGACCGCAGCCGCACCGAGGGTCGGCACCGCCGACGCACACGGGCTGTCGCACTGCCGACGTGTACCGGGTCACGCATCGCACCGAGGCACTACGCCGCACGGGGCGTTCGACATCGGTCGCGGGCCGACCGGCGCGATGGTCGTCGTAGCGGCTGACGCACACCGGCTGAGCGCACCACTGCCGCTGGGCCGACAACACCACTGCCGCGTTGGGCCGACAACACCTGTTGGGCCGACGACACCGGCACCCACCGAACCCCTTGTCAGAGAAAGCCATCCACCTATGCACACATCGCTATCGCGTGCGCTCGGCACGGCCGTCGCGGCCGCGAGCCTCACGCTCTTGGGCGCGGGTACCGCCTTCGCCCATGTCACCGTGGACGCGCCCGGCGCGCAGCAGGGCGGGTACACGGTCGCCACCTTCCGGGTGCCGACCGAATCCGATACCGCGTCCACCACCGAACTCGTTGTCACCCTGCCGAATCTGAAGAGCGCCCGCACCGAGCCGCTGCCGGGGTGGGCCGCGAAGGTCGACCGCAATGCGCAGGGTGAGGCGACCTCGGTCACCTGGACCGCCGAGCCGGGCAATCCGGGTGTGGGTCCCGGCCAGTTCCAGCGATTCGTCATCTCCCTCGGGCGGCTCCCCGAGACCGAGACCGTGAGCTTCGCCGCCGCCCAGACCTACAGCGACGGCACGGTCGTGCGCTGGGATCAGCCGGAGACCGGGGGTGCGGAGCCCGAACATCCCGCTCCGACACTGACTCTCGCGGCGGGCGACGGCGACGGGCACGGCCACACCGTCGGCGACTCCGCCGCCGCGGAGACCGACACCGACACCACCGCCCGCTGGCTCGGCGGCATCGGCCTGGCGCTGGGCGCGCTGGGTTCGGCCCTGGGTCTGGGCGCGGTCCTGCGGAGCCGCCGGTCATGATGCGACGTGTGATCGCCGGTGTGGTCACCGGCCTGCTGGTGAGCGGTATGACCCTGCTGGGCGCGGGCACCGCGAGTGCGCATTCATCGGTGGTGGGCAGCGACCCGGCCGCCGGGGCGGAGATCGCGACCGGGCCGGAGCGGGCCACGGTCACCTTCAACGAGGATCTGCAGACCAGTTTCCCGTCCATGACCGTGACCGGTCCGGACGGCAATCTGTGGTCGAAGGGCGAGCCGACGGTGGCGGGCCGCAGCATCAGCGTGGCGGTCGGCGAACTGGGTCCGGTCGGCGAGTACAAGATCGCCTACCGGGTCACCTCGGCCGACGGCCACCCGGTGAGCGGCAAGATCAGCTTCACGCTCACCCAGGAGGGCACCGGCACCCCCGGCCCGAAGGCGAATGCCAAGGCGGGCGAGGACGGCGACGGCGGCGGCTTCCCGCTGTGGATCTTCATCGTGGGCGCGGTGGTGCTGTTCGGCGGCGGCCTCGCCTTCGCGCTGCTCGGTGGTCGGGGTAAGCGACGTTCGTGAGCCGGTCCGACCGCACCGATCGCCGTGGGGGGACCGGCGGCATCCGACGTTGGCTGCTGCTGGTCGTCCCCGCGGGCCTGCTGGGCGCACTGCTGGCGTGGATGCTGGCCGGGGCCGACCCGGTGCAGCCGGAGGCCCCGACCCGGGCACTGGCGGACTGCGCGGGCGCGGCGGTGCTCGGCCTGGCCGCACTCCCCCGCCTGCACGACCGGCTCGACATCCCGTGGCGCGTGCTCGCCATCGCGGCGGGGGTGTGGGCGGCCCTGGAATTCGCCATGCTCGCCTTCGAAGCCGCCGAGGTGCTGGGTGTCTCGGTGGGTGAGCTGGGCGCGCGGCAGTTCGGCGGTTTCCTCACCGATGTGAGCGGCGGCCAGATCGGCATCGCCATCCTGCTCGGCAGCGGTGCGGTGGCGGCCTACAGCGCCTTCGGTTTCCGGCTGCCGGAGCGGGCCACCCCCGATCTGGTGCTGGTGTTCACGGCGGTGACCCTCGCGCTGCGGCCGATCACGGGACATATGTCACAGCAGGCGTTCGGTTCGGTGCTGGCCGCCGTGCACGCGCTGGCGGCGGCGGCCTGGTTCGGGCTGCTGCTGGCGCTGGCGCTGGTGGTGCGGACCCGCGGCGAGTGGGCGGTGTTGCTGCCCCGCTATTCGGCGTGGGCGCTACCGCTGGTGGGCGTGGTGGGACTGACCGGCCTGGTGAACGGTCTGGTGCGGATGGGCGGTCCGGCGGCGCTGGTGACCACCGGCTACGGTCGCATTCTGCTGGCCAAGACCGTACTGCTGGCGGCGCTGATCGCGCTGGGCTGGTGGTGGCGCAGGCGCTGGGTGCCGGTGGCCGCCGATCACCGCATGACGGCCGAGTCGTCGCTGCGGCGCGCGGTGCTGGAGACGGTCGCCATCGCGGTCGTTTTCGGACTCGCTGCTACACTCGCCGTCACCGCGTGAGACCTGGTGTGACACACCCGACCCGCCGACCAAAACTAGAACACGTTACAGTCGAGCGCATGACCGAAGTCAAGATCATCGCAGACTGCGCGGCCTCGGCCGAATCCGCGTTCGCCTACGTGAACGACTACCGCAATCTTCCGAAGTTCATCACCGAGATCAGCGCGTTCACCCCGCTCACCGAACAGACCGAGGGCGTCGGCGCGACCTTCGACGGCACCATTCAACTCGGCCCCGTCACACTGCACTCGACCATCGAGATCGTCCGCCACGAAGAGAATTTCGCCATCGGCGTGAAGTCCATCAAGGGCTTCGAGATCGAGTCCACCTTCCTGTTCCACGCCAAGGGCGAGCACGCCTGCACCGTCGACGCCATCGTCGACTACCGGGTGCCGGGCGGTATCGCGGGCAAACTGCTGGGCAAGACCATCGAGCCGTTCGTGAAGATGGCCGTGAAGAGCTCCACGCACCACCTGACCACCCAGATCGCCGCCTACCACCGCAGCGACGCCAACGCCTGATCACGCATCCGGACGGTCGCCGACGACGCCGACCCCGGTATGCCCGCCGCCCCGAGGGGCCGCGAATACTCATCGGTAACCACAGGGGAAGATGAACCCCGTGACCGATTCAGCCAATACTTCCGCGAACCCCGTCGCCACCGCCGACCTGGCCGATGAGATCGGCCCGGAGATCCGCAGCTGCGACACCCAGTTCATTCAGTTCGGCGGCCGGGAGACCTTCTCCGGTCGCATCGTGACCATCCGCTGCTTCCATGACAATCTGCTGGTCAAGCAGACCCTCGGCGAACCCGGCGCGGGCCGGGTGCTGGTCGTCGATGGCGGCGCGAGCGTGCACACCGCCCTGGTCGGCGACATCATCGCCGGACGCGGCGTGGACAACGGCTGGGCCGGTGTGGTCGTCAACGGCGCGGTCCGCGACTCGGCCATCCTGCGCACCCTCGACATCGGCATCAAGGCGCTGGGCACCAATCCGCGCAAGAGCACCCAGACCGGCTCCGGGGAGAAGGACGTGCCGGTCGAGTTCGGCGGCGTCACCTTCGTGCCGGGCGACATGCTCTACAGCGACCACGACGGCGTCGTCGTGCGCGCCGAGAGCTAGCCCGCCTCTCCGGGACTTCAGCGCACAGCTGAGCCGTCGGCCGTCATACACGCGTGCCGGCGGCCGTGTGCCGAACCGATTTCGGCCGTACCCCCGAGTTACCCTCGCCTCCCGAGACCAGTTGTCACGGGTGCGGGAGACGCGCGTAAGGCTCAGTCCGCCGCGACACGGGCCTTGTGGCCCGCGAGCGTGACCACGTCGCCCGCTTGCAACTGTCGGCCGCGACGCGTCTCCACCTCGTCGTTGACGCGCACCAGGCCCTGTGCGATCACGGTCTTGGCCTCCGAACCGGAATCGATGAGGTTCGCCAATTTGAGGAATTGGCCGAGTCGAATGACTTCGTCCGCGATCGGCACATCGACAGGATCCGACATGGGTACATCCTCACCCGCCGACGCTCCCGCGCCAAAACGCGACCTCGCGACCGGCCGGTAGGCCGCGGTTCCCCGGTCCCGAGACACGTACCCGGTGGCTTCTCCACAATGTGCCGTCGCACCAGACACACTGGTGCGGTGACTTCGACGCAGGACCGGCACCACCACGACTCCGAGCACAGACCGGAGGCGCGGTCACCGGAGGTTCCGCACCGGGGACACGGGCGCTTCGGCGAGGTGCCGCACCTCGCCGGTCTCGTACTGGGTGTCTTCGCCGTGTGCTGTGCACTGTGGAGCATCTCCCCCGCCCTGCGCTACCTCACCTCCGGACTGCGGCACTACCTCGACGACTACTACTTCGACGCCCCCGACACCAGCCTCATGTGGGCGCTCATGGTCGGCCTGCTGGCGGGCGCGACCGCCAGCCGCAAACGCATCGCCTGGTGGGTGCTGGTCGGCTACCTCGCCCTGTACGCGCTGGCCAACGGCATCGAATTCGCCGCCGTGCGCGACTATCACGCCCTGGTCGCCCTCATCGTGCATCTGGGCGCGATCGGGATGCTCGTCGCCGCCTGGCCGGAGTTCTACACCCGGGTGCGTCCCGGCGCGGTGTGGAAGGCGCTCGCCGTGCTCGGCGGCGGACTGGCCGCGGGCTGCCTCATCGGCTGGGGACTGGTGGAACTGTTCCCGGGCAGCCTGCCCGGCGGCATCCAGCGACCGGCGTGGGCGGTCTCCCGGGTGACCGCGGCCATCCTGGTGAGCAACGAGAACTTCGACGGGCATCCGCCGCACTTCGTGAACCTGCTGCTCGGCCTGTTCGGCGCGGCGGCGGTGGTGGCGGCCGCGGTGGTGCTGTTCCGGTCGCAACGCGCGGCCAACGCGCTCACCGGTATCGACGAGTCGGCGCTGCGCGGACTGCTGGAGCGCTCCGACGTGGCGGATTCGCTCGGCTACTTCGCCACCCGCCGCGACAAGTCGGTGGTGTTCGCGCCCAGCGGCAAGGCGGCGCTCACCTTCCGGGTGGAGCTCGGGGTGTGTCTGGCCTCCGGCGATCCCATCGGCTTGCGGGAGGCGTGGCCGCACGCCATCGACGCCTGGCTGCGCATGTGCGACGAATACGGTTGGGCCCCCGCGGTCATGGGTGCCAGTGAGGCCGGCGCCACCGCCTACGGGCGCGCCGGACTGTCGGCACTGCGGCTGGGTGACGAGGCGATTCTGGAGACCCGGAGCTTCTCGCTGGCCGGACCGGAACTGAAGCAGGTGCGCCAGGCCGCCAATCGACTGCGCAAACAGGGCGTGGTGGTGCGGGTGCGCCGGCACGCCGAAGTGCCTCCGGAGGAGATGCGGCGGGTGATCGCCCGCGCCGACGCCTGGCGCGATACCGAGACCGAGCGCGGCTTCTCCATGGCGCTGGGCCGCCTCGGCGACCCGCTCGACGGGAACTGCCTGCTGGTGGAGGCGATCGACCCCGCCAGCTGCACCGGCCCGAACGACGAACCCCGGGTGCTGGGCATGCTGTCGCTGGTGCCGTGGGGCCGCACCGGCGTCTCCCTGGATCTCATGCGCCGGGACCCCATGGGCCCCAACGGGATCATGGAACTGATGATCTCGCAGCTGGCGCTGAACTCCGACCAGTACGGCATCACCCGGATCTCGCTCAACTTCGCGGTCTTCCGCGCGGTGTTCGAGGAGGGCGGGCGGATCGGCGCGGGACCCGTACTGCGCCTGTGGCGTTCGATCCTCATGTTCTTCTCGCGCTGGTGGCAGCTGGAGGCGCTGTACCGGTCGAATGTGAAGTACCAGCCCGTCTGGGTGCCGCGGTTCTCGCTGTACGAGGATCGGCGGCAGCTGCCCCGGGTGGCCATCGCCAGCGCGCTGGCGGAGGGCTTCCTGCCGCGCTTCGGCACCCAGCCGGACGCGACCCGGCACACCGGCGTGACCTCCGCGGTGCCCGACACCATCACCGGCCTGCACGCCGACGGCAGCGCGCCCGATCCGGCCGAGGACGCCGCGGCCGATCCGGGACCGCGGCGTCCGGAGCAGGTCCGGGTGCGCATGGACAAGTTGCGGCGGCTCACCGAACGCGGCATCGACGCCTACCCGGTCGCCTATCCGCCGACGCACACCATCGCCGCCGCCCGGCGGTCGCCGCAGGGCACCACGGTGCGAGTGTGCGCGCGGCTGTTACGAATTCGCGATTACGGCGGCGTCGTGTTCGCGCTGTTGCGCGACTGGTCCGGCGAGATCCAGTTGATGATCGACCGCGGCCGGGTCGGCACCGGTCGCGCCGCCGAATTCGACGAGTTCTTCGATCTCGGCGACCTGATCGAGGTGAGCGGGCAGATCGGCCGCAGCCGCCGCGGCGAGCTGTCGCTGCTGGCGCAGGACTGGCGCATGATCGGCAAATGCCTGCATCCGCTGCCGGACAAGTGGAAAGGCCTGGCCGATCCCGAGGCGCGGGTGCGGCAGCGTTATGTGGACATGGCGGTCAACTCCGAGACCCGCGAGCTGCTCACCAAGCGCAGCGCGGTGGTGCGCTCCCTGCGCGACACCCTCGGCGGCTGGGGGTTCCTGGAGGTGGAAACCCCGGTGCTGCAACAGGTGCACGGCGGGGCCAACGCCACCCCGTTCACCACCCACATCAATGCCTACGATCTGGACCTGTACCTACGCATCGCGCCGGAGCTGTACCTCAAGCGGCTGTGCGTGGGCGGCATGGAGAAGGTCTTCGAACTCGGCCGCGTCTTCCGCAACGAGGGCGTGGACTACAGCCACAATCCCGAGTTCACCATTCTGGAAGCCTATGAGGCGCACAGTGATTACGAGCGCATGATGCACGCCTGCCGCCAGCTCGTCCAGCAGGCGGCGGTGGCGGCCAACGGAAGGATGGTGGCGCTGCGGCCCGACAGCGACGGCGGCTACACCGAGGTGGACATCTCCGGCGAGTGGACGGTCAAGACCGTGCACGGCGCGGTCTCCCAGGCGCTCGGCGAAACCATCACGCCCGACACCGATGTGGAGCGGCTGCGGCTGCTGTGCGACAAGGCCGGGGTGGCCTACCAACTCGGTTGGGACGAGGGCCAGCTCGTGCTCGAACTGTACGAGCGCCTGGTGGAATCCCACACCGAGGAGCCCACCTTCTACATCGATTTCCCCACCTCGGTCTCCCCGCTGACCCGCGCCCACCGGCATATCGCCGGGGTCACCGAGCGCTGGGACCTGGTGGCCTGGGGTGTCGAACTCGCCACCGCCTACAGCGAATTGACCGATCCGCTCGAACAGCGTCGACGGCTCACCGAGCAGTCCATGCTGGCGGCGGGCGGCGATCCGGAGGCCATGGAGCTGGACGAGGACTTCCTGCAGGCGCTCGAGCACGCCATGCCGCCCACCGGCGGACTCGGCGTCGGCGTCGATCGCGTGGTCATGCTGCTCACCGGGCGCAGCATCCGCGAGACACTGCCCTTCCCGCTGGTGAAACCACGTACCGCGCAGAGCGATTCACGATGATGGCAGAATCCCGTGTCGCGCGGTATGTCGCGGCCTGACCTGCGCGTATTAACGCGACGTGGCCCGGGCACGACTACCGTTCGACGATCGGCCCGTGCCACGGGTCGCGAACCGAACGGGGGTTCCCACATGTACTACCTGGACCTGATGACCCAGGCGAATCTGCTCGACCACTCGGTCTGGGCCAGTCCCGACACCTGGACCGCCGCGCTCGAGCACCAGGCCAAGCGCAAGAAGAGCGGCGGCAAGGGCGGGCTGATCTTCGGCGCGATCTGCTGCATCGGGCTGGTGGTGCTGATTCTCGGCATCGTCTACCTGGTCACCCAGCGCAAGAAGAAGTAGGGGCGGGGCCGACCCGGGCCGGAGGTCCGGGTCGGGGGTACGGCACAGTAGGAGACGTGCAGTTGATCCTCGTCCGTCACGCCCAGCCGCAGCGCATCCACGGCACCGCCGCTCCAGACATGCACGGCACCGCCCCAGACATGCACGGCACCGCCGTGGCGGCCGATCCCGACCTCACCGAGATCGGCGTCCAGCAGGCCGGGCGGGTTCCGGGAGTGCTCGCCCCGCACCGGGTGGCCCGGGTGGTGAGCAGCCCGCAGCTGCGCGCCCGCGAAACCGCGCGGCCCACCGCGGAGAAGCTGGGCCTGGCGATCGACATCTGCGACGGTCTCGCCGAATACGATCGCGACCTGCCGGTGTACATCCCCATCGAGGACGCGCAACGCGAATTCCAGCAGGTGTACGAGCGGATCAAGGCCGGGTACATCCCCGAGCAGATCGACGCCGACGCCTTCCGCGCCCGGGTGCTGGACACGGTCGCGGCGATCACCGCCGCCGCCGACCACACCGATACGGTGGTCGCCTTCGCGCACGGCGGTGTGATCAATGTGCTGCTGCAGGATGTGCTGGGCCTCGAACGCCCGCTCACCTTTCCGATCGACTACTGCTCGGTCACCCGAATCCTGTACTCGCGCAGCGGGCGTCGCACGGCGGCCACCGTCAACGAGAACAGCCACGTGTGGGATCTGCTCCCCCCCGCGCTGCGCTGACGCTCCCAGCGGACTCCCAGCTCCATCGGACCGCGGGCACAGCTCGGCGGATTCTCATGGATCGCACGGACCGCTGCCACGGCGGTACGGATCAGACCGAAAGGACTCCGATGCGATTCACGAGGAACTCCGGACGCCGCCGGGTGATCGGGCGTGCCACGTTCGCGGCCGCGTTGACGGCCATTCCGCTCGCCGCCGTCGCCATTCCGGCGACCGCGGCGGCGCCCACCGCCGTGGAGATCTCCCGCCCGGGTCCACAGCACCCCGGCGGCGGTCCGGAACGTCCGGTCCCCGACCGCGATCCGGGTCGGCCCGACCATCGGCCCGCGCCGAATCCTGAGCCCTTCCCGATCCGGCCCTCGACCGGATCGTTCGGCAGCGGCTGACGGACGTCGAAGGCCGCCCCGGCGCGGCGGGGCGGCCTTCGACGGTCACGAGCCGGACGGTCACACGGTGCGGGCGATCCAGTTGTGCATCCAGCTGACGGCGGTCTGACCGCCGCCGACCGGGTAGCTGCCGTACATCTGGTGGGTGCCGGTGCCGTAGAACTGCCGCAACTGCTCGATGCGCTGCTGGTTGGCGTCCTCGCTGAGCTGTGCCTGCAAGGTGGGGAAGCCACCCTGAGCCATCAGATCGGTCATGATCGCACCCAGTTCCTGCTGGTAGCGCCACATGCTGGCCGGACTGGGATTGGATGCCTGCGCGAGGAATCCGGCGAAGCGCATGACGAAGTCGCTCTCCTCGGTCGAGCAGTACAGGTCGCCGATGGCGCAGATGGTGCGCACCCGGTCGGCGATCCAGCCGAAGCCGCCGACGCGCGGGCCACCGGCCCCGGCGCCCGGTGCGGCCGGGCCGACCTGGATGTCCGCGGGCGAGCGGCGCGGATCGGAGAGCAGGCCGACGGCCACGACCCGGTCCGGGGATACCGGCCCGATCCCGGTGCCGATCTCGGCGGCCAGGTCACCGGCCGCGTCCGCGCCCTGGCTGTAGCCCACGATCGCGATCTTGGTCGAGGCGCAGCGGGTTGCCATGGCGAGCACCAGATTTCGGGCGTTCGCGGTGGCTTCCGCCTTGGACGCGCCGTAGACGTCGCCCTCCCAGGGGAAGGCGGTCGCGGCATAGCTCACGTAGTCCACGCGCCCGGGTAGCCCGTCGGTCACACCCGACAGCATGCCGTGCTCGGGATCCTTGTCCTTGCCGGTCTCCCAGGTCCCCGGGACGGCGACCGTGTACAGGCTCGGGCATCCCGGATCCGCCACCGCGGATCCGCCACCGCCGAGCACGAGGCCGGACAACACACTCGCCGCTGCCCCCGCAGCGGCGACAATCTTCTTCAACCGCATAGTGCTCCAGTTCACCTGCCCCGGGACGTAACCGGTCACGTCCCGATTCCCGATCATGGTGCGGTCGTCCGATGACGTTTCCGTGCACACCGAGTTAACGCAGGTAACCCCACCCGTATGAGATTCGCGAACTCAACGCCGGCGCAGAGATCGGCGACACACCGGTGACAAGGATAAAGGGGCCTTGGCGTCGTCGCCGACCAACCGCGGGAAAACGTCCGATTTGCGTTGCTGCCAACATCTTTCACACACCGGCTCTGTGATGCACGCCACTGTGGAGGGGGTGAGACCGTGGCGACCGGTCCGCACTCGCGACGGCCTGTGCGAACTTACCGATGTATCGCACACCGAAATTCGCAGGTGTTCGCTCGGTTCGCGGGCGCATACTGACTTGTAGTTCCTCGTCGGGGTGGAGGGCATGAGGTGGAGTCGGCAATCCGATCGGATGCTGTCCGCGCGACCCGTTCACTGCTGACATCAGTAGTCGCGCGGTTCGCCGCCGCCTGGGAAACCGCGCAGGCGCCACCCGAACTGGCCCGCTTCCTGCCCGACGCACCCGAATTCCGGCGACTGTGCCTCATCGAACTGATCAAGGTCGACCTCGAATACCGCTGGGTGCGCTTCCACCACCCCAAACGCCTCGCCGACTACCTCACGGAATACGTCGAACTCGGCGCCGAACCGCTGCCGCCGGATCTGGTCTACGAGGAATTCCACGCGCTGCGCCGCGCCGGGCTCGAACCCGAACCGAGCGGTCGCGTCGACACCGACGACACCGTGCCCGCCCTCGCCGCCGACGACTACCGCAGCACCCTGATCGCGGTGCCCTGGGCGCAGGAAGCTCTGGACGGCATCGAGGTGGGCGACCGCATGGGCGACTTCGACCTGCTCAGCGAACTGGGCAGCGGAGCCTTCGCGCGTGTGTTCCTGGCCTGGCAGCGCTCCATGCAACGCCTGGTGGCGGTGAAGATCTCGCAGAATCGCGGCACCGAATCCGAGACGCTGGCGCAACTGGACCACGACCACATTGTGCGCGTCTACGATCAGCGGCTGCTCGCCGACCGCGACCTGAAACTGCTGTACATGCAGTACCTGCCGGGCGGCACCCTGCACGACGTGCTGACCCTGGTGCGCGCCCGCCCGCCCGAACAGCGCAGCGGCACACTGCTGCTGGAGGCGGTGGACGCGGCCATGCGCGCCCGCGGCGACATCGTGGACGGCGATTCCCTCATCCGCACCGAACTGGCCGCCGCCACCTGGCCGGAGGCCGTGGCGTGGCTGGGCAAACAGCTCGCCGAATCACTCGACTACGCGGCCCGCCACGGCGTGCTGCACCGCGATATCAAACCCGCCAATGTGCTGCTCACCGCCGAGGGCGCGCCGAAACTCGCCGACTTCAACGTGAGCTTCGGCCGCCACGTCGCCGGGACCAGCCCGCTCGCCTACTTCGGCGGGTCGCTGGCGTACATGTCGCCCGAACAGCTCGCCGCCTGCCATCCGCACCTGCCCACCACCGCCGAACACCTCGACGACCGCAGCGATATCTACGCCCTCGGGGTGATGCTGTGGGAATTGCTGACCGGCCACCGGCCCTTCGACGACGAAACGCGCGCGGGCGACTCCGCCACCTCCCTCGAGCGCATGCTGGAACTGCGCAAACGCGAAGTCGCGCAACAGCATCTGATGGACCTGCCCCCGGATACGCCGCCGACCCTGCGCCGCGTCCTGCTCGGCTGCCTGGCCCCGCGCCCGCAGGACCGGTGGGCCAGCGGGGCCGAACTGGCGCAGCAGCTGGGCCTGTGCCTGGATCGGCGTGCCCGCGATCTGGTAGACCCGCCGCACACCAGCCTGCGCGCCAAACTCGGACCGTGGTCCCTGCTCGCCATCATCAGCCTGGCCAGCACCGCCGGGCTCATCCTCGGCGTGCTGTACAACAACCTGCACAACGCCCCGCTGTTCTACGCCTGGGTGCGCCCGGATCAGCGGGAGCGACTCCAGGACATCAGCGGTCTGCTCGGCGTCCTCACCACCCCGATCGCCATCGTGGTGACCAACTATCTGTGCCGCCGCGCCTTCCTGGTGTGGCGGGTGGTACGGCGGGGCGGGACCGTGGACACCGCGATCCTCGCGCAGGCGCGGCGCGACACCCTAGTCGACGGCGACCGGGTGGCGCTGGTGGCCTTCGGCGGCTGGATGCTGCACGCCCTGGTGACGCCGTTCGTCCTGCTGGCCTACTCGGATCTGTCGGTGCGCCAGATCATCCACTTCTCCACCACGCTGGTGGTGAGCGGGACCATCGCCGTGGTGTATCCATTCTTCCTGGTCACCTTCTGCGTGGTGCGCTGCTTCTATCCGCGCCTGCTGGTGCACGGGGAGACCACCGACGACAGCGCCGCGCTGCGCGCGCTGGGCCGCCGCTGCAACCGCTATCTCGCGGTGGCGGCGTCGATTCCGCTGATCGCCGTGATCACCGGCCTCATGTTCCTGGAGCCCGCCGAGGTGTCCCTGGTCATCGACCCCATCCAATGGCTCTGTCTGGCGGGCATTCTCGGCTTCATCGGCGACTACTGGCTCAACCACCAACTCCAGGAGGACCTGCGCGCCTTCGAACGCGCGGTCACCCGAAGAACAGCAGCCCGAACAACCCCAGCCACACCACACTCGTGACGATGCCCGCGGCCGGCGGATCTGCCCGCTACAGGTCCAGCGAAGCTCGAAGGGCAGACTCCACGCGCTCGACGGTGTCCGGGTCGGCCGTGCCGAGCCGGTCACCGACCCATTGCCGGTACAGACGGTGCGTGGTGGCGGTGTTGACCCAACCATGGCCCGGGATCTCGACCGTGAGAATGTCACCGTCGTTCTCCTCGACAATGTCGAGACCCATGAACCACGGGCGTTCCGAATCGAGGACCGCTTGATTGGAGGCGAGCAGCACAATCTTCTGCAGCGCCGCACCGTGTTTGCCGTAACTGTGAATGTCTCCGCGCCTCACGCAGCGCCCTTGTGGCGGCGTTCGGCGGCATCGGCAGCGGCCTGCTCAGCCTCGTAGGCTTCGGTGGCCGCTTCGTCGGCCACCGGCGTCACGACCGGCCGAAAGTCCCGAATCGCCTTGTCGCGGATAGCCTTGGATACCCATGCCGATGTGGATATGCCCGCCTTGGCCGCCTCGGCCTCGGCAATACGCCACGCGTAACTGTCCAGAGACAGCGAAACCTTGGTCGTTCTCGGAGCCATACCGCCGATCGTACCGATCATCGCACTCGGATGGGCCGAATCTGCCGGTTCAGCCGCCAAGTGACACGACGACGCCCACGGACTCGAGTCCGTGGGCGTCGATGATGTATTCGATTCAGCGGGTCAGCGCTGCGCGACCATCGTGGGGGTGATGGGGGACGGCAGGGCGGAATCGCCCTCGAGGTACTTGTCCACCGCGGCGGCGGCGGCACGGCCCTCGGCGATGGCCCACACGATCAGGGACTGGCCGCGACCCATATCGCCCGCGACGAAGACGCCGGGGACGGTGGTCTGCCAGGCGTTGTCGCGCTTGACGTTGCCGCGCTGGTCGTAGCCGACGCCCAGATCCTCGAGCAGGCCGTTCTTCTGCGGGCCGACGAAGCCCATGGCCAGCAGCACCAGATCGGCCTCGAGGGTGAAGTCGGTGCCCTCGACCTTCTCGAAGCGGCCGTTCACCATCTGCACCTCGTGCGCCTGCAGGCCGGTGACCTTGCCGTCCGCGCCGACGAAACGCTCGGTGTTCACCGAGAACACCCGCTCGCCGCCCTCCTCGTGCGCCGAGGAGACCCGGTACATGAGGGGGTAGGTCGGCCACGGGGTGGACGCGGCGCGCTCCTCCGGCGGACGCGGCATGATCTCGAACTGGTGCACCGAGGCCGCACCCTGCCGGTGCGAGGTGCCCAGGCAGTCCGCGCCGGTGTCACCGCCACCGATGATGACGACCTTCTTGCCCTTGGCGTTGATGGGCGGCAGGCCCTCGTCGTCGGTGATGGGGTCGCCCAGCTGCACCCGGTTGGCCAGCGGCAGGAACTCCATGGCCTGGTGGATGCCGTCCAGATCGCGACCCGGGATCGGCAGATCGCGCGCGATGGTCGCGCCACCGGCCAGCACCACCGCGTCGAACTGCTCGCGCAGCTGCTCGGCGGTGATGTCCACGCCCACGTTCACGCCGGTCTTGAAGACGGTGCCCTCGGCCTCCATCTGCGCCAGGCGGCGGTCGATGAAGCGCTTCTCCATCTTGAATTCCGGAATGCCGTAGCGCAGCAGGCCGCCGATGCGGTCGTCGCGCTCGAACACGGTCACGGTGTGGCCCGCGCGGGTCAGCTGCTGCGCGGCGGCCAGACCGGCCGGGCCGGAACCGACCACGGCGATCTTCTTGCCGGTCAGACGGGTCGGGTACACCGGGGTGACCCAGCCCTCGTCGAAACCGTTCTCGATGATCTCGACCTCGACCTGCTTGATGGTGACCGGATCCTGGTTGATACCGAGCACGCAGGACGACTCGCACGGAGCCGGGCACAGGCGGCCGGTGAACTCCGGGAAGTTGTTGGTGGCGTGCAGCCGCTCGAACGACTCCTTCCACGCACCCTTGTAGACCAGGTCGTTCCACTCGGGAATCAGGTTCCCCAGCGGGCAGCCGTTGTGGCAGAAGGGAATACCGCAGTCCATGCAGCGGCTGGCCTGGCGCTGGAGGGTCTCGTGGGAGAAGTTCTCCTCGTAGACCTCTTTCCAGTCCATGAGGCGCAGCGGCACCGGACGGCGAGTCGGCAGTTCCCGTTTGGTGTGCTTCAGGAAGCCCTGTGCGTCACCCATTTACGACTCCTGACAAAAGCTAACGCGCCATCCGGCGCACCGAACAAGGCTGGTGCGTCGCACCGCGGTAACGTCGGCCGCGAACTGATCAGCCACGAGCCGCCTTGAATGATCGCAGCGCCTCACCGCACCCGCGGCACCGATGTGATCAGCCACGAGCTGCCTCCATGATGGCCTCATCGACATCCCGGCCCGAAGCCTCGGCCTCGGAGATGGCGAGCAGGACCTTCTTGTATTCGCGCGGCATGACCTTGACGAAGTTGTTCACCTGCTGCGACCAGTCGCCCAGGATGCGTTCGGCCACGGCCGAACCCGTCTCGTCGCGGTGGCGGGCCACGATGTCGTGCAGCCAGGTGAAGTCCTCACCCGAGAGCGGCTCGATGGCATCGGCCTGCTCGGGGTTGACATTGCCCGCGAAGGTGCCGTTCGGGTTGTAGACGTAGGCGACACCGCCCGACATGCCGGCGCCGAAGTTGCGGCCGGTCTCGCCGAGGATGACCACCCGGCCGCCCGTCATGTACTCGCAGGCGTGGTCGCCCACGCCCTCGACCACCGCGGTGGCGCCCGAGTTGCGGACCGCGAAGCGCTCGCCGACCACACCGCGGATGAACGCGTGGCCGTTGGTGGCGCCGAACAGGATCACGTTGCCCGCGATGATGTTCTGCTCCGCCACGAATTCGGCGGGCGCGTCGGACGACGGCCGGACGACGATGCGTCCGCCCGAAAGACCCTTGCCCACATAGTCGTTGGCGTCGCCGAGCACGCGCAGGGTGATACCGGCCGGGACGAACGCACCGAAGGAGTTACCGGCGGAACCGGTGAACGTGATGTCGATGGTGTCGTCGGGCAGGCCCGCGCCGCCGTACAGCTTGGTCACCTCGTGGCCGAGCATGGTGCCGACGGTCCGGTTCACGTTCGTGATCTTGGTTTCGAACTTGACCGGCTTGCCGCGCTCCAGCGCGTCGCGCGCCTGGGTGATGAGCTGGTTGTCCAGCGCCTTGTCCAGGCCGTGGTCCTGCTCCTTGGTCCGGCGGCGGTCCTGGTACATGAACGCCGTCTCGACGTCGTCCAGGATCGGCGACAGGTCCAGCTTGCTGGCCTTCCAGTGCGACTTGGCAGCGGTGGTGTCGAGCAGGTCGACCCGGCCGACGGCCTCGTCCAGGGTGCGCAGCCCCAGCGACGCCAGCAGCTCGCGCACCTCTTCGGCGATGAACATGAAGAAGTTCTCGACGAATTCCGGCTTGCCGGTGAAGCGCTCGCGCAGGATCGGGTTCTGGGTGGCGACGCCGACCGGGCAGGTGTCGAGATGACACACGCGCATCATGATGCAGCCCGAGACCACCAGCGGAGCGGTCGCGAAACCGTACTCCTCGGCGCCCAGCAGCGCGGCGATCATGACATCGCGGCCGGTCTTCATCTGACCGTCGACCTGCACCACGATGCGGTCGCGCAGACCGTTGAGCAGCAGCGTCTGCTGGGTCTCGGCCAGGCCGAGCTCCCACGGGCCGCCCGCGTGCTTGAGCGAGGTCAGCGGCGAGGCACCGGTGCCGCCGTCGTGGCCGGAGATCAGCACCACGTCGGCGTGCGCCTTGGACACACCCGCGGCGACGGTGCCGACGCCCGGCTCCGCGACAAGTTTCACGTGAATCCGCGCCTGCGGGTTCGCGTTCTTCAGGTCGTGGATCAGCTGGGCCAGATCCTCGATCGAGTAGATGTCGTGGTGCGGCGGCGGCGAGATCAGGCCGACGCCCGGAGTGGAGTGCCGGACCTCGGCGACCCACGGGTACACCTTGTGCGCGGGCAGCTGGCCGCCCTCGCCGGGCTTCGCGCCCTGCGCCATCTTGATCTGGATATCGGTGCAGTTGGTCAGGTAGTGCGCGGTCACGCCGAAGCGACCCGATGCCACCTGCTTGATGGCGGAACGCCGCCAGTCGCCGTTCTCCTCCGGCTCGAAGCGCGCCGGATGCTCGCCGCCCTCACCGGAGTTCGAGCGGCCGCCGAGCCGGTTCATCGCGATGGCGAGAGTCTCGTGCGCCTCGGCGGAGATGGAGCCGTAGCTCATCGCGCCGGTCGAGAACCGCTTCACGATCTCGCTGGCGGGCTCGACCTCGTCGATCGGAATCGGGTTGCGGCCCTTGGACTTGAACTTGAACAGGCCGCGCAGCGAGGCCAGCCGCTCGGTCTGGTCGTCCACCATCTTGGTGTACTCCTTGAAGATGGAGTACTGCCCCGAGCGGGTGGCGTGCTGCAGCTTGAACACCGTGTCCGGGTTGAACAGGTGGTATTCGCCCTCACGACGCCACTGGTACTCACCGCCGACCTCGAGCTCGCGGTGCGCGCGCTCGTTGCGGTTCTCCAGGAACGCCAGCCGGTGCCGGGCCGCGACCTCGTCGGCGATGTCGTCGAGGCCGATGCCGTCCAGCGGCGAGTTCAGGCCGACGAAGTACTCGTCGCACAGCGCCTGCGACAGGCCGACCACCTGGAACAGCTGCGCGCCGCGGTAGGACGCGACGGTGGAGATGCCCATCTTGGACATCACCTTCAGCACGCCCTTGCCCGCCGCCTTGTTGTAGTTGGCGACGGCCTTCTTGAAATCGGACTCGACCGAACCGGTGCCCAGCGACAGCGCGCCGCGCTCCAGCATGTCCTCGATGGACTCGAAGGCCATGTACGGGTTGATGGCTGCCGCGCCGAAACCGATCAGCATGGCCATGTGGTGCACCTCGCGGGCGTCACCGGCCTCCACGACCAGGCCGACCTTGGTGCGGGTGCGCTCGCGCACCAGGTGGTGGTGCACGGCGGCGGTCAGCAGCAGCGACGGGATCGGGGCGAGCTTCTCATTGGACTCGCGGTCGGACAGCACGATGATGCGCGCGCCGCCGTCGATGGCCGTCGAGACCTGGCGCTGCACGGCCTCGATGGCCTTGCGCAGCCCCTTGCCGCCCTTCTTGACCGGGTACAGACCGTGCACGACCACCGAGCGCAGCCCCGGACGGGAGCCGTCGTCGTTGATGTGAACCAGCTTGGCCAGCTCGTCGTTGTCCAGGATCGGCTGGGTCAGGGTGATCTGACGGCAGGACTCCGGGCCCGGGTGCAGCAGATCGGACTCGGGTCCGATCAGGGTGCGCAGCGAGGTCACGACCTCTTCACGGATGGCGTCCAGCGGCGGGTTGGTGACCTGCGCGAACAGCTGCGCGAAGTAGTCGAACAGCAGTCGCGACCGGTTGGACAGCACCGCGATCGGGGTGTCGGTGCCCATCGAGCCGAGCGCCTCCATGCCCTTCTCCGCCATGGGAGCGAGCAACAGGTTCAGCTCTTCGTTGGTGTATCCGAAGATCTGCTGGCGAATGAGCACGCGGTCGTGCGACATGTGCACGTGCGGGCGGTCGGGCAGATCGCCGAGCTTGGTCGGGCCCTCGTCCAGCCATTCCTGGTACGGGTGCTCGCCGGCCAGCTCCTCCTTGATCTCCTCGTCGCCGATGATGCGGCCCTGCGAGGTGTCGACCAGGAACATGCGGCCCGGCTGCAGCCGCGCCTTCTTGACCACCTTGGCGGGGTCGATGTCGAGCACGCCGACCTCGGAGGCCATCACGACCAGACCGTCGTCGGTGACCCAGATGCGCGAGGGGCGCAGACCGTTGCGGTCCAGCACCGCGCCGATGACGGTGCCGTCGGAGAAGCACACCGACGCCGGGCCGTCCCACGGCTCCATGAGGAACGAGTGGTAGCGGTAGAACGCGCGCTGCGCGGGGCTCATGTTCTCGTGGCGCTCCCACGCCTCCGGGATCATCATGAGCACGGCGTGCGGCAGCTTGCGGCCGCCCAGGTGCAGCAGTTCGAGCACCTCGTCGAAGCGCGCGGTGTCCGACGCGCCCGGGGTACAGACCGGGAAGATCTTCTCCAGGCGGTTGTTGCCCTCGGCGTCGGTGCCGAAGACGTCGGAGTTCAGCAGCGCCTCGCGGGCGCGCATCCAGTTCTCGTTGCCGGTGACGGTGTTGATCTCACCGTTGTGCGCGACCCGGCGGAAGGGGTGCGCCAGCGGCCACGAGGGGAAGGTGTTGGTGGAGAAGCGGGAGTGCACGATGCCGAGTGCGGATTCGACGCGGTCGTCCTGGAGGTCCAGGTAGAACGCGCGCAGCTGCGGCGTGGTGAACATGCCCTTGTAGACGAAGGTCTGGCCGGACAGGCTCGGGAAGTAGACCGACTCCTTGCCGACCGGTCCCGCGCCGGCGCCTGCCTTGCCGAGCTCGTGCTCGATGCGCTTGCGGACGACGTAGGCGCGGCGCTCCAGGTCCATGCCGGAGAGCTGCTCCGAGCCACCCTTGGGCGAGGCGATGAAGATCTGCCGGAAGGTCGGCATGGCGTCGCGGGCCAGCGCGCCCAGCGACGATTCGTCGATCGGCACCTCGCGCCAGCCGAGGACCTCGAGGCCCTCCTCGCGGACGATCTTCTCGACCCGGTAGGCGGCGCGCGCGGCTTCGCGGCGGGCCTGTGGGAGGAAGGCGATGCCGGTGGCGTACGAGCCCTCGGCGGGCAGCTCGAAGTCGACGATCGCCCGGAAGAAGCGATCCGGGAGCTGGATCAGGATGCCCGCGCCGTCGCCGGAGTTCGGCTCCGCGCCGGCTGCGCCTCGGTGCTCCAGGTTCAGCAGTGCCGTGATTGCCTTGTCGACAATGTCGCGGCTGCGACGGCCGTGCATGTCGACGACGAATGCGACACCACAGGCGTCGTGTTCGTTCGCCGGGTCATAGAGCCCGCGGGGTCCGTGCCCGTAACCGGCACCGCCGGTGGGGGACCTGTGGCCAGGAAGTTGCGTCATGCCTCTGCCTTCACAAAAACAGGCCTTCGAAGAATGCGGCCTTCGTCGAACGCCTCCGTCAGACTGCGCCCGGACGTTGCAGTCACAGTCGGCTTCCTGACCAGCGGCGCTGATGGTCATACCGTGCAGTCAACTCTCTAGTTGTCCACCCGCTTCGAATTCCTAGTCGGGTGCTCGGCGGTAACCCAACGCTTACGTGTTGGCTACCTGCCGCGCCGTTTTCGCCCTTTAGTCTGGGCACCGATCTGGTCCCGGCTGTTGGGGCGATATGCCGAACTTGTCGCGTTCGACGTAAGAGCAAACGATAAGTCAGGACTTGAGCCCAACCAACTTAGGTTGCACTAATAACAGTGTCTAGCTGGGCTTCTCCATCGATCCTCCACTACCTGCGCGTTCTCTAGTGTAAAGCAGCCGAGCGGCATCGTTTCAGTCGAGTTCGCCACTGTTGTCCAGGTGACCGGCCCGAGCGGAGGATCGCCCCGCTCACATGCCGGTATGCCCTCTCACCTGCATCGAAACAGATTTCCCCGCAATCACTTCGGATAAACCGGACGTAAGGTGGCTAACTTTCCGGACACCTCACCACCCCGTCCGGAGCGCCTGGGAGACAGGTCACGGCAATGTTCCGACCGTACGGAATCGTTTACCGTTCACCCAGCTCAGCACACGACTGGCTAACGTTGAATATGCGGTAGCTCACATTTGCCGGGGCGGTTCGGGGTGATCAAGCGCACGAAACGCGCCGGAAACTCGCCGATGTGAGCCTGAACACATCCCTCGCGGCCCACTCGGTGGAACCAGGCTCGGCCTGTCACGCTGAGATAACGAATAAGCGATAGTTTCGCACGGCCGAAACACCCTGGGACTTAGAGGATGTGAGATCCCATGACCGCCCCACACGTCCCTGAGCCGCACATTCCCGCCGATGCGGGCGGCAGCGCACCATCCTCCACACCGCCCGCGCAGCGCTCACCCGGGCCGTCCGATCCCGCCGCCGGGGTCCGCACGCTGCTGACCTGGCTGGGCGGCGGCGACAGCCACCTGACCGACCGGCACGAACTGTCCGGTTACACGCTCACCGGCGCGGTGGTGGCGCTGTTCGCGGGTGTCGCCGGTGCGGTCACCGCCCCGGCTACCGGGGCAGCCGGCTGGCCGATCGTCGGCATCGTCCTCATCGCGCTGTTCGCCACCCTGTTGGCCGGAGCCGTCGGGCGGGTGATGGCGACGGTTCCGGCACCCGCACGGGGTGAAACACGCCGTAGCCGAGCCGAATTCGCCGGGCGTGTCGCCGTGGCGGTGCTGGCGGGCGTGATGGTGGCCGAACTGGCGAGCACCGTACTGTTCGGCGGCACCGTGGACCGGCTGCTGGACGACCGGGCACGGACCGAAACCGAATCCGTCGCGACTGTGGTCACCGCCCGCGACGAACTCGATCGCGCGCGCACCGACCGCACCGCGCTCGACCAGCAGATCGCCCAGGCCAAAACCGATATCGACGCCGCGCTGGTGATCGCGCGCTGCGAGTACAACCCCGGCCCGGACTGCCCGAGCAACCGCATCACCGGAGTACCGGGACGCGGTCCCGAGGAGCGCACCGCCAACGAGATGCTCGGCGACGCGCGCGCTCGGCTCACCGCCGCCGAGGAGCGGATCGCCGGACTCGACGCCCGGGTCTCCGACAAGGAGCAGGCCCTCGCCGACGCGCGGGACGCCGCCTACACCGACGGCGACCGCGGACTGGGCGCGCGCTGGGTCGCCATGAACGACCACACCACGGCGCACGGCGGCGCGCTGGCGCTGCGCCTCGCCACCATCGTGCTCATGGTGCTGCTGGCCCTGCTGCCGCTGCTGCTGCGGTGGTGGCGCGGGGAGACCTCGTTCGACCGGCGGGTCGCCTTCCGCGCCGACACCGACCGCGCCGCGCAGGAGGCCGAGACCGCCATCGCGGTGGGGCGCGCGCGGACCCGGGTCGAGATCGAGAAGCTGCACGCCGAACAGGCGATCACCGCCGCCAGACTCACCGCGCACGCCGACACCGCCATCAACCGGGAACAGCAGCGCAAACGCATCATCGCCGCCATCGGCGGGCTGGAGATCGGCATCACCGAATCCGGCCGCCGCGCGGTGAACGAATTCGACCGCGCCGCGCTGGACGACGCGCCGGCGCACGAACTACCGGCCGCCGCGGCCGGAGACCGAAAGGACAGCTCCGTGTCTCAGGAGGGGATCGTGACACCGTCGAACCTGCCCGCCCAGATCGCGCCGGGAGCCGTGGCCCCGGCCGCCGCGGGCGGCGCACTCGCCCCGGCCGGTGCCGCGCCGCGCCCGGAGCAGGCGAAACCCGGTGGCGGCCTGGAGCTTCCGATTATCGGCACGGTGCCCTTCACCGATACGGCCGCGCGCTGGATCCGCCCGCTGGTGCCCTCCTTCGTCGCCAATGCCATCGACACCGCGACCCATCCGCTGCGCACCGTCCGCCAGGCGTTCGAGGAAGCCGAGGAGATCACCTTCACCCTGCGCCGCACCCGCAAGGTGACCGTCGACTCCGAGGACTCCGCCCAGCCGCAGCCGCCCGGCTACCAGTTCCAGCAGCCTGGCTACCAACTCCCCCCGGGAGCCCAGCAGCAGTACGCCCACCACGTCGCCTCGACCGTGGTCGACCAGCCGTACGCCCAGCACCCGGGCTACGCCCCCGGCTACTCCGCCCTGCCGGGCGGGCAGGCCGCCCACGGCTACGGTCTTCCGCCCGCACCCCAGCAGACCGAGCTGAGCGCTCGGCAGCACCCGGCCCTCGAATACCGCGGGCCGCGCGAACTGCCGCCCGGCAAGAACGAGTAGATCGCAGCGGCGGTCCGCCGCGGCCGGACCCGCCCGGAGCGGGCGGTAATCCCACGTCGGCGCGGCACGACCCAGGTTGCTCCGACAGTCGCGTGCGTGTGGGAACGGTGTGGTGGGGACACCATCGGCAGCCGGGGCCGGGGTCTACCGGTCCCCGAGCAGGCGATGTGGATCAGGCTCGCTCGCAGGCGATTCCGTCATTGTCGCGGTCGAGATGCGGCGCGTAGCCCGGGTCGCCCCGATGCAGTGGGGCCTGGCCCGCGCGGCGGACCTCGTCGCAGTTCCGGTAGTAGGTCGACGGTGCCTGCGGCTCCGGAGCGGGCTGCTCCGGCTGGGCCTGCGGGGCGGGCGCGGGGGCCTGCGGAGCAGGGGCGGGAGCCTGGGGAGCGGGACAGAACTGGGACGATCCGGCATTGCAGAGCAGATCGGTGATCGGATCGGCCGACGCGATCGGTGCGCCGAGGGTGAGTGCTGCGGTGGTGAGCAGTCCGGCCGCAACCGCGCCCGTGCGTCCGCGCCACCGGGTAATCGAGATGTTCACGCTGAAATTCCTGACTGATACGCGCAGGTGAAACCGTGTCCCCTGCGTCCAAAACGTGCCGGGGAGCGTGGAGTGCCCACGCCCTCGGGCAGCGCGCCCCCGACCAAAGCGAACCGCGAGAAAACGCTAGCCCGCCGGAAGCCGACGGTTCTGACACAACCGCCGACATTCCGTGCCAAAGATCAGGCCCGGAAGACCCTGTTGCGACGGTCGGAGACTCCGGCTGCCCGGTAGACGATGACCGCCGCCAGCAGCAGGATCGCCGTGGTGCCGGTGGCCGCGAGGTGCATGCCCGTGACGAAGGCCGAGTGGGCCGAGTCGACCAGGGTGGCCGCCGCCGAGGCGGGGAGGTGGCTGGCGGTTTCGACAGCGCCGCCGAGGGATTCGCGGGCCGCGTCCACCCGGGCGGGCGGGACCGTGGACAGATCCAGGCCATGGCGGAAGGCCGACATCACCACGCTGCCGAGGATGGCGACGCCCAGGGCGATACCGCCCTCCAAGGCCGTCTCGGAGATCGCGGCCGCGTTGCCCGCCCGCTCGGCGGGTGCCGAGCTGACGATCATGTCGGCCGAAACCGTCAGCGCCACACCGGCTCCCAGACCGATCAGCAGGAAGCCGAGCACGAACGGCCACACCGGGGCCGCCGCATCGGCACGCAACAGCCAGAACAGCAGCGCACCCACGGCCGCCACCAGCAGCGCGGACACCAGTACGGATACCGGACGCCAACGGCGCACCAGCCAGGCCGCGCCCAGTGAGCCCGTCAAACTGCCGATGGTGCCGGGAATCAGCAGCAGACCCGCTTGCAGCGGGGCCTTGCCCAGCACCAACTGCAGGTACTGCGACCCGAAGAACAGCACACCGGCCAGCGCGAACACCGACAGCAGATTGGTCAGCACCGCCGCGCGGAAGGGCGGCAGCGCGAACAGCTCCAGGTCGATGAGCGGCGCGGCAAGACGGCGCTGACGGCGCAGGAACGCCGCGCCGGCGAGCACGCCGACCAGCGCCGCGACCACTGCCGCCGAGCTGACGCCGTGCGCCGCGATCTTCTTGACCGCGAACACGATCGGGATCAGCGCCAGCATCGACAGTCCGGCGCTGACCAGGTCGAAACGGCCCGGATTCGGGTCCCGCGATTCCGGCACCAGCACCGGGGCCAGCGCCACGAGCAACGCCATGACCGGCAGGTTCACCAGGAACACCGAACCCCACCAGTAGTGCTCGAGCAGCCAGCCGCCCAGCAGCGGGCCGACGGCCGCGCCGCTGCCCGCCATCGCGCCCCAGACCGCGATGGCGACGGTGCGCTGCCGTGGGTCGGCGAACATGCCGCGAATCAGGCCGAGGGTGGCGGGCATGAGGGTCGCACCCGCGACGCCCTGCAGCACGCGGGCGGCGATGAGCATCTCGGGGCTGATCGACCAGGCGGCCAGCGCCGAGGCCAGCGCGAAGCCGACCGCGCCGATGAGCAGCAGTTTCCGGCGGCCGATGCGGTCGCCGAGGGTGCCCATGGTGATCAGCAGTCCGGCCAGCACGAACGAGTAGACGTCGATGATCCACAGCAGCTGCGGAGTGGTCGGGGCGAGGTCGCCGCTGATGGCGGGGATCGCGAGGTCGAGCACGGTGGCGTCGACCGAGACCAGCAGCAGGGCGAGGGCGAGCACGCTCAGTCCGGCCCAGGTGCGGGCGGTCGCCCGTGGGGGTCGACCGGCCGGGAGGGGTGTGTCGACGGCGCGGCGGTCGGCCGCACTGTCGGGGAGCGCCGCGGTTCCGGGTGCGGACCGGGCGTTGCGGTGGGTGGTCATATCCTTCGCTGCTTTCCGAGTTCGAACCGTCCAGACGGTACAGTAACAGATCAACCGTCCGGACGGTACAGTGATGGCCGTGACATCGACGCGCGACCGCATCCTCGACGCCCTCGAAACCCTGCTGCTCGACAAGGGCATGTCCCAGGTCACCCTGGAGAACGTGGCCGCCACGGCCGGCGTCTCCAAGGGCGGCCTGCTCTACCACTTCAAATCCAAGGACGCCCTGCTGGCCGGACTGGTCCGCCGCCTCGGCGACCGCGCCCACGAGCAACTCGATTCCGCGGTGGCGCAGGGCCGGTCGGTGGCCGAGTGGTATCTGCAGAGCCCGCATCCGGACAACGAGTCCGACGCCCTCGAACTGGCCCTGTACCGTTCCATGCTGGCCGCCATGCGCACCGTCGACGGCCCGCACGACACCGGGGTGGACGAGGTCGACCGCGCCCTCGCCGAGGTGATGACCACCTGGAAGACCGGTCTGGACAACGAGATCCACGATCCGGTGCACGCGGAGATCGTCAGCCTGGTCGGTGACGGCGTCTACCTGCGTGCCCTGCTCGGCCTGCCGCCGACCGAACCGGAGCTGTACCGCCGGGTCGTCGCCCGCCTGCTCGACGCGTAGACGTGGGTCGCGCGGCCCCCGCGCGCCTGGAACGGCGGACCGAGCACGGAAGTCAGCGACACGGCCGCACGGCACACGCTCCATCGAGAGGCGACCGCGCATGCTGGCAGAGCATCGCACCGGCATGCGTCGTTCGCACCGAAGGTGCCACCGGACCGGAGGCGGCAGTGTCCGCCGGGTCGACCGTGGCCGAAGGCACGATGACGATTGCCGCCGCCGTGTAGACGACGGCTGAGTTCCTACCGAGAATCGCCCGCCACCCGCCGAAAGCGTCGAGTCGCGACCGAAAGCCGCCGGACCGATAGACTCGGCCCGTGTTGCCAGCCGCCGACCACGCCGGTCCGACGACCGGATCGGCGACGGAACCCCAGCCCGAACCCGCACCGGTGCCGATCCGCCCGCTGCGGTTCCGGGAGCTGATGGATCTGCCGTTCGCGCTGGTGCAAAGCCGGATCAAGCTGCTGGCGGCCCTGTCTGGGGCCGGGGCGGCGGTCAGCGCGGCGATCGCGATCGGCTGCACCTTCGTGGTGATCGCGCTGGCCGGTGACTCCGATGTCGCCGTCGCGGTCGGCGCGGTGCTCATCACCCTGGTGTGCGTCTGGCTCCTGCGGCTCTATGTGCGCGGGATGACCACCGCCGTCGCGGTCGCCGTGGTGCACCGGCAGCCGCTGGGCTGGCGGGGCGCGCTGAACCGACTGCTGTCGCACCTGCCCGCGCTGGCGCTGTTCCAGCTCAAGTACACGCTGATCGGGGTCGGCGTGCTGGTGCTGGGCACACCGCTGGTCATCACACTGCCGTTCGCGGCGATCTGGCTGGGTTGGCTGCGAGCACGGCAGTACACCACCGCACCGGTGATCATCGGCGAATCCGCCACCGCCACGCTCGCCGCGCAGCGCGCGAAAACCCTGGCGCAGGGCACGGAATGGCAGCTGGTCGGCGTGTGGATGGCGCTGCGCACCCTGCTCCCGGTGCTGCTGCTGCCGATGCTGCTGGCCCTGGACCTCGTCGCCGAATTCACCGGCACTCACCGACCCGCGGTGATCGCCCTGCTCATCAGCGTGGTCATGCTCTGGACGGCCTTCGCCGACACCATCGAATCCGCCACGCAGACAGTCGTATACGTGGACCGCCGCTGCCGCCGCGAGGGTTGGGACATCCGCATCCCCCGGCACGCGGTTCCCACCGGAAATGGAGCACCGTCATGACCGGCTCGGGGGGAGAGCACGAGGACGCGGGCAGGCCGGGGCCACCCGCGAGTCCACCCGGTGAGACAAGCGCAGGGCTCCCTCCCGATGACGGCGGGACTCAGCCGACCAGCGGCAACACGGGAGCGCGACCGCCCGGTGACAACGCGGACCCGCAACGATCCGGAAGCCCGGTGAGCACACCACCAGTCGGCTACGAGGCGGCCACACCGCCATACGGTCACAACACCGGCACACCATCGCCCGGCGGTGGTCGCAGCGAAGAACCACCGCGAGGCACCGGTACGGGGGCACCAGCCCGGGCTGGCAGCACAAGCTCGTGGCATCCGGCCGAGATGCCCAGCGCCCCACCCATACCGGCATTGAGCGCGGCGGACGTGCATTTGGCCGCCGCCGAAACCGCCGCGCGGCAGCGGGATTTCGCCACCGCGCAGCGGGAGCGGTTCCGGGCGGTGACGCGCGGGCTGGAGCAGCACGGGGTGCTCGAGGTCAGCCGCGCCCGCACCGCCGACGAGACCGCGCATGCCGCCACCACGGCGCTCGGCGAGCGGGGCGATCTCGCCGATCCCACCGAGCTGCCCGCGGCCGCACGCAGTTTCGACGAGATCGTGTACGGCGGCCGGCCCGCCACCGAATTCGAATACCGCCGCTTGGAGCAGGCCGACCGCTACTCCACGGCCCCGCCGCCCGGCACGGAACCGGCCGAGGTCAGCGAGCGCCGCCGCAAGCCGCGCAAGAAGGCGGCGCGCTCCCGGCAACGCATGGACACTCCGGAACTGTTGCGCGACTGGCGGTTCTGGGCGGTCATCCTCGGTGTGCTCGCGGTGGCGCTGCTGGTCTTCGCGCTGGTGAACGCGCTCAGCGCGCCCTCGGTACCCCGGCCGACCGCACCGGATGGACCGCCGCCGGAGCCCCCCGATATCGACGGCCCGGAGTTCGGGGAGGGTTCGGACTCGCTGTTCGAACGGCTCCCCGGCTGGGTCGCCTTCGGCGGCCTGCAATGGGTCATCGCCTGGGTGATCGTGCTGTGGTGGCGGGCCCGCCGCCGCGGCAGCGTGGTGCCCGATCCGCTGCCGGTGCAGGTGCCCGCCCACGAGCTGCTCGCCGGGCAGGCCGGGCTGTACCGCCGTTCCCGCGACTTCGAGCATGTGGCCGCCCGGCTGCGCTCGGCGTCACTGCGGCGGCTGCGGCCCGTGCTCGGCCTCACCGCCGACAGCCCGCCCGACCGGGTGCTGGCGGCGGTGTGCACCCGCAGCGGAGCCGAACCGGCGCTCGTCGCCGCCGCTCTGTACGACCCGGTTCCCGACCGGGGCACTCTCGAACTCGTCGCCGCCCAACTCGAATGGATCGAAGCGGAGGTCCTGTGACCACAGTGGACACCACCCACACCCCCACCGCCGAGGACGCGCAACAGGCCCTGTTGGCCCTGCGCGCCGAGATCGGCAAGGCCGTCGTCGGCAATGACAATGCCGTCATGTACCTGGTGCTGGCGCTGCTGTGCCGGGGCCACGTACTGCTCGAAGGTGTTCCGGGCGTGGCGAAGACACTGCTGGTGCGCTCCCTGGCCACCGCGCTGGAGCTGGAGCACACGCGCGTGCAGTTCACGCCGGACCTGATGCCCGGCGATGTCACCGGCTCGCAGATCTACGATCCGCATTCGGCCGAGTTCACCTTCCGGCGCGGTCCGGTGTTCACCAATCTGCTGCTCGCCGACGAAATCAACCGCACCCCACCGAAAACGCAGTCCGCGCTGCTGGAATCCATGGAGGAGCGCCAGGTTTCGGTGGACGGCGTACCGCAGCCGCTGCCGGAGCCGTTCGTGGTGATCGCCACCCAGAACCCCATCGAGCAGGAGGGCACCTACCCGCTGCCGGAGGCGCAGCTGGACCGGTTCCTGTTCAAGGTCGACGTGCAGTTGCCCGGCCGCGACGACGAGTTCCGGATTCTGCAACGGCATGCCGCCGGATTCGATCCGCGCGATCTGGCGGGCGCGGGGCTGCGGCCGGTGGCCGGTCCGGCCCATATCGAGGCCGCCCGCCGGGCGATCGCACAGGTCACCCTGAGCCCGGAGGTGCTGGCCTACATCGTGGACCTGTGCCGGGCCACCCGCACCTCCCCCGCCGTCGCGCACGGTGCGTCCACGCGCGGCGCGACCGCGCTGATGGCGGCGGCGCGCGCCTTCGCGTGGCTCAACGGCCGCGGCTACGTGACCCCCGACGACGTGAAAGCCATTGCGCTGCCGGTGCTCCGGCACCGGATGCAGTTGCGGCCCGAGCATGAGGTGGCGGGTGTGACGGCCGAGGGTGTGCTGACCTCACTGCTCATGTCCGTTCCCGTTCCGGTGTAACCGATGGTCGTGACCGGCCGGTTGGCCCTCGCCGCGGCGGCCGCCGCGCTGTTCGTCACCCTGGCGCTGCCGTCCTGGCTCGGCGTGCTGGTGGCGACGGCGGCTTTGGCGGTGCTGGTGATCGCCGACCTGGCGCTGCTCGGCTCCGCCGACGACCTCGAGCTGTCCCGGGAACCGGTCACCACGGTGCGCACCGGACACGCGGCCGAGGTGGAACTGGTTGTGCTGAACAAGGGTTCGCGCACGCTGCGCGGCATCGTGTGGGATGACTGGCCCGACAGCGCGCACGCCGAGCACCGCACGCACGAACTGCGTCTGCCCGCCAATACCCGGGTGCGGTTCCACACCGAACTCACCCCGGACTATCGCGGTGACCGCATCGCGGGACCGGTGACGATCCGGCTGCTCGGCCCGCTCGGCATGGCGGGACGCCAGACCCGCCGGACGGTACCCGCCCGGCTGCGTGCGCTGCCGCCGTTCCGGTCGGAACGACTGCTGGGCGCGAAGATTCGGCGCTTGCAGCAGATGGAGGGGCGCAATACCGCCACCATTCGCGGGCAGGGCACCGAATTCGACTCCTTCCGTGAGTATGTGGTCGGCGACGACGTGCGCACCATCGACTGGCGCGCCACCGCCCGCGCCGACGACGTGCTGGTGCGCACCTGGCGGCCGGAACGCAACCGGCACGTGGTGATGCTGCTCGACACCGGCCGGATCAGCGCGGGCCGCGTCGGCGATGGCACCCGCCTGGACGCCATGGTGGAGGCGGCGCTGCTGCTGGCCGGGCTCGCCGCGGCGGGCGGCGATTCGGTGGATCTGCTGGCCTTCGACCGGGAGTTGCGCACCGAGGTGCGCGGGGTCGGCGGAAAGCGCTTGCAGTTCAAGCTCATGCACGCCCTGGCCGCGGTCGCACCGCGCCTGGTGGACACCGACTACCAGGCCCTGCTGAACGCCACCCTGCAACGCGCCCGCCGCCGCAGCCTGGTGGTGTGGTTCACCCACCTGGACGCCGCCGTGGTGCAGGAGCGGCTGCTGCCCGTGCTGCCGGTGCTCACCCGCCGCCACCGGGTGCTGATCGTGGCGGTCACCGATCCGGAGGTCGCGGCCGCCGCCACCCGCCGCGCCACCGTCGACGACCTGTATACGGCCGCCGCGGCGGAAAGCCTGGTCATAGAGCACACCCTGACCCGGGAGAACTTGCAGCGCATGGGCGTCCGCGTTATCGCCGCACCACCGGAGCAACTGCCGGAGGCGCTGGCGAACGAGTATCTGGAGCTCAAGCAGACGGGCGCGCTCTGAACTCGACCAATTTGTTACGGCTTTTGAGGGTTTGTTCGCAAGATTGCGCTCAATTCGAGGCCAACCTTCCACCGTCTCTTCACCGTTACAATGACAAGGTATGTCGAGGAGCGCAGCAGCTGCGTCACGCGGTCGAGCGGTGATCGCCGCAGGACGTCGTCATTCGGTCGGTGTCCGCACGGATGGATCGGGTTCGACGGCGGGACGGCCCCGGGCACCGGAGTGCCGCACCGATACCTGGCGCGACATCGTGGCCGTGGCCGCCGGAAACGTGCACACCTTCTCGAACACGGGCCGCTCGCACACGGTGGGGCTGCGCGCTGACGGCACCGTGGTCGCGGTCGGCTGGAACGGGGACGGCCAGTGCGACGTCGACGCCTGGACCGGTGTGGTCGGCATCGCCGCCGGTTGGCGACGCACCCTGGCGGTTCTCGCGGACGGCACGGTCCGGGCGGCGGGAAGGGGAACGGAGGGGGCGTGCGACGTCGACGCCTGGCGCGAGATCGTCGCCGTGGCCGCCGGGGATTGGCATTCGGTCGGCCTGCGCGCGGACGGCACGGTCACGGCGGTGGGTAACAACCGACGGCGGCAGTGCGAGGTCGCCGACTGGCGCGACGTGCGTGCCATCGCGGCGGGCTATCTGCACACCGTGGCCGTCACTGCGGACGGGCGGGTGCTCGCGGCGGGGGCCGCGTCGCATGGCGTCACGCAGGCATCCGGCTGGCACGACGTGGTCGGAGTATCCGCGGGCAGCTATCACACCGTCGCGGTCGATACACACGGCCGGGTCTACGCCGCCGGAGACAACAGCCACGGGCAATGCGATGTGGAGTCCTGGCGCGATGTCGTAGCGGTCGCCGCCGGGTCCACCCACACCCTCGGACTGCGCGGCGACGGAACCGTCCTCGCGGTCGGCGACAATGACAGCGGTCAATGCGATACGTCGGAGTGGCGACTCCGGATCTGATGGTCGGTCGGCGAGGTTGCCGCCCGCTGTCGGGTGTCGTCGTATCTCAGACGTGCGTCGCGACCGGCCGCGACCACTGCGTTTCCGGCTGGAACGGCACAGCCGGTGCGGCGGGCGGCGCGGGTAGTGCCCGGCGCTGGCGTTCGGCCAGGATGGCACCCAGGATGTGCATGGGCGGATGGCCCACGGGCACGGGCATGGCCAGCTCCGCGCAGACCGTGTGCAGCAGCGCCGCGCCGAGCTGCTGTTGCGCCGGCGGTGTCAGGCCGGGAAAGCGCAGCAGGTACTGGCGCACAGCACGAGCCGATTCGTCGGACAGCCCGGACACGTCGAGCTGCCGCGACCAGGCCAGCAGCCAGGGCGGCGGCACCGCGAGCCCCACATAGGGAATCCGGGTCTGCCCGTGCACGACCACCGTGCCCGCCAGAATGTCACCGACCCGCCGCGCCTGCGGCGAACACAGCGACACCAGAATCGCGATCAGCCCGGTGCCGAGAATCCAGAAGTCCACGATGCCGCCCAGCCCCCGGGTGAGCGCATGCCGAAAATCGACGGGCCCACCGTCGGCCCGCACCACCCGCAGCCCGAGCGCCAACTTGCCCACGGTCCGCCCGCGCGTCAACGTCTCACAGGCCACCGGATACCCGATGAGCACCCCCACGATGATCACGATGAGCGCCGCGTCCTCCCACGCCGAATCCGCGTTCAGCCCGGCCAACACCATCTCCGCCACGAAGATCAGCAGCAGCCCACCCACCAACTGCACCACCAGGTCGATCACGAACGCCACCGCCCGCGCGGGCAGCCGCGCGACCGGCAGTTCGACGGCGACAGCCTCGCCGGTGGTGAATAGGGCCATGATGACTCGCATTCTTCCCACGTAGGCGCGGCGAGGCAACACGCGCGCGCCGTGTCACGCGACCGCGCCCGGTCCGCTGGGTGAATACCCCGTCCCCCGGTACGCGTTCAGCGCCCGGCTGGGAGCTGCCGCAGCGCCTCCCCCAGCACGTCGACGTCAGTATTCATCGGCCATTTCGCCGACATCTCCCGGTGAAGCACACGAATGAATCCGATCAGTCGGGAACCTAGGGTTGCGGCACCGACCCGAAGGGCGTCGAGTGCACGCTGGCTGGCGAGTTCGGGTTCTCCGACACCGGCCAGTGCGCAGGCCGATTCCGCGACGTACCAGGTTGCCCACTCGGATGTCAGCATCTCGGGGTCGAAGCTCGACAGACCCGCCTCGAGTGATTCCAGTGCCTTACCCCACTGGCGCGCGAGGCGGTAGGCCAGCCCGCGCTGCATTTCGATCAGGGCGTCGGAGTAGAAGTACTGGGCGTCGGGCCGTTTCGGGTCGCCTCGAGCGATCAGGTCGGCCGCTTGGTCGAGCTTTGCTTCCATAGCGTCCAGATCGCCCGCGATCGCCAGACCGCGGCCTTCCTGCTGCACGGCCAGCGCGAGCACGGTAGGACTGAGTACTCGAGCATCGCGCTGTGCGGCGCGGGACAAACCGACCATGCAGTCGATCTCGCCCGCCATCCACGCGACATGTCCCCGCATGGACAGGGCGGTGGAAATCATGTCTCGATTGCCGCTTTCCGTCGCCAGCTCCAGTGCCGCGCGATAGTGGTGAACGGCTGCTCGATGGTGGCCGAGGTTGGCGTGGAGCCAGCCGAGAAACTGCTGCCATCCCGCTGCGGAGTCGACCACCTCGGTCCGCACCGCGCCCCGGGCCTCGGTAGCCAGCTTCGAAGATATGCGCGCCTGCCGCAGACTCACCGGCAGCACGAGTTCGGAACCGACTCGATCCTCGAGTCTCCGCGTCTCGGAGAGCAATTCGGCCATATCCCTCGCCAAGGCGCGATCGATGTAGCGTCGCTCCGCCAGCGCGGCGGATTCCCGCAGACCCAGCTGTGTCGATCGATCGGCTTCGGCTGTCTCGGTGATGACGCTGTCGTAGACGGCTTCGAGTACCCCATCGGCTCCGAGGACGCCGTCCAGCTTCCGGACCAGATCGGCGGGAGGTTTGCGCCTGCCGTTCTCGAGGCGCGACAGCGCACCCGGGTCGTAGTGCAGCAAGCCAGCCAGTCCGCGCACCGACAGACCCGCTCGCGTTCGGAACTTCCGAAGCTCGGTACCGAATACCTGCCACTCCTCCATTCCGCCCCCTCGCGCGACCGTGCCGAGCAGCGTTGCGGTGCCGCCTGATTCGTTGGCAACACCATGGCCACGCTGCAACGCTACCGCGCGACTCGAGACCGCACGACGCTTCCGGTAGCCGCATCGTCAGGGTGTTGTCATCGCCCGGTAGCGCTCCCCCGGTGGTGCGGCCCCAACCACCTACAGCGGAAGGGACGGCAATGGATCAATCCGCGCGAGGCGACAGCGAGGACGGCACAGCACGCGCCGCATCCAGCGGCTTTCGCTACCTCCAGCGCATCGACGGCTCATGGTCGCTCATCGGTGATGACGGTTGGGAAATGAGCATCGACGACCTCGAATCCGATGCGAGGGCCGCGCTCGCCGCCGTGGCGTTCGCGCCGATCGACATCGATCCACTGTGGGTCGTGGACACCGAGATTCGGTGATCACCATGTCGTGGTGGGTGTTCGCGATCGGTGTGGTTGCCGCACTCGTGTTGACCGCGGCCGCGTACGCGGTGGCGTGGTTCTGGCCGCGTCATACGCCGGACGGGCGCAGCGTGGCCGAGATACGGCGACGGCTGCGGGAGGAGAGCAGCGCGATAGACGCGGCCGTGTGGCCGGCCGGGTACCCGCATGATGCGCCCGACCGACCGATGGGAGAACCCGAGGCGCAGCGAACCATGCAGTGGCACCGGTCGTGTCGGGTCGGCGAGTGTCCACGCAAGACCGTGGCGTGGCGAACGCTGGTGGAGGCGGGGAGGATCACACCGGATTCGGGACGCACCTATTGATCGGGTACATCGCTGTACGGCAGCCGTCTTCGCACCGCCTCTCCTCTCCGGAGCATCGGCGTGCAGTGGTCACAGGCCCGGATGGATCGGCAGTCGTGAACGCGCCGCGCGGCTCCTTCTGCGAATCATGACGCCGTTGTTAGGGAATCCTGACGACACTCAGGACTGCCCGGATGCCGCACCGGCCGGGCTACTACGAGCTGCTACACCACTCTTACATACACAACCGTAGGTGTGTCCGGGTCACGATTGCTTGGAAGGGCCTGGCCGGGTTCGGACGGATTGACACACTAGCTATCTACCTACCCCTCGCGCCGGGACGAGATCGATTCCATGGCTGCGCGATTAGAAGTCGTATGCGGGCTCAGCATCGAGGATCTTTGCGAACATCGCGATCAACCCGGTTAGGTCGGATTCGGCCCGCGCCGCGTGGCAGGCACCGTGCAACTCGGCCAGGTCGGTCTTATTCCAGTCGAGTCCGGCACCCCGTTCGGAGAGGAGAAGGTTGAAGAACTCGCGAGTAGCACGACCATTACCTTCCCTGAAGGGGTGGGCGAAGTTCGTGTAGTCGTACAGGTACGCGATCCTGCGCGCGAGATCTGCCTCGGGAACAGCCTTGAGCTGCTTGAGAAGGTAAATCTCAGAGGCGACATGCTCCATCGGCTGGATGATGGAGCTTGGTGGGCAGAAGGACTCGCTACCCTTTTCGATGCCGACAGTCCGCACATGTCCTGCCCAGATGTACACGTCTTGAAAGAGCTGGCGATGGATCGCTTTCAGGTACGCCAAGTCATACGAGCGGTCACCCAGAAGGTCGGGAGCCTCGCGGAGTTCAATCACACGCGCCTCGACGAGGTCGTTCTCCGCGTCCTGCAACGCTTCGAGCGTTCGGGCACCGACGCGATTTCTAAGAACGTTCGTTCCAGGGATGAAATAGCCCTGCCAGTTCCGTTCGAGATCGCCGACGTCCCAAGGATGCGGCATTCCTCGTCCGACTACTGGACGTTGTACCGACTGCGGACGCGAGCGCTCAGCTCAGCCGCAGTGATTGTGCCGCGAGCGTAAGCAACCTGGTCGGCGCGGGTGGCATTCGTACTGCGCGAACCTTCGAGCTCAGTGCTACGGCGGATCGCCCGCACAACCTTCACTCGCTTCTTGACGCTCCTCACGTCGCTCACCTCAACACCACCTTTCGTCACCTGCCTCCAGAGTAGTCGACGGAACTGACATCGTGTCGATTCGCTGCCCAACTTCAATCGGTCGGCGTGAGTGAGCGTTCATGCCTGCCATGCTGCCGCCGAACATGCTCGCAGACGGTGTCAGATCCACCGACGCCCACCGCGGGTGCTGGCCGTGTCGGGCGGGTACGTGGGGCGTGGCCGATAGTCTTTCCTCAGCCGTGCGGCAGGAGGGCAGTGGATGGATCTGGACGCGTACACCTATGTGCACAGGCAGTCCTGGGAGCGGCTCGATCAGCTCGCGACCCGGCGCAAGCGGTTGTCGGGGGCGGAGACCGATGAACTGGTGCGGCTGTATCGGGTCACCTCGCAGCAGTTGGCTGCGTTGCAGACGCAGGGGGCCGATGCGGAGTTGATCGCCGGGTTGTCGGCCATGCTGACCCGGGCGCGGGGACGGGTGTTGAGTGCGCGCACCGAGATCGGCAAGGAGATCGGTTACTTCTTCACGCACCGGTTTCCCCTGGCGGTGTATAGGGCGTGGGGCTGGTGGGCGGGGGTGGCGGCGGCGTTCCTGCTCGGGTCGACGGTGTTGGCCTGGTGGGTGGCCGAATCGTCGCATGCGCGGCGCACCCTCGGGCTGCCGGAGAACGCGCCGGAGCTGACCGGGCCGGGTGGGGCGTTCGAGTCCTACTACTCCGAACATCCGAACGACGCGTTCGCCGCCCAGGTGTGGACCAATAACGCGTGGGTGGCCGCGATCGCGCTGTTCACCGGATTCCTCATGGTGCCCGCGGTCTACGTGCTGGTCATGAACGCGGTGAACCTGGGCATTACCGCCGGGATGATGGGGAACGCGGGACGGTTGGAGTCGTTCTTCACCTTCATCCTCCCGCACGGAATGCTGGAGCTCACCGCCATTTTCGTGGCAGGCGGCGCGGGGCTGAAGCTGGGGTGGACGCTGGTCGATCCGGGGCGACGCAGCCGGGTGCAGGCGCTCGCCCACCAAGGCCGGGCAACCGCCGTGATCGCAGTGGGATTGGCGGTAGTGCTGTTCGTGTCCGGTCTGATCGAGGGTTTCGTGACCCCGAGTCAGCTGCCTGATCCGCTGCGCATCGGGGTCGGCCTGCTGGCGGAGTTGATCTTCCTCGGCTACGTGTTCGGCGTGGGTCGCCGGGCGGCACTGGCGGAGGACCAGAGTGAGCACATGTCGAGCTACTCGATGGGGATCGGACCGGATCCGGCTGCGGTGTCAGGGCCTTCGACCTCGGCGGCAGCGGTCGGGAATTGATTTCCACTGGCCGCAGCGAGTCCAGCTCAGCTGCGGCCAGCGTTGCCGACAACTCTACACAATCGTTATGCCGACGCAACCCTCGACACGGACCGCGGGCGTATAAGCCGACCAGGCGAATCAGGCGGCGAGGGAGGGTGATCCGGCAAGATCGCTAATTTCCAGCTTCCCCGTTTTCGAGGCTAGGTAACGATCACCGTGATCGTTTCGTAGCAACTTCCGCGCCACCGGCGAGCGACCCTAAGGACCGCTTGGTGTGAACCCCGCCTGAACGTTTGCTTCGGTTTCGGACAAATCTCGCCACCAACTCGATCAACCCGCGTTCATCTGGTGTTTTCCGAGAGCAAGAGGCTATTGCCTGCCGTTCGCCAGATTTGAAACAAACTCTAAGTCCGTTTAACAGAGCTAAGGCCGTACGCACGTCTAGCAAAAGTCACCGAAAAGGTGGTGGCTACCCCGAGTGCCGTCCGGCGGCAATCGAATTTCGCTCTCACCGACCGGTCGCGCACCCATCCGCCGCCGCCCGGCAACGCCCCGACCGGGGGCTGCCGAGCAGCACTGCGATCTTCGTCACATCTCACCGCGACCTGCGGTTTTCCTCAGCCCGCGATCCGGACTATGCCCGTCGTGGTCCCCTGCAGCACATCGCCGGAATGCAGCAGCAGCGGCGAGGTCTGCAAGGGATCGGCGAGCAGCGTGGACGGAAGCCCGCGCTCGCTCACGACCTCCCCGGTATGCGGGTCCACGACCGTGAACGCGTAACCGTCCAGCGGAGTGGTGACCGGCAGACCCACCCGGCCCACCGTGTAGAGCAGTCCGTCGCCCGCCGACAGATGCGGCACGGCGGAACTGCGCACCGTGTTCTCCCACACCGTGCGGCAGCCGCCGCCGTCCACATCCACCCGCGTCATACCGCCGACGAAGGGAGCCGACGCCGGTTCCGCCGGACCCGCGCCCTCCGGCACCGCCGGATACGGATACCCGTAGGTGGAGGCCACGAACACCGACTCCCCGATGCCGACGGGCGAGTTCTCACTACCCGCCCCGCCGCGCGTCAACACCGGCCGGGTGCACACGAGTTCACCGCTGCCGGAACGGAATACCAGCAGGCTCACCTGTTCCGCCGCGTTGTCGACAATCGTCACATAGTCGGCCCCGGTGCTCGGCCCGAAGTAGGTGGGCGTGGAACCGGTCCCCCAGGACAGCTGCCCAGGCTTGCGCGCCGGACCCCGGTCGTAGGCCGCGCGCCACAACTGCACCGGCCGCCCGGCGGCGTCGGCGTCGAATTCGTAGAGCGCGTGCGTGGTCGCCACCGCGACCCGCCCGCTCGGCGCGGCCGAGATGCTGTTGGCCACCTGCTCCCCCGCGGGCAACCCGAGTGTTGCGACGGTACCGCCGAGCGTCACCGTGCCGACGATGCCGCGCGCGGTGGCGAACCAGACCGTGCCCGACCAGTCCGGCACCAGCCCGGTGACGCTGTCACCGTCCGGGATGGCCGCCGAGAGATCCACCGAATCGACCACGCGCAGTTCCCATCCGGCTCCGCTGCGCTCGTGCGCGATGCGCAGCAGCTTCCGGGTGCCGTCCACCACCACGAGGCGATCGGCATTGTCGAGATAGGCGTACACGCCACCGAGCAGCCCGCCCTTGGTCAGCTTCAGCTGCGCCAGCGACCCGGTGAGCACCCCCGCCGACCCACTGGCAAGCCCCGCCGATCCGGTGGCCGGACCCCCGGACCCGGTACCGAGCAGCCCCGAATCCGCCGGATCGATCAGATGCACCACCGGCGCACGGTCGACCACCCCGGTACACAGCGCCACCACCAGCCCGTCGGACCCCTGCAACAGCGTCGGACAGGCCGCCCCCAACGGGTACACCCCGATCCCCCGCGCACCGGTCCCCGGCCCGGGATACGGCACCACATCCGAGGACCCCGCATCCCCGTGCATGGTCGCCGTACCCACCGGCCCCAGATATGGATTCGGCTCCGCCAACGGCCCCCACCCGGGAGCCGCCGCCCCCGGCCCCGCCGCGATAGCCCCCAACATGCCGACCGCCAGCAGCCCCAATGCCGACAGTCCGATTCTCCGTGCTGACACAGCCGCCGATACTGCCCGACCGCTACCGGGTCCTCGGGCAATACGCCACTCCGGCCCCGGCCAGTGGGACCGGGTCTGGACTTACGACGCCAACTCCGCCCGGGCGGGCGGCTGCCAGATGCGGCTGCGCAGGTCGGTGCCGCGGATGACCTGGATGCGCCACGGGGTGAGGCGCAGTACGCGCAGCTTGGGATCGTCGGGGCCGTGCCAGAACTGGCCGAGGTGGTAGCCCGCGCCGCGGGGGCTGGTGCGGCGGTAGAGGTCCCAGACGTGGGTTTTGAGGGTGATGTCGTCGACGCCTTCGGCGGTCGCCTCCACCGCCACCGAGTTGTTGCCGGGTTTCCAGTAGGAGAAGCTGGTGTGCGGGTTGGCGGCCAGGTGCTTCTCCTTGACGGGGGTGCGGTAGGTGGCGAGCCAGCCGAGGGGGTTGCCGTCGACCTTCTCCCACACCGGGATCAGGACGCGGGTGCGGGGGCGGTTGCGGGCGTCGACCGTCACCATGGTGGCGTAGTTGATGGAGCCGACGTAGGCGTTGAATTCGCTTTCCAGATCCTCGAATCGGGCGACCTTGGCGCTCATGAGGCGACTCCCTTCCGGAGAACTTCGATCACACTGGCGAAACTGTCCGAACCGTGCCCTGATTCCCGGGCGCGCAGCATGGTGGACTTGAGCAGTTCGGGCAGGGCGGTGTCGATGCCGCGGGCCGACTCCTCGTGCAGCACATGGTCGATGGTCGCTATCTGCACGTCCACGGTGGCGTCGTCGCCCGGGTAGCTGCCCTCGTCCACCTGGGTGGCGTAGCGGGTGAGGAAGGAGTTCACGGTGGCCAGCCAGCGGATCGCGATGGGCGTGAACTCCTGTGCCGCAACCTGTTCCGCGCCGACCAGGGCAACGCCGTGCAGCCAGCCGGTCATGGTGGACCACATGAGATTCAGCAGCGCCGAGTCGTAGAGGGCGGCGATACCGGCGTCCGCGCCGAGGTAGAGCGGATCGCCGAGGGCGGCGAGGGTCTCTCGGTGCGGTTCGAACGCGGCGGCGGCACCGCTGTAGAGGAACATGACCTCGGAGCTGCCGACGCCGGGCGGAGTGGTCATGATGCCGCCGTCGAGATAGTCGACGCCGCGCGCACCGAACCACTCGGCGGCCGCACGGGCCTGCTCGGCACCGCACGAGGTGAGATTGACCAGCGCCTTGCCCGCGAGTTCGGCCACGATCGGATCGGTGAGCTCCCGCATCGCCTCCTGGTCGAACACGCAGACGAGGACCAGCGAGCTCGCCTCGACCGCCCGGCGCGGATCGGCCGCGAGCACCGCGCCCCGGTCCACCAGCGGCTGGGCCTTGTGCGCCGACCGGTTCCACACGGTGACCCGGTGGCCGCGATCGAGCAGCGCGGCGGCCAGCGCCGAGCCCATCTGGCCCAGGCCGAGTACCGTGACGGACTGCGGTGTGGTGTTCATCTCTTGTCTCCCTTGAGGTTTCAACGATTCTTGGCCGACCGGGATCAACATTCGCAGCCCGTGCGGGAGCCGACCAGTGACACGAATGCCGGGTATCACCAAATTCCTGCCATAGGCTGACGGGTATGAGCGTCGGTTCCGTAGCCCTGGTCGTTCCCGCCGACATCGGCGTGCCCACCTGGGATCTCTACGAATTGAGCATTCCGGCAACGGTTTTCGGAAAGCCACAGCCGGACCTGTCCCCCACCTGGTATGAATTGCGACTGTGCGGCACCGGTGATCGGAGCGAACCCGGCTCACCAGGCTTCACACTGCGTACCCCCTACGGGCTCGAGGGTCTGGTGGGTGCCGACACCGTGATCGTCCCATCGGTGCCGGACGACTGTGTCGATGAAGGAAAGCCGCTGCCACCCGATCTGATCGACGCCCTGCGCGCCGCGCACGCCGCCGGCGCCCGCATCGTCTCGCTGTGCACCGGAGCCTTCGCCTTGGCCGAGGCCGGACTGCTGGACGGCCGCCGCGCCACAGCGCACTGGATGCACACCGCGGAGCTGGCTCGCCGCTATCCCGCGGTGCGCGTCGACGATTCGGTGCTGTACGTGGACAACGGCGATGTCCTCACCAGCGCCGGGATGACCGCCGGCCTCGACCTGTGCCTGCACCTGGTGCGCCGCGACCTCGGCTCCCGGGTGGCGAATCAACTGGCGCGGCGCATGGTGGTGCCCGCGCACCGGCCGGGCGGTCAGGCCCAGTTCATCGAGGAATCGGTGCCCGAGACCGACGACCGCGCCCTCGCGCCGGTCATGGACTGGGCGCGCACCCGGCTGGACCGGCCGCTCACCGTCGAGGACCTGGCCCGCCGCGCCGCCGTCAGCCCCCGCACCCTCTACCGCCGTTTCCAGGAGACGACCGGCACCACGCCGCTGCAATGGCTGCTGAACCAGCGCCTGGCCCGCGCCCGGATGCTGCTGGAGACCACCCACCTGCCGATCGAGAAGATCGCCGAACGCAGCGGCCTCGGCACCGCCAACAATCTGCGGCACCATTTCCTGGAGCGGCTCGGCGTCTCCCCCGGCGGCTACCGCCGCAGCTTCCCCTGCCAGCCCCACGAGACCCGATCCCACGAGACGAACGTCGCCTGAAATGCGAAAAGCTCGATCCGGAATCCGGATCGAGCTCCTCATCTGGTGGGCGAGGGGGGACTTGAACCCCCACGTCCTTACGGACACTGGCACCTGAAGCCAGCGCGTCTGCCATTCCGCCACTCGCCCGAGCGACGTGAAAAAGTTATCACGGGGTATGCCCTAAAACGAAATCGCCTGGTGACCGGCCGTACACCAAGTTGCGGACCGGGCGGGAACCAGGGGCTTTCGCCAAGAGTTACAGGTGTGGACGATCGTGGATATCATGCAATCACCGTGTCCCTACGGCGACACGCCCTTCTCGCGTGTCGCCGTATCGGACGCGCCGTGCATGACACGGCGTCTGCAGACCACGACACGAGAAACGCTCGCTCTCGAGGGAGCGTCATGACCCGGGAGGAGGGGCGATGGGGATCGTTTCGCGGTTCGAACGTCGCCTCCAGGGAGCTGTCGGGGATGTCTTCGCCCGCGTGTTCGGCGGTAGCGTCGTGCCCCAGGAAGTCGAGTCGGCCCTCCAGCGCGAGGCCACCGATCACATCCAGGAACTCGACGGTGGACACCTGTTGGCACCCAACAGCTACACCATCACCATCAACGAGTCGGACCTGCGGCAACTCGAGGCCGACCACGATCTGACCACCCGCGCGTTCGCCAAACATCTGCAGGACTACATCCGCGAGCAGGGGTGGCAGACCTACGGCGAAGTGCACGTGGCGTTCGAGGCATCACCTACGCTGCACACCGGACAGTTCAGAACCCGCGGCCGGGTGGACCCGGACGTGGGCCGTCGGACCGGCCCACCACCGGCCTCTGAACGACCACAACGACCCGAACACCCGCAACCAGGAGCTGGCCCCATGACGCAGAACTCAGGCTACGACCCCAGCCGTGACGCCGCGGAGTCCGATCCACGCCGCGGTGGGTACGCACCCCCTCCGGCGGGCGGCCAGCAGGGCTACGCCGACCAGGGCTACGGCCAGCAGGGTTACGCCGATCAGGGCTACAGCGACTACCAGAACGGTTACGACCAGGGCGGCTACGGCCAGCAGGGTTACGGCCAGCAGGGTTACGCGGACCAGCAGGCGTACGGCCAGCAACAGGGCTACGCCGACCCCGCGTACGGCCAGCAGGGTTACGCCGATCCCGGCTACGACCAGCAGGGCTACCAGCAGGGTTACGACCAGGGTGGCTACGGCCAGCAGCAGGGCTACGACCAGGGGTACGGCCAGCAGGGCTACGACCAGGGCGGCTACGGACAGCAGGGCTACGACCAGGCGTACGGCCAGCAGCAGGGCTACGCCGACCCGGGCTACGGCCAGCAGGGCTACGCGGACCCCGGCTACGACCAGGGCGGCTACGCACCCGACGACCAGTACGGCCAGCAGGGCTACGGGCAGCAACCCGGCTACGGCCAGCAGGGCTACGGACAGGCTCCGGCGGCCCCGCCGCACGGCGGCTCCAGCTACTCGGCCACCCTCCAGCTCGACGACGGCAGCGGTCGCACCTACCAGTTGCGTGAGGGATCCAACATCATCGGCCGCGGCCAGGACGCGCACTTCCGGCTTCCCGACACCGGGGTGTCCCGTCGCCATATCGAGGTGCGTTGGGACGGCCAGACGGCCATGCTCTCCGACCTCGGTTCGACCAATGGAACGCTGGTCAACGGCTCGCCGGTGCAGGATTGGCAGCTCGCCGACGGGGATGTCATCCGCGCCGGGCATTCCGAGATCCTGATCCGGATCGTCTGATCCCGTAAGCTCGCGGTGCAGGTCACGATATGGCCCGAGAATCCTCGGTCGTATCGTGATCGCAACCGGTCTACGGCCCTATGATGCTGCCAACACTCACGCGGTGGCGAAACCCGGCCCGTGCTGACAGGCAACACCGGTTGGGGGTCGACGAACCGTACCTACAACACGGTCGAACAGGAGGTGGAGCACCGTGCAGGGATTGATCCTGCAATTGACCCGTGCGGGGTTCCTGCTGCTGCTGTGGCTGTTCGTATGGGCGGTGCTCCGGACCTTGCGCAGCGATATCTACGCGGCATCCGGCATCAGAGTCGCGCCACGGTCCCCGAGTGGTTCCGCGGTGCTGCCATCGTTTCGCCGGGGCCAGAAGGGCGCCAAATATCTCGTGGTGACTCAAGGCTCACTCGCCGGCACCCGCATCACTCTCGGCACCCAACCGGTGCTGATCGGGCGGGCCGATGATTCCACGCTGGTACTCACCGACGACTACGCCTCCACCCGCCACGCGCGCCTGTCGCCGCGTGGTGAGGACTGGTACGTCGAGGATCTCGGTTCCACCAATGGGACCTACCTCGACCGCGCGAAAGTCACCACGCCGGTGCGGGTTCCGCTCGGCACCCCCGTCCGTGTCGGCAAGACAGTGATCGAGCTCCGATCGTGACACTTGTTCTCCGCTACGCAGCGCGCAGCGACCGCGGTCTCGTCCGAGCCAACAACGAGGACTCCGTCTACGCGGGTGCGCGGCTGCTCGCGCTCGCGGACGGGATGGGCGGCCACGCCGCCGGTGAGATCGCCTCGCAGTTGATGATCGCCGCCCTGGCCCATCTCGACGACGACGAACCCGGCGACGATCTGCTCGGCAAGCTCGACCGCGCGGTGCGCGAGGGCAATGCCGCCATCGCCGATCAGGTCGAGGAGGAACCCGAACTCGACGGCATGGGCACCACGCTCACCGCCATCCTGTTCGCGGGCAAGAAACTCGGCCTCGCCCATGTCGGCGACTCCCGCGCCTACCTGTTCCGCAACGACGAGCTGACCCAGATCACCCGGGACGACACCTTCGTGCAGTCGCTGGTGGACGAGGGGCGCATCACCCCGGAGCAGGCGCACACCCACCCGCAGCGTTCGCTGATCATGCGCGCGCTCACCGGCAACGAGATCGAGCCGACGCTCATCGTGCGCGAGGCCCGCGCCGGTGACCGCTACCTGCTGTGCTCGGACGGCCTGTCCGACGTGGTCAGCGACGAGACCATCGGCAACACCCTGCGCGAGGGCACCACCGACGAGGCGGCCGACCGGCTCATCGAACTGGCGCTGCGCAGCGGCGGTCCCGACAATGTGACCGTCGTGGTCGCCGATGTGATCGACCTCGACTACGGCCAGAGCCACCCCATCGTGGCGGGCGCGGCCTCCGGTGAGGACGAGGACACTCCCCCGCCGAACACCGCCGCCGGGCGGGCGGCCGCCATGAGACCGCCGCGGGCCGCCCCGCGCCGCGCCGTCCAGCAGTCCGAGCCCGAACCGCCGCGCAAGGGTCACACACTGCGCTGGCTGCTGCTGGCGGTGGCGCTCATCGTGGCCATCGGCGCCGGGCTCACGGTCGGCTACAACATGATTCGCAGCAACTACTATGTGGGCGCGGACGGCGATCGGGTGGTGGTACTACGCGGGCTGCCCGGTTCGGTACTGGGCTACTCCATCCACGATGTCGATCAGATCGGGTGCGTCACCCGCGATGGCGAACTGTCCCTCGTCGCCCCCGGCACCGACTTCCCGGCCGGCTGCCGCGAACTGACCTTCGACGATCTCAAGCCCACCGGTCGCGATTCCGTCGAGAAGGGCCTGCCGCCCGGGTCCCGTGAGGACGCCGTGACGCAGATGCGGTCGCTGGCGCAGCGGGAACTGCTGCCGCCGTGCGAGAAGCCCGCCGAACCGGAGCCGACGCCGCCGAGCGAGACGAATCAGCCGCCCGCCACGGGTGCGCCGACCACGACGGTGCCGCCCACCACCACCCAGCCGGAGACCGAGCCGGGTGCCGAGCGCACCGGTGAGCTGCGGCCGCCGGAGAACCGCGAGCAGCCCCCGACGAGCGCCCCCGTCACCACCACCACCCAGGCCCCGCAGATCGCGGGCCAGAACTGCAGAGTGACGGACTGATGTCCGCACCGGCACCGCCGTCCGCTGGGGCCTTTCCCAGTCCCCCGGGCGGATTCGCTCCCGCGCCGCCGCCGTCCACCCGGCGGAATATCGAGTTGCTGCTACTCGGTCTCGCCGCTCTCGTCACCACGGTGGCGCTGGTGCTGGTGGAGGCCAGCCAGGAACAGTCCATCAGCTGGGACATCGCCAAACTGGGTTTGGCGTACCTGGCGCTGTTCGGGGTAGCGCATCTGGCGGTGCGGCGCTTCGCGGCCTTCGCCGACCCGGTGCTACTACCGATCGTGGCGCTGCTCAACGGTCTGGGGCTGGTGCTCATCCATCGCCTGGATCTGGCCGACAAGCAGGACGCCGTCTTCAACTCCACGGCCATCCCCTCCCCCGACGCCAATCAGCAGGTGCTGTGGACGGGGCTGGGGATGGTGGTGTTCCTGGGTCTGCTCATCACGCTGCGCGACTATCGCACGCTGGCGCGCTACGCCTACACCCTGGGACTGATGGGCCTGATCGCGCTGAGCATTCCGGCGCTGCTGCCGGACCGGTTCTCCATGGTCAACGGCGCCAAGATCTGGATCCGACTGCCCGGATTCAGCGTGCAGCCGGGCGAATTCGCGAAGCTGCTGCTGATCATCTTCTTCGCCGGGGTGCTGGTCGCCAAGCGCGACCTGTTCACCGTGGCGGGCAAGCATGTGCTGGGGCTGGAGCTGCCACGCGCCCGCGACCTGGGCCCGATCCTGGTGGTCTGGGTGGTGTGCATCGCTGTGCTGGTGCTGGAGAAGGATCTCGGCACCTCGCTGCTCATCTACGCCACCGTGCTGACCATGCTCTACATCGCCACCGAGCGGGTGGGCTGGCTGGTCATCGGCGGCGGTCTGCTGGCCATCGGATTCCTCTTCGCCTACAACAGGTTCGGGCATGTGCGGGTGCGCGTGGAGACCTGGCTGCACCCGTTCGACGACTACAACAACACCGGCTACCAGATCTCGCAGTCGCTGTTCGGCCTGGCCACCGGGGGGCTGGCGGGGACCGGGCTGGGCAGCGGACGGCCGTCGCAGGTGCCGTTCGCCAAGACCGACTTCATCATCACCACCATCGGCGAGGAACTGGGGCTCGTCGGCCTGGCCGCGGTGCTCATGCTGTTCACCGTGCTCGTGGTGCGCGGGCTGCGCACGGCGCTGGCGGTGCGTGACAGCTTCGGCAAGCTGCTGGCCGCCGGACTGGCGTTCACCATCGCCGTGCAGGTGTTCGTGGTGGTCGGCGGTGTCACCAAACTGATTCCGCTGACCGGTCTCACCACGCCGTTCGTCTCGTACGGCGGTTCCTCGCTGCTGGCCAACTACGCGCTGGTGGCGCTGCTGATCAAGATCTCCGACGCGGCCCGCGCACCCGCCCCGGTGCGCAGGCGCGCCCCCGAACCCATTGCCGACGCCCCCACCGAGATGGTGCGGCGACCTCCGAAGGGAGGCACCGCGTGAACACTCCCCTGCGTCGCGTCGCCATGGCCGTGATGATCATGGTCGTCGCCCTGCTGGCCAATGCCACCTACGTGCAGGTCATCAAGGCCGACAGCCTGCGCAGCGATCCGCGCAACGTGCGAGTGCTGATGGACGAGTACTCCCGCCAGCGCGGCCAGATCTCGGCGCAGGGCACGGTGCTGGCCAGTTCCGTCGCCACCGACGACCGCTACAAGTACCTGCGCACCTACCCGACCGATCCGGCGGCCTACGCCCCGGTGACCGGGTTCTACTCCATGCAGTACGGCAGCACCGGGCTCGAGCACGCCGAGGACTCGGTGCTCAACGGCTCCGACAACCAGCTGTTCGGCCGTCATCTCGTCGATCTGGTCTCCGGCCGCGATCCGCGTGGCGGCAATGTGGTCACCACCATCGACCCGGTCATGCAGAAGGTCGCCTACGAGCAGCTCACCTCGAAGGGGTACACCGGTTCGGTGGTGGCCATCGAACCGAGCACCGGGCGCATCCTCACCATGGTGTCCACCCCCAGCTACGACCCGAACCAGCTGTCCAGCCACGACGGCGCCGCGGTCACCCAGACCTGGAACGACCTGCAGCAGGACCCGCGCTCACCCATGCTGAACCGCGCTGTGTCGCAGACCTATCCGCCCGGTTCCACCTTCAAGGTGGTGGTCACGGCCGCCGCGCTGTCCGCGGGCATCGCCCAGCCGGACGACCAGTTCACGGCCGCGTCGCGCATCACCCTGCCCGACACCGCCACCACGCTGGAGAACTACAACGGCAACCACTGCGGCCCCGGCGACAGCCAGACCGCATCACTGACCACCGCGTTCAAACTGTCCTGTAACACCGCTTTCGTGGAGCTCGGTATCAAGGTTGGGTCCGCGAAGCTCAAGGACGAAGCGGCCGCGTTCGGTATCGGACAGCACGAGGGGATCCCGATTCCCGTGGCGGACAGCACCGTCGGCACCATCCCGGACGGCGCCGCGCTCGGACAGAGCAGCATCGGCCAGCGCGACGTGGCGCTCACGCCACTGGACAACGCGGTCATCGCGGCCACCATCGCCAACGGCGGCGTCCGGATGCGGCCCTACCTGGTCGACCAACTGCAAGGCCCGGATCTCAGCGTGCTCAGCACCACCAAACCGATGTCGGTGGGTCAGGCGGTGAACGCCCAGGTGGCGTCCCAACTGACCACTCTGATGATGGAATCGGAGAAGAACACCCAGGGCGGGGGCCGCAGCCCCTACACGATCGCTTCCAAGACCGGCACCGCCGAGCACGGCAGCGATCCCCGCAACACCCCGCCCCACGCCTGGTACATCGCCTTCGCGCCGGCGCAGAATCCGAAGATCGCGATCGCGGTCATCGTGGAGAACGGCGGTGACCGCGCCCTGGCCGCGACCGGTGGTTCCGTCGCGGCGCCGGTCGCCCGCGCGGTGCTCGACGCCGGACTGGCGGGGGGCTGAACGATATGAACGTGCTCGCTGGACGGGGGCTGGAATGCTGACCAACGGTGCCTTGATCGCCGACCGCTACCGGCTGCATCGCCTCATCGCCACCGGCGGAATGGGACAGGTCTGGGAAGCCCTGGACACCCGCCTCGACCGCCGGGTCGCGGTGAAGGTGCTGAAGGCGGAGTTCTCGACCGACCCCACCTTCCGGCACCGGTTCCGCACCGAGGCCAAGACCACCGCGCAGCTCAACCACCCCGGCATCGCCGGCATCTACGACTACGGCGAGACCATGGACCCGGCGGGCGGCGAAACCGCCTACCTGGTCATGGAATTGGTGTCCGGTGAACCGCTGAACGCCGTTCTCAACCGGCTCGGCCGACTGTCGGTGGCGCAGGGCCTGGACATGCTCGAGCAGACCGGTCGCGCGCTCCAGGTGGCGCACGCCACGGGCGTCGTGCACCGCGACGTCAAGCCCGGCAACATCATGGTGACCCCGACCGGCCAGGTGAAGATCACCGACTTCGGCATCGCCAAGGCCGTCGACGCCTCCCCGGTCACCAAGACCGGCATGGTCATGGGCACCGCCCAGTACATCGCGCCCGAACAGGCCACCGGCGAGGACGCCACCGCCGCCTCCGACGTGTACTCGCTCGGCGTGGTCGGCTACGAGGCGCTGGCCGGACAGCGGCCCTTCACCGGCGACGGGGCGCTCACCGTCGCCATGAAGCATGTGCGGGAGACCCCGCCGCCGCTGCCGCCGGACCTGCCGCCGAACGTGCGGGAGCTCATCGAGATCACCATGGCCAAGGAGCCGGGTCAGCGCTACACCAGCGGCGGCGAATTCGCCGACGCGGTGGCCGCCGTGCGCGCGGGCCGTCGGCCGCCGCCGCCCAGCGGCCTGGCCGGACCGATGACCTCCGGCGCCACCCGAGTGCTGCCGCCCGGACCGACCGTGATCCTGCCCACCGCCGCCCGCGGTGACGCCGCCACCGTGCGGTACCCGACGCCGCCGCACGCGCAGCGGGCGCAGCAGGCGCCGGTCGCCACCGCCATGATGCAGGGCCCGAACACCCCGCCGCCCGGCACGCCGCCGATCGGCGGACGCACCGCCGAACAGGGCGGCGGACGATTCACCAACAGCCAGAAGGCCCTCGCGGGTCTCGGCGTCGGCGCGCTGGCCGTGGGTGCCGCGGCGGCCTTCGTGCTGCTCAACAACAATCCTCCGGATCCGACGCCGCCCACCAAGACCAGCGCCGTGGTGGTTCCGCCACCGGTGCAGTCCACCACCACGACGACCGAACCGCCGACCACCACTCGGTTCGTGCCACCGCCGCCGACGGTGCCGCCGACCACCGAGGAACCGCTGCCCACCACCACCGAGCCGCCGCCGACCACCACGACGCAGCCGCCGACCACCACGCCGGACAAACCGACGACCACCAAACCAGCGCCGACCACCACGGTCAAGCCCAGCAAGACCACCATCGAGCCCCCGTTCGAAATACCATCGTGGCCACCGACGGTGCCCGGTGGCGCCGGTGGTGCGTTCGGAACCACGCGACCAGCACACAGCAGCACTCCAGCTCCCGCCGCCCAGCAAGGACTGCCATGACGACCCCGAAGAATCTCTCCTCTCGCTACGAGCTGGGCGAGATCATCGGGTTCGGCGGTATGTCCGAAGTCCACAAGGCGCGGGATATGCGCCTCGGCCGCGATGTGGCCATCAAGGTGTTGCGTGCCGACCTGGCCCGCGACCCCACGTTCTACCTGCGGTTCAAGCGGGAGGCGCAGAACGCCGCCGCACTGAACCATCCGGCGATCGTGGCGGTCTACGACACCGGTGAGGCCGAGGTCGACGGCGGGCCGCTGCCGTACATCGTCATGGAGTACGTGGACGGTGACACGCTGCGCGACCTGGTGCGCGGCAAGGGGCCGCTGCCGCCGCGCCGGGCCATGGAGGTCATCGCCGATGTGTGTGCGGCGCTGGACTTCTCGCACCGCAACGGCATCGTGCACCGGGATATGAAGCCCGCCAACATCATGATCAACCGCGCGGGTGCGGTGAAGGTGATGGACTTCGGCATCGCGCGCGCCATCGCCGACAGCTCCAACCCCATGACGCAGACCGCCGCGGTCATCGGCACCGCGCAGTACCTGTCCCCGGAGCAGGCCCGCGGCGAACAGGTCGACGCCCGCTCGGACGTGTACTCCGTCGGCTGCGTGCTGTACGAGATCCTCACCGGCGAACCGCCTTTCACCGGCGACTCCCCGGTCGCGGTGGCGTACCAGCACGTCCGGGAGGATCCGCGGCTGCCCTCGCACGTACACCCGGGCGTACCGCGCGAACTGGACTCGGTCGTGCTCAAGGCCATGAGCAAGAACCCGGCCAACCGCTACCAAACGGCCGCCGAAATGCGCGCTGACCTGATCCGGGTGCTGGGTGGGCAGAAGCCGACCGCGCCCATGGTCATGACCGAGGAGGAGAGCACCACCTTCCTCGACGAGGAATTCCCGGTATCGCGCTACCGCACCGTGGAACGCGGCGACGACACCAGCGAACAGGAGATCGTCGACCCGGGCGGCTCCCGGCGCGGGCTGTACCTGGGCCTGGCGGGCGCGGCCGCGGTGGTGGTGGCCTTCGTCCTGTTCTGGACGCTGATCGGTCCCGGCTCCGGTCCTGACCAGGTGACGGTGCCTGATCTGGCCAATCGGCCCGCCGCCACGGCGCAGCAGGAATTGGAGCGGCTCGGTTTCACCGTCGCCATCCAGGAGAAGCCGGACAGCAAGGTGGCGCAGGGCAATGTGATCGCCACCCAGCCGCTGGGCGGATCACCCATAGACGAGGGCAGCACCGTCACCCTCCAGGTGTCCACCGGCCCCGCGCAGGTCGCGGTGCCGCGCCTGGCCGGACTCACCCAGCAGCAGGCCGAACAGCAGCTCAATGCCAAAGGGCTGCGGCTGGATTCGGACGTGCAGCGCGACGCCTCCAGCGTCGAGGACAAGGACAAGGTGATCGCCCAGACCCCCACCGAGGGCGCGCGCATCGACGCCAACAGCACGGTCACCATTACCCTCGGCAAGGGACCCGAGCAGGTGCGCGTCCCCGATGTGGTGGGCCAGCCGCTGGAGGTGGCCGAACCCAATCTGGTGGAGAGCGCCGGTTTCGAGATCACCGTGCAGGAGGTGCAGAACTCCCAGCCCAAGGGCACGGTGATCGGCACCAACCCGGCGGGCGGCTCCATGGCCGACCGGGGCTCCACGGTCATCGTCCAGGTCTCCACCGGCGACGCCATCACCATGCCCGACCTGCGTGGGATGACCCCCGCCCAGGCCGCCGACACCCTCCGCTCCCGCGGCTGGGTCGGCCAGATCAGCCAGAACACCCAGGCCACCCTGGACGCGGGCAGTGTGGGCCGAGTCATCGCCCAGCAGCCCGCGGTCGGCTCCTCGCTCGGCAAGACCGCGACGGTGACCATCACGACCGGCGTGCTGTCCCTCGGACCCCCGTGAGATCCGCCGATCGGCACCACCGGCATGGCCGCGCCCCGCGAGGAGCGCGGCCATTCTCGTCAGAGCCGCAGGTGGCGGTTCATCGACATGGCCTCGTCGGCGAGGTCGGGCAGTTCGATCACCTCGATGCCGTGCTCGCGGAGCTTCTCGACGCCGACGCAGTCGGCCACGAAGGTGGCCGGTTCCCGCCAGGCGATGACGACCCGCCGAATGCCCGCGCGCAGAATGCGATCCGTGCAGGGGGCGCGGTCGAGGCTGGCGCGCTGCGAGCAGGGTTCCAGGGTGCTGTAGAGGGTGGCGTGCGGTAGCCGCGGGTCGTCCGGTTCCAGTTTGTTCAGGGCGGATTCCTCGGCGTGCACCTTCTCGTCGGTCTCCCGCGACCAACCGTGTGTGATCTCCACGCCGTCCTCGCCGACGATCACCGCGCCCACCGAGAACGCGGTCACGCTGATCGGGCACAGTCGGGCCAGTCCGATGGCGTGGCGCATCCACTGCCGGTGCAGGCGCTGCTCATCCGACACGGGGACCCTCCTCCTTCGGCAGGTAGCGCAGCAGGGCGATATCGCCGACCTGACTGACCTCGGCCAGCCGCAGCCGCCGATGCGGCCCACCCGGATACGCGGCGGAACGCAGGAATCGCGGGGCGGCCGAATCGCCGACCAGGATCGGGGCGACCGCCATCAGCATCTCATCGGCCAGTCCCGCCGACAGGAAGGCCGTGTGGATCGCGCCGCCGCCCTCCACCATGAGCCGTTCGACGCCGCGCGCGCCGAGATCGTCCAGCAGCGCGGCGAAATCGACCACACCGCCCAGGGATATGACCGTCGCCGCCCGCGTGACGCGATCACCCAGCCGCACCGCACCGGCCTCGGTGGTGTAGACGATGCGCTCCCCGCCGCTGTGCCAGAAGCGCAACTCCGGGTCGAGCTCACCCTTGGCCGAGACGACCACGCGCAGGGGATACTCGGATCGCCCCGCCGACACCCGGGCGGCGCGGCGCTCGGCGCTGTTCACCAGCAGCCGGGGATTGTCGCGACGCAGCGTCTCCGCGCCGACCAGGATGGCGTCGGATTCGGCCCGCAGTCGATCGACCCGGTCGAAATCCGCCGAATTCGACAGCAGCAGCCGCTCGGTGCGCGCGTCGTCGATGTAGCCGTCGATGCTCACCGCCACCGACAGCAGCACGTGCGGTCGGCGGCGCACCACATCGTCGGGGCGATTCACACCAGCGCCGCGACTTCCGCCTCGAGGGTCCGCACCAGGCCCTCGTCGGGCCGGGCGCCGCAGACGCCCAGCCAGTTGGCCAGCATCCGGTGCCCGCCCTGGGTGAGCACGGATTCGGGATGGAACTGCACCCCGTGAATGGGCAGCTCACGATGCCGCATGGCCATGACGATCCCGCTCTCGGTGCGGCCGAGCACCTCCAGCTCCGGCGGCATGGTCTCCTCGAGCACGGTCAGCGAGTGGTAGCGGGTGGCGGTGAAGGGGTCGGGCAGTCCGGCCAGCACCCCCGCGCCGACGTGGTAGACGTCGGAGGTCTTGCCGTGCAGCAGCTCCGGGGCCCGGGTGACGGTGGCTCCGAAGGCCGTACCGATGGCCTGATGCCCCAGGCACACCCCGAGCAGCGGTACCTCGTGCTTCGCGCAGGCCCGCACCAGCTCGATACTCGCCCCGGCGCGCTCCGGCGTCCCCGGCCCGGGGCTGATGAGCAGGCCGTCGAATTCGGTCACCACCGCGTTCACGTCCGCGAGCTGTGGATCGTCGTTGCGCCAGACCGTCGCGTCCACACCCAGCTGCCCCAGATATTGGACCAGGTTGAACACGAAGCTGTCGTAATTGTCGACGACCAGAACACGCATGGTTCGAGAGTAGCTGGGCGCGGCCGCGATCGTCGCAGGCAATACCTAGTATGGACGCATACCTCAGCCATGCGCTGAAGTCACGGAGAGGCGGAGGAGAGCCACCCATGCCCAAGTCGAAGGTCCGGAAGAAGACGGACTACACGATCAACCCGGCAAGCCGGACACCCGTCAAGGTGAAGGCGGCGGGTCCCTCGCCGGTCTGGTACGTCTCCATCATGCTCGGTTTCATGCTGGCCGGGCTGGTGTGGCTGCTGGTGTACTACCTGGCCGCAGAGCAGATCAGCTGGATGAGCGATCTGGGTGCGTGGAACTTCCTGATCGGCTTCGGCCTCATGGTCGTGGGCCTGATCATGACCATGCGCTGGCGCTAGTTCTCCCCAGTCTCCACAAGATGAGCGGGGTGTGGATGGATACGACCGCTACATATAGCGGCTGCTAGTGAGCTCGATCGCCTTACAACAGTGTTATTCATACACACTTGTGGATGAATCTGTGGACAACTCGAGGAGGGTTTGGGGACAGTGACGCCAGCCGATTCCCGCGCCTTGGCGTGGTCGACCCCACCCGCCGCCCTCGCGGTCTGTGCCCTCGGCGGGATCGTGCTCGCCGTGGCGGCCTTCCTGTCCGACGATCCGCCGGGTCGGCTGCTCATCGGCCTGGCCGCGATCGCCCTGCTCGTCATGGCCGGAGTGGGCCTGCGGCAGCGGCCGCGCCTGGCCGTCGAGCCGGGCACCCCCGATCCGGTCGTGGTGCGCGGCGTGGCCGGACCCAAGCGCTATACACCCGAGCAGGTGCTGCGGGCGCGCGTGGTCTCCTACCGGCGACTCGGCCGCCGCATGCCCATGCTCGAACTGGATGTGGACGACGGCGGCGAAGAGCGGCTGCTCATCTTCGGCCGCTGGGATCTCGGGGCCGCACCCGCCGAGGTCCTCGAAACCCTGCGTGCCCATCTGGGTCGCTGATCCGGTAGTTCACCCGAGTCGCTCCGGCCGAGCCTCGAAAGGATCCGGCCGAGCCGAGCCGTCAGTTGATCACTATCACCGTCGGCGCGGCCAGCACGCTCACCACCAGCGCGAGCACCACCACGGCCGCCACCGATCCCCAACCGATCGCGGAGGCGGTCGACTGGGTGCGGGCGCGCAGCAGGCGCGGCAGGTACAGGATCCCGGCCGTGGACAGCGTCCCCGCCGCGAGTCCGCCCAGGTGCGCCCACAGCGAGATGCCGGGCACCGACACGCTGATGAACAGGTTGATCGCCAACAGCACGGCGATCTGCGTCATGTTCTGCCGGGTACGCAGCATGATCACCGCGACCGCGCCGAACAGACCGTAGATCGCGCCGGACGCGCCGACGGTGGCGGTGAGCGGATCGACCAGCGCCATGACGGCCGCGGAGCCACCCAGCAGCGAGGCCAGATACACGGCGAGGAATCGCGTACGCCCCAACGCCACTTCGCAGTACGGGCCGAGCAGGTACAGCGCGAGCATATTCACCAGCAGGTGGATCAGGCCGTAGTGCAGGAAGCCGGAGCCGACGACGCGGAACCACTCACCGTCCCCGACGAAGGCGGGCACCAACCGCCATGCCCTGAACAGCGAGGAGGCCCGATTGTCCATCAGGTTCCCGGCTTCCAGCGCGGTAATGCCGTAGATGGCGACATTCACGGCGATCAGCGCGTAGGTCACGAAGGGCACGGGATTGCGCGACAGCGTCGCCCCGCCCACCGTGCGCACCTGCCGAACATCCTTCTGCCCCTGTGCCACACAGTCCACGCAGTGCTGCCCGACCGAGGCCGAGCGCAGGCATTCCGGGCAGGCGGACCGCCCGCACCGCGTGCAGGCCAGACCGGTGGGCCGGTCCGGATGGCGGTAACACGACGGTGCGGGCGGGTGAGGATTCATCTCTACTGCTTTCGAATTCAGTCGATGGTGACGCTGTTGATCACGACCGGATCCTTCGGCCGGTCGTTGCGATCGGTCGCGGTGGTGGCGATGGTGTCGACCACCTTGCGGGAGTCGGGATCCACCACCTCTCCGAAGATGGTGTGCTTCCGATTGAGATGCGGCTGCGCACCGACGGTGATGAAGAACTGCGAACCATTGGTGCCCGGCCCGGCGTTGGCCATGGCCAGCAGGTAGCCGCGGTCGAAGCGCAGTTCGGGATGGAACTCGTCCTTGAACTCGTAGCCCGGCCCGCCGCGCCCGGTACCGGTCGGGTCGCCACCCTGAATCATGAAGCCGTCGATCACGCGGTGGAAGACGGCACCGTCGTAGAACGGCCCGGAATCGGTGCCCGCGGCGTTCTTCGTCGTGTACGGGGCGGAGCCGTCGGCCAGGCCGATGAAGTTGCGCACCGTCGCGGGGGCGTGGTTACCGAAGAGCGAGATCTTGATATCGCCGAGGTTGGTGTGCAGCGTCGCCACGGCGGTCTGATTCGGTGAGGTCACGCCGCCCATGCTATGCCGTTGCCAGCGGGGGAACCCCCAGCGACCTGCGGTCACCACCCCTTGCTGCGCGAAAACGCGTGCTGTGTCACAGTGGTCGGATGGAGCTGGGGAGTTTTCGCAACCGAATCATCGCGGCGGCACTACTCGGAGCGGTGGGCAGCATTGTCGCGGTCGTCCTGAACCGCCGCCCGCAGCCGCCCGCCCCCGAACCGCCGCGCCTGGGCTATTCCCGCAATGGTTCCGCACCCACCCCGCTCGCCGGAGCGGGCACGGAAACCACGCGCTGAGCATTCCTACCGGCTCACCGAGCGCTTGTACTGCCGCACGGCCAGCGGAACGAAGATCACCAGGATCACGGCGACCCACATGAGCGTGGTCGCCACCGGATGCCGCATGGACCAGGTGTCCGGCGGCGGCATGGCCGGGCTGGTATTGCCGAACAGATCGCGAGTCGCCTGCGTCAGCGCCGACACCGGATTCCATTCCGCGAACAGCTTCAGCGGTCCGGGCAGATTCTCCATCGGCACGAAGGTGTTGGCGAGGAAGGTGAGCGGGAAGATCACGATGAACACCGCGTTGTTGAACACCTCGGGCGCTCGCACGATCAGGCCGATCACGGCCATGATCCACGAGATCGCGTAGGCGAACAGCAACAGCAGCAGATACGCCAGCACCGCGTCCACGAACGATCCGCGAATTCGCCAGCCGACCACCAGACCGGCCAGCGACATCACCACCAGGCTCACCACATTGATCACCACGTCGGCGCCGGTGCGGCCGATGAGGACCGCCGCGGGTTCCATGGGTAGTGAGCGGAAACGGTCGATGATGCCCTTCTGCATATCCTCGGCCAGGCTCAAACCCGTGAAGGTGCCGCCGAATACGACCGTTTGGGCGAAGATGCCCGCGATGAGGAATTCGCGGTAGCCGCCCTCCATACCCGGCACCTGGATGGCCGTGCCGAACACGTACGCGAACAGCAGCACGAACATGATCGGCGACAGTGTCGTGAAGATCAGCACGTCCGGGACGCGTTTGATCTTGATGACATTGCGCTTGGTGATGGTGAGGCTGTCGCTCGCCAACATGGTGGCCCGCTGGGCCAGCGACGGTTTCTCGACGGATGTCAGCATGGCGCTCATCGGGCCTGTCCCTCCTTCTCCAGCTCCGCCGAACCCGAGCCGTTCACCAATTCCTCGGCCTCATGGCCCGTCAAGGTCAAGAACACGTCGTCGAGCGACGGTCGCCGTAGTCCCACGTCATGAATGGCCACTTCATGTTTGGTGAGCTGGCCGATAGCGTCGACCAGCGCCTGCGAACCATTGCTGACCGGGACGATGATGCGCCGCAGCCCCGGCTCCAGCCGGATCTCGCCGTGCGCCAGCCCGGACAGCGCCTGTTCGGCGACCGCCAGATTGTCCACATGGTCCACGGTCAGCTCGATGCGGTCGCCGCCGACCATGGACTTCAGCTCGTCGGAGGTGCCCTCGGCGATCACCGTGCCGTGGTCGATCACGGCGATGGAGTCGGCCAGCCGGTCGGCCTCCTCCAGGTACTGGGTGGTCAGCAGCAGGGTGGTGCCGCCCGCGACCAGTTCCTCCATGACATCCCAGAGGTCCAGGCGCGCACGGGGATCGAGGCCGGTGGTCGGTTCGTCCAGGAACAGCACCGGCGGGTTGGCGACCAGGGCGCCCGCGAGGTCGAGCCGCCGCCGCATACCGCCGGAGTAGCCCTTCACCGGGCGGTCGCCGGCGTCGGACAGCCGGAAGCGCTCCAGCAGCTCCCGGGCACGCTGCTTACTGCGCTGCACCCCGAGGTGGTACAGCCGACCGACCATTTCGAGATTCTCGAAGCCGGTGAGGTACTCGTCCACGGCCGCGTACTGGCCGGAGGTGCCGATCCGGGAGCGCAGCAACTGCGGATCCTTCAGCACGTCGACCCCGGCGACGGTGGCGCGGCCGGAGTCGGGGATGAGCAGGGTGGTCAGAACGCGGACGGTGGTGGTCTTCCCCGCGCCGTTGGGACCCAGCAGGGCTTTGACGGTGCCTTCCGGCACCCGTAAGTCGAGTCCATCCAGTGCGACCACGCGGCCGTACCGTTTGACCAGCCCCTCTGCGACTATTGCGTCGGGCATGATTCTCCTGGTGTCGTATGGGTTCTTAGCTCGTATAGATGTCTGAGCTGCGCAGATACTGTCGACCGTGACCGGGACGCTATCGCCCCAGTATTGCCCAGGCTGATCGTGATTTCATCCCATTTACCCCGTTTCGAAACGCCTGTCGCACACGAGGAGCCGCCGCCCTCGGGAATGCGGCGGCGCGCGGTCCTCGACAGCTCGTGCACGAACACATGTTCGCAGCGGGGTACGACAGGTTCGGCGAAAAATTCTTCCAACGCGATGGTCCCCGTGCGCACACAAACTCGAATCGTCGCGTAGGATCGTTCCCGTCGGCCCCTCCCCCCCGGGCCGACCTATCGCGGGCCTCGGCTAACTCCCCCCCTTCGCCGAGGCCCGCCCCCCTTTCTGGAGTCGGCTCACCGGACTAGACCAATACGATCTAGATCAGTGGGCGGATCTCGTTGCGGCGCAGCACATGCCCGCGCAGTCGGCTGATACCGCGCACCCGCACACTGCGCAGATGCCGCAGCGTGAATTCCGGATCGCCGTCGAGTCGCGCGGCCGCGCCGTCGTCGATGAGCACGGTGCCCGGCCGAGCCACACCGGTGAGCCGCGCGGCCACATTCACCACATCGCCGTAGAGGTCGCCGAAGCGCTGCAATACCGGCCCGTAGGCCAGGCCGATGCGCAACTGCGTGGTGATCCCCGGCGACGCCTCCGCCGCCTCCTGAATGGCCAGCGAGATCCGCGCGCCCTGCTCGGCGGACCCGGCCGCGTACATGACCTCGTCGCCGACATTCTTGATCACCCAGCCGCCGCCCGCGGTGATCGCGTTGCTGGTGACGGTCTCGAACGATTCCAGCAGCGCCGAGAGCTCCTCGGGGTCCAGATGCCGGGTCAGACGCGTGTAACTGACCATATCGGCGAACCCGACCGCCAACTGCCGCACCTGGTCCCCCGCCACCGCGCCGCCGTCCAGCGACCGCGCCAGCGAGGAGGCCAACTGCCGCCGCCAGGCATAGGAGAGCAACTGCTCGAGTTCGGAGACGACCTCCTCGGTGGCCGCCCGCGCCGCCTCCTGCGGATCGGCCGCGGGATCGGCCTCGGTAATGGCCGCGATCCGGTCCAAGATCTCCTCGGTAACCAGATCGACCTGCCACTCCGCCAGCCGCGCCATGGACTGCCCCAACTGCCGCGCCGCCGCCGTCTGCCGCGGAACATCCGCCCGCGCAAGCACATTCAGCTTGGTGAAGGCGCGAACAGCCTGCACATCGGCATCGGTGTACTCGATCGCCTCATCGTCCGGATCAGCCGGAAACCCCAACGACACCCACAGTCGCCGCGACAGCGTCGACGGCACCCCGGTGCGGTCGGCCACCTGCCGCCGGTTGTACTTACGCTCCCCGCTCAGCAGATAAGGCTCGACCACCGACTGAACCAATTTGGAGATCTCAGTGGAGGCCATGGGGCCACCTTACGGCGCAACCCCCCCACCACGCCGCCGCCACGACCCGCCTGGTGACCGATCACAAACCAGGGCTGGGTTCGCGGGCGTCGGGGTGTTGAGCCGCGGTCAGGCGTGCTCACGAAGAGCATGAGCCTTTGTTCGTTCCGCGTACACCCTCAGCCTGGTTGCTCGGTTTCGGCCAGGCCCCGCACCGCTGTTCAGCGCAGAGCCGGGTCTGTGACCCGATCACTGCTTCCAGCTCCTGCGAACACCCGATCCAACAGATCGAGCACGGGATCCCCCGGCAACACATCCACATTTCCCTGCCAGATGACCCCGCCCTGCGGACACCACACCAGCACCCGCCGAGATCCCGGTGCGACCCCTTCGGCCACAACGCTGTTCATACCCGGTGCGATCGCCAAACTTTGGGTGCGCCCATCCGCGTCCGGATCCACCGAACACCGATCCGCCGGGTACTCGGTCCCGTGCACCACCACTTTGATCCGAGCCCGCCCCGGAATTACCTGCACACTCGGATCAGCCGCCGCAAACGCCGGATCCGCCAGCAGCAACGCGCCAGCCGCGACCACGGTCGTCACCACCCGGCTGCCGCGCACACCCTGCAAAGCCCGAAACCCCACTTCAGCCCTTTCTTCCGGCATCCACCAGGATCCCGATCCTATGCCGCACCCACCCCCGCTCAGTATCGGGTAGATGCCCTAATCCGCCGACAATCTTCGAACTCGACCGAGCATCTCGGAGCTAGGCCCGCGATTCGGAACAGCCCAGCCCGGCCCACCAGCGAACCCCCGTGCGACAGCGACCATTACGGTCCTGGAATCGGCATATGGTGCGTTCGCGCACCGGCGGCCCCTTCGATGCCTGCGCCGAATCCCCCGAGGGGTCCTCCGTTCGTAGTTCCTGCGTTCGGCGCGTTGTTCGGGCAGTCCTGACTTTGTCGTCTGCCGATCAGGAGGCTGGGGCACTCGGGTGAGACAGCGCGATTCGAGCCGTTCCCGCTGGTCACCCGGTTCCGTTGGTAGCGTCAGCGCCATGGAGCTTCGTGATCTCGTAGCTCGAGCTGTACGCATCGGGGCAACACCCGGACTCCCAGCTTCCCCGGCCGAGCTCGCTGCGGCAGAGTCGCGACTGGGGGTCCGCTTCGATCACCAATACAGAGAGCTGATGTCGATCTGCAGCGGCATCGAGGCGATCGGTGGTTCCTTCCTGTACCCGGCCGATGAGCTCGGGGCCTCGCCACGATGGCTGGAGCGGACCGATTTTCTCGAGATCGAGTACTTCACCGGCGATCCGCCGGGCTTCGAGATGCGGAACTGGGAGATGATCGAACCGATCTTCCATCCGCCTCCGGCCGGACGAATTCATGTCCTGATCGGCGATGACGAATTGCAGCCCGAAGCCTTGGTATGCAACTTCTCCAGTACCGATCCCGACGCGCCGCCCGGGGATATCGCCCAGTGTCGCTACGAACCTCACATCCGTGGAGATCTCACCGAGACCTTGACCGAACTGATAGACGTTGCCGAAGAACTCGGCATGGATGACGGGCGCGTCGAGTCCGACCAGCACGATCGCGCAGACGTGTACTTCCAAATCGGCCGTCTGCTGCGAGGGATCTCGACACAGAACCGTGCGTACATTCGCCATGCCCTGTCGGCTCGATGGCGTCACGAGTTCGACCAGCGACCGGGCCAACCCGGCCTCAACGACCTCCGAGATTCCGTGTGCTGGCACCGGGTACCAGCCAAGATCGAACCGATCGAGTATGACCTGTGGGGATCGCCTCCGCATTCTGTGCGCGCCACGGCGACCATCCCCGAGGGCTGGTCGAAATCCCCGCTCGAGGCCGTCATCGGTGTCGTCAAGGAGAACACCGTGTGGCGGATCGACTCGTGGTCGTGGAATCGACCTGACGGATAGCGTTGCCATCTGACGGATGAATTCGCAGACACCCATACCCCAGAGAGCTATCCCTTGCGCCCGGAAACCCGTACAGTCGAGCTCCTGTTTGCGGGGCGCTGCTGCCACAGCGGGGTAAGGGGCACTCCCCTACCAGCGATTCCCCACCTCATCCTGAATCAACCGGCGGGTCGGTTCCCCGTACACAGCCTGATCACTCAGCGCCGCAAGCAGCAGCGTGCCCTGGATGACGACCGCTATTGATCAGCGACGCTCAGCACCGTCCGGCCATACGATGACGACAGGCACGCCTTTGCCGCGGGCCAGTTCGACGACGGTGCCGGTGCCGCCTTTCTCGCTGGGTTGGGAATCCCATACGGCGATCAGCGCATCGCAGGTGCCGACGAGCGCCTCGTTCGCGGCCTCGTATGCCTCGCGGCCAGCCTCGTCGAACTCCATTACCCGCACGGTGTCCGCGCACCGGATCAACTCATCGAACTGCTGGGCGTGATCGGGCTTGACCTTGCGCTCACGGTAGTTCCGTGACGGCAGCACGACCTCGAGTCGGCCGCCCGCGTCGAGTACGGCCTGCGCGAACACCGAGTCGGCACCGCGGGCGATACAGCTGACGCCGACAAGGTCGACCGCATCGCCGTGCTCGTCGAGGACACGGCGGATCTCGTCATAGATGAGCGGCACCGAGTCGGCGGTGATGTTCATATGTTCGGTCACACCGATGCGAGTCATGCCCACTTCTATACAGGTGCGGTGATATAGGGGCGCATCCTGTCGCGGAACTCGGCCACGACAGCGAGGTCGGCGAGTTGGCTGGTTCGCTGGTACATCTCGCCGAGCTTTACCCGCACCCGGTCGGACGCAGTCCGTTCCACGGTGGTCAGAGCCTCGTGCCCGAGTCGACACGCTTCCTCGGCCTCACCCTCGATCAGACGAGCCTCGGCGATGCCGAGCTGATCGAGGGCGGTGCTGCGCAAGCGGTCCGGCCTGCGGAGCGCGATGGCCTGCCCAATGTATTCGGCGGCCGGTGCGGCGTACTCAGGGTTGCGCTGTGCCATCTCGAGCAGACGGCCCCCGGTGGTGCCTGCGAACTCGGCGGCGTCGAAATAGCCAATCCAGTACGGGGTTTCGCCGAGCCCGGTCGCTGCAAGTGTTTCGAACGCACGATCGGAGGTTCGCCGGAACGCCGTTGGTCCGCCGAGCCGTGCGTATGCCCATGCTTCGCGGGTATCGAGCATGGCCCGGACTGTGGGCGCTGCCTCGTTGAACGCGGCGCACATCCGCGACACCGGGATCCCGCCCGGGCCGCCGGGCCGCCGCTCCTATGAGGTCAAGGCAGCCCTGTTACGCGGGGACGTGGCGTGTCAGTATGAGCGTCACGGGCAGCATCCAGGGGCAGCCGTTCGTGTTCAGCGACTACTCACGGACCCGTGAAGTGCCGACAACGCAATGTCCGAGCCGATGAGAGGAGTTCCGATGTCGATGGACAAGCGCACATCCCAGGAATTGCGGGACCAGATTCAGCCGATCGCCGAGGCGGTGGCCGCCAAGCTCGGGGCCGGGCACCCAGCGGTCGCGGCGCTGGACTTGGCTGCGGCCGAGATCGCCGCCGCCGTGCCCATGCCTCGCCGGTACGCCGACTACGAGCCGCAAACCGTGCCCGAAGCGACGTAGTCCAGATATGACGAAATCCACCTCAGATTCACGGGTGGGCCGCAGCGCCGCAGCCACTTTCGTGGACGCGGTTCGTGGACACGAGCATACCGGAGGGTCAGAAATGCACTCTGACCTGCACCGATGCTTGTGGAGCCTAGGGGAATCGAACCCCTAACCCCTGCCTTGCAAAGGCAGTGCTCTGCCAATTGAGCTAAGGCCCCGGACGGGGAAGAATCCCCGAAAGTTGTTCAGCGCGTGGTTACCTCGTGCCAGAGGTCCGCGTCGTTGCGCTGACGCAGTTTGCTGATTCCGAAAATCACCGCGGCAACGAGGCCGATCGTGAGGAGAAATTTCATGAATCCCACCCTACAGAGATATTCGGGAGTGGGCCTAGGAGGACTTGAACCTCCGACCTCTTCGTTATCAGCGAAGCGCTCTAACCGCCTGAGCTATAGGCCCTCATCTCGGTTCCGGGTGTCTCACCCGAACCGAGGCATGAGATTACCGTACGACTCCCCGAGTAACCAAAACGGCCGGTAGCGGGCTTGTACGAGCCCGCCGCCGGCCGCTTCGAGAGGTACTCCGATGCGAGTGGACTAGTCCGGATCGGCCAGGGTCACCTGGATGCCGCCGACCAGATCGGTGCAGTTGTTGTAGACGAACACGCCGACCGTGGACAGGGCGGTGAAAAGCACCACATTGATCATGCCGATGACACCGGCGTAACCGAAGACGGTGCCCGCGTCCACGATCGCCGAGGACGAGCCGCCGTCGGAGACGATGTCGGTGAAGGTGGAATTCATCCGCTCCCACACGCCCATGCCCTCGAGCACGAGGTACAGCAGGCCCACCGCGAGCATCCACACGAAGAACAGCGCCACGCTGATCACCAACGACACCTTCAGCGTGGACCACGGATCGATATGGCGCAGCTGCACCGTCGCCCGCAGTGGTTCACCGCTGGAGACGGCCTGCTGCACGGCCGCCGGAGCCGACGGCGACACCGGACCCCCGGCGACCGCCGCGGGAGCCTCCACATGCTGTGGCAGCGGATGCCGCAGATCGGACAGATCCGGCATGTCCTTGACCAGTTCCGGCCGCGCGATGCTGCGGGTCGGCCCGTCGATGCCGACGGACTTCACCATGGCGGCCTCCTTGCGGGCCGCCTTGGCGGCCAGGTCGGCCGTGGTGCGGGCATTGGACGCGCCCGCGTTCAGGCCGACCCCGGGCGCGGAGCCCGGGCGTCCCGCCACCGGTGCCTGGCCGGGACGGTAGAGGTTGGACTGCGGCTCCCGCTGCGGTAGCTGGGACCAGCCGCCCTCCTCGAACCGGGACGTGGTCTGCCCGTCACCGGGTGCCGGTTGCTCGGCGGCCTGATCCGGGGCGGCCTGCTCCGGATCGCTCCGACGTCCGGCGTTGCCATCCTGCGCGAAATCACCGGACTGGCCCGACATTTCAGGCGGTTGCGGCTGCCCTTCCGGCGATCCCGGCCGCGGAATGGGGCGCGGCGGAATCGGGGACGGTGCGATTCGCTCGGTCACACCGTTGGCATGCTGCCGCTGGTCATTCGGCTGATTCGGAGTGGTCAATGGTGAATCCTTCGATCCGTTGTGCCGCCGCTGCTGTCGAGAAAACTACTGCTTCGCCGAACCACTGGCATCTTCTTCACCGGAAACCGCGTCGGGCTCATCGGCGTTGCGCGCGATTGCGAGCAACGTAGCGCCCTCGCCCAGGTTCATCAATCGCACGCCCTTGGTCTGGCGTCCGGCCTTGCGCACCTGGTTGGCCGCCGTCCGGATCACACCGCCGCCGGAGGTGATGGCGTACAGCTCGTCGTCGTCGTCGACGATGAGCGCTCCGACCAGACTGCCACGTTTCTGGTCGTACTGGATGGTCAATACGCCCTTTCCACCGCGACCCTGCGCGGTGTACTCGTCCAGCGCCGTGCGCTTGGAGTAGCCGCCCGAGGTCGCGACGAGCAGGAAGCCCTGCTCACCCTCGTGCACCACGTTGAGCGACAGCAGTTCGTCGTCGGTGTTGAAGCGCATGCCCTGCACGCCGGAGGTGGCGCGGCCCATGGGACGCAGCACCTCGTCGTTGGCGGCGAAGCGGATCGACTGGCCGTGTGCGGAGACGAGCAGCAGGTCGTCATCGGCGGCACACAGCGCGGCACCGACCAGTTCGTCCTCGTCGCGCAGGTTCACCGCGACGATGCCGCCGCTGCGGTTGGAGTCGAAATCGGTCAGCCTGGACTTCTTCACCAGGCCCTTGCGGGTGGCGAGCACCAGGTAGGGCGCGTCCTCGTAGGACTTGATCTGGATGACCTGGGCGATCTTCTCGTCCGGCTGGAAGGCCAGCAGATTCGCCACGTGCTGGCCGCGCGCGGTGCGGTTGGCCTCGGGCAGCTCGTACGCCTTGACCCGGTACACCCGGCCCTTGTTGGTGAAGAACAGCAGCCAGTCGTGCGTGCTGGTGATGAAGAAGTGCTTGACGATGTCGTCCTGCTTGAGACCCGCGCCCTGCACGCCCTTGCCGCCGCGCTTCTGCGAGCGGTACAGGTCGGTCTTGGTGCGCTTGGCGTAACCGGTCTCGGTAATGGTGACGACCACGTCCTCGCGGGCGATCAGATCCTCGTCCGCGACGTCACCGTCGGAGGCGATGATCTTGGTGCGCCGGTCGTCGCCGTGCTTGTCGACGATTTCGGCCAGCTCGTCGCGCACGATCGCGCGCTGCCGCTCCGGCCGCGCCAGAATGTCCTTCAAATCGGCGATCTCGGCCTCGATCTTGGCCAACTCGTCGAGGATCTTCTGCCGTTCCAGGGCGGACAGGCGGCGCAGCTGCATATCGAGAATGGCCGTCGCCTGGATCTCGTCGATATCGAGCAGCTGCATCAAGCCGGTACGGGCCGTCTCGGTGTCGGCCGAGCGGCGGATCAGGGCGATCACGGCATCCAGCTGATCCAGGGCCTTCACCAGACCGCGCAGGATGTGGGCGCGTTCCTCGGCCTTGCGCAGCAGGTACTTGGTACGCCGGACGATCACGTCCAACTGGTGATTCACGTACAGGCGAATCATCTGGTCCAGACGCAGCGTGCGCGGCACGCCGTCCACGATGGACAGCATGTTCGCGCCGAAGCTGGTCTGCAGCTGGGTGTGCTTGTAGAGGTTGTTCAGCACCACCTTGGCGACCGCGTCACGCTTGACCGTGATGACGATGCGCATGCCCACGCGATCCGAGGACTCGTCGTGGATGTCGGCGACACCGGCGATCTTGGCGTCCTTCACCTGCTCGGCGATCGAGTTGATGAAGTTGTCGGTGTTGACCTGGTAGGGCAGCTCGGTGATGACGATCGTGGTGCGACCCCGATTGTCCTCCTCGATCTCCACCACACCACGCATCTTGATCGAGCCGCGGCCCGTCGTGTACGCGTCGTGAATGCCCTGGGTGCCCACGATCAGACCCGCGGTCGGGAAGTCCGGACCCTTCACCCGCTCCATGCACGCGGCGAGGGTGGACTCCTCGTCGGCGAGGTGATTGTCCAGCGCCCAGTAGATGGCCTCGGCGAGTTCGGTCAGGTTGTGCGGCGGGATATTCGTCGCCATACCGACCGCGATGCCGTTGCTGCCGTTCATGAGCAGCACCGGCACGCGGGCCGGGAGCACCACCGGCTCCTGCGTCTTGCCGTCGTAGTTCGGCAGGAAATCGACCGTCTCGTGGTCGATTTCGCGCAGCAGCTCCATGGCCAGCGGGGTCAGGCGGCATTCGGTGTAGCGCATGGCGGCCGCGCCGTCGTTGCCGCGCGAACCGAAGTTGCCCTGACCATCCACCAGCGGGTAGCGCAGCGACCAGGGCTGCGCCATGCGCACCAGGGTGTCGTAGATGGCCGTGTCACCGTGCGGGTGGTAGTTGCCCATGGTGTCGGCGACCGGGCGAGCCGACTTCACATAGCTGCGATCGGGCCGATACCCGTTGTCGTACATCGCGTACATGATCCGGCGGTGCACCGGCTTCAGACCGTCGCGCACCTCGGGTAGCGCGCGGCCCACGATCACGCTCATGGCGTAGTCGATGTAGGAGTTCTGCATCTCCTGCTGGATGTCGACCGGTTCGATCCGGTCGCCACCCGACGGGGGCAGGGAGGTCTCAGTCATGAATTGGTCTCCGTGGGAAGTCTGGTGGGGTGGTGGATGTGGGGCCTAGGGGAATCGAACCCCTGGGGACCACCTCCCCTACACATCGAGGAAGCGGACATCCTTGGCATTGCGGGTGATGAAGCTGCGCCGAGCCTCGACGTCCTCGCCCATGAGGACCGAGAACAGCTCATCGGCGGCCGCCGCGTCATCCAGGGTGACCAGGCGCAGCACCCGCACGCTCGGATCCATGGTGGTCTCCCACAGCTCCTTCGGGTTCATCTCGCCGAGACCCTTGTAGCGCTGCACGCCGTCGTCCTTGTTGATCTTCTTGCCCGCGGCCAGGCCGCGCTCCAGCAGACCGTCGCGCTCGCGGTCGGAGTAGGCGAACTCCGGATCCGACCGCTGCCACTTGAGCTTGTACAGCGGCGGCTGCGCCAGGAATACGTGCCCGTGCTCGACCAGCGGCCGCATGAAGCGGAACAGCAGGGTCAGCAGCAGGGTGGAGATGTGCTGACCGTCCACGTCGGCGTCGGCCATCAGCACGATCTTGTGATAGCGCAGCTTGCTGATGTCGAACTCGTCGTGGATGCCGGTGCCGAAGGCCGTGATGATCGACTGGACCTCGTTGTTCTTGAGCACCTTGTCGATGCGCGACTTCTCGACATTGATGATCTTGCCGCGCAGCGGCAGGATCGCCTGGTACATGGAGTCGCGGCCGGATTTCGCCGAGCCACCGGCGGAGTCGCCCTCCACGATGTAGATCTCGGACTTGCTCGGATCCTTGGAGCGGCAGTCCGCCAGCTTGCCGGGCAGTCCGCCCAGATCGGTCGCGCTCTTGCGCCGCACCAGCTCCCGCGCCTTGCGGGCGGCCACGCGCGCCTGCGCCGACGACACCGCCTTCTGCACGATGGTCTTGGCATCGGCCGGATTGGCCTCGAACCAGTGCGTCAGATGCTCGTTGCAGGTGCGCTGCACGAACGACTTGACCTCGGTATTGCCGAGCTTGGTCTTGGTCTGGCCCTCGAACTGCGGGTCGGCGACCTTCACGCTCACGATGGCGGCCAGCCCCTCGCGGATGTCGTCGCCGGTGAGGTTGCCGTCCTTCTCCTTGAGGAGCTTCTTGTCCTTCGCGTACTTGTTCACCACCGTGGTGAGCGCGGCGCGGAAACCCTCCTCGTGGGTGCCGCCCTCATGGGTGTTGATGGTGTTGGCGAAGGTGTGCACCGACTCGGAGTAGCCGGAGTTCCACTGCATGGCCACCTCGAGCTCGTGCCCGGTGCCCTTGCCGGTGAACGACACGATCGAGTTGTGGATCGGCGTCTTGGTCCGGTTGATGTGCTTGACGTAGTCCTCGAGACCGCCCGGGTAGTGGTAGGTCCGGGTCTTCACCTTCGGCTCGGCGGGCGGCGTGTTCTCGTCGAGATGTTTGGGCGCCTCGGCGGTCTCGCTCACCACCTCGTCGGTGATCTCACTCTCGGAGACCCGCTCGTCGGTCAGGGTGATGGTGAGGCCCTTGTTCAGGAACGCCATCTCCTGCAGGCGGCGCGCGACCGTCTCGAAGTTGTAGACGGTGGTCTCGAAGATGTTCGGATCCGCCCAGAAGGTCTGGGTGGTACCGGTGCGCTTGGTGGCGTCGCCCTTGATGAGCTTGCCCGGCTTGGAGTCCTTGTACTCCTGGCTCCAGTGGTAGCCGTCGCGGTCGATCTCCACGTGCATGCGGGTGGACAGCGCGTTCACCACCGAGATGCCGACGCCGTGCAGGCCGCCGGACACCGCGTAGGCGTCGGAGTCGAACTTGCCGCCCGCGTGCAACTGGGTCATGACGACCTCGACGGTCGGAATGCCCTGGGCGTGCATCTCCACCGGGATACCGCGGCCGTCGTCGACGACTCGGACGCCGCCGTCGGCCAACAGGGTCACATCGACGCGGGAGGCGTATCCCGCCATCGCCTCGTCGACGGAGTTGTCCACGACCTCCCAGATCAGGTGGTGCAGACCGCGCTCACCGGTGGAGCCGATGTACATGCCGGGACGCTTGCGGACGGCTTCGAGGCCCTCCAGGACCGTGATGTTGGAGGCACCGTAGTCCTGGTTTCCCGCTTTGCCCGGGGTGGAGCCGCTTGCGTTGGAGTCGTTGGCAGCCACTGCTCGGTAGCTCTCCTTACTTGCTGATCCTCTCGACACAGCGCGAGACGACACACGTGGGACCCCGAATCCTGTCTGCTCGAGAATTACGGGTCCACGCGCGGGCTCTGCGGAACGCGCCGGAGATATCGCCGCTAGTTACCCCACCATCCTACTGGCAGACCCGACACAGAATGCACCTATGACACCCCTGAGTGGGCCACAGATGCATGAAATCGATCGGCGAAGGGTCAGGAGATAGGCGGACCGGGTTCCAAAGCGTTCAGCGGGCAACTGGAACGTCGCCACAGAAGACGCGACAAAGTTCACCAGCGACTCGCTGGACAGCCGGAGGGATTCCGGTGTCGCGAACCCCCGGGACACCCCCGAGCCTAGCCGGTCGCACCGACGAATTCAGCCCACGTTCCACGTGAAACTCGCCGCTGACCAGGAACTCTCGAATTCGACGGGATGGTGACGGCGTGTGAACGGACCGATCCGACGATCCCCAGCCCATCCGCCCTCGGGCAAGGGCGGCGCATTCGAAGGCCCGACGCCACGAGGGCCGCCGTCAAGCGGGTCCGCACCACTGCCACAGCAGGCGCGGTCGAGTGACGCGGCCGAATCCGCCCCGGTGTGCGAGTGGTGGCGACTACCCGTAGGTGTCGCGCGGGCCGCGGCCCTTGATGTGGCGGTCGCCCTTGCGCCAACTGGGGGCCACCGGGCCGTTGATGCGCAACGAGGTGACCACGCCCTGGCCGACCGCGCGATTGATCTTGGCGAGGATCTGGGATTGCAGCATGCGCAGCTGCGTGGCCCAGGCGGTGGACTCGGCCTGAATGCTGAGCACCCCGTTCTCCAGGGAAACCGGGTGCGCGTGCGACGCGATGTCCTCCCCCACCACCGACTCCCAGCGACCGAAGACCATGCCCTCGGCGACCTTGCCGGACCAGCCGCGATTGCGCGCGAGCGCTCCCGTCAGCGCCGACAGCGCCTGCGGGTCGCGGTCGTCGGGATGCGCACCCGACCAGCCGCTGCGGCGACGGCGCAGTGCCCGCACACCGCCCTTGCGCGGCGAGGCCCGCCCCTGACCGACGGACTTTCCGGCCGCGCGGGCGGCGGCACGTGCCTCCTCGAGCGCGCGCCGAGCGAGGTCGATGCCCCGCAACTCCCCATCCGGCCCGCCTCCCGCCGCCGGAGCGTTGTCGGACCGTTCCGGTTGGTCACCCATTCCGATCCCTTCCCTTGCCGAGCCGCACGTCGCACCGATTCTGCCGTACGGGACCGACAGTGTCGCCATGCACGGAGTCACCATTGATCGGGTACCTCGATCGCTCGACCACGACCACATCGTGCGCGTCTTCGACCAGCGTTGGCCGGGCGGTGTTGTTGGGGGCGACGTCCGCCGGTCGGGTTCGACAGCCCGGCCCGCCCGCGGGCGACCGTTTTCCGCGCGACTCAGGTTCCGCGCGACTCCGGGAAGAATTTCCCGGCGGCACGGCTGTCACGGGCGGGCGAAGCGCAGCGGTGACTCGGCACCCGCAGGCAGCGCGACCTCACCCACGATGCGGAGGCGGGCCGCCTGGTCGCCGCGCGCGGCGGCGCGGGGATGCGCTCACGGTGCCGGAACCGCGATGCGGGAGATGCGGTCGTCGGCCTCGCCGGAGGTCTCCACCCGCAGCGGGTTGGCGTCCAGTTCGGGCGGCACGTCCTCCGGCACCGCGGCGGTGATCAGCACCTGTTCGGCGGTCGCGGCCACGGCGGCCAGGGCGGTGCGGCGGCGGCGGTCGAGCTCGGCGAAGACATCGTCCAGGATGAGCACCGGATCGCTGCCCTGGGTGCGCAGCAGTTCGAACGCGCCCAACCGCAAAGCCAGTGCGAAGGACCAGGATTCGCCGTGACTGGCGAAACCCTTGGCGGGCGCGGACCCCAGCATGAGGTCCAGGTCGTCACGGTGCGGACCGACCAGGCAGACCCCGCGTTCCAATTCCTTGGGACGGGCTGTGGACAACTCGCGCGACAGGATGGACTCCAGCACCTCCACGTCATCGTCACGTGGCGCTCGCGCCGGGTCCAGGAACTCCGGGGGCAGCGTGGCGCTGCGGTAGCTGATCGTGGCGGGCCGGGATTCCGGCGCGATCCCCGAATACGCCTGTGCGAGATGCGGATGAAGTTCGTGCACCAGTCGCAGCCGCTGCGCGAGCAGCACGGCGCCGTGCGCGGCCAGATGTCCGTCCCACACGTCCAGGGTGCTCAGCTCCGCCCCGGAACCGCCGCGGGAACGGGCATGGCGGCCAGCCGATTTCAACAGCGCCGAACGCTGCCGCAGCACCTTGTCGTAATCCGCCCGCACCCCGGCCAACCGCGGCAGCCGTGCGGTGGCCAGCTCGTCCAGGAAGCGGCGGCGCTCCCCCGGATCGCCGCGCACCAGCGACAGATCCTCGGGCGCGAACAGCACCGTCTGCAGAATCCCCAGGATCTCCCGGGTGCGGCGCACCGGCGAGCGGTTGATCTGCGCCCGATTGGCCGACCCCTGATTGAGCTCCACGTCGACCCGTAGCTCACGGCCGGAGTTCACCACCGTGGCCCCGATCCGCGCCCGCGACGCCCCGATCCGGATCAGGGGCGCGTCGGCCGCCACGCGGTGTGATCCGAGCGTGGCCAGGTACCCGACGGCCTCGACCAGGTTGGTCTTGCCGTTGCCGTTGGAGCCGAGGAAAACCGTTCGCCCCGGCGGCAATTCGAGGTCGGCCCGCTCCCAGGATCGAAAATCGAGCAGCGACAGCGCCCGAACGTACATCTACTCCACCGTGCCCGTCGCCCTGTGGAAATGTGCAGCGAGCTGGGGATATCCGCCGACGTACGACGAAATCCCCGCTCTCGCCGAGTTTTTCACAGGTTTGTCAACACTGTGCACAAACGTTCGATCCGCGGATCAGCCCGGGAGCCGGACCGGCATCAACAGGTAGATGTAATTACCGGTCAACGCCGCGAACGCGCCGGACTCCGAGGGCTCCGGTGCGTCGTCGGAGGCGGGCAGCAGGACCGCCGGACGGCTGGGAGTGGTGAAGCCGAAGGCCACCCGATCCGAGCGCAGCGCGGACAGGCCGTCCACCAGGTAGCCCGGATTGAAGGCGATGGTCAGCGGCTCGCCGCGGAAGTCGGCCACCAGCCACTCCTCGGCGCGACCGGCATCGTCACCGCCCGCGGAGAGCAGCAGGCCCTCCTCGTTGAACTCCAGCCGCACCTGCGCACCGCGCTCGGCCACCAGCGCCACACGCTTGATGGCCTCGGTCAGCGCGCTCACCGACAGGGTCGCGATGGAGGTGTGCTCCTTGGGGAGCAGCTGGCGGAACTTGGGGAATTCCGCGTCGAGCAGCCGGGTGGTGGTGCGGCGGCCGCCGTTCACGATGCCGAGCAGGCCGTCGGTACCGGTACCGAACGCCAGCTGCACGGGGGCATCGGACGGACCGAGGGTCTTACCGGCCTCGGAGAGGGTGCGTGCCGGAACCAGCACGGCGGTCTCCACATCGGGACGCCCCGGATTCCACTCCAGCTCACGCACGGCGAGGCGGAAGCGGTCGGTGGCCGCGAGCACGACCTTGGGGCCCTCGATCTCGACCCGGATGCCGGTGAGCATGGGCAGCGTGTCGTCGCGCCCGGCGGCGACGGCCACCTGGCCCACCGCCTCGGAGAACACGTCGACCGCGAGTTCACCGGTCTGAGGAGGAAGTTCGGGAAGCTGGGGATAGTCCTCGACCGGCATGGTGGGCAGGGAGAACTTGGCGCTGCCGCACTGGATCAGCACCCGGGTGCCGTCCACCGAGACGTCCACCGGCTTGTTGGACAACGCCTTGGTGATATCGGCCAGCAGGCGACCGGACACCAGGACCTGTCCGGGTCCGGCGACCTCGGCGGCCACCCGCATCTGCGCGGAGACCTCGTAGTCGAAGCCGGAGACCGTCAGCCCGCCCTCATCGGCCACGAGGAGTACGCCGCCGAGAACCGGTACCGGAGGCCGCGAGGGCAGGCTGCGAGCCACCCACGCAACGGATTCGGCGAAATCCTCGCGAGCGACCCGAAACTTCATGCTTGCAAGGTCCATCGCCCGGTCTGTCCTCTCCCAGTCTCGATCGTTCGTGATCTGTCTCGGCTCGTCCAGCGTCGGCTCGACGCCTAGGGCAGCTGGTGAATCGGCCGCCTCGAAGTCTGGCATAGACGACCGACACCAAACCGTACCCGCGCGAGGCGTCGTCGCCAACGTCGACCCTCCGGCGTCTTCGGGTGTCGATCTTCGACCGTCCCGCTTCTCCCTGCCGTTCGTTCGGGTGTGGAGGGGGCCGGGGCGCACCGTGCGCTCCCGAGCCGAGTTTCCACACCGCCTGTTTTAAAGAAGAGATCTCTAGAAGAGAAATCTAAGTAGTAATAGGGGCTGTGGATTCTGTGGACTCCGCTCGTTTCCGCAGCTGAGAGTGGGTGGCGGCGTGGGGATGTCCGTGGGGTGTCTCGAGGATGAACGGGGAGCGTCTGTGGACCGCCCGAAGTTGTCCAACATCCATCCTCGAGTCGTCCTCGAGTTGTTCCACGATTCCACCCCACTCTGCCCACATCTGAGCGAATCCGGGGACAACTCGAGGATTCCTCGAGGACCTGACAGGGAGTCCTCGAGGAATCCACAGGGCATAACTCGTGTCCTGGCAGGTCAGGCCCCGTGGATGAATCGGCCTGTGGGAACTGTGCACTACCGCCTGTGCACCGCTGTGAGTAGAGCCCTGGGGGCAAACCCGTGGACAACAGTGGGATTCCTCGAGGAATCCACATGCTTTCCTCGAGGACTCCTCGAGGAATCCACAACCCAGAAAACAGAAGACCCCCACGTCAAGTGACGTGGGGGCCTGTTAGCTGTGGATCAGCGGGAGCGCTGCTTGATTCGGGCTGTGAGTTCTTGCACCTGGTCGTACACCCGGCGGCGTTCGGTCATCTCCTTGCGCACCTTCTTCTCGGCGTACATGACCGTGGTGTGGTCGCGCCCGAACGCCTGACCGATCTTGGGCAGGGATAGATCGGTGAGTTCGCGGCACAGGTACATGGCGATCTGCCGGGCCTGCGCCAGCGGCCGCGCCTTGCCGGGACCGGTCAGTTCCTCCAGCGTGGTGTTGAAGTACTCCGCGGTCACGGCCATGATCGTGGCCGCCGTGATCTCCAGCGTGGCGGTGTCGGGCATGAGGTCGCGCAGCACCACCTCGGCCAGCGACAGATCCAGCGGCTGTCCGTTCAGCGAGGCGAACGCGGTGACCCGGATGAGCGCGCCCTCCAACTCGCGGATATTGCGCTCCACCCGGCTGGCGATGAGCTCGAGCACGTCGTGCGGCACATCGAGACGGTCCATCCGGGCCTTCTTGCGCAGGATGGCGATCCGGGTCTCCAGCTCCGGCGGCTGCACATCGGTGATGAGGCCCCATTCGAACCGGGTACGCAGCCGCTCCTCCAGCGTGGCCAGCTGCTTGGGCGGCCGGTCCGAGGACACCACGATCTGCTTGTTGGCGTTGTGCAGCGTATTGAAGGTGTGGAAGAACTCCTCCTGGATACCTTCCTTGCCCTCGATGAACTGGATGTCGTCGACGAGCAGGATGTCGGTTTCCCGGTAGCGCCGTTTGAAGGCCACCTTGCGGTCGTCACGCAGCGAGTTGATGAAGTCGTTGGTGAACTCCTCGGTGGACACGTACTTCACCCGCATGCCCGGGAACAGCCGCTGGGCGTAGTGGCCGGCCGCGTGCAGCAGGTGGGTCTTGCCCAAACCCGAAGCGCCCCAAACGAACAGCGGATTGTAGGCGCGGGCCGGAGCCTCCGCGATGGCCACCGCGGCGGCGTGCGCGAAACGGTTGGAGGCGCCGATGACGAAGGTCTCGAAGGTGTACTTGGCGTTCAGGCTGGCCGAGGAGGGGGCGGGGGTGTCGCGCTCGGGCGGCTTGTTGAAGTAGGTGGGCCACGAGTTGCGGACGTTGACCACCGGCTCCTCGTCGTCCACCGGACGCCGCGCCGCGGGCATGGACTCGGGCTCCGGCTCCGGTTCGGTGGGAAACAGCGATTCCTGTCCGGGCGGCATGGGCGGGGTGCGGTGCGTGCTCTCCCGACGGCGCGGCGCCGGAGCCACGGGCGGCGTCATCGGCTGGGACATGGCCTCCGGCATGCGCTCCGGCATGGGGTCCGGCAATTCTTCGGCCATCGGATCGAGCGGACCCTGACCGTAATCCACAGGTGGATAGTTTTCTCGGGATTGATAGTCCGAGGGCTCCCCGTAGCGCGGGGGTTCGGGATAGTCCGGAGCGCTCTGGTAGCGCGGCATCGGATGCTCGGCGGGTGGCGGTTCGGGCACCGGAGCGTACTGCGGCGGAGCCGGTCGGGGCTCGCGCGGACGCTCCGGGCGGGAGGTCATCCGGGCGTGGCGGGGGTTCGGGGCGCGGTCGGCGGGCGGGTGCTGCGGTGCGGCTATCCGCACGCCGAGACCCTCGACCTGAGGGCCGAGCCGACGGGCGAGCGAGCGCAGGATGGGTTCGCGCAGATCGCGTTCCACCACCTGCTGAGCGAGCGGACCGGATACCGAGAGCAGGGCGAATCCCTGCGCGAAGGTGATCGGCGTAATGAGCCCCAGCCAGGCCTTGAGGGCCTTGGAGACGGGCTGGATGTCACCATCGGAGGAACCGGTGGTGAGTTCGGCCACGACCTCGGGCCATACGGCGGTCAACTCGTTCTGCTCGGCGTCCACTTACGGTCGTCCTCCCCGGAGTAGGTCGAATGGAGCAGACGGTCGGGCACTGCTCGGAACTCCCACATTCCGGACACAGCGAGGACGCGTCGGCCCTACGAATATGCCACTCCAGGGGTCTTTCCACACAATTATCCACAGATGTGGACAACCTGGGGATACGCGTGTCGCCGCGGGTGAGCCCCCAAATCAGGCGTGGACCTGCGGTTCTTCAGCAACCGATCAGCAACTGTCGGGCGACTCGCAGGAAAGCCGGTGCCAAGGACCGTACACGACGACCCCCGCTCGACACGAACCCCCAGGAGAGGCGGCGATAATCGGCATGTCGTCGGCCGGCGGCCCTACGCTGAACACAGCGACAGCCATCACGTAACCCCGAGTTTGACCCCCGATCACTGGGTCAGTACCCTCGTACAGTCACCCTATGGTGCGGTGGCGGCTGTCTGCTGCCCGTGCCTCCAGGGTATTGCGCGCGAGTCTCTCGCGACACGTTTCACCGACAAGCTTCGGGCGTCACCAGGCGCCCACCACCTAGAGGAGTGTTGACCGTGGCCAAGGGCAAGCGGACGTTCCAGCCGAACAACCGTCGTCGGGCGCGGGTCCACGGGTTCCGCCTCCGGATGCGGACCCGTGCGGGCCGCGCCATCGTTTCCGCGCGTCGTGCCAAGGGCCGCGCGCGGCTCACGGCCTGATTCCGGTCCTACCCGGACTCGGCGTCGCATGACCGGCTCGCCGTACGGATCGTTCCTCCGGACTCCCGCTCACTCCTCCCCGCTCGGATGCTCAGGTGCTGCCTGAGCCCTATCGGCTGCACCGGCGTACCGACTTCGCCCGGACGGTGCGCCAAGGCCGACGGATCGGGAGGCGGGATCTTGTCGTGCATGTACTACTAGCCGACGGGCAGGAGGCGAACCGTGACCACCCGAGTATTCGGGTGGGCGGGCCGCGATTCGGATTGATCGTCAGCAAGGCGGTGGGAAACGCGGTGGTACGCCACCGGGTGGCCCGCCGCCTGCGTCATATCTGCGCAAGCGTGGCCGCCGATCTGCCCGAGGGCGCGGATGTGGTGTTGCGCGCCCTGCCCGGCGCCGCGGACGCTCCGTCCGACGAATTGCGACGGCAGCTGCGTGCCGGTCTCCGTAAACTCGGCGTCCTCACCGGCAGCGAAGCATGACCGCCCTGCGCGCGGTCGCGCGATTCCCGGCCAGGGCCCTGATCTTCCTCATCGAGCTGTATCGGACCTACATCTCCCCCACTCGCATGCCGGTGTGCCGGTTCACCCCCACCTGTAGCGAGTACGCGGTGACGGCGCTGCGCACCCGAGGTCTCGTCGTGGGACTCGGACTGACAGCCGTGCGGCTGGCCAAATGTGCGCCCTGGCACCCTGGTGGGTGGGACCCCGTACCGGAACGGAAGGACGCCCGCACGTCTGCTCCGGACGAGGCATCGACTTGTAAAGGGTCACCGCCCGCGGTGACCGGCGATACGAACGACGGGAGTGCATAGAGCCGTGCTCGACTTCATCTACTACCCGGTGTCGGCCATTCTGTGGTTCTGGCACCGTGCCTTCGGCTTCGTGCTGGGCTACGACAGCGGATGGTCCTGGACCCTGGCCGTGGTCTTCCTCGTCTTCACGCTGCGCTTGGTGCTGTACAAGCCCTTCGTGAAGCAGGTGCGCACCACCAAGCAGATGCAGGAGTTGCAGCCGCAGATCAAGGCGCTGCAAGCCAAGTACAAGAACGATCGCCAGAAGATGGCGCTCGAGATGCAGAAGTTGCAGAAGGACCACGGCTTCAACCCGCTCATGGGTTGCCTGCCGGTGCTGTTGCAGGTGCCGGTGTTCCTCGGCCTGTTCCATGTGCTGCGGTCGTTCAACCGAACCGGCCACGGGTTCGGTCAGCTGGGCCTGTCGGTGGAGGAGAACGCCAACACCGCCAACTACATCTTCAGCGCGGCCGACGTCCAATCCTTCCTCGGCGCACGTATTTTCGGAGCGCCGCTGTCGGCCATGATCACCATGCCGGACAGCATGATGGCGGCCTTCACCGCCTCCGGCCCGGAGCCCTCCCGCATCGCCATCGCGGCCGTCTCGATTCCGCTGATGATCATCGCCGGTGTCGCCACCCACTTCAACGCCCGCGCCTCGGTGGCCCGGCAGAGCCCGGAGGCGCTCGCCAACCCGCAGGCCGCGCTGATGAACAAGCTGGCGCTGTACGTGTTCCCGCTCGGTGTGCTCGTCGGCGGTCCGTTCCTGCCCGTCGCCATCCTCGTCTACTGGGTGTCCAACAACATCTGGACCTACGTACAGCAGCACCTCGTCTTCGGTCATATGGAGAAGGAAGAAGAGGCGAAGAAGGCCGCCGCCATCGAGCGTCGGGCCGCGAATGCTCCGAAGCCGGGCGCCAAGCCGGTCGACACCCGCAAGAAGCCCGCCGCCATTGCCGATTCGGATAGGGCCGATGCGGATGCGGCCGACGACTCCTCCGATGCCGCTCCCCCCGCGACGCAGAACGGCGCCAAGCCGCCCGCCAAGCCCGCCGCCAAGTCGAGCGGTGGCGGCAAGAAGCGCTCCGGCAGTCGCGGGCGCGCCAATCAGAAGAAGCGGCGCTGAGCCATCAGCATTCATCAGCGTCATCAGCTTTCATCGGCGTGAGGCTGCGCCGGACAATTGCAGATTAAGGAAACGACAATGACTGTTGAGACCGACGGAGGGGATTCCACTGTGACGGCTGCTGCCGCGGACACCGAGGCCGATGTCGTGAACGATGATGTCGCGAACGATGCCGAGGAAGCACTCATCGAAGAGGGTGAGATCGCGGGCGACTACCTCGAGCAGTTACTGGACGTCCTCGACTTCGACGGCGATATCGATCTCGATGTCGAGGGTGACCGCGCGGTGGTGAGCATCGACGGCGGCAAGGATCTGGACAAGCTCGTCGGTCGGCGCGGGGAGGTGCTCGACGCGCTCCAGGAGCTGACCCGCCTGGCCGTGCAGCAGACGACCGGTGTGCGCAGCCGCCTCATGCTCGATGTGGCGGGCTGGCGGGCGAAGCGCCGCTCGGAGCTCAGCGCGCTGGGCACCGAGGCGGCCCGCCGGGTGGCGGAGACGGGAGAGCGTGAATCGCTCGCTCCCATGACGCCGTTCGAGCGCAAGATCGTGCACGACGCCGTGGCGGCCGTCGACGGTGTGGTCAGCGAGAGCGAAGGCGTGGAACCGAACCGTCGCGTGGTCGTCCTCCCGGGCTGACACGGAAGCCGCGAAACCCGTAGGGCCCCTGGTTCCGAGAACCGGGGGCCCTACGCTTATCTCTAGTCCCCCCGCCCCGCCGCTTCACTGCGGGGAAGTTTGATTCCACTTCTTCGGAAGGATGTTTCACGTGGAACCGGATGCCGATGTGACCGCTCCCGATCTCGCGCCGCCCGCTGAGGCGGCGGTGGTCTTCGGTGATCGACTCGCGCTGGCCGAGAAGTACTGCCGGGCGCTCGCGACCGCGGGCGTGGAGCGCGGACTCATCGGGCCCAGGGAGGTGCCGCGGCTGTGGGATCGCCACATCCTCAACTGCGCGGTGGTGGGTGAGCTCATTGCGCCGGGTTCGACCGTGGTCGACGTCGGCAGCGGTGCGGGGCTGCCCGGAATCCCGCTCGCCATCGCGCGGCCGGACCTCCGCATCACTCTGGTGGAGCCGCTGCTCCGCCGAACCGTGTTTCTGGCCGAGTTCATCGAGTCGGCCGGACTGGATGTCACCGTGGTGCGCGGGCGCGCTGAACAGTCCGGTGTGAAGAAGGAAGCCGGCGGTGCGGATGTGGTCACCTCCCGCGCGGTCGCTCCGCTTGCGAAGCTGGCGGGCTGGTCCATGCCGCTGGTGCACGAGCACGGCCGGATGCTCGCCCTCAAGGGAGCCAGCGCGGCCGAGGAGTTGGAGCGCGATCGCGGTGAGCTGACCCGCGCCGGGGCGGGGCGGCCGCGGGTAATGGAATGCGGAGTGGGCGTGCTGTCCACTCCGACGGTTGTCATCAGTGCCGAGCGTCTCCCCCGCGCCGAGCGTCGGCAGCAGCGGCGCGGGCGCTGAGTCGGAGGGTATGGGATGTCGGTTCGATTCCTGAATGTGGATGTGGAGGTTCGCGATAGCGCGGACCTCACGAGTCTGGGCGCGGCACTCGAGGCACTCGGGCGAGACGTCTCACTCCTCTACTGCGGCGAGATGGAGCCGGGGCGCTGGATGCTGTCGTTCGAGGCGTACCTCGAGACCATGGACGATCCGGATGTGGTCGCGGCAGCGTGCTGCGCGGCGGTCGAACAGCTGCCCGCGGCGGCGCGGGCGCGGTGGGACGAGGCCGAGGATCGCGTCTTCGATATCGGCTTCGATGCCGCCGTGGACGGACACGTCGGACAGCCGATGCTCTCCCCCGTGACTCTCGCTCGCGTCGCCGCAGTCGATGCCCGGCTCGCCATCTCCGTCTACACCCACGACCTTGTTTCACGGGAAACATCGGCCGACTCCGAACCGATCGCCCTCGACGCGGACTGATCGGAGCGACCGCCCGAACCCACGCCCGGAGCGCATGTTTCATGTGAAACATCGTGAAAAGTGTGCGCGAAACCCGAACTTCGGCGATGCGAGTGCGTGTCGGACAGTGATCAGTGCCGTTCAGCTTCCGTATTGTGTTCGGTGCTGGCAAGCTAGGAGCGTCGAGCGAGCGCAGACCCGCGATGCCCGGCACCCGGCTCGGAAGTGGCTTCGGAATGGGTATCGATCTCGCACCTCGCATCCTCTCGGTGAGTACGCAGCGTCGCGTGATCGTAGGCAAGTGGCGACACCGCCCACTCGCCCACGAGCGTGGCTGCGGTGGCATGGGTGCGCAAATCAGCTCGACCACGTGTCTTGAAGTTCTCGGGGTTAGGAGCCTGTATGTCGAACGGTCCGGCGAATGTTTCACGGGAAACAACGTCGCGGGTCCCCGGATTGCTGGAGAGTGGGGGCGCCGGCGCTGAAGAGTTCGGCCGCACTGCCTTCGGGAACATCTCCCCCGCCGAAACCCCGATAGCGGCGGAAGCGCACCGCGCCAGCCAGATCCTGCATCCGGGCACGGCCAGCATTCCGCGCCCCAAGGAGCAGCGCGTCATCACCATCGCCAATCAGAAGGGCGGTGTCGGCAAGACCACCACGGCGGTCAACCTCGCCGCCGCCCTCGCCCTGCAGGGGATGCGCGTGCTGGTGATCGACCTCGATCCGCAGGGCAATGCCAGCACTGCACTCGGCGTCGAACACCACTCCGGGGTGCCGTCGAGCTACGAGCTACTCATCGGCGAGGTGTCGGTCCGGGATGCGATCCAACAGAGCCCGCACAATGAGCGGCTGCTGTGCATTCCGGCGACCATCGACCTCGCCGGCGCGGAGATCGAACTCGTCTCCATGGTGGCGCGCGAGAGCCGCCTGAAGACCGCCATCCAGGACGCCAATCTCGCCGGGTACGACATCGACTACGTGATGATCGACTGCCCGCCCTCGCTCGGTCTGCTCACCGTCAATGCGATGGTGGCCGCCAAGGAGGTGCTGATCCCCATCCAGTGCGAGTACTACGCGTTGGAGGGTGTAGGTCAGCTGCTCCGCAACATCAGCCTGATCCAATCGCACCTCAACCCCGCCCTGCACGTCTCCACCGTCGTGCTCACCATGTACGACGGCCGCACCAAACTGGCCGACCAGGTGGCCGAGGAGGTGCGCGGCCACTTCGGCGACGCGGTGCTGAAGTCGGTCATCCCGCGCAGCGTCAAGGTGTCCGAAGCGCCCGGCTACGGCATGACGGTGCTCAACTACGATCCCGGTTCGCGAGGAGCGATGAGCTACCTCGACGCCGGGCGCGAGATCGCGGCTCGGGCCACCCCGGCCGCGGCGGGAGAATCACACACGGATGAAAGGGGTCGATAGGCCGATGAGTCAGGCGAAGAAAGGTGGACTGGGACGCGGTCTCGCCGCGCTGATCCCGACCGGGCCCGCGGCGACCCAGGGCCTCGGCAGTGCCGCTGCCAATGTCGTCATCGGCCTGGACCCGATTGGGCCGCAACCCGCTACGGCGTACCTGCATCGCGTACCCGATCCGGCCGACGGCGAGGCCGCGGCGGATGTGGGCGCGGAGCCGGGCGCGGATGCGGGCGCGGTGTATCGGGAGATTGCGCCGGAGCTGATCGAGCCCAATCCGAAGCAGCCGCGCACCGTCTTCGAGGAAGAGGCGCTGGCCGAACTGGTGCACTCCATCAAGGAGTTCGGCCTCATGCAGCCGATCGTGGTGCGCCAGTTGGCGGAGTCGCCGACGCCCCGCTATCAGCTCATCATGGGCGAGCGGCGGTGGCGGGCCAGTCAGGAAGCCGGGCTCACCGCCATTCCGGCGATCGTGCGCGAGACCGCCGACGGCTCGCTGCTGCGCGATGCGCTGTTGGAGAACATCCATCGTGTGCAGCTGAATCCGCTCGAAGAGGCGGCGGCCTATCAGCAGCTGCTGGAGGAGTTCGGCGTCACCCACGAGGAATTGGCCGCGCGACTGGGCCGCTCCCGTCCGGTGGTGACCAATATGATCCGCCTACTCAAGCTCCCCATCCCGGTGCAGCGCCGGGTCGCGGCCGGAGTGCTTTCCGCCGGACATGCCCGCGCCCTGCTGTCCCTGGAGGCGGGAGCCGAAGCACAGGAGGCGCTCGCGGCGCGGATCGTCGCCGAAGGGCTCTCGGTCCGGGCCACCGAGGAAGCGGTCACCCTCGCCAACCGGAACCCGGATACCGCCGCCACTCCCCCGGCGCCGAAGCGTAAGCCCATCCAGATGCCGGGTCTCCAGGATGTGGCGGAGCGGCTGTCGGAATCCTTCGACACTCGGGTCACCGTGGCACTGGGCAAGCGCAAGGGCAAGATCGTCGTCGAGTTCGGATCCATCGACGATCTGGAGCGAATTGTGAGCCTGATGGAGCAGACAAAGCCCTAACCCTGGGCCCGGAGCCGAAACGTCACAGTGACGGTCTTGTTCGTCGGGGTGCTCGCCGAGCTGCCTCGAGCCTGGATCAGAATGGACTGGTAGTGCGCGCTCCGGATGACCCAAACGAAAGGTTCGGTAGGTGACAACTGATCTCGTCAGGGTCGTGGTAACTCACCGGGTAAGCCTCGTAGCGGCTCGTGGCTGCGCGCCGACCTCGCGGAGAGGTGGATGAGCGCGGTGTCCAGCAGTGTTACCGCACTGACTCTCGACGGACTCGACAAGCTGCCTGGGCACGCGCGCCGCTGCGTGTTCTGGGAGATCGATCCGGCAGTGGCCGCGGACTGCTACGAATTCAGCGATCCGGTCTTCGAGAAGGAAGCCTGGCTCTCCACCGTCATGCTGGAGTGGGGATCATGCGGACAGGTGGCCCTGGTGGACGGGCAGTCCGTCGGCTGCGCGCTGTACTCGCCGCCGAGCGCGGTGCCGCGCGCCGGACTCTTCCCCACCTCGCCGGTGAGCCCGGACGCGGTCCTGCTGACCACGCTGCGGTCCGAAATGCCGTACCAGGACAACGACATAGCCCATCAGCTGATCCAGGCCGTGGTGGCCGATCTGGTGCGTCGCGGTGTACGGGCCATCGAGGCGTTCGGCATTCGTCGGGAGCCGCCCAGCACCGCCATGCCGGACCGTCTGCTCGGTTCCATGCGGCTGATGGAACGCATCTCCACTCCCCCGCACGGCATTCCGACCGCTTCGGCATCACATACCTGCACTCCGGACAACTGCATGATCGAGGCCGACTTCCTGGAGGACGTGGGATTCAAGGTCGTTGCCTCCCACCACCGGTTTCCACGGCTGCGATTGGAACTCGACAGCGACCACCTGTGGAAGGAAGATGTGGAGCGCGCGCTCGACCAGTTGCTCGCGGCCGCGTCGATGACCGTCCCGGGACGGGTGCTCACGCTCTGAGCACCCGCGGGGACGCGCACCCTCGGATAACGAAAGAGCCCCAGGATGTCCTGGGGGCTCACGTCTTTCGTGACCGCTTGCGCGCTCAGATGCGGTCGGCGGCGGCCAGTTCCTCGGCCAGCAGTTCCGCGAAGGTGTAGGTGCCGGTCGGCTGGTCGTCCTGACCGAGCAGGTAGAGGCGTTTCACGGAGATCAGGATCGCTTCGGCGATCACGTCCCGCATGCGCGGATTGGTGAGTACCGAGGCGTCGTAATCATTGGTGAGATAGCCGATATCGACCTGCACGGTGGGCATCTTGGTGAGCCGCAGCAGATCCCAGGTGCGGGCGTGGGTGCGACAGTCCTGCAGCGAGGTGCGCGCCACGATCTCACGCTGGATGAAACCGGCCAGCACCTGGCCGATCATCGAGGTGGAGCCATGTGAATTGCCGAAGTGGAAGCTTGCCACCCCGCTGGCCGACGGGCTCGGATTGGTGGCGCAGCGCAGCGAGATCATGAGGTCGGCATCGAACGTGTTGGAGGTCTCCGCGCGCTCCGCGTCGGAGGGATTGGCTCCCCACGGCCGCGACAGGAAGGTCTCCATACCGGTGGCCGCCATGCGGCCCTCGAGCCGGGAGGCCAAGTCCCACAGGATCTCCGACTCGTACACATCACCGAATTCGGTGGGTACGGCGAACCCCTTGTCCGGGCCGCCGAGGCCGGGATCGATGACGATGCGCTTGCCGGTGAGCTGCGGTCCGGCGCGGTGCACCACCTCTTCCTCGGCGATGCGGTGCGGGTTGCCGCCGGTTACGCGAGCGCCCAGCAAATCCAGCGACCGCAGGGTGTCCGGGCCGCAGATGCCGTCGGAAGCGAGACCGATCTCACGTTGGAAGGCGGTGAGCGCCTCGTGGGTGTGCGGGCCGAAATACCCGTCCACGCGGTGCACGTAGAAGCCCAGGTCCTGCAGTCGGCGCTGGAGTGTCGCGACGTCGTCGCCGTACAGCGGAGCGGACAGCTGGTAGATGAGGGTGCGCGCACCCAGTCGGTAGGACGCCTCCTTCAGCGCCCGATAGGTGGCGGGGCCGACGACGCCGTCCACGAGCAGACCGCGATACTGCTGGAAGGCGCGGACCGCGGAATCCAGATCATGATCGAAAACAGCGTCCGAATCCTTCCAGTACTCACCATTCGGTCCCGACTGATCGGAATGCGGGTGAGTGTGCAGGAATCCGAGACTTGCGAGGGTGCTCCGAACCTCTGCTACGGCTGGTCCACTATCGCCGTGACGAAGTCGGTGCATGCGTGAGAGCCCTTTCCTTCCGCCAACCCGGGTACCCACTCATGCGTTGGTTCACACCTTCCGCACGACCGGAGCGTCGGTCGATTGTCTCAGACCCGGACCGAATTTCGGCAATCTGTCGAGTGCAGGAATCCTACCCCGGCGGTAGCGTCAGGGGCCGGAGGTAGGAGCCCGCGGTGAACCACAGGCTCCTACTCGCGCCAGATCCTATCCAGCGTCGTCAGATGACGCCTTCGAGTTCGCGCAGAAGGGCCGCTTTGCCCTTCGCTCCGACAATTCGCTTGGTTTCCTTGCCCCCTTGGAACAGCACCATGGTAGGCAACGACAGAATGCCGTAGTGCTTCGAGGTCTCCGGATTGGCGTCGGCGTCCAGCTTGGCGATGGTGATCTTGTCGCCGTGGGTGGCGGCGATCTCCTCCAGCACCGGGGCGACCATCTTGCACGGACCGCACCACGTCGCCCAGAAGTCGACCAGCACCGGCTTGTCGCTGATCAGCACCTGATCCGCGAAGGTCTGGTCGGTGACGGTGATCGTCGCGGAGGTCTTGGCGTCGGACATGATTCTCCTACTGGGTTACTTCGACCGGCTGACCGGCGTGATCGAGAGTGTTGCTGGTGATGTCGCCCTGTTCGGCCAGCCAGCGCTCGGCGTCGATGGCCGCGCGGCAGCCCGTTCCGGCGGCGGTGATGGCCTGCCGGTAGGTGTGATCGACCAGATCGCCCGCGGCGAAGACGCCCGGCAGCGAGGTGTAGGTGCTCTGCCCCTGCACCTGCACGTAGCCCTCGCCGTCCAGCTCCACCTGGCCGCGCACCAGCTCGCTGCGCGGGTCATGGCCGATGGCGACGAACAGGCCGGTGGCGGGGAATTCCGAGGTCTCCCCGGTCCGGGTGTCGCGCAGCGTCAGGCTGGTGACGCTGTTCTCACCGTTGACCTCCACGACCTCGCTGTTGAGGACGAAGCGGATCTTCTCGTTGGCCTTGGCGCGCTCGAGCATGATGCGGGAGGCGCGGAACTCCTCGCGGCGGTGCACGATGGTGACGCTGGAGGCGAACTTGGTGAGGAAGGTGGCCTCCTCCATGGCGGAGTCGCCGCCACCGACCACCACGATGTCCTGGCCCTTGAAGAAGAAGCCGTCGCAGGTGGCGCAGGCGCTGACGCCGCGGCCGAGCAGCTTCTGCTCACCGGGTACGCCCAGGTAGCGGGCGGCCGAACCCATGGCCAGGATGACCGCGTAGGCCTCGTGGGTCTCGCCGCCGACCACGACCTTCTTGATCGGACCGGTGAGGTCGAGCTCGTCGACGTCCTCGGTGCGGATGTCGGCGCCGAACCGCTTGGCCTGCTCGCGCATCTCCTCCATGAGATCCGGGCCCATGATGCCGTCGCGGAAGCCGGGGAAGTTCTCCACCTCGGTGGTGGTCATGAGCGCGCCGCCGAATTGGGTGCCCTCGAACAGCAGGGGTTCGAGTTCCGCGCGCGCCGCGTACACGGCTGCGGTGTAGCCAGCTGGTCCGGAACCGACGATGATCAGGTCGCGTACAGGCGTGCTCAAGGGGCCCTCCGAGGCAGTGTGAAACTCAGCGTGTCGGTCAACAACAGCCTAAACGCTGTTGTTCCCGCGGCTGCTGAGCGGGCAGGACGGCGTGGGCCAGGTCGCCGTGGATCAGGTCGCCGTGGATCAGGTCGCAGCGGCTCGCCCGGGTCGCGGTGGGTCAGCCGATATCGGTATTGGCGAGCACCCGGGGATCGTCCGGTGTGCAGTCGGCCCCGAGCACCACGGCGGTGATCGTGGGAGCCTCCGGTCCGGTGAGGAGGACGAGGGCGGCGTCCTGCCCGCCGTAGATGACATCGCGGGAGCCGAGGATGGCGCGGTCCAGGCCCGCGCCCGCGAGGCAGCCGGTGAGCGTTTCCCGGGTGGCGAGGGGGCCGGTGGCATCGTAGCGGCCCAGCGCGCTGAGCACGGTGGTGGAGGTGAGGTCATCGGTCAGTCGCAGCGGTGCGGGATCGGCCATCGGCGGGGCGTCGTCGCCGCGCAGGGCGTCGGCGGCGACGAAGGCTCCGGCGACGAGTGCGACCGCGGCCGCGACGGCGGTGATCCATCGCAGTCGGGTGGTCCACGGTGCCGGATCGCGCGGGGCGCCGTCGAAATAGTCGCTGTCCGTATAGGTTTCGATGAGGTCGGATTCGATGGGGTCGAGATCGGTGGCGGTGAGTTCGCCGGTGTCGAACGGGGAGACGGCGGGCATGGGGGCGGTGGCCGCGGGGTTGGCGCGGTCGGGATGCAGGCGGTGCACGGTGGCCATTCGTTCGCTCGGATCGGGGGTGTTCACGAGGTCGTCGATCATGCGCTCGAGGCGGGCGGTGACCTCGGCGGGCATGGGGTGGACGATGCGGTCGTCACGGCCCAGCGCGCGCAGGTCGCCGTTCACCCGGTCGAGGGAGCGCAGGTAGCGCATGGCATTCGGATCGCGACGCACCTGTGGCCAGAGCCGCCGCGACAGCTGTGCGGGCATGTTCCCGGCGTGCAGGTCGGCGAGCAGTTCGGGCGAGTAGGGAGGTTGCGGCACGGTGTCGGTCGCCATCACGCCTCCAGCTGTCTCGTGCTCGTCCATTGCCCCTCCAGGTCGGGCCTGTCATGGGAAGTCGCGGACCGGTACCGGGGTCCGCGAGAACATCGACATTCACTTCGCTTCTATGTAGGACGCAGCTGCGCTAGGTTCGGTTCCCGTCCTCGCGCAGGGATTTCAACTGTTGTTCGAGCCGCCGTCGACCGCGGGCGCACCGGCTCTTGATCGTGCCCTCCGGTACGCCCAGCAGTTTCGCGGCATCCGCGACCGAATACCCTTCCAGCTCAACGGCCACCAGTGCGGTGCGCTGATCGGCGGGCAGGCCGAACAGGGCCGCGTCCACGATCAGCGTCGCCTCCCGGGCCGCGAAATCATCTCGGGCATAAGGGGGTTCGTACAGCGTCTCGTCGGGTAACGGTACCGTGCGGCGGAGCTTGTTGCGACGAATCCGATCCAGACACGCGTGCAACACGATGGTATGCAGCCAACTGCGCACCTCGGCATCGCCGCGGAAGGAGGCGGCCTTGCGGTGGGCGGACAGCAGGGCGTCCTGTAGCGAATCCGCGGCGTCCTCCGGGGTGGCGGAGGCACGGACGGCGGTCTGCCACAGGTGATCCCGGTGGCGGCGCAGCAGTTCCGCGAACGCGTACCGGTCCCCCCGGGCGTGTGCGGAGAGCAGCGCATGGTCGGGCGTGTCGGACAAGCCCTCGTGGCGTTCGTTCGATTGCGACAATACAAACCCCTGCCGAAGAGTTCGGCTGATCATATCCAGCGTCACGATTCGGCAGCAACGATCCGGCGAAGAAAGACGCAGCTAGCGGGCGTTTTCGGGCGAATCGGGCGGATGTGGGGCGGTGCGGAAGGCCGGTGTGGTCACGGCGCTGTGACGTGCGGGCGGCCGGGGTCACCGGGCGCGGTGGCGCGACTAGGGCGCGGCTTCGAAATGCACTTCGGAGAGCGAGGACTGGTACTGGCCCCCGTTGTTGCCCAGGGCGGTGATCCAGATCAGCACGTAGCGGGTCGACTGCTCGGAGCTCACCGGAATCTCGGTGGCCCCCTCGCCGAGCGTCGCCGACCCGATCAGCTGCGTCTGATCGAGGGTCGGCGCCGCGGTCGGTGAACTGCGGATCTCCACCATCGTCCCCGGGGTCTGCGAGTCGATCACCACCTTGGTGAGCTTGCCCGGGCTGCCCAGCGTGGCCAGCACCCCGACCCCGTTCTTCAGGGCCGGGAACTGCTGGAAGTACTGGTCGGTGCGCCAGAAGGTGGCCGGATCATTGTCCAGCACCGCCGACACACCGCCGATATTGTCGGGCGTGCCCTCCGGGGAGTACACCGAGACGCCCGTGATGGGCATCGGCACCCCACCCGTCGGCGCGGCCGGAGTGGGCTCCGGCGCGGGGCCGCCGGGGACGGCCGGTGCCGAGGTGGCCGTGGTGAGGCCGATATTGCGCTGCTCGTTGAGCGGCTGATCGGACGCCCCCGGCGCGAAGATGCTCAACAGCCACCAGATCACCACGCCGACCACCAGCGCGGCGAGCACGCCGAGCCCGACCAGGATCCACATCATCCGCTGCGAGCGTTCCTTCTCGGCGGCGAGCAGTTCCGGATCGGCGAGCGTCTCATCGGGTGCGCTGGGGGCGCGCTGTCCGAGTCGCAGCACCGGAATGAAGTCGGTCTTCTGATCGACCACCGACGCCTGCTCCAGCACGTGCTGCACGGTCGCGGCGGTGCGTACGCCCTTGTTCGACTCCAGCGAGCGCACCGCCACCGCCGAGATCTCGAACGGCACCTCCGGGCGGATCTGGCGAGGCTCCACGGGGGTGCCGTCGGGCCCGAAATCGGCCAGCCGGAGCCCGCCCACGGTGGCCGCGCTGCCCGTCATCCCGCCGGTGCGGATGGGCCAGCGGGCGACGGTGAGGGCGTAGAGCATGGCGCCGAGCCCGCGCACGTCCGACTGCGCGTCGGAGTCGGCGAGGGTGCCGGGGAAGGCGAGCACCGCGTCACCGGAGGCGCTGATGCGAATCCGGTCCGGGTGATCGATGGACAGCGAGCCGCCGCCGCGGTGGGCGAGTTCGGCCGCCGCGGCCAGGGCCCGGATGGCGCGGGCCGCGCCGATGGGCGAGGGCTGCGTCTCGGCCATCTCGCGCAGCGATCGACCCGGTGTCCATTCCGCCACGACGATGCCGCCCGAGGAGCCGCGCACCACGTCGAGCACGCGCGCCAGACCCGGTGAGTTGATCCGGCCCAGGCGCAGGGTGCGCGACAGAATGGCTTGCGGCCCATCGTGTCCGGAGTTGTCCGCGGCCTTCTGGTCGGCGTCCACGAAGGTCAGCGCGACCTCGCGGTCCAACTTCACGTCCAGGGCCTGCCAGAACCGCAGGCCGCGCGCGCCGCCGTGCCCGGCGAGCAGCCGGTAGCGGCCACCCGCCACGGATGCGCCCGCGATCAGCTTGGGGCCGCGCTGAACTCGTTTGGACGGTGCCTCCACACGTAGCGGCGGCATGGGCATGACACCGGTCTGCGTGGGATCGGCCGGTGCCTCGTGGCCCGAATCCGCTTGCCGCTCTTGCTGGGCCGGGGCGTCGGCGGTGTCCGCCGCCTCGGCTCTCTCCGGCGCTGCTCCGGTCTGCGAACCCGGAGGAACGTCGGTCGAGAGCCCGCCTCCCGCGGCCGTCGCAGATTCGGCGGCCGGGACGCCGCCCGCCGCGTCGTCGCTCACCCTCGTTCCTCCTTCGCCGTAAAATGTCGAAGTCCGCTCCTGGATCGGGTCGCCGACGGCGCGATCGTCGGTCTCCGACGCCGCGCGGGCGTCGCCGCCCGACACTGCGCGAGTACCCGAACCGGTCTCGCCGCGAACGCCGGATCCGGCGGTTGCGTTTCTCTCCGGAACAGGGTACGGGAATTGACCCTTTCCAGTGTTGTCAACCGCCTCGGGTCGAACGACCGGCAGCACCATGGTCTGCGCGTCCAGGTACGGGTCGTACCGGTAGTAGTACGGCGCGGCCCGCAGATCGGCCATGGGCAGCACCATGGTGGCGTCGACGCCGTCGGCCGGACCTTCCAGATCCAGATCGGGTGCGGGCGGCGCGAAGCCGAGGCGGCGCGAGATGGCGACGGTGATGGCCACGATCTCCGGAATGCCGGCCAGTCGCATCAGACCGAAGGCAACCGCGAACATGACGATGGCGGTGAGCCCGACCCGCACCAGCGAGCCCAGCCCGCCGAAGGAGTCCGACAGCCGGTGCAGCCCCAGCACCTGGTCCACGATCCACATGACCGCGCCACCGGCCAGTGACGCCAGCAGCACCCGCGTGATGGTGCGGCCCACATTGGTCATGCGCAGGTCGCCGAGGCTGCGATGCAGCAGGAAGCCGCCGATCACCGCGCCCGCCACGAAGCCGAGACCATTGGCCAGACTGAGGCCGATCACCACCTGGTCGGGTCCGAGCACCATCGGCATGATCGCGGAGAACACCACCTTCACGGTGGTGATGCCGAGAATGATCCAGGTTGGGGTCCACGCCTGCTCCCGGGCGTAGAACACGCGCAGGTGGATCAGCACCAGCGCGTACGGGATCAGCGTGAACGCCGACCAGGCCACGGCCTCGCCGAGCCGTCGCGCGTCGCCGCCGAAGTTGCCGTAGCCGTAGAGCGCCTGACCGATCTGCGGTCCGGCCAGCGTCATGAAGACGACCACCGGCAGCAGCGCGATCATGGTGAGCCGGGTCGCCGCGCCGAGATCGTCCACCACGGCGGGGGTGTCGTCGGCGGCGGCATTGCGGGACAGCCGCGGCATGATCGCGGTCAGCACGGTCACGCCGAGCACGCCGTACGGGAGTTGCAGCAGCAGCCAGGCGTTCTGGTAGATGGCCGGACCCGCGGCGTCCATATGCGAGGAGATGCGGGTGGCGATCACCCATCCGGCCTGACTGATCAGGACGTACAGGATGATGGCCGCGCCCATGCCCGCGAACATCTTGAGCCGGTCGTCCACGCCCCACAGCGGCTTCAGGCTGATGCCCTCGCGGCGGATGGCGGGCAGCAGGCTCATCGCCTGCACGATCACGCCGATGGTGACGCCGAGTCCGAGTAGCAGCAGTTTCGGCTCGCCCATGCGCACCGGGTCGAGGGTGATCTCCCCCGGCGTCACGGCGTACAGCACCAGGACGACGAGCACCACGACGTTGTTCAGCACCGGAGCCCAGGCACCGGGTTTGAACACCTGATGGGTATTGAGGATGGCCGTGAGCAGCGCCGTCATGCCGTAGAAGACGATGGCGGGCAGCAGCAGGAAGGTCAGCGCGGTGGTGAGGGCGACGTTCACCTCACCGTCGTCGGACAGGAAGACATGCGTGACGAGCACCGGCGCGGCGGCCGTCACCAGCAGGGTGCCGATGCCCAGCACCGTGAGGGCGGCGGTGTACAGCCGCCGGACGAAGGCCGCGCCGCCGTCGGGGTCCTCCTTCTCCGCACGCACCAGGGTCGGCACCACGATGGCGGTGAGCACCGCGCCGACCAGCAGTTCGGAGATCATGGTCGGGATGGTGGCCGCGACGGTGTAGGCGCTGGCGATGGCCGGGCCGAGCACGGTGAGCAGCAGCAGCTGTTTGCCGAATCCGGTGATGCGGCTGATCAGCGTGGCGAACGCGATGGACCCGGACTCCTTGACCAGGCGGGCGTTCGAGCTCTCGGCCTGCTGGGCCGTTTTCACCACGGTGGTGCGCGGTAGCGGCTGGCGGTCCGAGGGCGGCGTCGGATAGCGCTGGGGTTGGACGGGCCGCTGCGGCGGCGGTGTGACATGTCCCCAGTGGTAGCGCTCCTCCGGCGGCACCTGCCCGTGGGCGGCGTGGCGCGGGCGCTGGGGTTCGGGGCGCGGGCGCTGGGATGCCGGGTACTCGGGTTCCGAGTACTGGGGTTCCGAGTACTGGGACGCAGGGCGCTGGGGTTCCGGGTGCTGGGGCGGTTGCGGCCGGGGCGGTAGTCCGGCCGGTCGCCGCATGACGGGTGGTTCGGGTGCCGGATACTCCGGTCCCGAGGGGGGACCGGACGGTTGACCTGGTAGCGGGCCGGGGCGCGGCTGCGGCCGCCCCGGCTGCCCCTGCCGTGGCTGCGGCTGGCCGTGTCGGGGTTGTGGGCGGCCGGGCTGTCCCGGTCTCGGTTGCGGGTGCGCGGGTTGCTCCGGTCCGGGCTGGGGCTGTCCTTGCCGCGGTTGCGGTCGGCCCGGCGGCATTCCGGGTCCACCGGGTTGTCGTCCCACGCCTCGCTCCCAGGGTGCGGAGGGGGCGCGCCGTGACGGCGGCCCCTCGGGTTCGCGGCCCGATGAGCGCGGTTCACCGTGTTCGCTCATCGGTCCTCCTGTCGTTGCATCTCCCGCTTGCGGGCACGCCGGAACCGATTCACCCGACGTCGGGTCTCCGGATCGAACCCCTCATCGGCCGGATCGGCCTGCCCGCGGAAGCGGTGCCACAGGCGGCGTCCGGCCAGCAGGAACAGCAGCGCGCCCGCGCACCCGGTAATTATCGCCAACGCCTGACCATAGGCGTTGGAACGCACCGATACCGTTACGGCATCGCCGAGCGGCACCCCGTCCGGCGTGGTAAGTGCGATGGGTATCACCAAGTTTCGGCTGTCACTCACCTCGGTGGGGATCTGGAAGGAGCGGGTGCCCTTGGCGGGCAATACCTCCTCGCCGACATCGGTGATCTTCGTCTCGGCGGGCGCGTCGATGCGGAATTCGACGCGGATGGCGACCGGCAGGTCGTTGCGCGCCACCAGCAGCAGCGGACTCTGTTCCGAGGCGAGGGTGTAGACGCCGCCCGGCGGCAGCACGGTCACCGATCCGAACAGTTCGTGCAGGGTGCCGGTGGTCTGGTCGAGGCGGCGCTGGGCGACGGTGTCGGGCTGGCCACCGCTGCGCCGATCCGACAGCGTCAGGGTTCGGATCAGATCGTCGCGCAGCGGGGTGAGGAAGGCGCGCGGGCTCAGCTCCTGCTGCGGCACCTCCACCAGCGCGTTCATCAGTTCGGTAATGCGATGCGCCTGGGCGCGCACCGGGTCCACGAAATGCCGCGGCACCGATTCGTCGGCGGCCTGGCTCAGATAGTCGAGCTCGTAGGGCTGCGGGTCGGCGGGCTGGGTCAGCAGGTCGGTGAACGGGCGCGGGACGGCGAGATTGTCGCGGAAGAGCAGCTGCAGCTGCTCGAGCAGCGCGGTGGCCTCCTCCCGATTCGCGCCCCACTGCTGCGGCGGCATGAACAGCGCCGCCCCCGGCCGGTCCGGCCGCGGGTTCAACGCAGACCAGGAGATGGCGCCGAGAGCGTCCTGGAGTCGCGCGGGGCGGGAGTCGGCGTTGACGTCGTAGCGCACCGACTGCGGGGTGAACGACGGCGTCGGCGGATGGGAGCCGATGGCGGCCAGCGCGGTGGCCGACCAGATGTCGAAGGTGGCCACCCGCAGTCCGGGATCGATCGGCGGCGGCGCGCCCGCCACCGGATTCAGCGGGATGTCGGGCAGCCGCACCATGTCCGGATTCTCGGCCGGGGCGGGTGCGTCGATGGTGTCGTCGGCGGTGGCGGTGGACCGGCCGTCGGTGGGGACGACCGCGTTGTCGGCGAGTACGGCGGTGGTGACGCCGTGCGCGGCCAGCAGATGCGCCGCCTCGACGTCGATGGTGCCCGCGTCGGGCAGATTCACCCCGCGCAGCGAGGTGACCGAGAGCAGGGAGTCGACCACGTCGGCGGGGGCGACCAGCGCCCGATGGGTGAGGGCCGGATCGTTGACGGCGGCCAGCGCGGTCTCGTCGACCTGCGCGAACGGCAGTGCCACCGTGCATAATCCGGAGGCGACGGTGCGCAGCCGGTCCAGCCAGGTCTTGGCGGCCTGCGCGCCGGTGCCCACGCGGGTGGGTCCGTCCGGATCGGATGGACTGGCCAGCACGCGGTAGCCGGTGATCATCGCCGACACCGTGACCAGCAGGTCCGGGTCGATGGCCAGACACAGCGCCGAGGCCAGCCCGCCGCCGGAGCGGCTGTCGTTGCGCAGCGCCGATTCCAGGGCCGAGAGCAGTTGGTCGAGACGCCCGCCGGAGCTCAGCGAGGAGGCCAGCTCGTCGTCGGTGAGCAGCGCCTGACCGTCCACCGAGCCGGGGATGCCGGCCATCAGCCGGGGCCGGTCGGCCAGCGGCCACAGCATGGTGGTGGCCACCGGCGGCGCGGCGGGGGCGGCCGGAACCGGCGGCGGGGCGTCGACGGAGGTGTCGGCGGTGGCCGGGACGCCGAGTACGGGCAGTAGGAAGCGCGCGTCGTCGAGTCGGGCCTGATTGCCGTAGGCGGGTTCGCCGTTGACGTTCAGCAGCAGCGGATAGACGCCGGGCTCGGTGATCTGGAGGTCGGTGACGTCGCTGGGCATATCGCCGCCGCCGCGCAGGGCCACGGTGAAGCTGAACTGTTGATGGTCGCCCGGGCTGAGCCGGTCGGACACCGCTCGGAACGCACCGGTGACGTCGTAGTTGATCTGATCCAGCTGCAGCGCGGTGCGCAGTTCGCTGGCCGCGGTCACGGGCCGGGCCCGCTGGACGCGGATGCTGATGTCGTCGACCACGCGGTCGCCGATGTTGGTGACGGTTCCCGAGACCACGAAGTAGGGGTCGCTGGTGGTGGTGATGACCGTGGGCGTCACCGAATCCAGGGACAGCTTCAGGAATTTCGGGCCGGTACTGCTGCCGTAGCCGTTGCCGTCGGGCTGGCCGGCGGCGGGCACGGCGCAGACGCCGGTCGCCACGACGGCCAGCATCACCGTGACGAGCGACAGCAGCCAGCGGTGCAGCGGCCTGTTCGGACGCAGGGACCCCGCACGCGTCATTGTCTGCCGTTCTCCATCCGATCGATCAGCCGCTTCGCCACCTCCGCCAGCCTGCGTTCGTCGGCGTACGCGAGCCGGGAATCGAGTTCGCCCAAGGGAACCCAGGCCACCTTGGTGACCTCCACGTCGGCGTCGGACAGTTCCCCGCCGATCGACCGCATGAGGTAGTGATGCACCGTCTTGTGTACCCGGCGGCCCTCGGTGACGAACCAGTAGTCGATGCTGCCCAGTTCGGCGACCACCGTGCCGTGGATACCGGTCTCCTCCGCGACCTCGCGGATCGCGGTCTGTTCGGCCGTCTCCCCCTCTTCGATATGTCCTTTCGGTAGCGACCACAGTAGGCGGCCGCGCCGATCGGTGCGTCCGATGAGGGCGGCGGAGGCTTTGTCGCGGGGGCCGTCGAGACCGTCGACCACGAGTCCGCCCGCCGAGGTCTCCCGGACGGTACGCATGCGGGGTTTCGGCGCATTACCGGCCGAACCGCGGCGCCGGGGCTGGCGGCGTCGACTGTTCGCGCGATCGGCCGGAGGAGACACTGCGTCAGTCTAGCGGGCAAGGGCGCAGGTGCCGCCTCGCTGCGTCGAGCTGCCGGAACGCCGCTGCAAACACCCCTCGGCCGGGGTGTCGCGACCGCTCCCCCGTGCCGTCCGGAAGCGCCTTCGCGGGCAGTCCACCGGGTCCGGCGGCGCGTCGCGCCGGGTTTCGGCCCGACGGGGCGACTACCGGATTGCGCCACTCCACTAAGCTGCGTTTTCGTGGTTTCGCCTGAGTCCGACGCAGCAAACGAGGAACGCCGTACCCGATTGCTCGCGGCGGCGGCGATCACACTGGGACGGCTGTCCGAGGTCCTGACCCCGCTCGGCGAGCTCTTCGCCGCGCACGGCCATCACCTGTACCTGGTGGGCGGCAGCGTGCGCGACGCGGTGCTGGGCCGGCTGGGCACGGATCTGGACTTCACCACCGACGCCCGGCCCGAGCAGGTGCAGGAGCTGATGCGCGGCTGGGCCGACCACCTGTGGGATACCGGCGGCCTGGTCTTCGGCACGGTGAGCGCGGCCAAGGGCGGGCAGCAGCTGGAGATCACCACGTTCCGCGCCGACAGCTACGACCGGGTGTCCCGCAATCCGGAGGTCACCTTCGGCGACTCCCTCGAGGGCGATCTGGTGCGCCGTGACTTCACGGTGAACGCCATGGCGGTGCGGATCGGGGCGCTGGGCGAACTGGAGTTCGTCGATCCGCTCGACGGGATGTCGGCCCTGCTCCGGGGGGTGCTGGATACCCCTGCGGCGCCGCAGGATTCGTTCCACGACGACCCGCTGCGCATGCTGCGTGCGGCGCGCTTCGTCGCGCAGCTCGGTTTCACCCCGGCCCCGCGGGTGCGGGAGGCCATCGTCGCCATGGCCCCGGAGCTCGACCGCATCACCGCCGAGCGGGTGCGTACCGAACTCGACAAGCTCATCGGCGGCGAGTACCCGACCGACGGCATCGACCTCATGTGCGAGACGGGCCTGGCCGAGCGGGTGCTGCCGGAGGTGCCGGCCATGAAGCTGGAGATCGACGAGCACCACCAGCACAAGGACGTCTACCAGCATTCGCTGACGGTGCTGCGCCAGGCCATCGATCAGGAGGAGGGCGACCCGGACCTGATCCTGCGCTGGGCCGCGCTGCTGCACGATATCGGCAAGCCGCCCACCAAGAAGAACGAGCCGGGCGGCGGGGTGAGCTTCCATCATCACGAGGTGGTGGGCGCGAAGATGGTGCGAAAGCGCATGCGCGCGTTGAAGTACCCCAAGCAGTTCACCGAGGATGTGGCGCGCCTGGTGTATCTGCACCTGCGCTTCCACGGCTACGGCAAGGGGCAGTGGACCGATTCGGCGGTGCGCCGCTATGTCACCGATGCCGGTGAGCTGCTGCCGCGCCTGCACAAGCTGGTGCGCGCCGACTGCACCACCCGCAACAAGCGCCGCGCGGCCATGCTGCAATCCACCTACGACGATCTGGAAGTGCGGATCGCCCGCATTCAGGAGCAGGAGGATCTGGCGCGGGTGCGCCCGGACCTGGACGGCAACGCCATCATGGAACTGCTCGGCATCCAGCCCGGCCCCGAGGTGGGCAAGGCGTGGAAGTTCCTGAAGGAGTTGCGGCTCGACCGCGGCCCCCTCACCCGCGAGGAAGCCGAGACGGAGTTGCTGAAGTGGTGGAAGGGCCAGCAGTCCGCGTCCTGATCGCCGCTGTCAAAAGACGATGAGCGTGGTGCCCGCCACGATGGCGGCGCGGATCTGCGCCAGGTCGAAGGAACCGGTGAGGCCGGGCAGATCGGCCTCGAAAAGTACGTCGTCGCCGATTCTTTCGGCGCGGGTGATGCGTGCGTGATTCGGCAGATCGGTCAGTGGGATCGGCTGTAGCCGCACCGCGCGCCGCGGCATCCGGATGCCCCACCAGTTGGCCCGGTGCAGCGTGATGATGAGGATATTGTCCTTGATCTCCGCGGTGGCCAGGGCCCGCAATCGTCGTTTTCGATGCCGCGCCAGGATCATTCCGTCCGGCGCGGTCCGCAGCAGCCAGTCCGGTTGCCAGCTGTTGATCCATTGCACCAGCGCCTCGATGTGGATGGTGCCGCGCAGATCCAGTTGGGCGGAGCGGATTTTGGTGGGCACCCCCGGGATGAGCCGCACGCCGTGCGCGATGACGGTGAGTTCCTTGATCGGCTGCTCGTTCCAATACAGATCGGTCAGCACGGTTTTCGACTGGAAGTGCGCCCCGCGCCGCCGCACCTTGAGGGTGTGCAGGGTGGCGCGCAGATCGTGGCCGAGCACGGTGGCGCTCACCTCCTGCCCGCCGAATTGGCTGAGGATGCCCTCGGACAGCAGGGTCATGAGCACATCGGGCATGAGCGCGGTGACGGTGCCCGCGCCGAAGTCGGCGACCGGATCCAGCCAGGCGGTGGTGAAGGTGGTCCACTGATCCAGCCAGCTCTGGTCGAACAGGCGTCGTCCCAGGTCCATGCCGAGGTCCACCGCCCGCAGAGGTGACCAGGCCTTCGGATCGAAATACGTGGCCATGATTGCCCCGAGCGTACCGGCAGCAGGTGACAGCACCGGGTCGAACGCTGTGACGCCGGTCGCATCAGACCGGAAAGTATCCGCAGATGCGGGACTTTCTTCTTGTTGTACCCGCATATGCGAGGCTATGGTGCTCGCATGCCCGATATTCGCATCCGCGACGCCGCCCAGCTGCTCGGTGTCAGTGACGACACCGTCCGCCGCTGGATCGACGCCGGATCGCTCGCGGCCCACAAGGACGGATCGGGCCGCCTGGTGGTCGACGGCGAGCAGTTGGCGGCCCTGGCCGTCGAGCACGCCCGGACCCCGCGGGCGCGACTGGGCAGTGCCTCCTCGGCACGCAATCGGTTTCCCGGGCTGGTCACCAGGGTGGTGACCGATACGGTGATGGCACAGGTGGAGATGCAATGCGGGCCGTTCACGGTGGTGTCGTTGATGAGCAGCGAATCGGTGCGCGAGCTGGGGTTGCGGCCCGGCAGCGTGGCGGTGGCGAGCGTGAAGGCGACCACCGTGGTGGTGGAGACCGACGCCGATTCCGGCGGGGCCGCATAGGCTTTCGCTCCGGTTCGGGAGCGGCCGCGCTGGCGGTGCTCGGGGTCGCGGCGCTGTCCGGCTGTGGCACTTCCGATTCCGCATCCGGCACCACGACAGTGACCGTCTTCGCGGCGGCCTCCCTCCAGCACGTCTTCACCGACCTGGGCGAGCGGTACGAAGCCGCGCATCCCGGCACGAACGTGGCATTCTCCTTCGCCGGATCCTCCACGCTCGCAGCGCAACTCGAACAGGGCGCGCCGGCCGATGTCTTCGCCAGCGCCAATCCGGCCAACATGGACAAGGCGGTGCGTGGTGGCCGGATCACCGAGACGCCGACCACCTTCGCCACCAATACGCTCACCATCGTCACCCCGCCCGGCAATCCGGCCGGAATCGCGACCCTGGCGGACCTGTCCCGCCCGGATCTGCGCCTGGTCGTGTGCGCGCCCCAGGTGCCGTGCGGTGCGGCGACCCGGGCGGTGACCGCCGCCGCGGGCGTCGCCATCACCCCGGTGAGCGAGGAGTCCGCGGTGACCGATGTGTTGGCGAAGGTCACCACCGGGCAGGCCGACGCCGGTCTGGTGTACGTCACCGATGCCGCCTCGGCCGGGGACCGGGTGGTGACGGTGCCCTTCCCGGAGGCCGCGGCGGCGGTCAACAGCTACCCGATCGCGGTGGTCGCGGATGCGCCGAACTCCGAGGGCGCGCGGGAGTTCGTCGACCTGGTTGCCGGGCCGGAGGGCCGGAAGCTGCTGGCGGAGGCCGGGTTCGGTTCCCCGTGAAACATTCGATGCGACCGCGCGGCCTGTCCGGTTCGGTCTTCCCCGGGCCGGGTGTGCCCGCGTGGCTGCTGCTGCCCGCCGTCATCGGTTTCGCACTGGTCATCGGCCCGCTGCTGGCCCTGACCACGGCCGTGGACTGGGCGAACTTCTTCGGCCTCATCACCTCGTCCGCGTCGCGGGACGCCTTGACACTGAGCGTGCGGACGGCGGCGGTCGCGACGCTGCTGTGCATCGCTCTCGGCGTGCCGATGGCGGTGCTGCTGGCCCGCGCCCGCTGGCGGGCGCTGCCCGTACTGCGCTCGCTGGTGCTGCTGCCCCTGGTGATTCCGCCGGTGGTCGGCGGTCTGGCGCTGCTGTACCTGTTCGGTCGCAACGGTCTGCTGGGTCGGGAACTGGAGGCGGCGGGCATCCGCATCGCCTTCAGCACGACGGCGGTGGTGCTGGCGCAGACCTTCGTCGCCCTCCCGTTCCTGGTCATCACCCTGGAGGGGGCCATGCGCACGGCCGGTGACCGCTTCGAGCGCATCGCCGCCACCCTCGGCGCGCGCCCCACCGTGGTGTGGTGGCGGGTGACCCTGCCGCTGCTGCGCCCGGCCCTGATCTCGGGTTCGGTGCTGGCCTTCGCCCGTGCCCTCGGGGAATTCGGTGCGACGCTGACCTTCGCGGGCAGCCTCCAGGGCCGCACCCGCACCCTGCCGCTGGAGATCTACCTGCAACGCGAGACCGACGCCGACGCCGCGGTGGCGCTGTCGCTGCTACTGGTGCTGGTCGCGGTGCTCATCGTGCTCATCGCCTACCGGCGCGTGGGTGCTGCGGCGAACGGGCGGACAGCATGAGCGCTCGGGCGTGGAGGAGGCAGCGCGGCGTCGCCACGCAGCGCGGGATCACTGCGCAGCGGCCCCGCTCGCACGAGAACGGACACCGTGTGAGTGGTTGGGTGCGGAGGAGGCAGCACGGTGACACCGCGCAGCGTCCCTACTCGCGCCGAAAGGGCACAGCGCGTGGGCTGTACGTGGCGGCGCGGGTGGCCGCTCGTGCCGGAAAGGACACCGCATGAGCGGGCGGGTACGCGGCAGGCAGCGCGGTATCGCTGCGCAGCGGCCCCGCTCGCACGAGAACGGACACCGTATGGGTGGTTGTGCGCGAGGGAAACAGCGCGGCGTCATCGTGCAGCTGCACGCCCGGGGCTTGGCGGAGAATGCATGAGCGGCCTGCACATATCGGCGCGGGTGGCCGCTCGTGCCTTGGACGTGGAGTTGGCGGTCGCGCCGGGTGAGGTGCTGGCGGTGCTCGGACCGAACGGTGCGGGGAAGTCCACCCTGCTGGACGTGATCGCGGGAATGCTGCCGCCGGACGCGGGCACGGTTCGGCTCGACGGTCGGGTGCTGACCGATACCGCGCGTGGCATCGCGGTGCCGCCGCACCGGCGCGATATCGGCCTGCTCGCGCAGGAAGCGCTGCTGTTCCCACACCTGTCGGTGCTGGCCAATGTGGCATTCGGGCCGCGCAGCAACGGACTGCGGGGCCGGGCGGCCGAACAGGTGGCGCGTGACTGGCTGCGCGCTGTCGACGCCGAGGAATTCGCCGATCGCGCACCGGGTTCGCTGTCGGGTGGGCAGGCCCAGCGGGTGGCGCTGGCTCGGGCGCTGGCGGTGCGACCACGGGTGCTGCTGCTGGATGAACCCATGGCGGCGCTGGACGTGACCGTGGCTCCCGCCATGCGCGCCCTGCTGCGCCGGGTGCTGCGCGACAGCCCGCACGCTCCGACCGGCACGGTGCTGGTCACCCACGACATGATCGACGCGCTCACCTTGGCGGATCGCCTCGTGGTGATCGAATCCGGCCGGGTGGTGGAGTCGGGTCCGGTGGCCGCCGTGCTGGCCCGCCCGCGCAGCGCCTTCGCGGCCCGGATAGCCGGTATGAACCTGGTGGTGGGAGAGGCGGTCGCGGCGGCCGATGCCGCCGACCCGGTGCACGCCGTCGATGCCGACGGGATGCGCGTCCACGGGTGCGCGGACGCCGGGTGGACGCCCACCGGCCGGGCGGCCGCCGTCTTCGCGCCCACGGCGGTGGCGGTGTACCGCGCACAACCGGAAGGCAGCCCCCGCAATGTGTTTCCGGTGCGGATCGCCGAGCTGACCGATCGCGGCGGAATCATCCGGGTCCGGGCCGATCTGACCGGAACCGGCCGAAGCGGCCGGAAGCGCGGCGACGCGGCGGCGAACGGTGTCGGCGCGAGCGGTCCCGTCGCACTGACAGCGGACCTGACACCGGGCGCGGTGGCGGACCTGAGGCTGGCCCCGGATACGGAGGTCTACTTCTCGGTCAAGGCTGCCGAGGTACAGGTGTACCCCTGCTGAGGCGCGACGCGGCGACCGCGCACCGACCCCGCGCGGTGCCCCGGTCACCCGGCATGGCCCGCGTGGCGAGTCCGGCATTGGCGGCGCGAGGATCGGGTGGTGGTGGCGCGAGATCGGGTAGCGGTGGCGGCGCGAGGATCGGGTGGTGGTGGCGCGAGGATCGGGTGGTGGTGGCGCGAGATCGGGTAGCGGTGGCGGCGCGAGGATTCAGGCAGTGTCGGTGGTGTGCGGCGAGGTCGGGGCGGCGGTCGTGGCGCGGATTCGGTTGTGGGGTGTGTCGATGGCCGCCGCGGTGCCATGCTGGAGCCATGGCGTTCGATCTGAACAGCGACCTCGGTGAGGGTTTCGGTGCGTACAGCATGGGCGACGACGCGGCCATGCTGGACATCGTGACCAGCGCGAACATCGCCTGTGGCTTCCATGCCGGTGACCCGTCGATCATGCGGCGCACCTGTGAGCTGGCGGTTGCCAAGGGTGTGCGGATCGGCGCGCACATCGGTTACCGGGACCTGGTGGGTTTCGGGCGGCGGCACGTGGCGGTGGCCGCGGACGAATTGCGCGACGAAACCCTGTATCAGATCGGCAGTCTGGATGTCTTCGCCCGCAGCGCGGGTGACCGGGTGCGATATGTGAAACCGCACGGCGCGCTGTATCACGCCGCGGCCGCGGATCGGGAGCTGGCCGAGGCCGTATTGTCGGCCATGGCGGAATTCGGCGGGGAGCTGTCGCTGCTCGGCCCGGCCGGGACCGAGTTGGAGGCGGCGGCCCGGGCGCGTGGAATCGCGTTCGTCGGTGAGGGTTTCGCCGATCGCGCCTACCTGTCCTCCGGCAGGCTGGCGCCGCGCAGCCAGCCGGGCGCGGTGCTGTGGCCCGACGACGCGGTGACCCAGGCGCTGTCGATCGCCCGCGACAGCAAGGCCGTCACGGTGGACGGCGGCGCGGTGGCGGTACGCGCCACGAGCATCTGCGTCCACGGCGATTCTCCGGCCGCGGTGGAGATGGCGCGCCGGATCCGCTCGACCCTGGACGACGCGGGCATCCCCGTCGGCGCGTTCTGCTGAGTGGGAGACCACCCATGACCGCTGTACCACCGATCCCCCGCCCTCCTTCCGGACCGACGACGGCATCTCGCGGAGGTGCGTCGTAGTGCCCCGGCACGATCCCACGCACATGCCCGGCGACGATGCCGCACGCGCGGCCGCGACCGCAGGCGACAACGTCGATCGTCGGATCCCGCGTCCGAGTGCCACCGCCTCGGGTAGCAGTGCTGCGGTTCCCGGTGGCGCTGGCGGTGCTGATGTCGCGAGTTCTGGTGGCGCTGGGGGTAGCGGTGTCGCGGGTTCTGGTGGCGCTGGGGGTAGCGGTGTCGCGAGCTGTGGCGGCCCAGATGATCGCAGCGGCGTGAGTGCGGATGCCCGGGGATCGGCACGGCAGCCGGGGTCCGCCGGGGAGTCGGCGGTGGACCCCGGGGACACCACTGCTGCTGCCGCAGCGTCGGCCCGGCCGGGCGCGCGCCGCGCCGCGCTCGCGCGGGAGGCATTCGCCGGGGACATTCGTGCGGCGGGCGACCGGGCGCTGCTGGTGATTCCGCCGTCGCGCGCCCTCATCCCGCGTCTGCTCGCGGCGCTCGGGGCACGGCCAGACGGCGTGGTGGATGTGTTGCCCGCCGCCGAGACCGTGCTGGTGACCCTGGACTCGCCCGCCGCCGCCGAACCGGTGCGCCGTCGGTTGTCCGGCGTGCTGGCCGATCTCGCCGCTGCCGTCGGGGGCGCGACCGGCGAACCGACGCCACTCCATCCCGCCGAGCCGGGTGCGGACGCGGTGGGCGATACCGACGCGGTGGGCGGTACCGGTGTCGGCACCGAACCGCTGGAGGTCCCGGTGCGCTACGACGGCGCGGATCTGCCGCAGGTGGCGGAGCTGCTGGGTCTGACCGTCGACGAGGTGATCACCGAGCACACCGGTATCGAATGGCAGTGCGCCTTCGTCGGTTTCGCGCCTGGATTCGGCTACCTGGAAGCCCCGGACGACCGCCTGGCCGTGCCGCGCCGCGCCCAGTCGCGCACCGCCATTCCGCCGGGCGCGGTGGCGCTGGCGGGCGGCTACTCGGCGGTGTATCCGCGCCGCAGTCCGGGCGGCTGGCAACTCATCGGCACCACGGCATTGCGCATGTGGGATGTCGATCGCGATCCGCCCGCACTCATCCGCGCCGGTACCCGGGTGCGGTTCGCGGCGGTGGACCGTTGATTCGAGTGGAGCGGGTCGGACCGCTGGCGACCATTCAGGATCTGGGCCGTCCCGGCTGGTTCGGCTCCGGCGTGGGCACGGCCGGTGCGGCGGACCGCGCCGCGCTGCGCCTGGCCAACCGGCTGGTCGGCAATCCGGAGGGTGCGGCCGGAATCGAGGTGCTGCTCGGCGGTGTGGAACTGCGTGCGCAGCGCCACCTGACCGTGGCGGTCACGGGTGCGCCCGTACCCGCCTTCGTGGACGACCGCCCCGTCGGCATCGCCAGCGTGCTGGAAATCGATGAGGGCCAGTGTCTTCGGCTCGGCCTGGCGCGCACCGGACTGCGCGGTTATGTGGCCGTGCGGGGCGGTATCGACGTGCCGCCGGTGCTGGGGTCGCGCAGTCGCGACACCCTGGCGGGCATCGGCCCGGAACCGCTGCGGCCCGGAGATGTGCTGCCTGTCGGCGCTCCCCCGCGCACCCATCCGATCGTCGATGTCGCCCCCGTCGCACCGCCCGGCGACGACCCGCTGACCGTCCGGGTGCTGCTCGGCCCCCGCGACGACTGGTTCACCGCCCCCGGCGATCTGTGCGCCGGGGAGTGGACGGTCTCCGCCGACACCGACCGCATCGGCGCGCGGCTGGACCGTCGCGGCGGCCCACCGCTGCGCCGCCGCGACGACCGCGAATTGCCCACGGAGGGCGTCGCGTTGGGCTCCATCCAGGTGCCGCCCAGTGGCCAGCCGGTGGTGTTCCTCGCCGACCATCCGATCACCGGCGGCTACCCGGTGATCGCGGTGGTGGTCGACGCCGACGTCGACGCGCTGGCGCAGGCGCGCCCCGGCAGCCGAATCCGATTCCGGCGGGGCTGATTTCCGGCGAGGCTGATTCCCGTCGCGCCGGGGTCGGCCCGCGTCGATCTCGGCCAGCTCGAGTTCGACCACGTCGATGCCGGCCGGACCGACGGCGGCGGCCACGCGACGGGCTCGAGCACGGTCGGCTCGAGGGCGGTCGGATCGCGCGAGGTGAACCCCCTCAGTGCTCCAGCTTCGCGTGCATGAGATACACGTTGTAGCTCCCCCACGCCGACAGCGTGAAGTACAGGTCCTCGGCGGTCGACCACGGATGGATGAATCCGCCGTAGGTGGCCGGATAGTCCCGGGTGCTCACCAGCGGAATCGGCTCGCTCCACGTGCCCTGCGGTTCGGCGGCGGTGCGCAGCACGAGCTGATGCGCGGGCGCGTCCAGGTACACCATCTGCCACTGCCCGCTGCCCTGGTCGTAGCGGATGGACAGTTCACTGGCGGTGCCGAGAACCAGTGGGGTGGCGAGCAATTCGTTGGGTCCGTCGGCGGGCACCCAGTTGCCGCCCACCCAGTACTGGTAGGCGGTCTTGTTCAGCACCTCGGCGGCGGGTACCCGGGCCAGGCCGATAACGCCCATGCGCCCGTTGGGAGTTCCGAACATGTACACCCAGTCGCCGTGCGGCACCATGGTGGCCACCTGGAAGCGTCCGATGCCGAACAGGTTGTCCCACTGCGCGTGCTGGGATTTCACCCAGGTGCGGCCGTTGTCGTCGGACCAGGCGAGGCCGCCGTGGTTGGTCCACCACATGCCCGGTATCCGGCTCCACCGGTTCACCGACATGTAGGTCAGGTACTGCCGGTCGCCGAGCGCGAATCCGGAGGTGGGAATGGTGGTGGTCTCGAAGTTCTTGATCTTGCGGCTGCCCAGCAGTTCGGCCGCGTGGCAGCGGCTGTCCTGGACGAAGGAGTCCAGGGTGAGGCCGTCGGAGAGGTCGCGGTCGGTGCTGTAGGCGAGCACGTTGCTGCGCCAGTCCGGGCCTCCCACGCTGTCGGGGACCCAGCCCTTGCCGAAGGTGTCGCCGAAGACCACGGCCACCTCGCCGGGCCGGTTCTCCCACATGAGGCCGAGGTCGGTACCGTCCACCTGCCAGCGGATATCGGTGCGGTTCTGCGAGCCCGGACCGGTGAGCTGCTCGACCAACCGGACCTCGGTGACGCGCGGCGGTGCGACGGGTGCGGCGAGCGGCCCGGGTGCGGGCGGGACGTGTGTCGGCGTCGGCGCGGGCTGCGGCTCCGGCGGCTCCCCGCCGGGGACCGGGATGGGAATCGGCTCGGTCTCCGGGACGATCTCGATCTCGGGCAGCCGCGGCAGGACCGGTACGGGCGGTTGCGAGGTCTGCGGTTCGGGTGCCGGTTCCGGCGGCGCGGTGGGCGTCGGTGTCGGTTCCGGCGGGCGCTCGCTGTCGGGAAGCTCCGGCGGTGTACCGCTCGGGGCGGCGGGAGTCCCTGTGGCACTGGGATTGTGCCGCAGATCCGGGCATGGTGAGGCGCACGGGTCCGGCGGCAGCGGGGCCGGGTCGATCCGGGTGTCGTCCGGCGCGGGCCCGGGTATCGGCACCGGCACGAACTCCGGTACGGGGACCGGGATTCGGATGGTCGGCGGCGGGCTCCACGGCGTGGTATCCGGTTGAGGTTCGCGGGCCAGCGGGTCGAATCCCACCTCACCGCAACTGTTCACGGGGGCGGGCGCCCACGGCGCGGGGGCCGCGGCCGCCGGCGGGGTGAGCGCCAGACCGACCGCGACGACGCCGGTCAGTACGGATGCGGTGCGGAGCGGGGTCGGGATCGGCGCGCGCTGCGGAAATCCCATTGCTCTGTGCGTCTCCTGTCCGGGGGCGCGGCGTACCGCGTCACTCGAGATCGACAACCGTGTCACAGTATCGGTCCGCGTGCGGTTGTGCGCGAGTCGTCCGCGCCGTCAACCGATTTGCGACCGAAACGAGACCGGTCTAACACGAGCGCCCGCCCCGCCACCGCGTGTCGAACGCGATGGCGGCGAGTCCACAGGCGTAGATCCCGGCCGCAGCCACCACTACCACGGGTGCACGCCCATCGGCCGGTATCACCGTCGCGGTGGCCGCCAGCGCCAGCACGAAGGCGATATTGAAGACGGTGTCCTGGAGGGCGAACACCTGCCCGCGGTGCGCGTCGTCGATCTCGATCTGCATGGCGGCATCACCGGTGAGTTTGATGGTCTGCCCGGCCAGGCCGAGCAGGAAGGCGGCGGCCAGCAGCGCGAGCCGGGCGCGTGCCTCGTCGTCGCCGGTGGCCACGGTGATCGGCGTGACCAGCGTCAGCTGCACGACGATGGCGGTGACCAGCCCCGCCACGACGGTGCGGATGCGGCCCAGGCGCGGGATGAGCAGCGGCGCCAGCACGGCCGCGCTCAGCATGCCCGCCCCGGTGCTGGTGATGGCGACACCGAAACCGGCCAGCCGCTCGGCGACCCCGGAGCCGTCCTCGACGCCGCGCCGCAACACCAGCACCATGAGCAGCGTGTCGGCCCCGAACACCATGCGGTGCGCGCCGATGCCGATCATGGCGGTGGTGACCTGGCGGGAACGTCCGGCCGCCACCGCGCCGCCGCGCAGCCCGCCCGCGATGGCGCGCACCGAGCTGCGGGCGTCGCGCTCGGCCCGGTCGGGTCCGAGTATTCGGCCCCGGAATCCGGCCGCCGCGGCGACGCCGAGCACCGATCCGACGGCACTGCCCGCGACCGCGACCGCCGATCCGGTGTCACCCGGCCCGATCAGTCCGATAACCCCGAAGCCGAGACTCGCGCCCACGATGGCGCAGCCGGCCGCTGTCGTCGCCATGATCGAGTTCATCGGCACCAGCCAGCGCTGTTCCAGCACCTTGGGCAGCGCCGCCGCGCAGCCCGCGCCCACGAACCGCCCGATGCCGACCACGGCGAGCGCGAACAGCAGCAGCGGCGTGGCGGCGATCCCGCCCGCCAGCAGCGCGGCCGTCACCGCGATCAGCCCGGCCCGCAGCACATTGGCCAGCAGCAGGACGGTGCGCCGGTCCCAGCGGTCCAGCAGCGCGCCCGCATAGGGGCCGATGATCGAGTACGGCAGCAGCAGGGCCGCGAATCCGGCAGCGATATCCGCCGGATCGGTCTGCCGTTCCGGATTGAACAGGATCGCCCCCGACAGCGCCGCCTGGAACATGCCGTCGCCGAACGGACCGGCCAGTCGGACGACCGCCAGTCGCAGTACCCCCGGGTTGCCGCGCAGCGCCGCGCGGACCGTGCGCGCGAGTGCGCCGAAACCCTGCCCCGATCCGAATCCTCGCCCCGTTGCCGGGACGTTCACCGGGCGGGATGCGTGGTCACGAGGGCGTAGACGGCGGCGCGCATATCGGGGGCCATCGGCAGGTTGTCCAGTCCGTCGGCGTCGACCCACTGGTATTGATCGTGTTCGCTCGGATCGAGTGCGATCTCACCGTATTCGGCTTCCACCACGAAGCTGTATTTGCGGACGCGGGATTTCGTGCGGGTGGCGTAGTCGAATCCGCCGAGTACGTCGGTGATTCGTACCAGGCGAAGTCCGGTTTCCTCGAAAAGTTCGCGTTCCACGCATTCGGCGAACGTTTCCCCGGATTCCACGCCGCCGCCCGGCAGTTCATACATTCCACCGTGCCAGTCATCGGCGACACGCCGTACGACCAGTAGTTTGCCATTGCGGAACACAGCGACGCCGACCACGAAATGGGTGATGCCCTCGCTGCCCGCCTGCTGCCGGAGTTCGCGTTCGATACCCGCGAGTACCTCAGGTCTCATCCGTCCCCCTCCCTCCGGTTCTGCTTGCGGCACATCATGTTACGGTCGCCGCCCCGGCGCGGCACGGCGGGCGGCTTTCCGGCGCGCCCGCCGGGCGACAATTCGCTGGCCGGATGCGCCGTTCGGTAATGCCTGGTCGGGGCCGTGCGGATGATTGCTGCCCGCACGATAGAATTTACCGGGAATTCAGGCAGGGGTTCCGAACGGGCTTCTACCCTGGAAGTCGATCGGTGCTCGCCGGTGAGAGGAGACGGCGGTGTCCACGCTCACGACACCACACATCGATGTCCATCGGGGCGGCGACCGCATGAAAACGCGTGTGGCGTGGCTGGATTCGAAGCATTCCTTCTCCTTCGGCGAACACTACGATCCGGACAACACCCACCACGGCCTGCTCCTGGTCAACAACGAGGACATCGTGCTGCCCGGCGAGGGTTTCGACACCCACCCGCACCGGGATATGGAGATCGTGACCTGGGTGTTGAGCGGTAGCCTGGTGCATCAGGATTCGCTCGGTCACGCCGGCGTCATCTATCCCGGCCTGGCCCAGCGCATGAGTGCGGGGACCGGCATCCTGCATTCGGAGAAGAACGATGCGTGGCGGATCAGCAATGCCGCCGAACACGAGGAGCCGGTGCACTTCGTCCAGATGTGGGTGGTGCCCGACGAACCCGGCATCGAACCGGGCTATCAGCAGTTGGAGATCGACGACGAATTGGCGGGCGGCGGCCTGGTGACCGTGGCCTCCGGACTGCCGTGCTACCGCGACCGCACCGCCATCGCCATCGCCAGCAGTCATTCCGCGCTGCATGTCGCGCGGATGACCGAACCCGGCACGGTGGCCGAACCGAGCACCGAGGTGCGTCTCCCGGAGGCCCCGTACCTGCATGTCTTCGTGGCGCGGGGCGAGGTGGAGGTGGAGGGCGTCGGCACCCTCTACGAGGGTGACGCCGTGCGCATGACACGCAGCGGCGGTCAGCGCATCACCGCGAATATGCCCGCTGAGGTGCTGGTCTGGGAAATGCACGCGCGGCTCGGCGGGCAGTAACCGTCGTCGGCGCGGTCGCGCCAATACCATGGGCGGTGTGCGTCACCTGCGTTAACGGTTTCCGCGCGGCCGCGCGATACCGGGAGCGAGCACCGATGGAAGGATGCCACCATGTCGCAGTATCCGCCGCCCGGCCAATACCCGCCCCCTGGTGACTATCCGCCGCCGGGCGGCTATCAGCCCCAGCCCGGCTATCCCGAGCAGCCCGGCCAGCAGTACTGGCAGGAGCCCTCGAAGGGCAAGGGCCTGGCCATTACCGCGCTGGTGCTCGGCATCATCGCCATTCCGACGGGTTTCATCCTGCTCGGTTTCCTCTTCGGCCCGTTGGCCGTGATCTTCGGCCTCATCGCCCTGCTGAGCAAGAAGTCCGGCGGCACCGGAATGGCCGTCACCGGTATCGTCCTCGGCCTGATCGGCGTGGTTGTCTCCCTGGTCGTGGGTCTGTTCTTCTGGGGCGTCGCCAAGGAGGCGGGCTTCGACAACTTCCTCGACTGCATGAATGCCGCGGGCAATGATCAGGCCAAGATCGAGCAGTGCCAGCGGGACTTCGAGCAGAATCTCGACGACCGGTTCGGCATCACCATCACCCCGGAGCCGACCCGCTGACGGTCAGGCCGAACCCTCGCGGTCGGTGTGGGTGATGCGGCAGGCCCGCATCGCGTCGAGCACCTCCGCCAGTTCGGGCCGGAAGTCCCCTTCCGGCGGACAGATCCAGCGGCGGTAGCCGCCGCGCTCGTCGGCGGGTGAGGGCAGTACGATGCGGCTGCCGGGCAGCGCCACGCTCGCGCAGTCCCGGAACAGGTCGGCCACCAGCGTCATATCCAGATACGAGTTGTCGGTGGGGCCGGTGAGGAAGGTCCAGCGGGCCGAGCGCGGATGCGCGATGACCGGCCCGCAGCGGGCGCGCAGTCGAGCGCGGACACGATGCCCCAGCTCGGCGGGCATGGTGACGGCTCCGACCGCGCCGACCTCCAGCATGATCCGGCCCAGGCCGGGGTCGACGACGCCGTAGAGACCGTGCTCGGCGCGATAGCCCCGGCAGCGGGCGAAGGCGTCCTGGGTGTCCGTATGGAAGGTGGGGTCGAGCGTGCTCATGGGCGAACTCGTCTCGGTGCGGACCACTCGTCGGGATGGGTTATCAGACCGTAACCCCCGGCAATCGAAATGACAATAGTCACACGCTGGGGAGTTGCCAGGCGTAGCATCGGCAGTCATGGCACCCGTCTCTCCGACCGTCGCCCGCTGGGAACTGGTCCTGCGTCTGCGGGAACTACGCGAGCAGCACGGGTTCGATTCCGCCACCTTCGCCAAGCGGGTCGGCTTCACCCCGGCCAACTGGTCCCACGTGGAGAAGGGCCGCCGCGTCCTCACCGTCAATACCATCGGCCCGGTACTGGAGCTGCTCGAGGTGGAGGGTGAGGAACGCGAGGAACTGCTGGCCTTGCTGGCCGCCAGCAAGGAGCGCGGCTGGTGGGCCAAGTCCTCGGCCCTGATCGGCACCGAACTGCAGCGCTACTACGGCATGGAGTACGGCGCGGAGGCCATCCGCAGCTACGACAGCCTGGTGATTCCGGGCCTGCTGCAAACCGAGGAGTACGCCCGGGCCCTGATCAGCGCCGACGTCATGATTCGTCCGGTGCAGGTGGAACAGCTGGTTGCCGTGCGGATGCGCCGCCAGCAGCGGTTGTTCGATGACGACCGGCCGGAGGTCACCGCGGTGGTCGGCGAGGCAACGCTGCGTCAGCAGATCGGCGGTCCGAAGGTGCTGCGCGGCCAGCTCGAACATCTGGCCCGGCTGCTGGACGACAGTGACGCGGTGACCGTGCGGGTCATTCCGTTCACCGCAACGGCGGGTGCGGTGCTGGGCGGCTCGAGTTTCCATCTGCTCGATTTCACCGCCGCGGCCCTGCCCACTTTCGGCTGGGTCGAGAGCGCGGTGTTCGGAGGTGCGGTGGACGATCCCGACCAGGTGCGGGATCTGTCGTTCGCCTATGTGCGTGCACTCGACCAATCTCTCGATCGCGCAGAATCTTTGGAGATGATCAGAATTTATGCGAAAGGGGAATGAGAGCATTTCGTACCGTAAAATGCAGCCCATGTCCACCACAGCGAGGCTTCATCCGGAATCCACCGGATGGTTCACATCGTCTCGAACCAACAACGGCAATCAATGCGTCGAGGTCCGTTTCGACGGTGCTGCGGTGCTCATTCGTGACAGCAAGTACCGCCGCGATCCGGCGCACCGCCTCGCCGACGAGCCCATCATCACCGTCACCGCGACCGAATGGATGCGCTTCCTCGCCGCGGTGACCGGTCGGCCGTCCGCTCCCTCGACCCTCACCCACCACACCGCTGCGGACGGCTCGACCACCCTCACCGACGGCGAGATCACCCTCGTCTACACCCCCGGCGAATGGGCGGCATTCACCGCCGGAGCCCAAGACCACGAGTTCGATCGTGTGCCAACCCGACAACTGATTTCGTAGCGACCGGGGTAACTCACCGGGTACGTCCGCAATCGCGTCGGCTCCCGACGCAGGCACGCATGCATGACGGAAGGCGGCTCTCAAGCCGTGCGCTGAATACGCGGAGAGGCGGACGAGCATACTGGAGATCGTGACTACGCAGCAGGCTCCCTCCGGTATCGATCTTTCCCATGTCGACGCGAGCGTGCGGGTGCAGGACGACCTGTTCGCACATGTCAACGGCCAATGGCTGGACAGTTACGAGATACCGGCCGACCGGGCGGTGGACGGCGCCTTCCGCACCCTCTACGACCAGGCCGAGCTGGATGTGCAGCGGATCATCCAGAACGCCGCGGCCTCGAATGCCGAACCGGGCACCGAGGAGCGCAAGATCGGCGACCTGTACTCGTCGTTCATGGACGAGACGGCCGTGGCCGCCGCGGGACTGACCCCGATCGCCGAGGAACTCGAGGCCGTGCGCGCGGTCACCGACCGAGGTGAGTTCGCGGCCCTGCTCGGTCGACTGCAGCGCACCGGAGTGGGTGGCGCGCTGGCGTACTACGTCGACACCGACGACAAGGATTCGACCCGCTACCTGGTGCACGCCACCCAGTCCGGGATCGGCCTGCCCGACGAGTCCTACTACCGCCAGGACGAATACGCGGAGATCCGCGACAAGTATGTCGCCCATATCCGCCGCATGTTCGAGCTGGCGGGCCTGGAGGTCGACGCCGACAGGGTGTTCGAGCTGGAGCGGAAGCTGGCCGCCGGGCACTGGGATGTGGTGCGCCGCCGCGATGCCGAACTGTCCTACAACCTCACCACCTTCGACGCCCTCGCCGCCGAGCATCCGGAATTCGACTGGGCGGCATGGACGTCCGCGCTGGCCGAGGGCCTGGACCGCTCGGGCCCGGAACTGTTCGCCGAAATCGTGGTGCGCCAGCCGGATTTCGTGCGCACCTTCGCCCGGCTGTGGGCCTCCGAGCCGCTGGCCGACTGGCAGGCGTGGGCGACCTGGCGGGTGCTGAAGGGCCGTGCCGCCTACCTGACCGCCGATCTGGTCGAGGAGAGCTTCGATTTCTACGGCCGCACCCTCACCGGCGCGCAGGAGAACCGCGAGCGCTGGAAGCGCGGCGTCTCGCTGGTGCAGGAGCTGCTGGGCGAGGCGGTCGGCAAACTCTATGTGGCCGAGCACTTCCCGCCCGAGGCCAAGGCCCGCATGGTGGAGTTGGTCGGCAACCTCCAGGAGGCGTACCGCCGCAATATCGCCCAGCTGGACTGGATGAGTCCCGAGACCCGCGAGGCCGCGCTGGCCAAGCTGGAGAAGTTCACCCCCAAGATCGGTTATCCGGACACCTGGCGTGACTACTCGGCCGTCGCCATCGACCCGACCGACCTGGTGGGCAACTTCCGCCGCGGCTACGCCGCCGAACACGACCGCGACCTGAACAAGCTCGGTGGCCCGGTGGACCGCGGCGAATGGTTCATGACCCCGCAGACCGTGAACGCCTACTACAACCCGGGCATGAACGAGATCGTCTTCCCGGCGGCCATTCTCCAGCCGCCGTTCTTCGACATGAACGCCGACGACGCCGCTAACTACGGCGGCATCGGCGCGGTCATCGGCCACGAGATCGGCCACGGCTTCGACGATCAGGGTTCCAAGTACGACGGCGACGGCAATATGGTCGACTGGTGGACCGAATCGGATCGCACCGAATTCGGCAAGCGCACCAAGGCGTTGATCGACCAGTACAACGCCCTCTCCCCCAAGGACCTCTCCGACGAGCACAAGGTCAACGGCGAGTTCACCATCGGCGAGAACATCGGCGATCTGGGTGGTCTCTCGATCGCCCTGGAGGCGTACAAGATTTCGCTCGAGGGCACGGAGCCGCCGGTCATCGACGGGCTCACCGGGTTGCAGCGGGTGTTTTTCGGCTGGGCGCAGGTGTGGCGCACCAAGGCGCGCCCCGAGGAGGCGATCCGCCGCCTCGCGGTGGATCCGCATTCGCCGCCGGAGTTCCGCTGCAATGGCGTCATCCGCAATCTCGACAGCTTCCACGAAGCCTTCGGCGTCGAGCCGGGCGATGCCCTCTACCTGGAACCCGCACAGCGCGTGAAGATCTGGTAAGCCCGGTCCTAGCGCAGACGCGCCTCGGTCTCGGCGTCGAAGAAGAACACCTCGTCCGGCTTCGGCGTCAGCCGGAGGCGGTCACCCAGGGTCACCTGGAAGTGGCGGTCCACCCGCGCCACGACCTTGCCCGAGCGGCTGGACCATTCGTCGGTGACGCCGTGGGAGTAGAGGAAGGATTCGGCGCCGAGTTCCTCGAGCAGTTCCACCTCCACGGCCAACGCGTTGGCCGGATCGGTGGTGACCTCCCAGGACTCGGGCCGGATACCCACCACGATCCGCTTACCGGTGATCGCCTTGCGCGGCACCGGGATCGAGAGTCCGTTCAGCACCGCGTGGCCGTCACGAATCGGCGCGGTGAGCAGATTCATCCCCGGTGAGCCGATGAATCCGGCCACGAAGGTGTTGACCGGATCGTCGTACAGTTCGCGCGGTGCGGCCACCTGCTGCAGGACGCCGTCACGCAGCACCGCCACCCGGTGCCCCATGGTCATGGCCTCGACCTGGTCGTGGGTGACGTACACGGTCGTGGTGCCCAAACGCTGTTGCAGCGCGGCGATCTGGGAGCGGGTGCTCACCCGCAGCTTGGCGTCCAGATTGGACAGCGGCTCGTCCATGCAGAACACCTGGGGCCGCCGCACGATGGCGCGCCCCATGGCGACGCGCTGGCGCTGACCGCCGGACAGCCGCGCGGGCTTGCGGTCCAGCAGCGGTTCCAGCTCCAGCATGGCCGCGGCCTCCGCCACCCGAGCCCTGGTGTCTGCCTTGCTCATTCCCGCATTGCGCAGTGCGAAGCCCATGTTCTCGGCCACGGTCATATTCGGGTAGAGCGCGTAGCTCTGGAACACCATGGCGACATCGCGGGCACGCGGCGGCAGTGCCGTCACATCCCGGTCGCCGATGAGAATCCGCCCGCTCTCCACGGATTCGAGTCCGGCCAGCATGCGCAGACTGGTGGATTTCCCACAGCCGGACGGCCCCACCAGCACCAGGAATTCCCCGTCGGCGATATCGAGTACCAATTCCTCGACCGCCGGGTGGGGTGCTCCCGGGTACCGGTGGGTCACACCGTCGAACCGCACAGTCGCCATAGTGGCCGGACCTTCTTCCGAAAGAGAGTGTTACTTGGGCAGTTTCGGCAGGATCTGCCGGTCGAGGATGGCTTGCAGCTGGTTGGTGACGTCGGCGTAGGTGGTGGTGACGTCGGCGTTCTGCAGGCAGATCTTCTCGAAACCCGCGCCGATGATCTGGTCGGCGCCGGGCAGGAACACCCGTGCGTAATCCTGCGACCTGGTCAGCGGCAGCTGGTCGATCGCGGTCTTGGCGTGCGGGTTCTGCGCCAGGTACCGCTGCTCGCTCGGATCCGCGAGGGCGGACTTGCGCACCGGCATGTATCCGGTGCCCTGAGAGAAGGCGACCGTGCCCTCGGTGCCGGTGAGGAAGTTGATGAACTTGAGCGCGTTCACCTTCCGCTCATCGGAGATGCGCGACGGAATCGCCAGCCCCGCACCGCCGGTGGTGCAGCCGGGGCCGTTCGGATGCGGCAGGAACGCCGTGCCCAGCTCGAACTTCGAGTCCTTGACGATGCTGCTCAGGCTGCCGGTGGAGGCCAGCGTGGAGGCGATCAGACCCGCGCTGAAGTCGGGAGCGATCTGCTTGCGGACCCCCGCGTACTTCTTGGCGTAGATCATGTCGCGCAGGAAGTTTCCGGCGGTCAGCGAATCCGGTTCGTTGAAGGTGAGCTGCCACTCGTCGGAGTACGCACCGCCGAAGGTCCAGTTCGGCCCCTGGAAGGTCCACGCGAGATAGTCGGTGGCATTGCCCCAGCCGTGCGCGAGCTTGCCCTCACCGACGACCTCCTGGAGCTTCGGACCCCACTCGTCGAACTCCTGCCAGGTCTCCGGGCCCCGGTCCGGCAGTCCGGCCTGCGCCCAGACGTCCTTGTTGTAATAGAACAGCGGGGTCGAGCGGGCGTACGGCAGCGCCCAGTACTTGCCGTCGAACCTGTAGTCCTCGAGCAGCGAGGTGACGTAGTCCGAGGAGTCCACCCCGGCGTCGGCGAAGAGGTGGTCCAGCGGTTCGATGGTGCCGTTCAGGGCGTAGTTGAACCACCAGACATCGGAAAGCACCACGATATCGGGCAGTTCACCGCCGGACAGCGCCGCATTGAACTTCTGCGACACCTCCTCGTAGTTCTTGCCCGCGTCGACCAGGTTCACGGTGATCTCCGGGAACTGCTGCTGGAAGCGGCCGATCAGATCGGCCTCCAGATCCTTGGAGGTGCCCGGGTGGTTGGACCAGAAGGTGAGCTGGTTGGGGTCACCGCCCTGGGAGCCGCCGCCTCCGGTGCCCGCACACGCGGTCAGGGCGAGACCGGCCGCGGTGGCACCGGCCAGGCCGAGGAAGCCGCGCCGCGACAGGGACGGCAAACGTGGATCGGACACGGGAATCTCCTTGTGGAACTCAGCCTTTGACCGCACCGGAGGTGAGGCCCTTGATCATGTGACGTTGCAGGGCGAGGAAGATGACGAGGATCGGCAGCATGGTCATGACCGTTCCGGCCATGACCGGACCCCAGTTGGTGACGCTGGGGTTCTCGGTGTTCTGCAGCAGCGTGAGGCCCACCGGCAGCGTGGCCACCTCGGGACCGTCGGCCATGAGGAACGGCCACAGGTATTCGTTCCACTCGTTGACCAGTGTGATCACCGCGAAGGCCACCATGGTCGGCCCGGACATGGGCAGCACCACTCGGGCCAGCAGCCGCCACCAGCCCGCGCCGTCCATGCGTGCCGCCTCGATGATCTCGCCGGGCAGCGACAGGAAGTGGTTGCGCATGAGGAAGGTGCCGAAGGCGACTCCGAACAGCGGAACCATGATGCCGGTCAGGGTGTTTCGCCAACCCAGCTGGGAGACCAGCGCGTAGTTGGAGATGACGGTGATCTGGTTGGGCACCATGAGCGCCGCGATGATCACCAGGAAGACCACGTTCTTGCCCGGGAAGCGCAGGAACACCAGCCCGTACGCGCTGAAGACGCCGAGCGCGAACTTCACCGCCGACACCACGGCGGTCACGATGATCGAGTTCTTCAGGAAGGTCCAGAAGGGCAGCGTGGTGGTGGCGTAGGAGTAGTTCTCCGGATGCCAGGTGGTCGGCCAGTACACGGCGGGTTGCACGTAGATATCGCCGCGGTCCTTGAACGAGGTGATCAGAATCCACAGCAGCGGCACCCCGATGACGATCAGCACGCACGCCATGGCGCAATAGCCGAAAATCGTTGCCCACCGCGCTCTGTCGATGGCCCGCCCTGTGCTGCCGAGCCGCTTCATCGCTCGTCCCGATCCATGATGCGCACCTGGACCAGCGTCACGATCAGCAGCACCACGAACATGATGGTGGCCACGGTCGCGCCGTATCCGGCACGGAAGTTGACGAAGGATTCGCGGTAGACCTGGACCACCATGGTGGTGGTGCCGGTGCCCAGCGGCCCGCCGCGGGTCATCGTGTAGATGATGTCGAACACCTGCAGCGAGTTGAGCAGCACGGTGATGGACAGGAAGAAGGTGGTGGGCCGCAGCTGCGGCATGAGCACGCGGGTGAAAGTGGTCCGGCGGCTCGCACCGTCGATCTCGGCGGCCTCCATGAGATCCTGCCGAACCCCTTGCAGCGCCGCCAGATAGATGACGAAGGTGTAGCCCAGGTTCTTCCACAGGTAGGTGACGGTCACCATGAACAGGGCCCAGTTCGGGTCCTGGTAGAAGTCGGGCACCGGCAGCCCGACCTTGCGCAGGATGTCCTGCACCAGGCCGAATCCCGGATCGAAGACGAACTGGAAGGCGACGCCGATGGCCGCGCCGGAGATGACGAACGGCGCGAACACCGCGGAGCGGACCACATTGCGGCCGAACAGCTTCCGGTCCAGCAGCAGTGCCAGCGCCAGGCCGAGGGCCATGCTGCCGACCACCGCGGCGAGGGTGAAGATCACCGTATTGGTGACCACCTCCCACGAATCGGCGCGTCCCCACCACTCCCGGTAGTTGTCGAAACCGATGAAGGTGGCGGCGGTGTCGGAGATGTTCCAGTCGAAGAAGGACAGCCGGATATTGTCCAGCAGCGGCCGATACACGAAGACCGACAGCAGGATCAGATTCGGCGCGACCAGCACGACGAACAGCGCGTAGTCCGACCACGGCCGACCCCGCCAGCCGCGGACCTTCGGTTGCGGCAGTACTCGCTCGGGCCTCGATCGCACCGGCGCAGCCTGACGGCTGCGGGCAAACGAGCGGTTACCACCCGATGCCCGGAATCTGAAATGTCGGCGCGAGCGCGGTTCGGCCGGAATGTGATCCAGATCTCTCCGCACCGCACGCATGCGCGAATCGTACGGCCGCCCAGTATGTTCCGTCCGCGTATTCGATCAATGCGGGCTGTGGCCCGGTATCAATGCGGGCTGTGGCCCGGTGGCGAACCCGCCCGCATGCGACTGTGCGCCCTGCCCGTCGGGGGCAGGGCGCACGAGAAGGCTTGTGGTGCGGCGGGGCTCGGAGCTAGTTCCAGTCTCCGTAGCCGTCGCCCGCGTTGAGGGTGCCGCCCTGGGTGTTCACCACGATGACCGGGTCGCCCTTCTGCACGTTCTCGAAGTACCACTTGGCATCGGCGGGGCTGACGTTCAGGCAGCCGTGCGAGGCGTTCGATACGCCCTGCTGCGCCACCGACCACGGGGCGGAGTGCACGAAGATGCCGCTGTTGGACATGCGCACCGCGTACTCGACCTCGAGCTTGTAGCCCTCCGGATCGGTGACCGGCACCCCGTAGGTGGAGGAATCCATGATCATCTTGCGATTGCGCTCGCTGGTGATGTAGGTCCCGTTCGGGGTCTCATGCCCCGGCTTGCCCATCGAGGTCGGCATCACCCGCACCACCTCGCCGTTGCGGGTCACGGTGATCTCGTGGGTGCTGTCGTCGGCGGTGGCGATGAACTCGTCGCCGATCTCGTAGGCGACGTGGGTGCCGCCCGCCTCCACGGTGATCCGCGAACCGGCGGGCCAGAACGACTCGGGCCGCCACCGCACCTGCTTGTCGCCGAACCAGTAGAAGTGGCCGCTCACCTTGTTGGTGGAGGTGATGCGGATGGCCTTCTCGGCGGTCTCGTGATCGGTGACCGGTTCCTTGAAGTTGATGATGATCGGCTGGGCGACGCCCACCACCTCACCGTCGCCGGGGCTGATGTTCGGCGCGGCGAAGTTGGCCGGCGGCACCGGAGCCTTGGCATTGGGTGAGTTCGGGGTGTCACCAGGTTCCGGCTGCGGCATGACGGCCGAGGGAACGCCCGGGATGTCGGGTCCGCCCGGCCACAGCGGGGCGGCCTGTGCGGGGGCGGCGAGCACCAGTCCGGCGGCCGCGGTGGCGGCGAGGGCAAGCAGTCCCGTTCTCCGGTACGTGGTCGTGCGCAAGGCGGTGTCCTCTCCGGTCTTTCGGTTCGCGCGCGGATGTGCGCCACGCGCGCAGAGCGCGAGCAGGTATCTCGCGGCAGGCCCCAACCCCGCATTCATTCCTACCGTGCGATCACCGGCATTCCAATCACGTTCTGGCGGTTATGCATACCGACCAACTGGTGTGAAGCGCGGCACGCTCACGATGGTGGGCGACTCACCGTGAGGCGACACGCTGTTCGCCCCGGCGATTCGCCGTCACGTCCCGGGTGGCGGGCGCGAACCCCACCGATGTGATCTCAAACCTCCATGTGATCGAAATCACCGATATCGCCGTCGGATTTGAGCACATCGAAGGTGATGGCCGCCCGCGGGCCGGTGGCGAGATTGTGCGGCACCGAGATGGGGACACGGCCCGTGCCGAACCGCGGCGACAGCCGCAGCCGCACCCGGCTCAGCAGTGTCGCGAGCACGATGCGCAGTTCGTAATCCGCCAGCGCGGCGCCGATGCAGCGTCGATGCCCGCCCCCGAACGGCGCGAACTCGAACGGGCCGTACCGCCGTTCCAGGAACCGCTCGGGCCGGAACCGCTCCGGTCGCTCCCACACCTGGGGATCGGAGTGCAGCAGCGGCACCGCCAGACCCATGGTGTCGCCCGCCGCCAGTTCCCGGCCGCGCAGCGTGTACCCCGCCCGCAATCGGCGCAGCACGATCGGCACCGGAGGATGCAGTCGCAGCGTCTCCTGGCACACCGCGTCCAAGTACGGCAGCCGCGCCAGCTCGGCGGGTTCGGCCCCGGCATGTGCGGCCAGTTCGGCCCGCAGCCGCGCCAGGACGGGCGGATGCCGGTGCAGTCGGTACAGCGCCCACACCAGGACGGTCGCCGTGGTCTCGTGCCCGGCCACCAGCAGGGTGCGCACCTGATCACGCACCTCGGCCGCACCGAGGCGGCCGCCGTCCGCGCACCGGGCGGCGAGAATCGTGCCGAGCACGTCCGTGCCCGGCGCATCGACGGGGCGAGCGGCGATCTCGGTGTCGATCAGGGCGTCGAGCCGCTCGCGCGCGGCGATGAACCGATCCCACGGCGACAGACCGAACGCGCCGCGCCGCAGCGCGGGCAGCAGCATCAGCGGCCCGCCGTAGGCATTCAGGAATTCCGTTGTCGCGCTCGTATATTCACCGCGCGCGCGAGCATCGTGCACGCCCAGGGCGGCGGCCAGCACCACCCGCAGGGTGATGGCGCGCGCGGCCGCCCGCGCATCCACCCGGGCACCCGCCCGCCATGGCGCACCGGTGCGCTCGCCGGTCAGCTCCGCCACCGTCGCATCCTGGATGACGGTGCCCCAGGCGCGAATTCGGCTGCCGTGGAAGGCGGGCGCGAGCATGGTGCGATCCCGCCGGTGTCGCGCACCCGCCGTCAATATCAGGGAGCCCGTCCCCACCATCGGCTCGATCGGATTCGGCAGCGGCGGTTCGACCGAGTCCGCGGGGGCCCGGAACAGCTCCCGCGCCCCCGCCGCCGTCCCGGTGAACAGTGCCGTCCCGAAGCCGGGAAACCCCACCACGAACGGATCTCCGTCGCGGCCGCGCCGCCACCGGAAGTACCCCTCGAAGTCCATACCGGCCCGCAGCGCGTGCCACAGCACCGGCCGCGGCCCCCGCAACGGTGCGACCGACGGGGTCCCTCGGGTCCCGGCTCCAGCGCTCATGTCCTCCACTACGTTGTCGGCCCCGCGCGGGTTCGAATCCGGACCACGCCGGGCATGTTCTCCGCCGCGGTGTTCACATCCGCCCGGCCGCGCCCGATTACCGAGTGGTTCGCGGTTCTCGATCGAGAACCGCGGGTCCGCCACCGGACGCGGGATGTTCGCCTGCCCCGAGATTCTCGGGGTGACGGTTCCCCGGCGAGTGGTGTATGCATTCCAGGAAGCAGAACCTTGACGTTACTAAGGAAATACAGGACTCATCGTGTCGCGACAGTCGTTCTCTCTCCGGGTCGCCGTTTCCGCGTTCGCAGCAGCGGCCGCCCTGGTCCTCGCGGGCTGTGGGTCCACCGTGACCGGCACTCCGCTGGCGGCCGACAACGCCGGACCCGCCAGCACCGCGCCCACCACCTCGGCAAGTTCTCCGACCACCACCAGTGCCGCGCCCACCACCGGTGTGAACAAGGGCGGGTCCACCGACTTCCAGGCCAATATCGGTGATTGCGTGCAGTTGGGCGGCACCACCGACAACGCCACCATCGTGCGGGCGTCCTGCGGTTCGCAGAGCTCCAACTACAAGGTGGTCGGCAAGGCCCGCACCAACGACCAGTGCCCCACCGACGTCGACCAGGCGTACTACGAGACGCTGAACGGCATCGAGACCGGCGCGCTGTGCCTGGACATCGACTGGGTCATCGGCGGCTGCCTGGAACTCGGCGGTGAGGATCCCGAGCGCATCGACTGCTCCTCGACCACCGCCATCGAGGGCGTGCAGGTGCTGGCCATCGAGCGCAACACCACCAGCGTCGACGACTGCACCCAGGGCGACCAGGGCTACGTCTACGACGAGCGCCGCTTCGTCGTCTGCGTGACGCCGCTCTGAGACGGGGCTTTCGACAGGCCGGGTGGTCCGTACAGCAGCGGGGCGGTGATCCGGATGGATCACCGCCCCGCTCGGCTTTCGTCGGTGCTACCGCCCGCCGCTCAGATCGGATGGTAGCCCGCGCCCGCGCCGCCGCGGGCATTGATATCCGCCATGATGGCGTCCATATTGGTGCCCACCTCGGGGCCGAAGCAGGCGATGGCCAGGTAGGCGTTCACCATGCCCACGAGGGTGCTGCCCACCACGACGGGCGCGCCGGAATCGCCCTCGACCACGCACATCTGGGTCCACGTCTCGTAGTTGGTGGCGAAGACGTCGCCCCAGGTGACACCGCAGGTGTTGCCGGTGGTCCGGCCTTCCTTGCAGACGATCATCGGGAACTGCGGCGGTGCGCCGAGACCGGTGATGGTCACGTTCCCGATCCGGTTGACCGGGATGACCCGACCGGGCTGGAATTCGATGACGGCGTAGTCGAGCGCGTGATTGGAGTACACGAACTTCCCGATCACGCCGTAGCCGCGGGCCGCCTCCGCGTACACCTGCGCGCCCGGGTCACCGCAGTGTCCGGCGGTCAGTCCGACCAGTCGGCCGGCGGCGTCGTGCCCGATCGTCGTGAGGGTGCATTCGTACTCGTTGTCGATGACGATTCCGGAGCCGCCGCCCAACACGGGGGGTGCGGGATCTGCTAGTGCGGTCCCGGCTCCCGACCCGAGCAGCGCCGCGCTCATGGCGACGGCGAAGGCGGCCTGGGCCACCTTGGCGAGTTTCCTGATCATGTCCCTCCAGACGTCGGATGCCGATCTGTCAACGGTGTCAGCACATCCTGTCAGTATTCGTCCCCGATCGCCCCTTGTACTGCCACATGTTGCGTAGCCGTGTCCTGACTCATCGCTGCGGACCGGTCGGATGTTGCCGACTCGACACCAACTCGCGGAATCATTACGCACCCTGGGTGGATTTCGGATAAATTATTTCCACTTAATTAATGGGGCGGGGGTTGTGATTGTGCTGAGATCGGTGAACGATTGTTCAAGAACTAGAACGAGTTCTAGACCCCTGCCTGGTTCTTTGTGATATTTCCCAACCATGTTGTCGCTGTTCACATCAGTTTGCGGAAAGTGATCCGGCTCTATGACGGACAGCACAAGAGCGTGATGTGTTTTTCCTAACTCCGTAGTAAGGTGCGTCAAGCAACAGTCGCCGGAGGCAGGTCACCGGCGTCGAGAGGGGTAGCCAGTGGTGCAGTTGACCAAGAGTCCGGGCGGGGCGGGGTCATCAACGGAATCACGTCTGAACACAGCGGTTGACTGGACCAAGAGGTACTGGGAAGACCATCCGAAACGGTCTCTGGAGACCGGCGGCCGCATGATGGCCATGGGGGTCTCGGCCGTCGCCGAACTCTTCATCGCCATCTTCCGCAAGCGTTTTCCGTTCGGTGAGTTCGTCCGGCAGTGCGCCTTCATGGCCAATGTCGCCGCGGCACCCACCCTGCTGGTCGCCATTCCCATCGGTGTCATCGTGTCGATCCAGGTCGGTTCGGTCGCCGGACAGGTCGGCGCCACCTCGTTCATCGGCGCGGCCAACGGCCTCGGCATCATTCAACAGGGCGCGCCACTGGTCACCTCGCTCATGATCGCGGGAGCGGTCGGCTCGGCCATCACCGCCGATCTCGGTTCGCGCACCATCCGCGAGGAGATCGACGCCATGAAGGTGATGGGCGTCGACCCCATGCGCCGCCTGGTCGCCCCGCGCCTGGGCGCGGCCATGCTGGTGTCGGTGCTGCTGTGCGGTTTCGTGGTCTTCGTCGGCTTCCTCACCGGCTACGTGTTCAACATCTTCGCCCAGGGCGGTACGCCGGGTTCCTACGTCGGCACCTTCTCGTCCTTCGCGGTGACCCTGGATCTGCTTGTCGCGCTGCTCAAGTCGCTCATCTTCGGCCTGCTCGCGGCTATCATCGCCTGCGATACCGGCCTGAACACCCGGGGCGGCCCGGGCGGTGTCGCGAACTCGGTCAACACCGCGGTCGTCATGTCCGCGGTGATGCTCTTCGGCGTGAACCTGATCCTCACCCAGGTCTACAACACCCTCTTCCCCCCACAGATGGTCTGAGTCGTGTCAGCAACGTATGTTCCGCCGCTGCTGCGGCCGTTCCAGAAGATCAGGAGCACCGGGCGGGCTCCGGTCGACTTCATCGCGCGGGTGGGCCACCAGGTCTTCTTCTTCCTGCGCTCGCTCGCCTCCATCCCGTTGGCCTTCAAGCAGTACCCCAAGGAGGTTTGGCGGCTGCTGTCCGACGTCACCTGGGGCAACGGCAATCTCGTCGTGGGCGGCGGCACCATCGGCGTGGTGATCATCCTGTCGGCCTTCGGCGGTATGACCGTCGGCATCCAGGGGCACACCTCCCTGAACCTGCTGGGCCTGAGCCCGATCACGGGCGCGATCTCCGCCTTCGCCACCACCCGCGAACTGGGGCCGCTGCTGGCGGCGCTGGCCTTCGCGGCCCAGGCGGGCTGCCGCTTCACCGCACAACTGGGCGCCATGCGCATCTCCGAGGAGATCGACGCGCTGGAGTCGGTCGCCATCCGGCCGCTGCCGTATCTGGTGAGCACCCGCATGATCGCGGCCATGATCGCCATCGTGCCGCTGTACTGCCTGGCGCTGCCGGTGGCCTACATCTCCTGCTCGATCACCGTGCAGCTGATCGGCGGCACGGCCGCGGGCACGTTCCAGCACTACTTCTATCAGTTCCTGGTACCGCAGGACGTGCTGTATTCGATGCTGAAGGCGATCCTGTTCGTCGCCATCACCACCTTCATCCAGTGCTACTACGGCTTCTTCGCCTCCGGCGGCCCCGAGGGCGTGGGCGTGGCGGCCGGTCGCGCGATCAAGCTCTGCATCATCGCGGTGGTGTTCGCCGACCTGTTCATGACATTGGCCATCTGGGGCGTCGACCCCGGCATCCGGATCTCGGGATAGGGGGCGAGCATGATCATCGATCCGAGTGGGCGTGGACCGACCATGCGCCAGCTGCTCGTCGCGGGCATCTGCGGGCTGGCCGTCTTCGCCTTGATCCTGGGCTTTCTGATGGCGCGCTATCAGGGCTATTTCGTCGAGAAGGTCAATGTCACGGCCAATCTCACCACCACCGGTGACGGCCTGCCGCAGAACGCCGACGTGAAGTTCCGCGGTGTGCTGGTCGGCGTGGTCGACGAGGTGTCGGTGGCCGCCAAGGGCGAGCTGCAGAAGGTGCACATCGAGATGAAGCCGGAGTACGTCTCCGGCATCCCGGCCAATGTGACCGCCCGGGTGGTGCCCTCCAACCTGTTCGCCGTGACCTCGGTCGAATTGGTCTACAACGGACCCGATCCCGCCAATGCGCACCTGAAGGAGGGTTCGGAGATCCCGGAGGACCGCTCCAAGGGCACCATCGCGCTGCAGGACACCCTCACTACGGTGCGCGACATCCTCAGCAAGATCGATCCGATCCAGTTCGGCCGCGTGCTGGGCACCCTGTCCTACGCCCTGGACGGCAGCGGGCGCGTGCCCGGCTCCACCGTCGAGCGGGTGGACCGCTGGCTGCTGGCGGTGGACGAGTCCATTCCGGACCTCGGCGTCATGCTGGACGACTTCTCGCAGTCGTTCCGGGCACTGAACCAGTCGGCGCCCGAACTCATGAACGTGCTGGCGGACTCGGTGCAGACCGCGCAGACCATCTCCGACCGGCGCAGCGAACTGGCCGCGCTCATCACGGGCACGGGCGGCACCGTCGACAAGGTCAACGACCTGTTCGCCCGCAACCCCGATGTGGGCAAGGAGGTCACCGTCGGCACCAGTGCGCTGTTCGGCGCGATGTCCGACGATCCCGGCGCCATTCCGCAGGCCATCGAGAACCTGAACAACTCGGTGCGCGCGCTGGCCAGCACCTTCCACTGGGGTCCGCAGCGGCAGATGGTGTGGAATATGGGCCTCACCTTCACGCCGTACAAGCCCTACACCCAGGCCGACTGCCCGCGCTACGGCGAGCTGGCCGCGCCCAGTTGCGCCACCGCGCCGGCGGAGTCGAGTCCGGGCGAGCTGCCGGAGTCGTTGCGGCCCAGGGCCCTGGAGTCGGCGGCCGGGCTGCCGCCGGTGCAGCTGCCGGAGGGCTTCCCCGGCATTCCGGGACTGACCACCGCCGAGACCACCGAGCCGGGCGCACCGGGCGCACCGGGTGCGCAGCCGGGCAACCCGCTCAGCGGTACTCCGCTGGAAGGGCTGTTCCCGAACCTGTTCGGAGCAGCTCCGGCCCCCGCGCCCGCCCCGGCCCCGGATCCCGCCGCGCAGCCGCAGACCACGCCGGCCGCGGCCGGGCCGATCTCCTACGCCGGTGACGACGCGATCGTGGCCCTGCTGGGTCGCAAGCCGACCATCGCCGAGTACCTGTTGTTGAGCTCGATCCTGAGGGGTGGAACCTTGCAAGTGACCGAAACCGGAGGCGGCCGATGAGCATTCGCAAACCGCTGATCGGGTTCAGTCTCTTCGCGGTCGTCGCGATCCTGGTGACCACGGTCATCTGGAACACCCTCGCGCGCACCGTGGAGGGCTCCACCAACACCTACAACGCCACCTTCTCCGATGTCCTCGGGCTGCGGGAAGGGGACGACGTGCGCATGGCGGGCGTGCGGGTCGGCAAGGTCGAGGCGATCGAACTGGATTCCGACAACAACGCCCGGGTGAGCTTCATCGTGCAGCGCGACCAGTCGCTGTTCAACAACACCAAGGCACTGGTGCGCTACCAGAACCTGATCGGCCAGCGCTACATCGCGCTGGCCCCGGGACAGGGCGGCGACACCTCGGAACTGAAGAACAACGGGTCCATCCCGATCGAGCGCACCGAACCGTCCTTCGACATCTCGGGCCTGCTCAACGGGTTCCAACCGCTGTTCCAGGTGCTGTCCCCGGAGCAGGTGAACAACCTGTCGGAGACCTTCATCCTGGCGCTGCAGGGTGACGGAGTCTCGTTGAGCGCCTTCATCACCCAGGCCGCGGCCCTGGCCACCGACTTCCAGCGCCGCGACGCCATCCTGTCGGACGTGATCACGAACCTGTCCGGCGTGATGTCCGGCCTGGCCCGGCGCGGCGGCGAACTGGAGACCCTGGTCGCCCAGACCCGGGCGCTGATCGGCGGGCTGTACGCGCAGGGTCAGTCGCTGCAGGCGTCCACGGTGCAGATCGCCGACGCCACCGGCGCGCTGGTGAACATGCTCGGCGTGATCCAGCCGAAACTGGCGGTGGCGCAGAGTTCCACCCGCGACGCCCTGACCCTGCTGCTCGCCAATGGCGCGAAGTTGGATCAGGCCGCGATCGACCTGCCCGCCATCCTGGCCAATGTCGGCAAGTTCACCCAGAACGGCACCTACGCCAACGCGTACGTGTGCTCCCTGGACGTGTCCCTGTACGGCGTGCTCTTCCCGCGCGGTCTGTTCAACCAGATCGGCGGCAACTCCCACTCGGCGGTGTGCCGGCCATGATCGAGACAATCAAGAACCGCTTCCACAGCAATCGCAACTTCTGGCTCGGCCTGATCGGTGCGCTGGTCATCGTGGCGCTGCTGCTGGCCTCCAATGCCTATCGCCTGATCGGCGTGGGTGAGCAGTCCATCGAGGCCGAGTTCGCCCAGACCGCCGGTGTGAAGGTCGGCGACAAGGTGGACGTCTCCGGCGTTCCGGTCGGCCGGGTGGCCGGTATGGAACTCGAGGGTGACCACGTGCTGATCACCCTCCAGATCAGCGATGACGTGAAGCTCGGGCCCGATGCGCGGGCGGCCATCAAGATGGCCACCCTGCTGGGCGCGCGCTACATCGACCTCGATCCGGGCGACGGCTCCGGACTGCCGGGCGACCGGATTCCCGTGAACAACACCGATGTCCCCTACAACCTGGCCGACGTGGTGCAGGAGGGCACGCCCAAGTTCGCGGCCCTCGACACCCAGAAACTGGCCGAATCGCTGAACCTGATCAACCAGCAGCTCGGCGACACCCCGCAGCTCACGGTGCAGGCCCTGGACGCGGTCGGTGCGCTGGCCAAGACCATGAACGACCGCAAGAACGACGTCGACCAGCTGCTGAAGGATCTGGACAAGGTCACCAGGATTCTGGCCGACAACCGCAACAGCGTGCTGCTGGTGATCACCCAGGGTGAGGCCATCGCCAATCGGGTGATGGAGCGCCAGGGCCTGCTGCGCTCGCTGCTGGACAACATCGCCACCCTCAGCCGCCAGCTGCAGGAGATCGGCGCGCAGAACGACAACCAGTTCGGCCCGACACTCCAGCAGCTCAACACCATGGCCGAGGGTCTGCAGAAGAACAAGGACAACCTGGACCGGCTGCTGTCGATCATGCCGCCGTCGGTTCGGCAGTTCAACAATGTGTTCGGCAACGGCAATTACGGCGAGGTCGGTCTGCCGTGGCTGTTCCCGGACAACTGGCTGTGCTTCGCGCATGTGGCAGAGGGGTGCCAGTAATGACCAAGTTCACGCGAATCGCCAAGGCCGTCATGATCGGCGCGGCGGCCCTGGCCGTCGGCAGCTGCTCCGTCGTGCCCATCGGGGTGAAGGACGCCGTCGGACAGACCCAGCACTTCACCGCCGACTTCCTCAATATCGCGGGCATGTTCGAGGGCAACCCGATCACCGTGCTCGGCCTCGAGGTCGGCAAGGTCGACAAGATCGTGCCCAAGGGTGAGTACGTCGAGGTCCACATGACCGTGGACAAGGGCATCAAGATTCCGAAGGACGTGACGGCGGCGCTCATCTCGCCCTCCATCGTCACCGACCGGCACATCGAGCTGACCCCGGTGTACACCGGCGGTGAGACCCTGCCCGAGGACGCGCACCTGACCACCCAGCAGACCCGGACGCCGGTCGAGCTGGACCAGATGATCAAGACCATCGACGCCTTCGCCGAGGCGCTCAAACCGCAGGAGGGGCAGGAGGGCATCGGCCCGCTGTCCGGTCGGGTGCTCTACCCGATGCTCAACGGCCAGGGCGAGAAGATGCGCGACACCCTCGACGCCCTCTCCGGTGCGCTGAAGGTGGGTGTGGACAACAAGGACGCGGTCTCCAGCATCATCATCAAGCTCAATGAGCTGACCACCATGCTGGCCGAGAACGACCAGGCGGTCCGGGATTTCAGCGACAAGATGACGCAGATGTCCACGCTGCTGGCCGAGCAGGCGCCCGGCCTGCAGGCCACGCTGGATCAGCTCAATGCCTTCCTGGCCAATACCAGCGGTGCGTTCGCGGAGTACCAGAACGAACTCAACGGCACGCTCACCGGTCTCACCAATGTCACCCAGCAGCTGCGCGACAACGCGGCCGGTGTGGTCGAGATCGTGGACGTGGCACCGCTGCTCATGCAGAACCTGGACCGCTCGGTCAACCGTCAGGGCCGGTTCATCCGCCTGCACGCCGTGCTCGGCACCGCGCTCTCCGGTGAGATCGTCAGCCTGTTCTGCGAGCGCATCCAGATGCGGGCAGACGGCTGCCGCACCGGCAAGATTGAAGATTTCGGACCCGATCTCGGGCTCACCGCGGCAATGTTGGGACTGACACGATGAGCAACCGACTGAGCCGGGACGCCCGGCGCACCAAGCGGATTCGCCGCGGCGTGGTCGCACTGGCCGCGACCGTCTCGACGCTGGCGGTCTCCGGCTGCGGTGTCACGGTCGAGAACCTGCCGCTGCCGAAACCCGGTGCGGGGCGAGATACGTACACGATCCACGCCGTTTTCGAGAATGCGCTGAACCTGCCGGACCAGGCCAAGGTCAAGATCGGCGGCTCCGACGTCGGTGTGGTCACCAAGATCGAGACCAAGAATTTCGAAGCGCATGTGGATCTGGCGATCCGCACCGATATCGAACTCCCGGCCAACAGCACCGCCGAACTCCGCCAGGCCACCCCGCTCGGCGATGTCTTCGTGGCGGTGTCCAAGCCCAAGGACGAACCGGGGCAGCAGGTCTTGGAGGACGGCGACACCCTCAGCCGCGAGCAGACCTCCGCGGGCGCGACGGTCGAGGAACTGCTGCTGTCGGTCTCGCTGCTGTTCAACGGCGGCGGCATCGCCAGCCTGACCAAGATCACCAACGAGCTGGAATCCATTGTGGGCGGGCGAGGTCCGCAGCTGGCCCACCTCATCACCCAGATGACCGGTATCACCGCCAGCCTCAACGACAACAGCGCCCGGGTGGACCAGACCCTCGCGGGATTCAGCGCGCTGGCCACCACCCTCGAGGCCAATCACAACGAACTGGGCCAGGTGGCCGACAGCCTGCCGAACATGATCGGCGCCATCGCCGAGAACAACCAGGCCCTCGGCGAACTGCTCACCAAGGTCTCGACAACCAGTGCGGCCCTGGGCGACTACGCCAACACCACCTCCGCCGAACTGGCCAGCCTGCTCGACAACGTGCGGCAGCTCATGGACGCACTGGCGCAGACGGAACCGAATCTCGGCCCGGCGCTCGACGCCCTGCGCGAGATCCGTCCCATGGCCGACGCGTCCTTCAAGGGCAACACCCTCGCCGTGGCCGCCACCCTGACCATGCTCGACATCGGCCTGCTCACCGATCCGGCCAACAGCAAGTTCCCGGACCTGAAGGACTTCAGCGATTTCGCGGGCAGCCTCATCCAGGTGTTGCAGATCGTCCAGGGCCGGATCTCGGGGGGCCACCGATGAGCTGGGTGAAGGCGCACAAGAATCTGGTGTCGAACGCCGCGCTGGTGCTCATTCTGCTGGTGGGTGCGTCCTACCTGGCGGTGAGCGTCATGCGGGTGAATCCGCTGCGCGATACCTACCGGGTGACGGTCAACCTGGACCGTTCCGGCGGTCTGCAACCGGGCAACGACGTGACCCTGCGCGGCTACCGCGTCGGCAAGGTCGCCGAGATCTCGCTGGTCGACAATGGCGCGGGCATCGCCGCCATCGCGGAGATCGACACCAAATACAAGATCTCCTCCGATACCCGGATCGCCGTCCAGGCGCTCTCGGGCGCCGGTGAGCAGTACATCGACTTCCGGCCGAACACCGACCAGGGCCCGTACCTGCGCGACGGTTCGGTGGTGGCCTTCGATCCGGAGGCCGTGCGGACCCCCACGCCGGTATGGGCGGTGCTGGACAACTCCAGCGAGCTGATCGCCCAGGTCGATCCGGACAAGTTCAGTGTGATCCTCAACGAGTTGGACATCGCCTTGTCCGGCGGCCAGGACCAGTTGCGCGCCATGATCAACGGCATCAGCCTGGCCGCCGCCGGGCTGGACGGCCTGTTGCCGCAGACCACCAATCTCATTACGAACCTGCGCACCATCGCCGACACCACCTCGCTGGCCCAGCCGGATCTGGGTACGCTGACCGCGAATTCGGGTGTGCTGTTCCAGCAATTCAACGACGCCAACGCCGAACTCCAGCGGATCCTGGAGCAGGCGCCGGGCCAGATGGAGACCCTCGGCGCGGTGCTCGACAAGACCGCCGATCCGATGACCAGCCTGGCCCAGAACTTCGCGGCCATCACCAAGGCCGCGCAGTTGCGGGTCCCCGCGTTGCGGGCGCTGTTCCCGTCGCTCGTGGTGGGCACCTCGGCCATGGGCGTACCCGCGCACGACGGCGAGTTCTACACCATCGTGGATATCTGGCCGCGCCCGTACTGCCAGTACCCGGCCAAGACGGTGCGGCCCGAGGTCGCCACCGACAACACCTTCCCTCGGTGGACGGGCACCTGCCTCAACCCTCCGGCGGATCAGCAGATTCGCGGTTCGGCCAACGCGCCGCGGCCGGATGTGCCGAACAACGGCGCCAATCCGCCCACGGATGTCGACCTGAACGAGCGCACCCTGCCGCCCGTGAAGTGAGCGCGAGCATCCCGGTACGGTGGTGTGGGTCACCGGGCCGGGCTTACTCGCCGAGCAGAACCTAGACGGTGCGTCCGCAGCGCACCGGGAAAAGTGAGAGCAATTTCCATGTCGGATGACGCTGCCCAGAAGAAGACAACCGAAGAAGACGATTCGACGGCCGGGGCCGATGCCGTGGGCAGCGCCGACACTGCTGCTACGGAGAAGATCGAGGCCGCCGACGCCACCGCGGAATCGACGCCGGACCTGAGCAAGAAGGCCGATGCGGCCGAGCCGAAGGCCCCGGAAGCCAAGGCCCCCGAAGCCAAGGCCCCCGAAGCCAAGGCCCCCGAAGCCAAGGCCACCGAAGCCAAGGCCACCGAAGCCAAGGTCCCGGCAGCGAAGGTCTCGACCTCGAAGAGCGCCCAGCCGACCCCGCCACCCCCGCCGCGGGAGCCGCAGCGCCCCGCCGCCACCGGAGGGGGCTCGGGTGGTGGATCGCTACCGCTCATCGCCGCGTTCACCGCGGGTGTGCTGCTGGTCGCCGCCATCGCCACCGGCGTGTGGTTCTTCCTGCAGAACCGCACGCACGAGAACGAACTCGCCGCCCGCGACGAGGCCACCGCGGCCGCCTGCGAATTCGGCAAGGCGGTCTCCAGCTATGACGCCGCGAATCTGGGCGACTACTTCGACAATGTGAAGTCGCGCTCCACCGGACAGTGGGGCCAGTTCTTCAGCGGTGCGGCCGACACCCTCGAAACGGCCATGAAGAGCGTCAACGCCCGCTCCACCCTGGACGAGATCCACTGCGCCTACGAGTCCGGCGACGAGAACAAGGCGTCCATCGTGCTGATCATCACCCAGGTCCGCTCCAATTCGGTGGTGCCGCAGCCGGACATGCTGACCGTGCCCGGTGTGGCGGAGATGGAGAAGAAGGACGGCAAGTGGCTGGTGGCCAACTTCGACTCCCCCACGCTCAAGGGCCTGAACCCGGTCGCCCCCACCGGCCCGCAGCCCGGCCAGACCGAACCCGAGCAGCCCGCCCCCGACGCCGAGACCCCGGCGCCCGGTAACTGACCCCACATCCGATAGCGGACGCCCCACTCGCAACCATGCGGGTGGGGCGTCTGTCGTTCGGGGGCGGTCGCCTCAGAACAGTGTCAGGGCGTCCGGGTCGGGTGCCGCGGTGGCCGACCGGCGACGCATCGGCGGCGGGGCGGGAATGGTGTCCTGCAATGCGGCCGGATCGGCGACGGTCGCGGCCGTGGTCGCCGCATGGGCGGGCACCACCGGAATCGGCGTGGTCGGCGGGGTGGCGTCGGCGGCTCGGGTGTGGGGCGGTGTCGCGGGCTCCGCCGCGGCGGGTTCGGTGAGGTCCGGTTCGGGCAGGTCCGGATCGGGCAGGTCCGGATCGGGCAGCGCGCCCGCGGCCACCTTGCGCGCGGCCTGTCCCGCCAGCGTGTCGGCCTGTTCGTTGAAGTAGTTGCCCACATGTCCGCGTACCCAGCGGAAGCGCACGGGCCCGGGGCGAGTGGAGATGGCCTCGTCGATCAGGCGGATGAGTTCGACATTCTTGACCGCGCCACCGGTGGAGGTGCGCCAGCCATTGCGTCGCCAGCCGTTGATCCACTCCGAGGCGCATTTGATGGCGTAGAGGGAATCGCTCTCGATGAGCAGGGGTTCGGATCCGTGATGGGCGCGTACCGCCTCGAGTAGCGCGCGTAGCTCGGCGATCTGATTGGTGCCGGTGGGAGCTCCGCCACTGGCCGATCCGCCCGCGTGATTGACCCAGGCCCACCCGATGGCGCCACCCGGGTTACGCAGGCACGATCCGTCGGTGCTCACGATGATCATGCTTGGCACCCTACGCAATCCGGCCGACAAGATCCGTTCCGTGGAATCCCTCTATCTCCCTTCGCAATTGCGATTCGGTCCGTCGCACCGCCGATTGTACGGCCGGATGCAGCATTCGTGAGCACAGGCGGCCTAGAAGACCTGGCGGTTTGAAATACTCCGCCTCGGAGGTGATCACCGAACGACCGTAGCCCAGCGGATCGAATCGCAGGCTGACCACCGCGAGCGGGGAGTCCGCAGGCGCCGCCTTCCCCGGTCGGCGCCTGCGGAGTGTGTACTCGATGACCGCGTTGCGGCGGTACTCGGTGATCTCACACTCGACCGTCGGATGCCACGGGCCCACCCGGAGGGTGCACGCGAAGGTCGCCCCCGCACCGTGGTCGGTCTCCCCGACGGGTTCGAAGGCGGCGACGGCGAAGGCCCAGTCCGGCACGAACTGATGGTTGTCCGTGTATCTGAACGCGACCTCCACGGGCGCTCCGACGTCGCTCGCGAGTTTGATATGGCCCATAGGTGCTCCCTGTCCCACGGCTGCGGTTAAAAGTACTACATCCGTCCTCTTTATTGTCAGGGTTACCGAGCCTTTGCCGCATTCCCGATATGTGATCAACCGTCCAATTCATTGACGATGTGAGCCGCGATGGGCAGCGCCGATGTCGCGGCGGGTGAGGGGGCGTTCAGGACGTGAACCGACCGATCCGTTTTCTCGAGCAGGAAATCGTGGACGAGCGTGCCGTCGCGCAGCACTGCCTGCGCCCGGATGCCCGCCTCGCGCGGCAGCAGGTCGTCGAGCGTGAGCTCCGGGCAGTAGCGCCGACATTCGGCCAGGTAGCCGCGCTTGAACAGCGAATTGCGCAGCTCCCGAACGCCGGTCCGCACATTGGCCGCCGCCACCCGGTGAAAACCCCGGAATCCCAGGATCTCCCGCACATCACGCAGATCGACGCTGCCCTTGCGGTAGCCCTCGCGGGCCAGACCCAATACCGCGTTCGGCCCGACGGTCAGGTCACCGTCGATGGTGGGGCTCAAATGCACACCCAGGAAGGGCAATTCGGGGTCCGGGATGGGATAGATGAGGGTGCGCACCAGATCTTTGCGGGCCGGCGGCAGCTGGTAGTACTCGCCCCGGAACGGCACGATGCGCAGCTGGGTCCGCAGGCCCGCCAGCCGCGCCAGCCGATCGGCCTGCAGACCCGCGCACACCACCAGCCGCCGGGCCCGCCAACGTCCGGCCGGGCCGGAAACGGTGACCGCGTCGCCGGTTTCGTCGATGGCGGTGATCTCCGCCCCGAGTATCACGGTGCCGCCCGCGGCCCGCACCTGCGCCGCCAGCGCGGCCGTCACCCGGGCGTAGTCGATGATCCCGGTATCGGGGACGAACAGCGCGCCCACCCCGGTCACCCGGGGCTCGCGCCGCCGCAGTTCGGCGGCGTCGAGCAGTTCCACGTCCACGCCATTGGTGGCCGACCGCTCGTACAGCGCCAGCATTCGGGCATGCTCGGCGGAATCGGTCGCCACCAGCAGTTTTCCGCACACCTGGAACGGAATGCCATGTGCCGCCGCGAATTCCTTGGTGCGCCGCGCCCCTTCCCGGCACAGCCGCGCCTTCAGGCTGCCCGGCGCGTAGTAGATGCCGGAGTGGATGACGCCGCTGTTGTGCCCGGTCTGATGGGTGCCCAGCGCGGCGGCCTTCTCCACCAGCAGCAGACTCGCCCCGGGGTGGCGGGACAGCAGCCGGTGGGCCGTGGCCACGCCGACGATGCCGCCACCGATCACGCAGAAGTCGTACACGCAGCAAGTGTCACACAGTGGTGAGGCCGCCGACCTCCGGTGCGACAGGGGTATGCGGCCGCCCGGCCTGGGTTTCCAGGGGCGCGACCGGTTGCGGAGCGGGAGCGTCGGCCGTGACGGGTTGCTGGGGTGCGCCGGTGCGCCCGAGCGCGGTGTCCGGCTGGGGCGCACCGCCGAGCGTGGTGTCCGGCTGGGGCGCACCGCCGAGCGTGGTGTCCGGCTCGGGCCCAGCGCCGAGCGTGGTGTCCGGCTCGGGCCCAGCGCCGAGCGCGGTGTCCGGCTCGTCCGATGCCGATGCGTTCGCCGTGTCCGGGGTTATCGCGGCCGGTTCCGGCGCGGTCGCCGCGGCGGGTGCCGGATAGCGGGTCAGCCGCACGCCGACCTCGCCGAGTTCGGTGTCGGAGAGCGTGAGGGTGAGCTCACCGCTCCTGGTGTCGAGCTCGGTGTGCAGTCGGGTGGTGCCGGCCGGTCCGAGGTCGATCCCATCGCCGCGGGTGGCGGGCAGCACCAGATCGGCGACGGTGCCGAAGACATTGGTGTCCACCGTGATGGCGACCGAATTGCGTGGGTTTGGGACGACCTGCGCCCCCACGAAGGTGTCGCCCACGCGAATGCGTCCGGCCAGGCCGGGCGCATCCGCAGGTTGCTGGCCGGAGGTCAGGATGCTGGGGCGCGCGGCCGCCACCGCCGACTGGGTCGGCGAGTCGGTCAGCGGACCGAAAAGCGAAGCGAGCTCGATCTTTTCGGCAATGGGTGTGACCACCGGGCGTTCCGGCAGTCCCGGGACGGTCCCGGTGCCCCCGCGAGGATGCGGCGGTGCGGGTGGTGCGGCGATGACAGGGTCGGGACGCTGTGCCCCGGGTAGCTCATTGGCGATATAGGTGCCCGCGGCGACGGTGAGGCCGATGCTGGCCATGCCCGCGCCGACGACGGCGGTGTGGCGGAGGATCTGTGCGGCGCGCCGAGTGTTACTGGTAGCCGCGCCCCGCGTCGCCGGATCGTGCGACATCTGGTGCGGTCCTTTCCATTTCCCCTCGTCCCCCTGCTCCCCTGCGGCGTACGACCCGCACCGTTGAAAGTCGTACGCCCGTCCAGGTTACGGTGCCGTCGGGTTACACATGTCCCTCGTGAGAGCAGGATCACAGCTCGGCAACTGAACGCATTAGTGCGTTTCCGCCGTCTGACGGCGGGGTAAATATTCGGGTAGCTGGCGAGCGTCATCTCGACTGCCACGAAGACCTCCGGCCAACGGCGTCCGGTCGGCACCAGGCACGGCGCATCTACAGTGACGCTCGCCCGCTCTCGTCTACGCCGAGGTCGGAGGTCGAAACGTACGGCGGGTCAGGCGAACTGGCCCGCCGCACGACCGACTCCGGGGGGACCGGCGAAAGCCTGTGCGAGACTCACCCATTCGGCCGCGTCGTCACCGACCACCGCGAGATCCAGATCGTCGAGGTGGCGGCGCTGGGTCACCAGCTGGCAGAAATCCAGAGCCGAACCGCTGATGCGCTGCGCCGCGTCCGCCGGACCCCAGGTCCACCGGCTGCCGTCGGGTGCGGTCAGCTCCACCCGGAACTCCTCGGCGGGTGCGGTGCGGCCGTGCACCAGGTACGCGTAATTCCGGGTGCGCACGCCGAGATGGGCGATGTGCCGCAGCCGGGCGGTGGGGGTGCGCACCACGCCGAGCGCATCGGCCACGTCCTGCCCGTGCGCCCAGGTCTCCATGAGGCGCGCGGTGACCATGGACGCCGGACTCATGGGCGGCCCGAACCAGGGCAGCTTCGTTCCCGCGGGCACCTGTCGCAGCGCGTCGATCAGTGCCGTTCGGCGCGAACGCCATTCGGCCAGCAGTTCCGGCGCCGGTGTGCGGGCCTTCTCCGCCGCCGCCTCGTCCACGAAGGTCAGCGCGCGGGGTCCGGCCTCCTCGACCAGCTTCACGAACCGCTCGGGGTCGGTGGCGGCGACTGCCGCCACCTCGTCTGTCCAGGTCAGATGCCCGATCTGATGCGCGATACTCCACCCGGGCGCGGGCGTGTCCCGCCCCCACTCGGCGGGATCGAGATCCGCCACCAGCGCATCCAGCTCCGCGCACTCGGCGGCGAAATCCTCGAGCAGCGCCTCCACGTCGGCCATGCCGGTCAGCATCGCAGTGCGCCGAGAAGAATGCAAGCAAGCGTGCTTGTATTTGTGCGGCCGACCCCTACCAGCCGAACAGAATCAGGTGCATCGCGCCGACGCCCAAGCCGAGCACCGCGCCGTGCAGGTACAGCAGCCAGGCGTCCTGCTCCACCGAGGCGTAGAACATCTCCATGAACTCGCCGGGAGTGAGCTGCTGGAGTTTGCGGGCCGCGAACTCGTCGATCTTCTCGGCCTGTTCGGCCGCGAAGGCTTCGTCCTCGACCAGGCTCGGGGCCAGCCCCACCGCCGCGCCGACCGCCCCGACCTTCAGATTGTCGAACTGCCGCCGCCCGAAGGCCGCCCGCACCACCGACCGGGTGGGTCCCAGCTGTCGATGGATGGAATCGGAGATGAGCCGCTCCAGCAGCCGCCGGGTCTTGTCCCCATTGGGCCCGTCCAGCAGCTCCTTCGCCAGATTCGGCAGGGTCAGCACCTGGTAGGCCAGGATCTTGGCCAGATCCTGCGCCGCCTCGGGCTGCCGCTTGGCCAGCAGCGCCTGTTTCCACAGGTATTTGTAGCGCGGCTGCGGATCGCCGGGTTCGAACACCATCTTCACCGCGATCACATTCACGATCACGCCGATGGCCGCCGTGGCGAGCAGCACCACGAGCCAGCTGGGAATCCAGCCGACGACCGGAATGTCGTGGTGCACATGCAGGTATAGCGCCAGCAGCAGGCCGAAGGGCGCGCCGAGCAGGCCGATCCGCACCATGAAGCGCAGTTCCGGCGCGGCGATGGTGGTGGTCAGATCCTTGAGGATGGTCGGATTGTCCCGCAGGTAGCGGATGACGAAATCCTTGATGTCGATGAGCTGTTCGACATTGTCACCGAGGTGATCGAAGGCCCGCCGGGACAACAGCGGCAGCTCGCGTTCCACCCGCTGATAGATGATCTGCTTCACCGCGCGCGGCACGGTGGCCCACAGATCCGGGTTCTCCCGCATCATGATCTCGTCCACGATGGGCTGCACCTGTTTGCGGGCGATCTCGGCGATGTAGTCGGCGATGCCGTCCAGATCGAGTTCGTGGATGAAGTCGCGCGGACTGCCGATCCGCATGAGCGCCTTGTCCACGCAGATACTGGCCATCTTCTCGGCGCGGGCGGGGATGAAGCCCTGGAAGCCGAGCTGTCTGCCGTCACCGGAGAAGGTGGGCAGCACCTGCACCCGGCGCGGGAAGTAGGGATACAGCACATCCAGGCCCGGCACCCGGAAGCCGCGGAAGTAGACCGGCCAGAAGAGCATGAGCACGCCGGTCCAGTTGGTGAGCCAGCCGGCCACGGCGCTGAACAGCGGGAAACTCACCAGGTCGACCACGAGTTTGGACTGGCCGGTGAGGTGCTCCCAATCGATGAAGAGCCCCGAGGCCAGTATGGTCATCGCAGCGTCCCCCTACGGTGCCGGTGGGTGAGAAATAGTGCGCATAACACTCTCACCGGGCTGGGGCGGTGTCAAAGCTATGAGAGGTAGGGGTGAACAGGATGAATTTGCACCGCCGCGGTTTCCTGGCCGGAGCTACCGCAGCCGCAGGAATCGCCACATTGGCCGGAACCGCGACCGCGCAGGCCGCACCGGTTCCCGTGGTGACCAAGGCTGCCTTCCCCACCGGCGATTCGCTGCGCGTTCTGGTCACCGGCGACGCGGGCACGGGTGCCCGCCCGCAGTGGCAGGTCGCCGACGCCGCTCGCGCCCTGCACGCCCGCACTCCGTTCTCGCTGGCCCTGGCGCTCGGCGACAATGTGTACGAGAACGGCCCCTGGTCGGACGAGGACGCCCAGTTCGCCGCCAAATTCGAGGACCCCAACCACGGGCTCGACTTCCCGTGGCTCATGGTGCAGGGCAATCACGACAACAGTTCGATTCTGCCGGGTGACGGCGGCTGGCTGCTGCGCGGCGACCACGAGGTGGCCTATCACGCGCGATCGGCCCGCTGGTACATGCCCGCCCGCTACTACTCGGTGCGCGTCCCCGAAGAGAATCCGGTCGTCGAATTCTTCGTGCTGGACCTGAATCCCATCGCGGCCTACCTGCCGCCCCTGTTCGCGCCCTACTGGGCGGCCGACGGCCAGTTCATGACCGAACAGGCCGCGTGGCTGGACAGCGCCCTCGCCGCCTCACCGGCCACGTGGAAGATCGCCTGTACCCACCACCCGTACCTGAACAACGGCCCGCACGGGAACGCCGGGAACTACGAGGGCCTGAATATCGAGCCCATCAACGGAATCCACGTCCAGCGTTTCTTCGAGAACCATGTGCTGGGCCGCTGCCAGTTCATCCTGTCCGGCCACGATCATTCGCTCCAGGTCCTCGACCCGACCACGGCCTCGAAGGGCACCCGCCAGCTCATCTCCGGCGCGGCCGCCAAATCCGTGCACGGCGACCGCGCGCGTGGACAGCAGCCGACGCCCGCGCTCTACGAGAACTACGACGACCTGGGCTTCATGGTGCTGGACCTGAACCGCGCCGCCGCCGACCTGAGCGTGGTGACGGTGGACCTCGCCACGGGTGCGGGTACCACCGCCTTCCAGCGCCGCCTGTCCTAGCCCGGCCCGATCACGGCTTCAGGACGAGCCGAATCGGATTGCCCTCCTTGGCCTCCAGCGCGTGCACGGCCTTCGGTGCGTCCGCGAGCGGCAGCACCGCGCTGACCGAGCGCGCGAAGTCGATCCGGTGCAGTCGCCGCAACCGCACCAGCTCGGTCACATGCTCCGGGCGGGAACCGTAGTGCCCGCGCAACTGCTGCTGGAAGAAGCTGAACGCGGTGCCGCCCTTGATGGTGATCGGTTTGTCGGTGAGACCCACCAGCACCAGCCGTCCCTGCGGCGCGAGGCACGTGACGGCCTGCTCGCGGACGGCGGCGACACCGGCGAAGTCGAAGGCCGCCGCCAGCCCGGTTCCACTCGCCGTCCAGATCCGCTGCCGCAGTTCCGGATCGGCGGGATCCAGTGCCAGGTCCGCGCCGAGTTCGAGCGCGCGCTCGCGTGCGGCGGGCAGCGGATCGACGGCGATGATGGGCGCGGCACCGATCATGCGCAGCAGCTGCACCCCGTGCACGCCCAGCCCGCCCACGCCCCAGACACCCACCGGCTCGGCCGGTTTCACCTCGGCGGTGGCGGTGATGGCGGCCCACGGCGTGGAGACCGCATCGGGGATGAAGCAGGCCTGCTCGAACGGCAGATCGTCCGGGATCGGCACCAGCGTGTCGATACGGGCGAGGGTGTACTCGGCCCAGCCGCCGTCGTAGTCCACGCCCCGCGTGAAGGTGGCTCCGTCGCGAAGTTCCCCGGCCTGCAACACCACTCGGTCACCGACCCGGGCGGTGGTGACGCCGGGGCCGAGCGCGTGCACGGTGCCCGCGACCTCGTGCCCGAGGGTCACCACATCGCTCTGCAGGAACAGCGGGGTCAGCGTGCCGTCGATGAGATGCACGTCGGACAGGCATACGCCCGCGGCCGCCACCTTGATCAGCACGTGATCGGGGCCCGGCTCCGGAACCGGCACCTCGTCGAGTTCCAGTCGTCGCTGCGGTCCCAGGTGTAGTCGCGCGGCCAGCATGGTCATCGGCTCCTTCCGACGGTCGTCCCCCGCCGGGCCCAGCGTATGCGCGCCGCGGTCAGGTGCGCGGTCGTTCCAGGATGCGGGACATGACGATGCTGCTGCGGGTGCGTCCGACGCGGGTGTTCTCCCGGATGCGTTCGACGGTCCGCTCGATCTCGGCCATATCGGTCGCCATGACGTGCACCAGCGCGTCGGCCTCGCCCGCGATGGTCCACACGCCCACCACCTGCGGGATGGGTTCGAGACTGCGTTTGAGTTCGGCCGGGGTGATGTTGTCGCGGTAGTAGACCTCGACGTACGCCTCGGTGCGCCAACCCAGTGCCGACGGGTTGACCAGGGCGGTGAATCCGGTGATCTGGCCGCCCGCCACCAGCTTGTCCACCCGCCGCTTCACCGCGGGGGCCGAGAGGCCGACGGTCGCGCCGATCTCCTGGAAGGACGCGCGGGCGTGCCGCAGCAGATGGGCGAGGATGCGGCGGTCGATCTCGTCCACGGGGGCACCGTCCGTTTCGTCGGTGCGCAATGATCCGCTGTTCTTGTCCGAATCTGCGCAACAGATCAGTGTTTTCCACGCAACGATACGCGCAATACCGTCGTGATCACTGCTGTGTCACCGATTCGGACGGAGTGTCGATGACCTCGATAGCCACGCTGCGCGCCCCCGAACCCCCCGGCGCGCGTCGCCCGATCTCCCGGCACTACCTGATGTGCCGCCCCGAGCATTTCGACGTCACCTACGCCATCAACCCGTGGATGGACGTCTCCGCGCCCGTGGACCGGGCGCTGGCCCTGGCCCAGTGGGACGCCCTGCGCGCCGCCTACGAGCGGTGCGGCCATCGGGTGGATGTCATCGCCGCGGAACCGGGGCTGCCCGATATGGTCTTCGCCGCCAATGGCGGCCTGGTGGTCGGCGGCGCGGCGCTCTCGGCCCGCTTCGCCAATGCCGAACGGGTGCCCGAGGGCCCGGCCTATCACCGCTGGTTCAGCGCCCGCGGCCTGACCCGGGTGCGCGCCGCGACCGAAATCAACGAGGGCGAAGGCGATTTCGCGGTCGTCGGCGGGCGCATCCTGGCGGGCACGGGTTTCCGCACGGCACCGGCCGCGCATCGGGAGGCCGAGCGGTTCTTCGGTCGTCCGGTGATTTCGCTGGAGTTGGTGGATCCCCGCTTCTACCACCTGGATACGGCGCTCATGCCACTCGGTGACACCATCGCGTTCCATCCCCCGGCCTTCTCGTCGGACAGTGCGCGCCTGCTGCACGCCATGTTCCCCGACGCCCTGATCGCCACCGCGGCCGACGCGAATGTGCTGGGGCTCAACGGAGTCTGCGACGGCTACCACGTATTCCTGACCGATCGCGCCACGACGCTGCCGGATCAGCTGCGCGAGCGCGGCTACCACCCGGTCGGCATCGACCTGTCGGAGCTGCTCAAGGCCGGGGGCAGCGTCAAATGCTGCACCTTGGAGCTGCACCGGGCCGCACCGGCCTGATCTGATCTGATCGGGACCGGCGGACCGGCGAGCCTCAGGCGGCCCGGGCGGCGCGGGTCAGCGTGCGCAGGGCCGCCTCCGGATCCTCCACGTCCACGACCAGGCGGGTGAAGTCGGTGCCCGCCAGTTCGACGAGCACGGCGCGGCCGTCGAAGCGGGTGTCCCAGAATTCCTTGCGGCCCTTGCCCCGGAAGATTCCCGCGGCGATCACACCCGGAAAGAAGGTGCCGGGCGCGCGCAGCCACGGCGGCCGCATATCCACCGGCGCGGGTCCGATCCCGGTGACGTGGGCCAGATCGAAGCGCACGTGTTCGCGCAGGGCGAGTACCCGGTGGGTACCGGTCACATGCACCGTCGCGGTGGTTCCCTCGATCTCCAGCTCGACCATTCGGCACCCCTAGCTCACATCGGCACGTTCCATCACTGCCCAGGGTGCCCGGCGCGTCTGGACATAGCCTGTGCGTTTCCTGCGGTTTCTCTCAGGAAACGACGTGATTTGACCCTCACGCGACGTCAGGCCCGACGCTGTGGTCATGACAGACACCTACCCCGCCTTCGACGTCAGCCCCGTGCCCGTGCCCGGTCCGGACGCCCAGCCGCCGGAACTGTTCCGCGGTATCTACGGCATGCCCATGTTCGTCACCCTGCCGACCTCGGACCTGTCCGCGTCGGTGGATTTCTGGGAGCGTGGCCTCGGCTTCTTCGACCTGTTCACCGTGCCCGGGCAGGTCACCCACCTGCGTCGCTGGATGTTCCAGGACGTGCTGCTGGTTCCGGGCGAACAGCCGGCCGCGACACCGGTGCAGAGCGTCACCTTCTCCTGTGTGCTCGGCCAGCTCGATGGGATCGCCCAGGCGTGTGAGCGGCTGCTGCCCGGCTGCACCACGGGGCCGCGCGTCATGCCCTGGAACTCGGTCGAACTCGAGATCGTCACCCCCGAGCGCGCCCGTGTCATCATGACCGCCGCGCGCCCGTACGATCCGGACAGCGCCTCCGCCGAATATCTGCGCTCCGTCGGAATCGAAGGGCCATCCGAGTGACCGAACCACCGCGGGCTCTCACGGTCGGTGCCGTCGCCACTCTGGTCGGCGTCACCGTCCGGACCCTGCACCACTGGGATTCCATCGGCCTGGTCCGCCCCTCCGATCGCAGCGGTTCCGGCTATCGCCTCTACACGCCCGCCGATCTGGCCCGCCTGCACCGCGTGCTGGTCTATCGGGAGCTCGGCGTCCCCCTCACCGAGATCGCGGCGCTGCTGGAGGCCGACGCCGACGACGCCCTGGAATCGCTCCTGCGCCAACGGGATCATCTGCGTGAGCGCATCGCCGAACTACAGCGTATGAGCACCGCCCTGGACCGGCTGATCGAAGCCCGCGAGTCCGGGTTGCTGCTCTCCCCCGAAGAGCAGGTGGCGATATTCGGCGGCGACTGGAAACCGGCCTGGGTCGGCGAGGCGCGGGAACGCTGGGGCGATACGCCGCAGTGGGCGCAGTACGCCGAACAGGCGGCGCAACGCTCGCCCGAGCAGTGGCGAAACGTAGTCGCTTCCGTGGAAGCACTGCACGCCGAGTTGGCCGAAGCGTTCCGCGCGGGCGTCACCCCCGGCAGCGCCGCGGCCGCCGAGCTGGCCGAACGCCATCGCGATTCCCTGCGCGCGTACTTCCACTGCACCCACTCCATGCACGTGCTGCTGGCGCGCGGCTACACCGAGGATCCGGGCTTCGCCGCCTACTACGACGCCATGGCGCCCGGTCTGGCCGTCTGGCTGCGCGCCCTCATCGAGAGCAATGCCCGTGCGCACGGCATCGACCCGGAAACCGCCGTCTGGGAGTGAGATTCGTCCGGTCAGCGCTTCGAGATGGCGGTGATCAGCGCCCGCTCCCCGTCGGTGCGGGTGGTGACGATCTGCGCGAACTTCTGCGGGCTGGGATCGGTGGGGTACTGCTCGTGCAGTTCGACCTGCCAGGTGTTGCCATCGGCGTCGGCGCGGGTGAGGAATACGCAGTAGCGGGTGCCGTCGGGCACCTCGTCGATTCCGGCCTGGATGGTGGCGGCGTCGGGCACGGTGGCGTCGGCGGCCACGTGTTCGCGGGCGCGGGCGGCATTGCGGTCCACGTAGTACGCCCATTCGAAGGCCAGGATCGCGCCGGGCGCGGTGGCGGGGTCGCCGGGTCCCGCACCGATGACGGTGGTCTCGGTGCGGGTGGCGAAGCAGTTGGCGGTGGCGTGCGGATAGTTCTCCGGTACGGGCGTGACGCTGTCGGTGGTGGCGGGCACCAGCGTGACCGTGCTGGTGACGGCCGCGGTGTCGGCGGTGTCGCCGAGGTTCACGTTGACCGCCACGATGACGCCGATCAGCAGGGCGGCGGCACCCACCGTGGCGACGGCCACCAGGGTGCCGCGCGTCCGGGTGCCCTCGTAGTCGTCGTGGTCGCGGCGGGGGGTCAGGCGGCCGAGTACCGGTTTGATGCGGCCGGTCCGGTCGACGACGCTGCGGCGCGCGGTGGTGCTGTAACCGGAGTAGCCGGTGTCGTCGTCGGGGGTGTCCTGCTCGTCGTCGGCGCGCGCGTTGGTGTCCCGCGGTAGGTGTTCCGCGCTGCGGCCCCGGGCGGGACCGGCGAGCCATTCATCCCAATTGCCGGTGTGGGCGGCGACTTTGGCCGGGATCGGCGCGGGCGGGTCCACGCCGGTGGTGTCGGCCCCGAGCACGGGATCGACGGCGCGGTTCGGTGCGCCGTACACGAATTCCTCGTCCTCGGGGTCGGGTAGGGCGTGCCGTCCGCGGCCGGTGGGCACGTTCCAGCTCTCACCCCGGTCGGTCACGCTCGCGGCGGGGCCGTCCTCGTGGTCGTGGTCCGCGTAGTGGGCGTTGGCGGGTTGTCCCCAGGTGTCCCCGTTGTCGGTGACGCTGGCGGCGGGGCCGCCGTAATCCGGTTCCGGTTCCTCCGATTTCGCGGGCTCCGATTCGGGTGCGGGAGCCGGTGGCAGGTCGGGCATTCCGGCGTAGGCGGGCAGGCCCGTCCCACCGCCCAGGACGAATGGGTTCGGGGTCTGATCCTTGGTCACGTGATTCCCCCTGGGGTCCGCGGGCGGTTCAGCTGGTGCGGGCCGCCGGTGTCACGCCGAGCTGGCCGTCGCGCCGGGGTGGGCGTTCCTCCTGGGGGGCGGGTTGGGCGACGATCGGGGGCGGCAGCACCCCGCCGGGCCCGGGACCGGCGTCTTCCTCCGGCAAACCCGCCGAGGGGGCCGAATCCTGCTGCGGCGCACTGTTTCCGGTATCCGGCGCGGTCGGGTACGGGGCGAGTTCCGCCGGTTCGTCGCCGAGATTGAAGCTCAGATCCGGTGTGTCGTCGGGTATCTCGGGCTCCGCGGGTGCCAGGCCGGGGAACAGTTCGCCGCCGGGCGTGCTGCCGGTGCCGTTGTTGTTCTGGTTGGCGGTGGCGGGGTTGACGGCCTGGGTGACGGCGGTGGTGCCGACCGTGGCGAGGGCGTCGATGCCGGTGGTCGCCACTTCCACGCCCTTGTCCATGGCGTGGGTGATCACGCCGGCCACGGTGTCGATCAGGTGGGTGCCGACCGAGACGCCCGCGTCGATGAGGCTCGAGCCCAGGCTGACTCCGCCGTTGATCAGTGCCAGTTGCAGCGCGTGCTGCGCGGCCAGTACGGGATCGGTGGTCGTCGCGGTGTCGGGGCGGTAGGTAAGCGTCGGAGTGCTGTAGTAGCCGCCGCCGGAGTAACCGCCGCCGGTGCCGCCGATCCCGTTCCAGGTGGGCGCGCCGGGGTGGAAGCCGGTGGGCACGGTGACCCGGGGCGCGTTCTCGCCCAGTCCGAGGGTGTTGACGGTGGCGGTGTGGGCGTCCATCTCACCGTTGGCGGTCTGCACCACCCGCACCCCGTCCCGGATGTAGTCGGTGGCGAGTTCCACGATCTGGTCGGCGTCGGCCTGCGAGCGTGCGTTGTTCGCCAACACCGTTGCCTTGGCCCGGAAGTCGGCGATGAGCTGATCGAGTTCGGCCGCGGCGGTGTCGCGGGTGGCGTAGGCGGCGGCCAGGGTCGCCCCCAGCCCCGTCGAGGTGTCCACCAGCGCCGCCACCTCGTCGCGCGTGCGGGTGATGGCGGGCACCGCCGCCACCGCCGTCCGCGCCGATTCCAGTCCGGTGGCCCCCACCCGATGCGGTTCGTCGGAATCCCGAATGGCGGCGGGCACGGCCCCGAGCGCCGCCAGGGTGGCCGCGTCCGGCCGCGCCCCGTCACCGAGCGCCGCCCGTAGTCGCAGCAGCGGTCCGACCAGCGTGGAGACGATGGTGGGCTCGGTGACCACCGTGGTGGTATCCGCGTCGCTCCTGACCACGACTACACCTCTCGCACCGTCGTATCGGCCACCGCGGCCCCGATCGCTCCGGCATTGTGCGCGTCCGTGGCCGCCATGACCTCCCCCCAAGCCTTGACGGCCTGCCCATAGGCATCGGTGAGCACCGCCGCCGTCCCCACGGTCTTCCCCAGATTCCCCCAGGCCGCCGCCCACGCCACAGCGAAATCCTCACCGAGCGCACCCAACCCGGACAGGTCGAACGCGGCAGCCCGCGCGGCCCCACCAGACGCCGCGGACAGCAGCTCGGCAGCCTGGGCGGCGGCAGCGGTATAAGCGGCCGAAGCGGTGTAATCGAACACCACTTCACCGGAAGTATTGGGACTGTTGCTCATAGTCGATCTCCCCGAACGGTGGAGGACGTGGATGCCAAGCCATGCTGCCACGAATCGTCCGGTTTCGGCTGGGCGAACGGACAACCGACGCACCCGGAGAACTATCGGCCGCACCGGTCGCACCCCGCTGGGTGATGCGTGCGAGTGCTGTCAGCGGAAGCTAGCTGGTTGTCGAGCGGTCGACGTAGCATCGACAGGTATGAGCGGGTCACACGCGGATCGCGCCGACGCGCTGGCGGCAAAGGCGAACCAAGCACTCCAGGAACTGCTGGAGCAGACGCAGTCCCGTGCGGAGGGCAAACCGATGTCCGCCTTCGCCCGCGCCGCGCAGCCAGGGACCACACAAACCGACGTCCTGTGGATGCGACTCCAAGCGCTGCAGAAGCAAGCACAGATCCACGCCACGCTCGCCCTCAACGACACCTTGGCCGCCCGCGACCTGTAGCTCCCGTACACGCGACGGTTCTTGAAGGAAGGAATCGAGCGAGGGCTCACCCGTGTTCGCCAGGGGCGAACCGGTCGGTCGGAACAAGACCGTGGGGTGCGGGGTTGAGTAGGTAACGCTCAACCTTGGAAGGGGTCGAAGACGTGAGTACTGCACAGAACCTGCCGGTCCTGTTCCTGACCGATCCGATCGTGCTGCCCGGCATGGTCGTGCCGATCGAGCTGGACGAATCCGCGCAGGCCGCCATCGATGCCGCGCGGGCCGGCAAGGTCGAACAGGTGCTGCTCGCGCCTCGGCTGGAGGAGGGGTACGCCACCTACGGTGTGGTCGCGACCATCGAACAGGTCGGTCGGATGCGTGGTGGTGCGCCCGCCGCGGTGTTGAAGGCCGAGCGGCGCGCCAAGATCGGACACGGCGTGACCGGGCCGGGGGCGGCGCTGTGGGTGGAGGCCGAGGAGGTCGAGACGCCCGCCGTCGACGGTCGCACCACCGAACTGGCCGACGAGTACAAGAAGCTGGTCGTCGCCGTGCTGCAACGTCGTGAGGCGTGGCAGGTCATCGACGCGGTCAACCAGCTGACCGATCCGTCCGCCCTGGCCGACGCGGCCGGGTGGGCGTCGTGGCTGAGCAACGAGCAGAAACGCGAGTTGCTCGAAACACCGGATACCGCAACGCGGTTGACCAGCCTGATCGCCTGGACCAAGGCGCATATCGCCGAAACCGAGGTCAGCGAGAAGATCAGCGAGGATGTGCGCGAGGGGGTCGAGAAGACCCAGCGTGAATTCCTGCTGCGTCAGCAGCTCAACGCCATTCGCAAGGAGCTGGGTGAGGACGAGCCCGACGGCGCGGACGACTACCGCACCCGGGTGGAGAACGCCGACCTGCCCGACTCCGTGCGCGAGGCCGCGTTGCGCGAGGTGGGCCGCCTGGAGCGCGCCAGCGATCAGAGCCCCGAGTCGGGCTGGATCCGCACCTGGCTGGACACCGTCCTGGAGCTGCCCTGGAACGAGAAGACCACCGACAGCACCGATGTGGCGGCCGCGCGGGCCGTCCTGGACGCCGATCACCACGGCCTGGACGAGGTGAAGGACCGCATGGTCGAGTACCTGGCGGTGCGCGCCCGGCGGGCCGCGCGCGGCCTGGAGGTCGTGGGCGGTCGCGGTTCCGGCGCGGTGCTGGTGCTGGCCGGCCCGCCCGGCGTGGGCAAGACCTCGCTGGGTGAGTCCGTGGCGCGGGCGCTGGGCCGCAAGTTCGTGCGCGTCGCCCTGGGCGGGGTGCGCGACGAGGCCGAGATCCGCGGGCATCGCCGCACCTACGTGGGCGCGCTGCCCGGTCGGATCGTGCGCGCCATGAAGGAGGCGGGTTCGATGAATCCCGTCGTCCTGCTGGACGAGATCGACAAGGTCGGCTCCGATTTCCGCGGCGATCCCGCGGCGGCGCTGCTGGAGGTGCTGGACCCGGCGCAGAACCACACCTTCCGCGACCACTACCTGGATCTCGATCTGGACCTGTCCGATGTGCTGTTCATCGCGACCGCGAATGTCATGGAGACCATTCCCGGCCCGCTGCTGGACCGCATGGAGGTGATCACCGTCGACGGCTACACCGAGGACGACAAGGTGGCCATCGCCCGTGACTTCCTCATCCCGCGGCAGTTGGAGCGCAATGCCCTGACCCCACAGGAGGTCTCGATCACCGCCGCGGCGCTGCGCGAGATCGCGGCCGACTACACCCGGGAAGCCGGTGTGCGGCAGCTGGAACGGCTGATCGCGAAGGCGTTGCGCAAGGCAGCGACCAAGCTGTCCCAGGACGGCTTCGACGAAATCGTCAGTGCTGGACTGGGTTACGACCCATCGCTGGGCTACGAGGACGCCGACCGGGCATCGCTGACCATCGACCTGCCCAACCTGAAGGACTACCTGGGTCGTCCCCGCTTCACCCCGGACTCGGTGGAACGCACCGCGGTCCCGGGTGTGGCGACCGGGTTGGCGGTCACCGGCCTGGGCGGCGACGTGCTCTACATCGAGGCCAATGCCGCCGAGGGCGAGCGCTCGCTCACCCTCACCGGCCAGCTGGGTGACGTCATGAAGGAGTCGGCGCAGATCGCCCTCACCTACGTGCGCTCCCACCTGGAGGAGATCGGTATCGAACCGTCGGTGCTGGATCGCAATATCCACATCCACTTCCCGGCGGGCGCGGTGCCGAAGGATGGTCCCTCGGCGGGCGTCACCATGGTCACCGCTCTGGTCTCGCTGGCCCTGGACCGCAAGGTCCGCGCCGATGTCGGCATGACCGGCGAGGTCACCCTCAACGGCCGGGTGCTGCCCATCGGCGGCGTCAAGCAGAAGCTGATGGCGGCCCAGCGCGCGGGCCTGAAGACCGTCTTCATCCCGGCCCGCAACGAGCCGGATCTGGACGAGGTGCCCGCCGAGGTGCTGGAGGCGCTGGACGTCCGGCCGGTCGCCGATGTGGCGGAGATCCTGGCCTACGCGATCGAGCCGGTTGCCGAACCGGCGCTGGAGGACCGTCGATTGGCCAGGACAGCCTGACGGCAACCTTCCGGCGATCTCATGCGGGCCGTGACTGTTTCACATGAAACAGCCACGGCCCGCATGCTTTTCGGCTATCGGTACTGTTCAGGGGGTGCTGCGATATTCATCGGTGACCGGGCGGGTGCCGCGTAGCCCTCGTCGTGGTGACCTCTCGGTGGTCGGTGATGTGACAAGCAATGGCGCAGCAGGGCGCTGATCTGCTCGGCGGTGGGCGGGGTGTCGGTTGCTATGCCGCGCAGGGTGATTCCCTGTGCGGTATCGGTGAGCAACGCCGCGGTGTCGGTGTCGGTGTAGTGGGCGTACATGGTCCGGGTGGCTTCGGTGAACCGGTCGGCGATCGGGCGCAACGCGGGACGCCGAATCGCGGCGACGTACAGCTCCAGCTGCACGGTGGTGAGAGTGCGTTCGGTGGTGAAACAGCCGATCAGGGCCTCGGCGGTCTGATCGATGATCCCTTCGATCGTCATGGCCGGGTCTGCTGCCGGGATAGCGGCCATGAGCGCGGCGTAGTCCGCGACGCAGAGTTCGAGCGCCGCGGTCAGCAGTTCTTCTTTGTCCTTGTAGTGGTAGGTGGTGCCGGCGATCGGGACGTCGGCGGCCGCGGCGACCGCGCGATGGGTCAACCCCTCCACGCCGCGTTCGCCGATGACCTCGATCGCGGCGCGGGCGATGCGTTCGCGCCGGTGCGGGTCGAATCGGCGGCGCCGCGGCGGGGTTGGGCGCTGCTCGAGCGGCTCGCTCATCGGCACCTCCCGTCTCGGCCCGTCCGGATTCTCCTCGCGGACCCTCCAAGGTACATAGGTACCTAATGTGAGTCGGCTCATATCGACTGCGCCGGCGACTCCTTTAAAGGTACAAATGTACCTAGCGGTAATCCGTAATCCGCTCCGATCGAGTTTCGAGGTGATGACTTATCTCCCAGGCCAAGTAGCCGTTGTTCCGGCACCGACCTCGTGAGCCGCCGCGTGCGTGCCCGGGTCGGGTCGTGGACGGCTTGTACCCCGATGGCCTGGGCTTTGTCGTACCCTCCCCACCCCTCCTGTGCGCAGTTGGCGTGCGTGGGCCCCGGCCTACCCGTATCTCTACCAGCTGTCAGAACAGGAGGTTTTCGTGTCTTCGGAAACCCTCGACACCGCCCGTGCTCGCGGCCCCCTCGGCGCCGCGGGACGGGCTCTCACCATCACCCTGGTGGTGGTACTGGTCGCCGAGTTGATGAATGCGCTCGACGGATCGATCGTGCACACCGCGCTGCCGACCATCCAGGCCGAGACCGGCGCGACAAGTGCGGCGGTGCAATGGATTCCGGCCGCGTACACCCTGGTGTTCGCGCTCGGGCTGATCACCGGCGGCCGCCTCGGCGACCTGTACGGCCGCAAGCGCGTGTTCCTGCTCGGCACCGGCGCGTTCACCCTGGCCTCACTGCTGTGCGGCCTGGCAACCGGACCGGCGATGCTGATCGCGGCGCGAGCGCTACAGGGCGGGGCCGCGGCGGTCATGGTGCCGCAGGTACTGGCCACGCTGTATGTCAGTTTCGACGGCGCGGCGCGCGCCAAGGCATTCGGCCTGTACGGGTTGATCATGTCGCTGGGTGGGGTGCTCGGCCCGGTGCTCGGCGGCGTGCTCACCGGCGCGGATCTATTCGAGCTGGGCTGGCGCTCGATCTTCCTGATCAACATTCCGATCGGGCTGGCCGCGGTAGCACTCGGGCTGCGGTTCATCCCGGAGTCCAGTGACCCGCACGCGCGGCGTCTGGATCCGCTCGGCATCCTACTGTGCAGCTCCGGACTGCTGCTGATCGTCTATCCACTCACCGTGGGCGGGCAGTACCACTGGCCCGCGTGGAGTGTGGCGATGATGATCGGTGGTGTCGCGGTGCTGACGGCGTTCGTGGCGCACCAGCGCACCAAGATCGCTGGGAACGGATCACCGCTGCTGGCGCTGACACTGTTCCGGAGCCGGTCCTTCGTCGGAGGCGTGTCCTCCCAGCTGATCTTCGGGCTGGTCTCGGGGGTGTTCCTGCTGACCTGGACCCTGTTCATGCAGGACGGTCTCGGGCTGTCTCCGGCGCGGTTCGCACCGGCCGCCGCGGCCGTGGCGATCGGCGGCATGGGTGGTGCGATGATCGCCTCGAAACTCGCTCTCGCACACGCGCGTCGAGTCCCCCAGGCCGGCGCGCTGCTGGTCGCGGCGACACTGCTGGGCTATCAGCTGCTGGTCAGCGTGCAGGGCACCGAGGTGCCATTCGCCGCTGCGGTCGCGCCGATGCTCGCGCTCGGATGCGGTTTCGGCATGATCGGCGCGGGCCTGGCCGGATTGGCACTCGGACAGGTCGATCCGGCGGATATGGGTGCGGCGTCGGGTGTGTTCAACACCGCGATGCAGGTCGGCACCGCACTGGGCATCGCACTGACCTCGGTGGCGTACTTCGTGCACGCACCCGCGGGCGCGCACGGCACCGAAGTGACCGACGCGTTCGCCGCAGCGCTCCGGTACGTCATCGGCGCACTCGTACTGATGTGGGCGCTGATATTCCTCCTGCCGCGCCGGCAGCCGCGAGGCTGAGCCCGAGCCGTCCCCTACCGGATGTGTGGGGACGGCTCGGGGGTGCCTTCGGATGTCCATTCCTCCGATCACGTCGGCATTGCCGGAAACGGAAGTCCCATGATTCGAGTACTGATCGCGAGCGGCCTGCGGCTGCCCCGCGAAGCGATGGCCGCGGTGCTGTCCGGGATCCCCGGGATACAGGTGGTCGCGCAGGTGGCCACCGGTACCGAGGTGGCGCCGTGCGCCGTGCGCACCGCTCCGAGTGTCGCGGTGCTGGACGCCGATCTGCCCGGGCTGGACGGGATCTCGGTCGCGGTCCGACTTCGATCCGCGCCATCGGACTGCAGGGTGGTGCTGGTGACGCCACCGAACCGGCCCGACCTGCTCGGCCGCGCACTCACGGCCCCGGTGGACGGGCTGTTGAGCAGGAGTGCACCCCTGGAAGCGCTGACCGACACCGTGAATCGCGTCGCGCACGGCGAACGGGTGCTGGAGCCGCACGCTGTGGCCGAAGCCCTGCACACCCCCGACAATCCGCTCGGTGCGGGCGAGGTCGGCATCCTGCGACTCGCGTCGTACGGGCACACGCCGGAGGAAATCGGGGCGGCACTGCACCTTTCGGCAGGGACGATTCGCAACAAGCTCGCCGCCGTCAACCGCAAGATCGGTGCCCGCAACCGCATCGAGTCCATCCGGATCGCCACCACCCGGGGCTGGATCTGAACTCGTGCATTGTGCATCGAATCGAATGCGATTCGCACGATCCAGCGGGCGCCAGAACCGGCTTCCACGATGTTCCGGCGCTGGTCAGCGTGCGGATTTTCGGTGAAGGGCGACCGGAAGTCGGCTCGCGCATTCCGTGATCGCGTCCAACGCTGTCCCTTGTGATCCGCCGATCGGACCGACGGCGAACACGTTCGAGAAAGGAGAGTCCATGTCTGCCCACTGCGATGTGTGCGGCAAGAAACCCAGCTTCGGCAAACGCGTCGCGCGCGCCGGGCGCCGCGCCCAACAGCGCTATGTCAAAGGGCACCAGCCGCCGGTTCAACCCGAACATCCAGTCGGTACGCGCCGTGCAAGACGGCACTCCCGTACGGATGAAGGTGTGCACCTCATGCCTGAAGAAGGGCAGCGTGCAACGGCGTGCGACGGCGTGAGGCACCGCCATGGCGGCAGTGATTCGGCCCCTGCGGCAATCGATACGCCGACTCGTGCGGCGTATCCGAACGGTGGAGGGGCGGCGAGGTACCGGGGAATCGTCGCGTCCCGCGCGAGCGGAGTTCCCGTGCCATGACTGCGCGGTGCCGACCGCGCCGCTCGATGGCCCCGACGAGTGGTACACCGTGCACGACGCCCTCTGGCAGCACGCGGGAGCCCGACCCGACAGCATCCTGTGTATCGGCTGCCTCGAATCCCGGCTGGGACGGCGACTGCGGCACAACGATTTTCTCGACGCGCCGCTCAACGATCCCGGATACGGGCAGCACAGCGAACGGCTGCGGCATCGGCTCCGTCCCATCACCCGCTGACACGCGGACCCGGCGCGGCGGTGCGGTGGGTGCTCGACACTCGTTCAGCACTCTCCGAACCTCCCCGACACCGAGGTCATCATGCTTACTTCCCAATTCACCTTGCGTGCGAGCACATCCGACGATCAACCGTTCTTGACGCGCATGCTGATCGAAGCCGCCCACGCCTCCGGGCACCTGCTCACCCTCGATGAGCTACCCGGCACCCCGGACTCCTACCGGTATGTCGCCGACTGGGGTGGTCCGACCGACCTGGGCGTCATCGCCCAGGACGCGCACGGCACGCCCGTCGGTGCGGCCTGGGTGCGGCTGTTCGACCGATCGGTCGCCTCACCGGCATTCGTCGACGACCACACCCCCGAACTCACGATCGCCACCACCGCTGCCACACGCGGCCGTGGTCTGGGGACCGCCTTGCTGCGCCAATTGCAGGACACCGCCGCCCAGGCGGGTGTGCGGTCCCTGGCGCTGGGTGTGCATCGCGACAACCAACCCGCCCAACGGCTCTACCGCACGCAGGGCTGGACACCCCATAGGCTGGCGGGCGACTACGACATCCTGGTCAAACACCTCGACTGAGCTCGTATCCGCGGCTAGCCCACGAAACGAAAGGACAGACACATGCCGTTCGTCCCCTGTCTCGGCGTGCAGGACACCGCCGTGAGCAAGGCGTTCTACGAGAAGCTCGGGTTCACCGTGGACAGTCGAACCGCGACGGGCCCCGAGGATATCCACATGCTCGTATTCGACGGCCAGTTCTGCGGCATGCTGTATCGAAATGCGCAATTGCAGGACTGGTTGCCGGAGTTGACGGGCAAGCCGATCGGGTTCACCGGCATGTTCTATCTCGAGGTCCAGGACTTCCAGGCCATGCTCGACACCTGTGCCGCGGTCACCGACATCCTGCGTGGACCCTCGACCGATCACACGGGCACGCGTGAGTTCTACTTCGCTGATCCCGACGGCTACATCATCGGGGTCAATGACGCCGCATCCCGTCAGAACAGCGATCTGGTCGGCGGCTACACCACCTGAGCCGGGCTTCCCGCCCAAACGCGCGGGCGGCGATGACCGCGGATGCGCTCAGCTCAGGCGGTGCCGCTTCCGTTCAGTTCGCGTTCGACCGAGCGGGTAGTCCCCTGCGCGACCGCGCACAGCGCCGATTCGCCGTTCTCGTCATCGGCGTAGATCTCGCAGTGGCCGACGGCTTGGCGTGTGGTCGACCCCGTGACGGCGGCGACTGCGCGCAGCCGCACGCCGGTGGCGGGGCGCAGATAGGTGATGGTGAATCCGCCGGTGAGGACGTTGGCGCCCAGGACCGTTCCGGCCGCGAAGGTGAGGGCGTTGTCGGCGGCGTAGGCGAGGACGCCGCCGTGGACCAGGCCGAACTGCTGGCTCAGTTCCGGGCGGATAGGGATTTCCAGTGTGGCGGAACCGTCGCCGAAGGCGGTGATCCGGGCGCCGACGAGCCGGCTGAAAGCCTGGGCCTCCAGCACCGTGCGGGCGAGGTCGAGGTCGAGGGTCTTGGTCACGCGGGTCCTCGGGTCGGGGATGTGCGGAGGGACTGCCAGGCGGCGTCGGCCAGCGGATCGGCCACATCGACCGGGGCGGTGTGGATCTCACCGCCCAGCCACAGGCGCGCGTACTGCTGGGCTGGACCCAGCCAGAGTGCGTAGAGCAGGTCGAAGTCGAGTTCGCGGACCGTGCCGTAGCCGGCATGGGTGCGCCACCAGCGCAGGACGGCGCGCAGGAATTCGCGGTTGCTGTCGCTCTCGTGCACGCCGGGGGGTCGGGCGGAGGTCAGAACCTGTGCACGGTGGCGGTTGTCGGTGACCCAGCGCAGGTGTGCCGCGACTCCGGCGCGGATCCCGGATTCGGCGTCGGCGCTGTCGCCCACCGCCGTCCAGAAGTGGCGCTGGTAGTCGGCCAGGGCATTGGCCCAGACCTGACGGTAGAGCTCGGCCTTGTCCGGGAAATGGTGATAGAGCGCGCCGACGCTGGCTCCGGCGTCGGCGCGGATGCCGCTCAGGGTGGCGTCGAGCGCGCCGTGTTCCGCGAACTGCCGCTCGGCCGCGAGCAGCAACCGATCTCGAATCTGCACATACAGAATCTAGTTCTGTTCGGATGACGACGCAATGGTCCGCTGCCGAAGCGGCCGCGGGTCAGTGCGGGCTGCGCCCCTTGAACCAGGTCCCGAGGTACCGGTACGGGTACCGGGCCTTCACCACGCCGGACTCGACATGTCCGCTCACCCGCACCACGCGGGCCCCCGGGAACGGCTTGCGCTTGACCCGGTTCACCACGCGTCCGGCGTCGGTGCGCACCTCGTCGAGGTGTACCCGCCATCCGCGCGGCACCACCAGCACCACCGACCCGGAGCCGACGTCGACGCGCATATCGATTTCACGGTGCGGACAGAACGCGCGGGTGAAATCCACTGTCACAGTGCCTTTCGGGGACTCCGCGCGGATCTGCATGGGAACAGCCCACTCGCCGTTGACTTTTCGCCTACTTCCGGTCGAACTCAGCTCCAATGGATGGGTTTTCACTGCCGACGCGTGCCGCTGCATATTGGAACCGCTCACCGATGCTCCTCCACGAAAAACTGCGCTCGAGCATACGACGGCCCGAACCCATCGGACACGAACTGTTATGCCCCCGATACCGAATGCGAAACGGGGCCTCGGCAGCACCTCCGGCAGCCGGATTTGCCATGCTGTCCGCAAGCGACGAAAGGGATCACCCATGAGCGAGCGCAGCGAGCGACCTGAGATCACGGCCGAGTTCGAGACGATCCGGTTCGAGCGGACCGGCGATATCGCCCGCATCACGCTGAATCGTCCCGAGGCCGCCAACGGCATCAACGCCGCCCTCGGCCGGGAGTTGGCCGCCGCGGCCGGACAGTGTGTCGACGATCCGACGCTGAAGGTCGTGATCCTCACCGGCGCGGGCCGCTTCTTCTCCGCCGGCGGCGATCTCAAGGGGATGGCCGCCGCCGAGGAGGGCCCCGGCGCGTACGTGAAATCCCTCGCCGAGGATCTGCATCAGGCCATGTCCTCGTTCGCCCGGATGGACGCCCTGCTCCTGGTGGCCGTCAACGGCACCGCGGCGGGCGCGGGTTTCAGCCTGGCTATTGCCGGCGACCTGGTGGTCGCGGCCGAATCCGCCGCCTTCACCATGGCCTACACCCGCGCGGGCCTGAGCCCCGACGGTGGTTCCTCCTACTACCTGCCCCGCCTGATCGGCCTGCGCCGCACCCAGGAACTCATGCTCACCAACCGCACCCTGCGGGCCGCCGAGGCGCTGGAGTGGGGCCTGCTGCACCGCGTGGTCCCCGACGCCGACCTCGCCGCCACCGTCGACGACCTGGCCGAACAGTTCGCCGCGGGCCCGAGGACCGCCAACGCCCACGTCAAGAAGCTGCTCCTGGTCACGCACGGCCACACCCTGGAGGAGCAGATGAACACCGAGGCGGATTTCATCTCCGCTGCCGCCGGTTCCGCGGACGGTCAGGAGGGTATCGCCGCCTTCCTGGGCAAGCGCGCCCCGAAGTTCTCCTGACCGACTCGCGCTCGGCGCACCCGCATCCGCACCCGACGCGACGCTGCCCCCGTGATCGGCGGACGGCCTATGCTCGGCTGCATGGCGTTCTCGGCGATGGTGGCACGCGAATCCGACGGCACCGTGGTGCTGGCCCGCGAGGAGGTCGGCGACGACTTCCTGGGCGCGGGCACGGTCACGATCAAGGTGCACTTCTCCAGTGCGAATTACAAGGACGGTCTGGCCATTACGCCGCGCGGCGGGGTGGTGCGCGAATACCCGATCATTCCGGGTATCGACCTGACCGGTGAGGTGGTGTCGTCCGAGGACCCGGCCTTCGCGCCCGGCGATCCCGTGCTGGCCCACGGCTACGAGATCGGTGTTTCACGCAATGGTGGATTCGCCGAGTACGCCCGCGTTCCGGCGGAGTGGGTGGTACCGCTGGAGGGCCTCACACCCCGCGAGGCCGCCGCACTCGGCACCGCCGGCTTCACCGCCGCCCTGAGCGTGCGGGCCCTGCTGGATCGCGGACTCACCCCCGAGTCCGGGCCGGTGCTGGTCACCGGCGCGACCGGCGGGGTCGGCAGTGTCGCGGTGGACATCCTGGCCGGTCTCGGTTTCGAGGTGGTGGCCTCCACCGGCAAGACCGACGCCGGTGAGCTGCTCGGCACCCTCGGCGCGGCATCGGTGATCGGCCGCCTGCCCGAGGATCCCGATGCCAAGATCCGTCCGCTGGGCAAGTCGCGGTGGGCCGGTGTGGTCGACAGCGTGGGCGGCCGCTCACTCGCCCACATTCTCTCCACCGTGAACTACGGCGGCTCCGTGGCGGTGTCCGGGCTGACCGGCGGTCCGGACCTGCCCACCACGGTGCTGCCCTTCATCCTGCGCGGCGTGTCCCTGCTGGGGGTGGACTCGGTGAACCTGCCCATCGAACCCCGGCGGGAACTCTGGGCGCGACTGGCGAAAGACCTGAAACCGCGCCATCTTTCGCTGCTGGAGAACTACGCGCCGGTCACCGACGCCCCGCGGGTGCTGCGCTCGATCCTGGACGGCACCCACTCCGGGCGCACCGTCCTCGGCGTAGCCGGAGAGTTCTGAGCACAGCGCTCACCGAGGTCGGCGGGCTGCTCGCGGCACCGGGCCCGGCCGTCGGACGGTCCGGGCGGCGTACCGCTACGCCACGGCGATCCGCGAGCATTCCGGCCGGAACGATCACCGGAGGGGGTACGTAGCGGAGCAGCGCACGCCGCTCCCGTGGAACCGGCGGTCGCGCACTGTGACCCGCCGAGATTCGACGGCCGCCGGCTGTTCAGCCGTGGCGGCCCACGTGCACGGTGGCGGCGCTGAGTAGGAAGATGTCGTCGCGGCGACCGACATAGGTGTCGGCCGCCGGGTCGAGCAGCGCCCGCAGCGCGTCCCGATCCGATTCGGACAGTTCCTCGTCCATGCGCTCGCTCATCATGCTCAGCCACTCCACCGCGGCCTCGCGCACCGCCGGGGCGGCGGGCGCGGGGTGGTCGGTGAGCACGCTGAACGAGGTCACCTCCGCCATACCGGCCTTCGCCAGCGCGACGCCCCACCCGTACGGCATGCGCACCGATCCGGGCATATCCGCGCGCATCCGCGCGAACCAGATATCGCGTGCGGCATTGAGACGGTCCTGCAGGCCGGGCTCGCCCAGGCCCAGATCCCAGGGCAGATAGCGGGTGGCCAATCCGCCCTCGGCCAGCGCCAGGTAGCCGCCGTCGCGCACCAGCCGGGCGAGTCGGTGCACACCGGCCTGCTCGTCGGGGAGATGGTGGACCGCACGGGCCGCCCAGACCAGGTCGGCCACGGGTACGCGGTCCAGCAGTTCATCGGCGGCCGCGTCGGCGTGCACCTTGTCCACGCGCACCGATTCCGCCGCGACGCCTCCGCCCAGTGCGGTATGCACGGCCTCCTCGGCGGCGGTCAGCAACTCCGGGACGGCGTCCACCAGCACGACGCGCCCGCCGCCGCGGGCCGCGAGGGCGGTCGCGAAGGCCGCCGCCTGGCCACCCGCGCCGGAGCCGATATCGACAATGGTGGCCCCATCGGGCAGGCCGCCGACCAGTCGCGCCGCGATACCGGCGCAGGCCTCGGCCGCCACCGCGTCCTCGCGCCGCAGGTGCCCGATGCGGGTCGACCAGTCGATGCCGTCGTGGGTCAGGTGGTCGTGGCCGCCGTGTCCGTGTCCGTGGCCACCGTGCGCGTGTTCGTGGGTATGTCCGTGTGTCTGTGCGCCCATGGCTACGACGCTAATCGCCTCCGCCGGTGTGGCAATTTTCCTTGCTGTTTCGGCAACACGCGACTAGCGGGCCGACGGCGCGACCGTGCCGCGCACCTCATCGGGTTGCAGATGCGCCAGCAGCAGCTTGATCAGCAGCACCGGTGTGAGCCAGAGCAGCACGGCCGGAATGTCGAGGGGTATCAGCAGCGCGAGGGTCACCCACGCGAAACCGAGCGGTCGGCGCGACCCGGCGGGTGCGGCCAGGACGGCCAGTGCGCCGCCCAGGGCCAGCAGATACACGAATGCCGCGCTGTACCAGGTGAAGTCGGGGACCACTAAGGCGAGCAGGAACGGCTGCACATGGACGGCCACGAATCCGAGGTGGTGTCGCGCGGTGCGGCCGGGCCGGTGGAAATGCCGTTTGGCCGAGGCGGTGGCATTGACCACCGACCCGCCGAACAGGTCGAAGGCGATGACGGCGATGACCCCGACGGCCAGCGCGGACAGTTCCGCGTGCACCGCGAGTGCGGCGGCCCCGGCGGCGCCGAGCGCGGCCGCGCCGTAGCCGAGGACGCGCTCGGTGCGGGTGGCGTCGGGCGCGATGAGGTAGTCGGAGATGGAGCGGGAGGTCATGGGCGTTCTCGCAATCCGTCGAGCACGATATCCAGCATCGGCTGCGCCAGTTTCCCGATGGGCACGTCGGGATCGACGAGCCACTGCAACAGCACCCCCTCGATGACGCCGACGATCACCGTCGCATGCGCCTCCCCCAGATCCGGCCGGATGTCGGCGAGCAGTCCGGCGATGACGCGCCGCTGCTCGCGGTACACGTCCTTCATGTAGTCGGTGGCCCACAGGTCGAAGAGAATGCGGGCGTGGTCGGGTGTGCCCGCCAAGACCTCGAAGACGCCGCGCACCAGCTCGGCGAGCCGGTCCAGCGCCGGGGCATCGCCGTCGACGGCGCGCTGGACGGCGGCCAGCGCCTCGGCGCTGTACTGCTCGAAGGCGGCCTCGAGCAGCGCGTCGCGGCTGTCGAAGTACAGGTAGACGCTGCCCTTGGCGATGCCCGCCGCGGCGGCGACATCGTCGATTCGGGAGGCGGCGAACCCTTTTCGTGCGAAGACTCGCACGGCGGCGTCGAGTATCTCCTGTCGCCGCGCGGTCTTGTCGACCCGTTTGGGGGACATGATCACTCCTATTATGACTGACTGTTCAGTCATAATAAATATCGAGACGGACACCCGCAACCCCCCGAACAGCACGGGCGCGGTGCCGAAAGGCACCGCGCCCGGAGGAGAAGTGGCGTCGCGCAGCCGAATTCAGGCCGCCGCCGGTTGGCTGTCGTCCGCGAACTGGGTCCGGTACAGCTCCGCGTACCGCCCCTGCTCCGCCAGCAACCGGGTGTGCGTGCCGCGCTCCACGATCCGCCCGTGCTCGAGCACCACGATCTGATCGGCATTGCGAATCGTCGACAGCCGGTGTGCGATGACCAGGGCCGTCCGCCCGTCGAGCGCCTCGGCCAGTGCCGCCTGCACCGCCGCCTCCGAGGTCGAGTCCAGCGAGGCGGTGGCCTCGTCCAGGATCACTACGCGCGGCTGTCGCAACAGCAGCCGGGCAATGGTCAGCCGCTGCCGTTCACCGCCCGAGAGCCGGTAGCCGCGCTCGCCGACCACAGTGTCCAGGCCGTCGGGCAGCGATGCGATCAGCTCGCTCAGGCGCGCCCGGCGCAGCGCGTCCCACAGCTCCTCGTCGTCGGCCTCGGGCCGGGCCAGCAGCAGATTGTTGCGAATGGTGTCGTGGAACAGGTGCCCGTCCTGGGTGACCAGCCCGACGGTGGCCTGGATGGAGCTGCCCTTCAGCTCTCGCACATCCACCCCGCCCAGCCGCACCGCTCCGGAGTCCACGTCGTAGAGCCGCGAAACCAGTTGCGCGATGGTGGATTTCCCGGCCCCCGAGGAGCCGACCAGCGCCACCATCTGACCTGGCTCGGCGCGCAGCGACACCTGGTGCAGCACCTGTTCCCCGCCGCGGGTGTCCAGCGTCGCCACCTCCTCCAGCGAGGCCAACGACACCTTGTCCGCCGATGGGTAGCCGAAGTCCACCGCGTCCAGTTCCACCGACACCGGTCCGTCCGGCACCGCCCCCGCATCGGGCGCGTCCTCGATGAGCGGCTTCAGATCCAGCACCTCGAAGACCCGCTCGAAGCTCACCAGCGCCGACATGATGTCCACCCGGGCGCTGGCCAGCGCCGTAAGCGGCGAGTACAACCGGGTCAGCAGCAGCGAAAGCGACACCACCGCACCGGCTTCCAGCTGTCCGCGCAGGGCGTAGAACCCGCCCAGGCCGTACACCAGCGCGATGGCCAGCGCCGACACCAGGGTCAGCGCCGTGATGAACACGGTTTGCAGCATGGCCGTGCGTATACCGATATCGCGCACTCGACCCGCCCGCAGCGCGAACTCCGAGGACTCCTGCGTCGGTCGCCCGAACAGCTTCACCAGGGTCGCGCCGGGGGCGGAGAATCGCTCGGTCATCTGCGTGCTCATGGCGGCATTGAGTCCGGCCGCCTCCCGCTGGATTCCGGCCAGCCTGCGCCCCATGGCCCGCGCCGGCAGCACGAACACCGGTAGCAGCAGCAGTGCGAGCAGCGTGATCTGCCAGGACAGCCGCAGCATGACGGCCAGCGTGAGCGCGAGCGTCACCAGATTGGTGACCACTCCGGACAGCGTGGAACTGAAGGCCCGCTGGGCGCCGATGACATCGTTGTTGAGGCGGCTGACCAGCGCGCCGGTGCGGGTGCGGGTGAAGAAGGCCACCGGCATGCGCTGCACATGGTCGAACACCGCGGTGCGCAGGTCGAAGATCAGCCCCTCGCCGATGCGCGCCGACAGCCACCGGATGATCAGGCCCAGTGCGGCATCCAGCACCGCCACTACGCCGATGACGATCGCCAGCATCACCACCACACGCGGAGCGGACCCCTGCACGATGCCGTCCACGACCCGTCCGGCGAGAACCGGACCGGCCACCGCCAGCAGCGCCGAGATCACGCTGAAGCCGAGGAAGGCCAGCAGCCTGCGGTGATGCCGCTGCGCGAAGGCCAGAATCCGCCGTGCCGTCGCCAGCCGCAGCGGACGCTGCTCGTTGGGCGCGTGCACCTGCCGGTACAGCTGATCCCACGCCACGGATTCGATACTCATGCTCGCTCTCCTCACCGCTTCGGGTCTATGGAACCCGAGGGCACCGACAGTAAGACCTCAACAAAGGTTGAGAGCAAGCCCATCCGCCGGGCGACACGCCTTCGCTCTGGGCGAAACGCCGCGCCCGGCCCGCCGCGGTCTCCCCCGTGCTCCTGACCGCCAGTAGCATTTTCGGTGTGACCGAGAAGCTCAGCATCACCATGCCCGATCGGGTGGCCGCTGCGGCTCGGGCCGCCGCCGCGGCCGCCGGGAAACCCCTCTCCACCTGGATCGCCGAAACCATCGACCGCGTCACCTACGCCGATGCCCGGCGCAATGACGTGGCGCTGATGGAACAGCACAAACTGCTGGGCGGCGAGTGGGCGCAGCAACAGGCCGCCGCCTTCCAGGCGGCCCGGGGAGTGCGTGGGTGATCGCCCAGCGGGGCCACATCATCCTCACCCAGGCGGCCACGGTCATGCCGGGCGGCACCATGTTCCTGGTCGTCTCCGGCGACAACTACAACAACGATCAGCCCGGCCTGCGGCTGGTGGTCCAGGTGGTCGGGCCGCAACTGCGCCCCGCCGCCGGGGCCTACCTCTACGACCTCGGCACCGTGGGCACCGCCGTCCTGGTCGCGCCGACCACCCTGCCCAGCGACTGGCTCACCGGCGAACCCATCGCGGTCATCGACCAGGACACCATGGACGACATCGCCACCCGCATCGCGCGGCTGTACCTGTGAAGACATGTCCGATCGCCTGGCACGACGGACGATCCGGCTGTGCCCAGCGCGGCCTCCGCCGCCGGGATGTCTCGTGCAGCTCCCCGCCGGTGGGCACCGTCGCTGCGGTGGGCCGCCTAGGCTGACAGCGTGACCGATTCGCTGGAACGGGCGCTGCGGGGCCGGATCGCGGGTGAGGTGGACGCCTCGCCGCGGCGGCGCGCCGAGTATTCCACCGACGCCTCGAACTACCGGGTGCCGCCCCGGGCGGTCGTTTTTCCGCGCACCGTCGCGGATGTGGAATCCACGCTGGCCTTCGCGCTGGTGGAGGGCCTGCCCGTGACCGCGCGCGGAGGCGGAACCTCGGTGGCGGGCAATGCGATCGGGTCCGGGATCGTGCTGGACTTCAGCAGGCATATGCACGCGATCCTGGAGGTGGACGCCGAACGCGCGCTGGCCCGGGTGCAGCCGGGGGTGGTGCTGTCCACCCTGCAGCGCGCGGCGGGCGCGCACGGCCTGCGCTTCGGGCCGGACCCGTCCACGCAGAACCGCTGCACGCTGGGCGGCATGATCGGCAACAATGCCTGCGGCCCGCGCGCCGTGGCCTGGGGGCGCACCTCGGATACGGTGCGAGAACTTCGCATTCTCGACGGTACCGGCGTCGAGCGCACCCTCGCCGACGATCCGGCCGCAGTGCCGGGGCTGCCCGAATTCACTCGTGCGAACCTGGCCCTCATCCGCACCGAACTGGGTCGCTTCGACCGGCAGGCATCCGGGTATGCGCTGGAACACCTGCTCCCGGAGCGCGGTTCGTCGATCGCCAAGGCGTTCGTCGGCACCGAGGGCACCTGTGGCCTGCTCCTGGAGGCGACCGTCGGGCTCGTGCCCATTCCGGCCGCCACCGTGCTGGTCGTGCTCGGCTATCCCGATATGCCCACCGCCGCGGACGATATCGCCGCCGTCATGGCGGGCGCGCCCATCGCGGTGGAGGGCCTGGACGCTCGCCTGGTCGACGCGGTGCGAGCGCATCGCGGCACGGTGCCGGAGCTCCCGCGCGGCGGTGGCTGGCTGTTCGTGGAGTTCGGCGGCGACAGCCCCGATCAGGTGCGGGCGGCGGCCGAACGGCTGTGCCGCACCGCCCATGCGCTCGATTCCCGAATCGTCACCGATATCGCTGTGGCCCAGGCACTCTGGCGGATTCGCGCCGACGGTGCCGGGCTGGCCGGTCGTACCCCCGACGGCACTCCGGCCTGGCCCGGTTGGGAGGACGCCGCCGTCCCGCCCGAGCGTCTGGGCGCGTATCTGCGCGAATTCCAGGCCCTCACCCGCGATCACGGCCTGGACGGCCTGCTCTACGGTCACTTCGGCGACGGCTGCATTCATGTGCGCCTGGATCTGCCGATCGCCGATGCACCGCAACGTTTCCGGTCCTTCCTGGAGGATGCCGCCGATCAGGTGGTGAAGTTCGGCGGTTCACTGTCGGGCGAGCACGGCGACGGTCGTGCCCGCTCGGAACTGTTGGCGCGCATGTACTCCCCCGCCGCGCTGGCCGCCTTCGCCGGATTCAAGGCGCTGTTCGATCCGGATGACGTGCTCAACCCCGGGGTCCTGGTCGACCCGCGCCCGATCGACACCGATCTTCGGCTGGCCGGGCTGCGGCCGGTGTCCGCCGCCGGCGGCTTCGCCTATCCCGGCGACGGCGATATCGGCACCGCGGTGCACCGCTGCGTGGGCGTCGGCAAATGCCGTGCCGATACCCGCGCCTCCGGCGGCTTCATGTGTCCCTCCTATCTGGCCACCGCCGACGAGAAGGACAGCACCCGCGGCCGTGCCCGCGTACTCCAGGAGGTGGCGCGCGGCGCGCTCGACTGGCGTTCGGACGCGGTGGCGGAATCCCTCGATCTCTGCCTGTCCTGCAAGGCATGTCATGCGGACTGCCCGGCCGGTGTGGACATCGCGACCTACAAGTCCGAGACCCTGCACCGCCGCTACCGGGGGCGACGCCGCCCGCTCGACCACTACTCGCTCGGGCGGCTGCCGCGGTGGCTGGCGGCTGCCTCGCGGCTGGCCCGGCCGGTCAACGCCCTCGCGAAGATCGGCCCGCTGCGTCGAATCGGCTTGCGCGCGGCCGGAATAGATCCCCGCCGACCGGTGCCCGCGCTGGCGCACAAGAGTTTCCGTCGCGGATGGACCGGCAGCACGGCCGTCGGCCCGGAGGTGATGCTGTGGGTGGACACCTTCACCGACGGCTTCGACCCCGATATCGCCTCGGCCGCGGTGGACCTCATCGAATCACTGGGCTACCGGGTGCGGATTCCCGAGCGCCGGGTGTGCTGCGGCCTGACCTGGATCAGCACCGGGCAGCTGGACGGCGCGCGCACCCGGCTGCGCGTCACCGTGGACGCCCTCGTCGACCATGTGCGCGCCGGCGGCCTGGTGGTCGGGCTGGAACCGTCCTGCACCGCCGCCCTGCGCGACGACCTGCCCCGCCTGCTGCCCGGCGACGAGCGCTCGGCCCGGGTCGCGGCGGCGGTGCGGACCCTGGCCGAATTCCTGCTGGAGCAGCCGCGGTGGCGGCCACCCGATCGCGCCGCCACCACGGTGGTGGTGCAGCCGCACTGCCACCAGCACGCGATCATGGGCTTCGCCGCCGATCGCGAGGTCCTCGCCCGCACCGGCGCGACGGTGGTCCCGATCGCCGGTTGCTGCGGCCTCGCCGGCAACTTCGGCATGCAGCGCGGCCACTACGACCTCTCGGTCGCGGTCGCCGAGAACACCCTGCTGCCCGCCCTGCGCGCGGCGGGCCCCGACGCCGTCTTCCTGGCCGACGGCTTCTCCTGCCGCACCCAGGCCGACCAACTGGCCGGACGTCCCGCCCAACACCTCGCCCAATTCCTGCGGGACACCTGAGCCGCGCGACGCACCACCGCGCACGATTGCCGCCCGCCTTCGGTACGCCCATCTCAGCACGACCTCATCGCGCGCCCACCGACGCCATACCGCGTCAGCGCGGAGACCCGACGGACAGGCCCGCGCCGAAGGCGATGAGCAGGGCGGTGCCGCCGGGCTTGGCGTCGCCGTCGCGCAACAGCTGCTCCATGGCCAGCGGGATCGAGGCGGCCGAGGTATTGCCGGTCTCCTCGATGTCATTGGCCAGTGCGCAGCTCTCCGGCAGCTTCAGCACCCGCGCCATGATCTCGATGATCCGGCCGTTGGCCTGGTGCGGGATCAAGGCGTCCAGGTCGCTCATCTCGATACCGGCGACCTCCACGGCATCGCGGCACACCTTTCGTATGGCGTCCGGTGTCGCGAACTCGCCGAGTGGCGCAGGTACACGAGCGGAAGATGCTCGCGCCCTGCTGAGATGACGGCACCGATCGCGGCGCGGCGCTGTGTGCTCACGGCATCCTTGCCGTGAGCATGGTGGCGTGCGGGGACGGCCCGCGTCGCCCGCAGCATGTGGGCGGCCGTCAGTGCTGCACCACCCTCTCGTGCGCGGCTGCTGTGGCGCGGCCACTGTGTTGCCGCATTGCTGTCGCGGTTGCTCCATCGCCGTCGCGCGGATGTCATCGACCGGGCCGCGGCGCGGCCGAAGTCCCCCGTTGTCGCTCCATGGCGACGGGACGTCATGGTGCGCTGCCGGGCGTCGTGGCAGCGGAGTGGTGCGGCTCACCCGGTGGCGGGATACCGGTCCGAACCGTCCGCGCGATAGCGCAGAATGGCGCGGTGACCGCAGCCACGACGGAGACCCCGCGAACGCGGACCGTGCGCTCCGATCGTCCGATCGACCTGGCCGGTACCGTCCTGCCGCTGCGGCGCGGTCCCGGTGACCCCTGCTACCGCATCACCCGCGACGGCGCGCACTGGCATGCCTCGCGCCTGCCCAGCGGGCCGGTGACGTATCGGCTGCGCCAGGCCGACCGGCACGGGGTCGACGCCGGTGCCTGGGGGCCGGGTGCGGAGGAGTTCCTGGAACGGCTGCCCGGGATGCTGTGCCTGGACGAGGACCTGAGCGGTTTCGCCCCGGCGCACCCCAAGATCGCCGAGGCGCTGCGGCGCAATCCCGGCTTGCGCATGCTGCGCACCGGCCGGGTGTTCGAGGCGCTGGTCCCGGCGGTGCTGGAGCAGAAGGTGCATACGGTCACCGCGCATCAATCCTGGCGGAAGCTGGTGTGGCGCTACGGGACTCCCGCTCCGGGCCCGGCCCCGGACAGCCTGTGCCTGATGCCGGACGCCGAGACCTGGCGCCATATCCCGTCCTGGGTCTACCACCGCGCCAATGTCGGCCCGCAGCGCTCGAAAACCATTGTGCTGGCGGCTCGAATGGCCGCGAAGCTGGAGCGGGCGGCGGACCTGGACCACGCGGCCGCCGCGCGACTGCTGTGCACCGTGCCGGGCATCGGCGTCTGGACCGCCGCCGAAATCGCCCAGCGCGCCTTCGGCGACGCGGACGCCCTGTCCGTGGGTGACTTCCACCTGGCCGCCACCATGGGCTGGACCCTGCTCGGCCGCCCCATCGACGACGACGCCATGGTCGAGTATCTGGAACCGCTGCGCCCACACCGCTATCGCGCGGTGCGCCTCCTGGAGTTGGCGGGTTTCGCCCACAAGCCCAAATTCGGCCCCCGCACCCCGTACACCGACCACAGCCGCATCTGACTCCGCGGTACCCGTCCCGCGACCGACAGCGGGTACCGGTCCCCGCGCTGGAGCGACAGCGTCCACAGCCTTATCGGGGCCGCGCCCACCGGACTCGAGGTCGGAAACTGTCGGGTCGGCGCTGAAAGTCGGGCCCGAGGCGGCCGTTCGGCGGTGTGACGGCCGCCCCGGACCCGACGCCGAACCTTCGCGCGGGTGTGACCGGGGGTGATCGACGCCCGTCGCGATGTCGGAACCTCACCGGATCTACCGGCGGTGCCGGGCGCCTTCCCCAGACGTGCCCGGTTCGGCCTGCCACTTCCGGCGGGCGGGTACGGGTGGCTGCCGGGTCGGTGCGGCGAGCAGGGCCCGGCGAATATCGACCAGCAACCACACCAATCGGTGGGTGGCGCGGTCGAGCAGATCCGGTCCGTGCGCGGCGGTGCGGTTATGGCAGGGCGCGCTCATCGAGAACACACCGCCCCTCGTCGACGAGGGTGGCGCGGGCCCGCCGCCGCACCCGACAGGTGTCCACCGTGCAGTCCAGGTGCATCTGCATGGCCGCGTGCGCCTGGTCGACGGTCATGATGCCGGGGTCGGTCCGGCACCGCATGAGTCCGGCGACATGCATGTTCAAGGAGGTCAGCTGCATTACGCCACTCCCGCCGCGCACACCGTGCGGTGTGGCGTCGGAGGGTGACAATCCCAGGTTGTCCACCCGTTTGCCAGACGGGCGGTGTGGATACGTCTGCGGATACGACGGGGGGTGACGCGTTCAGCCATAACTCCTCGTTCCTGCGTGTGAATCCTGTCCCTGCGTGCGAGTTGTGGAGCGTGCCCGGAGGTTTCAGTCAAGGTAGGGGCCGAGGTGCTGTCCGCCCCGGGCACATTCTCAGCACACCATGAGCAGACATTCGGCGTAGTGATTTCACAGATTCCCACGGAAAAACGCGCGAATTCCCAGCAGCGAATCCGTTCGGGAGAGCAGGATTGTCCATAGTGGACGAAGCCCCCCTGCCATGCTGTCGATGAACACCGATCTGCGTACCGGGCGGGAGCCGGTGTGCTGCACGACTTTCAGCGTTTTGGTGACCGCCCGCGCGTGAACACTCGAGAACGGAGCGCGCTGTGTCAGTTGGTCCCGCGAATTCCCCGAGCGCCGCCTCGACGCTGCCGCGCCGTCAGCTCGGCCGCTATCTGCGGGATTGGCGCACCCAGGCAGGATTGACCATCGCGGAGGCGGCCAAACTCATGGAGTGGGGCGCCAGCACCCTGCAGCGCCTCGAGAAGGGCAATGCCGATCGCATTCGCACCATCGATATCCAGGAGCTGTGCCGTATCTACGGCATCCCCGACGAGATCGCCGAGGGGCTCAAGGGTTTGGCCCAGCAGGCCGCGGTGAAAAGCTGGTGGCATTCCTACGGCGACCTCATTCCGGAGAATTTCGACGTCTACGTGGGTTTGGAGGCATCCGCGCAGCAGCTTTCCTGCTACCAGTCCGAACTGGTACCCGGACTGCTGCAAACCGCCGACTACGCGCGCGCCCTCAACCGGCTCGGATACCCGGACGACTCCGAGGCGGAGCTGGAGCGGCGCGTGCAGTTGCGGATGCAGCGCCAGGCCCTGATCACCCGCCGTCACCATCCGGCCAGCGTCGCAATGGTGTTGCACGAATCGGTATTGCACCGGTTGGTGGGAAGTGCCAAGGTGATGGCGGCGCAGGTGCGGCACCTGGCGGAGCTGAGCACCCGTGACAATGTCGCGCTGCGCATCCTGCCCTTCAGCGCCGGTGTCCCGCTGGGACTTTCCACCGGCCCGTTCGTGATTCTCGAGTTCGGAACCGACGGCAGAGGGCAGTCGGTGGAGCCGCCGGTGGTCTATGTCGAGGGCTTCACCGGGGATCTGTATCTGGAACGACAAGGCGACGTGCAGCGCTACAGCCGGGCACTGGACTGTCTGGAGCGCTGCGCGTCGGACATCCAAACCAGTAGGAACCTGCTGCGGCAGGTGGCGAAGGAGTATTCGGCATGACTATGGATCTGGCCGGGGCGCACTGGTTCAAGAGCAGTCGCAGCGGCGCGGGCAAGGAATGCGTGGAGGTGGCGTTCCTGTCGGGCGGTCGCGTCGGCGTCCGCGACAGCAAGAATCCGGACGGCCCCGCCCTGATCTTCGCGGGCGGCGACTGGTCGAGCTTCACCACGGAGATCACCGAGGGCGCGTTCGACGCCTGACGACCCCGGCGGCGGGCGTACCCCACCTGCCCGCCGCCGGGGCGTTCCCTCCCATCCCCGGGAAGATCACGATTGTGCACCCGTTCGGCAACGGCAGTATGTTTGCCCGCGCTAAGTACGGGTAATCCAATATGCGTGGACCGAGGGCTCAGGAATTCTCATCCGCCCCGGTACCGCAAATTGCTCCCGGACGATTGGGTCGAACGTCTGATCGTTGGAATGCTCTTCGCGGTATCGGCGGTAGGCATATTCGTACTGACCGGCGCATTGGTACCCGCGCTGGCGGTCGGTGTATTGGTGGCGGCGGTCGCCGTCGGCGTGGTGGAGATGCTGTGACCACCCCGATGCCGTTCCGACGTGGTTTTGGCTGGAATCACGGGTGGATTCCAGCCAAAAGCGGGCCGGAGGCGGCGTCTACTTGCGGCGAAAGAGCTTGTTGCCCAGCCAGACCAGTGGATCGTACTTGTGGTCCACCACCCGCTCCTTCAGCGGGATCAAGGCGTTGTCCGTGATCTTGATGTGCTCGGGGCACACGTCGGTGCAGCACTTGGTGATATTGCAGTAACCGAGCCCGGCCTCGTCCTGAGCGAGTTCCCGGCGATCCGCCACGTCCAGCGGATGCATTTCCAGTTCGGCGATGCGCATCAGATACCGCGGGCCGGCGAAGGAGACCTTGTTCTCCTCGTGATCGCGCACCACGTGGCAGGTGTTCTGGCACAGGAAGCATTCGATGCACTTGCGGAATTCCTGCGACCGCTCCACATCCTGCTGCCGCATCCGATACTCACCCGGTTTCAGATCCGCGGGCGGCGTGAAGGACGGGATTTCGCGCGCCTTCGTGTAGTTGTACGACACATCGGTGACCAGGTCCCGGATCACGGGGAAGGTGCGCATGGGCGTCACCGTTACCACCTCGTCCTGGGTGAACGTGGACATGCGGGTCATGCACAGCAGCCGCGGTCGCCCGTTCACCTCGGCCGAGCAGGAACCGCACTTGCCCGCCTTGCAGTTCCACCGCACCGCCAGATCTGGAGCCTGGGTGGCCTGCAGGCGGTGGATGATGTCGAGCACCACCTCGCCCTCGTTCACCTCCACGGTGAAATCCTGCAGTGCACCGCCCTCGGTGTCGCCGCGCCAGACCTTGAATTTCGCCTCGTACCCCATGGCTAGGCATCCCCTTTCCCGGACGCGGGATGAGCCGCGAGTTCGGTTGGGCTGTAGTACTTCTCGAGTTCCTGCAGGTCGAACAGCGCGAGCAGGTCGGCGCGCATGGGCGGCTGCTCCTCCGGCGTCACCGTCACCGACGGCACCGTGAAGCCCACCTCGTCCGGATCGACCCGGCACACCAGCAGCTTGTTGCGCCACGCCGGATCCATGCCGGGGTGATCGTCGCGGGTGTGCCCGCCCCGGCTCTCGGTGCGCAGCAGCGCCGCCTGCGCCACACATTCGCTGACCAGCAACATATTTCGCAGATCGATGGCCAGGTGCCAGCCCGGATTGAACTGCCGGTGCCCCTCCACGGTCACGTCGTCGAAGCGGTCCCGCAGTTCGGAGAGCCTCTCGACGGCCTGCTTCAGCTCATGCTCCTTGCGGATGATGCCGACCAGATCGTTCATGGTCTGCTGCATATCGGTGTGCAGCGTGTACGGGTTCTCCCCCGGCCCGGTGGTCGGCGGATCGAACGGCTGCAGTGCGGCTTTCGCGGCCGCGGCGATATCGGCGTCCGCGATGGCGGGGCGCTCGCTCAGCCCCTCCACGTAGGTGGCCGCGCCCAGGCCCGCGCGGCGACCGAAGACCAGCAGATCCGACAGCGAGTTGCCGCCGAGGCGGTTGGAGCCGTGCATCCCGCCGGAACACTCACCGGCCGCGAACAATCCGGGGACGGTCGCCGCGCCGGTATCCGGATTCACCTCGATGCCGCCCATGACGTAGTGGCAGGTCGGCCCGACCTCCATCGGCTCCTTCGTGATGTCCACATCCGCCAGCTCCTTGAACTGGTGGTGCATGGACGGCAGCCGCTTCACGATCTCGGCGGCGGGCAGGCGCGAGGCGATATCCAGGTACACGCCGCCGTGCGGGGTACCCCGGCCCGCCTTCACCTCCTCGTTGATGGCCCGCGCCACCTCGTCACGCGGCAGCAGATCCGGTGTGCGCCGGGCGGAGTCGTTGTCCTTCAGCCACTGGTCGGCCTCCTCCTCGGACTCCGCGTACTGCCCCTTGAACACCGAGGGGATGTACTCGAACATGAACCGCTTGCCCTCGGAGTTCTTCAGCACGCCGCCGTCACCGCGCACGCCCTCGGTGACGAGGATGCCCTTCACGCTGGGCGGCCAGACCATGCCGGTCGGATGGAACTGCAGGAACTCCATATTGATGAGCGTGGCCCCGGCGCGCAGCGCGAGCGCGTGTCCGTCGCCGGTGTACTCCCAGGAGTTCGAGGTCACCTTGTACGACTTGCCGATACCGCCGGTGGCCAGCACCACCGCCGGGGTCTCGAACAGGATGAACCGGCCCGACTCCCGCCAGTAGCCGAACGCCCCGGAGATGCGGTCGCCGTCCTTGAGCAGCTCGGTGATCGTGCACTCCTGGAAGATCTTGATGCGCGCCTCGTAGTCGCCGGTCTCCGCGAAATCCTCCTGTTGCAGCGAGACGATCTTCTGCTGCATGGTGCGGATGAGTTCGAGCCCGGTGCGGTCGCCGACGTGCGCGAGGCGGGGGTAGGTGTGCCCGCCGAAATTGCGCTGCGAGATCCGGCCGTCGGAGGTGCGGTCGAACAGCGCGCCGTAGGTCTCCAGCTCCCACACCCGATCCGGGGCCTCCTGCGCGTGCAGTTCGGCCATCCGCCAGTTGTTGAGGAACTTGCCGCCGCGCATGGTGTCCTTGAAATGGGTCTGCCAACTGTCCTTCTCATTGGCATTGCCCATGGCGGCGGCGCACCCGCCCTCGGCCATGACGGTGTGCGCCTTGCCGAACAGCGATTTGCACACCACCGCGACCGAGAGTCCGTGTTCGCGCGCCTCGATTACCGCGCGCAGTCCGGCGCCACCGGCACCGATCACGACGACGTCGTACTTGTGCCGTTCGACTTCAGGCATAGGACCGAATACTCCTGACGATGGGGATGATCAGTTGATGAATCGGAGGTCGCCGATGGTCCCGCTCGCGACCAACATGACGTAGAAATCGGTCAGCATCAGCGTGCCGAGCGTGATCCAGGCGAACAGCATGTGCCGGGTGTTGAGGCGGGATACCTGGGTCCACATCCAGTACCGCACCGGATTGCTGGAGAAGTTCTTGAGCCGTCCGCCGGTGGCATGGCGGCAGGAGTGGCACGACAGCGTGTACGCCCACAGCATCACCACATTGACCAGCAGGACCAGATTGCCCAGACCCAGCCCGAAGCTGCCGTCGGAGTTGGTCAGCGCGTACAGCGCGTCGTAGGTGTTGATCAGGGTCACCACCACCGCCGCGTAGAAGAAGTAGCGGTGCGAGTTCTGGATGATGAGCGGCAGCCGGGTCTCGCCGGTGTACTTGGCGTGCGGTTCGGCGACGGCGCAGGCGGGCGGCGACAGCCACACCGACCGGTAATAGGCCTTGCGGTAGTAATAGCAGGTGAGCCGGAAGCCCAGCAGCAACGGCAGCACCAGGAAGCCGAGCGGAATCCACATCGGGAGCTCACCAACCGGCGTCCCGAAGTGCGCGGAGCCCGCGACACAGGAATCGCTCACGCACGGTGAGTAGAACGGTGTCAGGTAGCGGTACTCGTCGACCCAGTATGCCTCGCGCACAAACGACCTGATGGTCGCGTAGACGACGAATGTGCCCAGGCCGAGCACCGTGATCAGTGGCGGTAGCCACCAGCGGTCGGTGCGGAGGGTGCGGCTCGCAATAGCGGCACGGCTCTTGCTGAATACTCCGGTGGCGCCCGACTCCGGGGCGCTCGTCGGTGCGGCGCTCACTGCTGGATGCCTCGCTGCTCTACCCCGTGGAACGTCATCGTTACCTCCGGCATCGAATGTGATGCCCAGCACCTTACGACAGGTGCGCTATCACCCGGGCACTGTCCCGGGAATTCGGACCCGCCCGCAAACCCGTGATTTGCGCCACATTTCCTCGGTGCGTCGGGGGCGAGCTGCGGTGGTGAACAAACCGCAACCCTCACGAACCAGGCACGAGCCCAGTGAGATTCAGCGAATCGCGCACCGAAACAAAACTTGATTCTGGAAATTCGGTCCACCGGGCGTCACACGGCAGCAACAAGTCTGTGATGCCCTGTCCTGCGAGATCGACATCCGGGGGAAGGAGCCGGACCATGAGGAGAGCCGCCATCGTCATGCCCATGCGCACACCGGTCGGCCTGCCCGCCGGAGCGTTGGGTGCCGTGGCTCCGCATCGCCTGATCGCGACGGCGCTGTCCGCCGTCCTGGGCCGCTCCGGCATCGACCCCGAGCGGATCGAGCACCTGGTCACCGCCGTCCCCACTCCGGAACCCGCCCGCCTGGCCGCCGACCTGGCCGGAATCCCGCCCGCCATCGGACATTTCCCGATCGGTGCGGGGCCGGGCAGCGGACTGCGCGCCCTCATCACCGCGGCCATGATGGTGCAGGCCGAAACCGCCGACGTGGTCCTCGCCGTCGGGGCGGAGTACCCCCGAACGGGGACGATGCCCGGCGGGTCGGGTCAGGGGCAGCCCCCGCCGTACACGGCGGGGTTCGCGCGTCGCGGCGATGGCGAATCCGGCGCGCCGCCACTGATTTCCGCACGGTACGTCGGCGACGGTGACGGTCCGGCGGTTGCTCGGGCCGAGGGGGCGGCCCGAGCGGCCCTGGAGCGGGTCGAGTATCTCGCGGCGCACTACGGGATCACCCGGGTGCAGGCCGACGAGGTGGCGGCGGTGAGCCATCGGCGGGCGGCGAAGGCCCGCCGCCAGGGCGTGTTCGGGACCGAGACCGCGCCGGTGGTGGTATGCGCCGATCCCGACGACATGAACTCGGACGTGGTCCAGCTGATGGACCGGGACGAGGGGCTGCGCGACGACGTGTCGCCCCGCGCCTTCTCCACCCTCCTGCCACTGTTGCCCGGCGGGATCACCACCACCGCCAACAGCAGCGCCCGTACCTTCGCCGCTTCCGCGTGCCTGGTGGTGGCCGAGGAGCGGCTGGCCGACCTCGACCTGGAACCCCTGGGCTATCTGGTCGGGTGGGTGAACGCCGCCGTGGATCCGGCCGTTCCCCTTCCCGCTTCCGCCGAGGCCACCGCGAAGGTGCTGTCCCGCAACGGTTTCGAACTCGGCGATCTGGACCTGGTCGAGGTGGACGAATCCGACGCCGTCGAAATCCTGGCCCTCGAGCACCTGTGGGGCGACTGGGATCCCGAGGACACCCGCCTCAACGTACACGGCGGCGCAATCGCCCTCGGCGATCCGGGCGGCGCGGCGGGACTGCGCATCGTCACCACTTTGCTCCACGAGCTGTCCCGCCGCGAGGGCGGCCGTGGTCTCGCCGTAACCGCTTCCGGCACTTCGCAATCCCTGGCCGTGCTGTTCGAAACCCCGCACTCCCGCCCCATCACACCCACCCCGCGCGGCGCCCGCTTCCACGGTTCCCGCTCCCGCCGCTCCGGCCGCCACCGTGCCTGACCGCCACCGTGCCTGACCGGCCCTGTGCCTGAACGGCTGTCGTGCGTGTTCGGCGGCCGCGGCTGACTGGCCGCCGTGCGTGTTCGGCCGCCGTGGCTTGATCGCCGCTGCGCCCGGTCGACCGCTGCGCCTGGCCGACACCGCGTGCTCGACCGGTCCTGTGCCCGTTGACCCCGGTGGCGCGGTGCCCCATGATGTGGGGGCTGACCGGCGCGGTGTCGCGCGGCTACCGTGCTGTGGATACCGGCCGGAAGGCCATGCGGCGCAACAAGATCGTGTGCCGTTCAGCTTGAGAACACGGAGGCTTTGCCGTGCGTCGAACCGCTCGTCTCGTCATGATCGGGGCGGTGTCGGCCGCCGCCCTCACCACCGCGACCGCTCCCGCGTCCGCGGATATCACCGGCTCGGCCAGTGGTTCGGCCTCCGGCTCGGCCACCGGCAGCGCCGATCTGGCGACGGTGATCAGCCAGCTGTTCATCACCATGTCCGCCAACACCGCCCCGAACTGCCCTTACGGCAACATCTTCTGCTTCGTCCGCTGATCGGCCGTTCACGCTGTCCGGCGGGGCGTACGAATGCGGCGGCCGTGCGCCGTGTTCGCGGTGGCGTGGTCGGCCGGTTCGTACCGCCCCGCGTAAGCGGTCCCGCACCCCGCTGCGGTGCGGGACCGCGCACGGCCCCTGGGGATCGCACCCGCGCGTGGCGGGTGCGGAGGTCGATCCCCCTACTTGGTGCGGGGACGAGAGTGGAAGCCCAGCCCCTCGTCCTGCGCGCCCATCCAGGCGGCCTCGTCGGACTTGGAGTCCGGGACGTAGATGACGTCCTGGTCGCGGCGGGCGGCGACCTCGGGCGGCGGTGCCTGCTCGAAGTCGTCCGCGTCGATGGCGAGCCGCTCGAGGTCGTTCTCCAGGCGGCGGACCGGGCCCGCGTCCCCGTAGTGCGAGCGCAGGGCGGTCACGCACTGCCGGAGCTGGCCGACCGCGTAGCGGAGTTCCGCAATCTCGCTGCGTGTCATCGAAACCTCCTCGAGCCGTGTGACAGACCACACATCGTGATCTACAACACAGTACGGCATGGATCGGGATATGGCTCGTCCGAGCGATGTAAGCGCAGGTCAGCCGGGTGGCTGACCGTCGACTCCACCCACGATAGCCCGAAATTTGCCCGTTCGGCAGGGGGGTGCTGAGCGCATCCCGCGCTATCCCGCGACCGCGAATTCCGGACCGAGTTCCGGCCCTCGACCGGGCAGTGCGGCCAGCGCCCGGTCGACGAGGGCGACGATGGCCGCGGCCACCTCCGCGGCCCGTTCCAGGATCACGCTGTGCCCGGCCCCGTCGATGCGGACCAGCTCGCTGTCGTCGAGTTGGGAGGCGAGTACGACGGAGTGGGCGAAGGGGATGACGATATCCGCCGATCCCGCGAGCACCAGGGTGGGAATCGCGCCCAGCCGGTGCAGGGTGGCGGTCTCGTCGAAGCGGATCAGCGAGTCCAGGAAGGCCGACATGGTCAGTAGCGGCGTCTCGTTGAGGATGGTGGTGGCCACCGCGAGCACCCGCGGGCTGACCTGGCGGGTGCCCAGCGCCGCCTCCCGCATGATCGGTTCGAAGAAGCGGCGACTCAGATGCTTCGACGCCTGCATGAACCGCGGCGCGCGGCGCACGGCCAGGTTCAGCGAGCTGACGGCCGGACCGGAGAGGAAGCGCCCGAGCCCCACCCGGGTGACCCCGTTGGCGGCCCCGGCGATCAGGCCGACGCCCGCCACCCGGCTGCCGATGGTCTCCGGGTACAGCCGCGCGTAGGCGAGCGTCACCATCGCCCCCATCGAATGTCCCACCAACACGACTGGGCCGGTGGGCACCACCGTGCGCAGCACAGCGTCCAGATCCTGCGCGAGTTGGTCGACGGTGTAGGTGCGCGGATCGGCCACCCCGGAATCCCCGTGCCCGCGATGGTCGTAGAACACCATGCGGACATCCGCGCCCCAGTGCCGCTGCAGATGTTCGCGCAGGAAGGTCCAGGATTCGGTGCGCAGGCAGTGCCCGTGGACGAACACCACGGTGACGGGCGCGGCGGCCGGACCGAAGTCGCGCACCGCGATGGGGGTGCCGTCGGCGGCCGTGACAGTGGTGTGGTGGCCGTCGGAATCGGCGGCGCGGCGGCTGAGCAGGGACATGACGCCTCCTCGAAGAGATCGCCTTTAGCCCGGTTGTCGATAGTCATTGCCGCGGCGTTAACCGGCCACACCTGGCGTTATGCACAAGTTGTCTAACCGACGCCGCCGATCGATACGAGCCGATCGGCGAATCTTCGAATATCTGGCCAACGGCCTAGAACCCGCTAGAAAACACTGCCAAGGTGAACACCTTGAGGATTCTAGATAAATCTAGCGATCTCACTAGAAAAGTGTAGATAATGCTGACGACCGTGCCGCGCACAAGAATCTGCCCCTATCTAGCGCGATTGCTAGATAGGGGCAGATTGGTCTGAGCACCGGGGCGCCCAGCCCCTTTCCGGTCCGGCGTCCGGAGTATCAGGTCGACGCGGAGGTGCGCGTCGACGGCAGGAACGGCCGCAGCAGATTCGGTTCCGTGGACGGTCCCATCTGCCAATCCGAGATCCACGGCCCGGTGCCCTCGCTCGGGTCCAGCGCCCCCGCCTCGAGCCAGCGGTACCGGCCGTCCAGCAACCCGCGCGCGATCTCGGTGTCGGCGTCGTCGGTGTTGTCCCACAGCGCGTCGAACAGGCGCTGCACCCGCAGTCGCGACTGGCGGCAGAACACATCGGCCAGTTCCTGTGCCGCCGCGCCCTCGGGTCCGCCCTTGCGCATCTCGGCCTGCGCCCGCACGCACGACGCCGCCATGGCGAACAGCTCTGCGCCGATATCCACGATGCGTCCCAGGAAGCCCTGCTTGTACTCGAGCTTGGCTTGCCACCGTGCCATGCCGTACATGAGCGCCCGCGCCTGCTTGCGCGACATCCGCTCCACGAAGCGCATATGCCGTGCCAGCGGCCCGAATTCGCCGAAGCTGGCGGGTACCGTGCCCGAACCGACGGCCAGCTGCGGGAACCACTTGGCGTAGAAGCCGCTCGCCCCCACCGCGGCCTTGGCCTTGTCCTTCAACTCGGCATTGCGATCGACCAGCGCTCCGGCCGCCGCCATGTGCGCGTCGGCCATCTCGCGGGCGATGAGCAGGCGCATGATCTCGCTGGAGCCCTCGAAGATGCGGTTGATGCGCAGATCCCGCACCAGCTGCTCGGCGGCCACCGCCCGTTCACCGCGCGCCCGCAGCGAGGCCGACGACTCGTAGCCGCGTCCGCCGCGAATCTGCACCAGTTCGTCGGCGATGGCGCAGCTCATCTCCGAGGCCCACAGTTTGGCCAGGGCCGCTTCGATGCGGATGTCGTTGCGGTCCTCGTCGCACATGGTGGCCGAGAGGTCCAGCACCGCTTCCAGCGCGAAGGTGGTCGCGGTGATGAAGGACAGCTTCTGGCCGACCGCGGCGTGCTCGCCGACCGGCCGCCCCCACTGCACGCGGGTCGCCGACCACTCCCGTCCGATCTTGGTCGCCCATTTGGCGGCGGCGGTGCACATGGCCGGAATGGCGAGCCGGCCCGCGTTGAGGGTGGTGAGCGCGATCTTCAACCCGTCCCCCTCGCGCCCGACCAGATTCCGCTTGGGCACCCGCACCTCGTGCAGCCGCGTGACACCGTTCTCGATACCGCGCAGCCCCATGAACGAATTGCGGCGCTCTACGGTGATGCCCGGGCTGTCGGCCTCCACGATGAAGGCCGAGATCCCGCCCCGATGCCCGTCGCTGCGGGGCACGCGCGCCATGACCACCAGCAGTTCCGCGACCACGCCATTGGTGGTCCACAGTTTCACGCCGTTGAGCTCGTAGGCTTCCCCGTCCGGGGTCGGCGTGGCGGTGGAGGCCATGCGCGCCGGATCGGAGCCGACATCGGGTTCGGTGAGCAGGAACGCCGACACGGCCCCCTTGGCGCAGCGCGGCAGGAACTCCCGCTTCTGGTCGTCCGTGCCCGCGAGCTTGAGCGGTTCCGGTACGCCGATGGACTGGTGCGCCGAGAGCAGCACGCCCAGGCTGGGGTGGGCGGAGCCGACCAGCATGAGCGCCTTGTTGTAGCCGACCTGCGAAAGCCCTTGTCCGCCGTACTCTTCGGGGATCTTGAGGCCGAAGCAGCCGAGCGCTGCCAGTCCTTCCACGTATTCGGTGGGGATGCGGCCCTCGGCCTCGATCCGGTCGCCGTCGATGGTTTCGCAGAAGGCCCGCAGCCGGGTCAGGTACGCCTCGTACTTCGCCGTGTCCTCGGCGCTGGGCCGCGGGTAGGGATGGATCAGGTCCAGCCGGAAGCGCCCCAGAAACATCTCTTTGGCGAAAGAGGGTTTGGCCCAGGTGGTTTCGCGGGATTCCTCGACAAGTTGCCGGGCTTGCTCCTCGGTGGCGTCGACTTTGGCGGCAGTCGCCATGATGTCCTCCCTCGGACGTGATCGGAATCACATTCGAGTGTAGGAGTGTTTGTTACCCGCCGGTAGATCCGTTGTCAGTCTGAAATATGCTGCCTTGCAATGATCTTGAATGGGTGGGCAATTACTCGGCTAATACAGTCAGGTCGTACTTCATGAACACATCGGCGCGGTCGTAGGGGCTCGGCGGCAGTTCCTCCGGTGGCACGTGCACGAACCCCGCCGACTCGTACAGGTGCACCGCATTGGCGAGCTTCCGATTGCTCGCCAGAATCAGGGTGGTCGCGCCGAGTTCGCGCGCCGCGTCGATGGCCGCCGCGAGCACGAGCCGTCCGATTCCCTGCCCCCGATACCGCGGCGACACCGCCATTTTCGAGATCTCGTAGACCCCGTGGCCCTCCGGCACCACCGCACCGCAGCCCACGATCTCGTCACCGACGCGGGCGATCAGCACCCGACCGCCCTTGGCGACGATCTCGCGTTCCGGATAGTCGAGCAGGGCCGAATCGGCGGGTTCGAGGGTGAAGTAGGCGCGAATCCACTCCTCGTTGAGTTCCTTGAACGCCCGAGCATGGGCGGGCGTGCTCATGGTTTCGATAGTCGGTTGTCGCACCTGATCAGCATGCCCGGCCTGGAACAATAAGGTCCAATACTTGATAGCTGCGATTGATACGCTCGTCTTATGGTTGAGGGTGTGGAGCTGCGGCACCTGCGGTATTTCCTGGCGGTCGCCGACGAACTGCACTTCGGACGGGCCGCCGTCCGGCTGCACATCGCCCAGCCCGCGCTGACCCAGCAGATTCGCCGGCTCGAAACCCTGCTCGGCACCAAGCTGTTCGACCGCACCTCGCGCAGCGTCGCGCTCACCGCCGCCGGTGCGGTGCTGCGCGAGCGGGCCGCCGCCATCCTCGGGCACGCCGCCCGCGACCTGGACGAGGTGAGCCGGGTGGGACGCGGCAGCCAGGGGCGGCTGTACCTCGGTTTCGTCCCCTCGGTGCTGCCGCTGGAGCCGCTGCGCGGAGTGCGTCGCTTTCGTGAGCTGTATCCGCTGGTCCGGGTGGATCTGGTGGAGGGTTACACCTCGCGGATGATGGAGCAGCTCGGCCACGGCGCGCTCGATACGGTCATCGTGCGCGACCCCGACGAACTGCCGAATGTCCGGACCGCGCCGCTGATCACCGAGCCCTACGTCGCGGTGCTGCCCGCCGACCATCCCGACGCCGGGCGCGCGGCCATCACCGGCGCCGAACTCGCCGACCATCCGCTGGTCTTCTTCCCCAGGGCCGCGGGACGGCTGGCGCACGAGAAGAATCTCGCGCCGCTGCTGCGCTCGGGACGGCAGCCGCAGGTGGTGCAGGAGGGCAATACCTGGACGACCATCATGTATCTGGTGGCCGAGGGGCTCGGGGTCACCATCGCGCCGCGCAGCGCGACCTTCACCGCGCCCGCCTCGGTCCGCATCCTCCCGCTCGCCGAAACCGATGCGGAGACCACCGTCTACGTCGCCCATCGCCGCGATGACGACCGCGCGCTGATCCACAATTTCCTCGCGCTGCTGCCGAATCACGGGAATGCGGGCAAACTTCCGGCATAATCTCCGGTCCTAGGGCACGCCGCGCAGATATCGGCCGAAATGCGGAACCGTGAATCCGATGGAACCGCGCTCCGCCGAATAGATGAGACCTTTCTTGATCAAACCGTCGCGGGCCGGTGACAGCGACGCGGGTTTGCGTTCCAGATGTTTCGCCACCGCGGCGGTCGGCACCGGGCCCTCGTCACCGGCGAGATCGGCCATGGCGCGCATGTACTCCCGCTCGGCCGGGGTGGCGCGCTCGTACCGGGAACCGAAGAACCCCACGGCCAACTCCTCCTCGGCGTGCGGTGCGGCCACCTCGACATCCTCGGCGGTGATGGGGCTCTGGGCGGCCACGTCCCAGGTCGCCTTCCCGTACGCCTGCACGAAATACGGGTAGCCGTCGGCCTTCCGGTAGAGCGTGTCGAGGGCCTGTTCGGTGTACTTCACGTTCTCCCGCTCGGCCGGCGCGATCAGCGCCTGATCGGCGGAGTCGCGGTCGAGGCGGTCGATGCGGTGATAGGAGAACAAGCGCTCGGAGTACGACTTGGAGGCCGAGAGCACGGCGGGCAGATGCGGCAATCCCGCGCCCACCACGATCAAAGGCGCGGCGTCCTGGCTCAATTCGTGGCACGCGCCGCAGATGGCGGAGACGTCGGCCGGGCCGAGATCCTGCATCTCGTCGATGAACACCGCGATGCCGACCCCGCGGTCGCGCACCAGCTGTGCCGCCTCCAGCAGCAGTTCCACCAGGTCGATCTCGATATCGCCGGAATCGGCGCGGCCGGTGACGGCGGGGACGTCGATACCCGGATTCCAGCGCTCCCGCATGCCCTTGTCGGCGGTGGCGCGCAGGGCGAAAGCCTTGAGAATGCCGAGGAAGTCGTCCATCTGCTCGGGATTGCGATGCGTGGTCGCGATGGAGCGCACCGCCATGTGCAGTGCCGACGACAGCGGTCGCCGCAACCCCTGATCGGGCCGCGCCTCCAGCTTGCCGGTACCCCAGCCGCGCGCCCCCGCCGCCGAGCGCAGCTGATTCAACAGCACCGTCTTGCCGACGCCGCGCAGCCCGGTGAGCATGACGCTGCGTTCGGGGCGGCCGCGTGCCACCCGCTCCAGCACGACATCGAAGGCGTCGAGCTGACGGCCACGGCCCGCGAGTTCGGGCGGACGCTGGCCCGCTCCGGGGGCGTACGGGTTGCGCACGGGATCCATGCCGCCCAACCGTAGCGTGAAATCGGTGGACTATCGGGGTATCTACGGAGTCCCCTAGAGATGGCTATCGATTGGCATATCGGCCGCCCGGGTACTGCGTCGGCGACGGTCCGAAGCATCGACGGTCCGAAGCATTCGTGCGTCCGCGAGATTCCGGTTCGCATCGCGGGCGAGCGCACGTCTCTACTCTTATGTCTGATTCGCGAAGTAGCCCAGCGCAGGGAGGGACCATGTCGGAGGAAGCTGCACCTGTTCCCACCGTCGCGGAGGTGGTCGAATCGTGGAACGTGCCCGAGGAGGCGCCCGTGGCGGCGCGTATCCGCAACAACATCCTGGTGGCCATCGAGCGCGGATACGACGATCCGCAACTGGTCGCCGACCTCGCGGTGGGTCCGCTGGTCATGGCGCTGGGAAAACTCGAGGTGGAGTTGGCCGACGCCCGGCGGCGGATCGAGCACCTGGAGCGCACGGTGACTCCGGACGAGTGAGGCGCTCGCCGTCCGGTTTCCGTTTCGGTAACGGGGGTAACGCCTCCCGTGACCCGGTTGTGACTCGGCGTGTGTGCGTTGAATCGTCCGCTCAGCGGGCGCTTTTGCGCCACGCCGCAACACACCCGCGTGTGGGGTGGACAACATCGGCCCCGAGCCGTAATCTTCTCGTGACTTAGCGGAGTCTGTCGCTTCATCGGAGAGGCGGCCCGCGACGTTACCGCCTAATCGGAAGTCGGGAGAAGGTGCCGACACCGAACCGGGGACCCAGAGTTCGTGGGGTGAATCCTCATCGGCCGCAAGGCCACCGAGGTAGGGCCGATCTTCCCGGCCCGAACCCGTCAGCTAACTCGGTCGGCGGTCAGAGCAAGGAAGATCGGAGATGTAACTCGGTGGGTAAGCACAGCTTGCAACGGGAATCTCGGTTGCCGAATTCCGTGAAGGGCGCTCTTGTCATGGGCGCGTTCGCCACGGGTGCGTTCCCGGCGATCAACGCCAACGCGGCTCCGATCGAGATCCCCGGAATCGGTACCTTCGACACTCCGCTGTCGGAACAGGATGCCTCGGCGGTCAATACACAGGTTCAGGCATTCACCTCCGGGGTGCTCAACCCGGAGACCAACCACTTCGGTGGTGGCCTGGGTGTCGGTGGCGGCGCGCAGCTGCCCGGCATCGCCCCGCCGCAGTTCGACCTCCCCGGCTTCGGTCAGCAGCAGGGCCCCGGCAATATCGCCCTGGAGGCCGCCAGGACCAAGGTCGGCGCTCAGTACTCCTGGGGCGCGTCCGGCCCGTACAGCTTCGACTGCTCCGGTCTGGTGCAGTGGGCGTACAAGCAGGCCGGAATCGACCTGCCCCGCACCAGCTTCGAGCAGTCCCACGTCGGCGCGCCGATCGCCTTCGAGAACCTGGCTCCCGGCGATATCGTCATCACCAACGGCGGTGGCCACGTCGGCATCTACGCCGGCGACGGCAAGCTGCTGAACGCGGTCCAGTCCGGCACCCCGGTCTCCTACACCCAGCTCAGCGAGGATCAGGTCGTCACCGCACGCCGTATCGTCTAGGACGTGGCGTCCGACCGAACCAGTGCACCGGCTCAGGCCCGCGTCGATTCGTGGATCTGGGCCGTTCGCCTTTTCAAGACCCGCTCGGCGGCGGCGACGGCCTGCCGCGGCGGGCATGTGCGCGTCAACGGTACGGCGGTGAAGCCCGCCCACCAGATCAAGCCCGGCGACGAGATCCGAGTCCGGGTGGGCGGTCTGGAGCGCATCGTGATCGTCGAGCGCGTCATCACCAAGCGTGTCGGCGCACCGATCGCCGCCCAGTGCATGATCGACCGCAGCCCACCCCCGCCCGATCCGCAGCTCACCGCGCTCATGCCGCGCCGTGACCGCGGCTCCGGTCGACCGACCAAGCGCGAGCGTCGCGAGACCGATCGACTCCTCCGCCTGCCCGGAGCGTCAGGGCGCGACTGAGCCGACGCCCGTGCCCGTGGACCGGTGAGTCACGTCGGCCCGCTGACCGACGGTCAGCCGCCGCACGGACGAGCGTGCCGGCGTTTCAGGGCAGCGCGGCGATCTTCAGCGGGATGGCGATGTTCTCGTCCGCGTAGTGCACGGCGCACACCCGGTGGTAGCCGTCGGCGATCTGGAGCGGCACGCCGGTGCGGAAGTCGCCGCGCACCAGCAGGATCGGCGAGAGCGCCTTTCCGGTCACGATCTTCTCCAGGTCCCGCCGCACGTACGGATTCATGGCGGGCGCGAGGTCGAGCCGGGCCGCCCGCAGAATGTCCTTGGCCTTCTTGTGTACGACCGGTGCGGCCCGCAGCTCCCGCACCACCGTCTCGATCACGTCCGGTTCGGCCAGCAGTTCCAGGAAATCTGCCGCCGCCGGATAGTCGTGCTCCTCCGGCTCCTTCTTCCACTTCACCTCGACCACGGGCTGCGCCATGCGGTCATCATCCCCGCGTGCCCTTCGCGTGGTCGTCCGACACGCGGTGGTCGGCATCCTCCCAATCGACCCGCACCACCCGCCGATATCCGTGGGCGGCGGCCAGCCCATCCAAGTCCCCCCGCGCCCCGTCCGCCACGGCCACCAGCACCGTGAAGTCGGGAGCATCGGCGGCCGTCAGTTCCAGCACATTCGCGGCCGCCCCGGTCCACCCCGCCCCGGTGTGCACCACCCCGCGAATCGGCGGCCCGCACTCCCGCAGATCGTGCAGTACCTGCGCGAGGTCGTCGCGGTCCGCGATATCGCAGCGCACCAGCACGATTCGATCCTCCCACCCGTCCAACGGCGGCGGCAGCGCGCGCGGCTCCCGCGCCAACAGCACCACATCGCTCGCCCCCGCCGCCAACAGCCAGCACACCGCCCGCACCCCCGCCGGCCCGAGACCCCCGGTCACCACATACGTACTCTCCGCCCGCACCTCGGCATCCCACACCGGACCATCCACCACACCGGGCCTGTCACAGTCCGCCCACCGGACCGGGTGATGCGACGAGCCTTCCCCCGCCGTGCCCGCCCCGGTACCGACGACCCGTCGCTCGTCACCTGGTGCGGCCACCCGTTGCTGTGGCTCGGCCATGCTCGGGTGCGGGCGGTCGCCAGGCACGATCTCCGGATGCTGTGACACGGAAGTGCCACGATGCCGCCGGTCGTTTACTGCGGCCGCCGATTGCCGTTGTGCGACGGAGTGCGGCTCGTCGGCTGGAGCTGTGCTCGGCCGCTTGGGCGCGGTGGGGTTCGGACGCAGCCGGTTGCCCGGCGTTGTGGTCGGCTGGTGTCGCGTGTCGGCGAATGGCTCGCCATCCGGAGTGGTGGCCGGGGTCCGTGGTGCGGCAGTGCATGAGCCTCGCCGGTCGTCCGATGTGGTGGAGACGGCGTGCGCACCGGTGTCGTGGGTGGTGGGCTGGTGTGGCGTGGGGTGGGGGTGTCGCCAGTGGCGGGGTGGGGGTGGGGCGGTGAAGGGGCCGAGGGCGGTCCAGTCGAGGGGGCGGCCTTCCAGGTGCAGGTGGGCGAGGGCGCGCAGGAAGGTGGCGGGTTCGTCGGCGCGGGCGGCGACCGGGTGGGTGGAGTCGCGGAAAGTGGCGTGTTCCCGGACGGTGGCGGTCAGCGTGGGGTGCGGCGCGATCTCCAGGATTGTCGACATGCCCGCGGCGGCGGCGTGTTCCAGGGCGGCGGTGAGGTTGACGGGACCGCGGGCGTGCTCGCCCCAGTAGGCGGCGTCCATCTCGGCGGACAGTGCGGCACCGGCGCGGGTCGTCGAATAGAGCGCGACGGTGGGCACCCGGGGCGTTATTCCGGCGAGTTCGTCGACCAGCAGCGGGGCCAGTTCCCGGCTGCGCGGGCTCGGCACCGCCGGATGCCAGCCGCCGTTGTGGTCGGTCAGGCGCTGCGCGGATATGGTGCGGCGATGGGCGCGGCGCACCAGTGCGTCGATATAGCGCGCCTCCCCGGATACCGTGACCGACCGGGGACTGTCGATGGCCGCCACCGCGACGGCGGCCCGCATGGGTTCCACCAGCCGCATGGCCTCGACGGCGGTGGCCTCCAGGACGGCCGTGGCGGCATAGTCGGCCCGCGCGGCCATCCGACTGTGCGCCACCACCACACGCGCCGCGTCCGCGAGCGACAGCGCTCCGCCGACGGCGGCCGCCGCCATCTCGCCCGTGCCATAGCCGACCACCGCATCGGGCCGAACTCCCCACCGGGCCAGCAGTTCCGCCATGGCCACCTGATAGACGAAGGTCGCCGCCTGCGCGAATTCTCCGCCGCCCGTGCCGTTTCCGAAACCGAACCGCGGCGTCCACACCCGCGGCCCGCCCGCCGCCGCCACGGCATCGGTGGCCGCCATGAGCGCCCGCGCGAACACGGGATACCGGGCCGCCATGCCGCGCCCCATACCCGGATACGGTTCGCGCGCACCGGAACACAGAAGTAGCAGCCCGCCACCGGCACCGACGGTGGTCGGCCCGAATACCTCGATCACCGCCGCCGGGGTCGCCTCCGTCCGACAACCCGGCCCGGTCCGGCACTCGCCCTGCGGTGCCTGCCCGAACGTCTGGATGCACTCGCCGGGATGGGGACGAGGCACGTGTGCCGGCTGCTGCGTGTGCTGATGCGGCTCGACCGGCCGCGTCAGTGCCGATTGCCGTGTCTCCCTCGGCGATCCGGAGCGGCCGTTCCGTTCACCGTGCCCGGGCTGCCCGGTCCGCAAGGGATACCCGTCCTGTCCGCCTCGCTCCTGCTGAGCTCGCGCCGCTCGAGCGGTCCGCGCGGCCGGACGGACCTGCTCGGCCTGCCCGATTCGTTCAGCCTGTCGAGCGCGTTCCGCCGCCGAGACCGGCTGCCGGGTCGCCGCGATCCGGTCGGCCAGTGAGCGCAGTTGCGCGGCGGCATCGTCGGTGTCCCGCCCGAGGATCGCCGCCCGCACCGGTCCCGGCAGCAATCGCCCGGTGGCGGCGGCGAATTCCCGCAGCGAGCGGTACGTACCGAGCTGCTGCGCCCAGTACAGCGCCGTCTCGTGTACCTCCAGGGCATCACGGCCGCTCAGTGCGATAAATACCGGCGGTTCGTCGCCGCGGTCCGACCGCGCCAACCGATCGTTGTGCGCGTGCGCGCTGTTCGGATCGAGCGGAATGCGCGCCTCACCCGCGCCGTCGGAAAATCCGATGATATCGGTGAGCTCGGCGTGCATCCGGATGCCGCTGAGCGTGGCATCGGCCACCCGCTGCATGACGACCACGGTGAATTCGCTGCCATTCCAGTCGGTTTCTCCGTGCGCGCTCGAAACGTCGAGCGTCAGCGGTAGATCCACGCCGCCAGCGATGACGAAGGGCACGGCCGGGTCGGCCAGCAACCGTGCCGCGGTATCCACTGCGGCGGCCGCCGCGGAGGGCTCGCTGTCCAATATCAGGCTGGGACCGCGCAACCCGAGTGCCCGCGACAGCCGGTTGGCGAGATTGTCCGCGCCGCGCGGCCGGTGTCCCGCTGCCCCGAACACCACCGCCGCATTCGATCCGCGCGCCACGTAACCCAGACCGGACTCGTCCAGTGCCGCGACGGCCAACTCGATCCCGGCACACTGCCAGGCCGCCAACCTCGCGGCATCCGCCGCGGTCAACCCGAACCACGGGTAATCGAACCGGGCCGGAGAACCGGAACTCAGCGCCGCGTGCCCGAGGTCCACTCCCGCATGGCCGAGGTGCACTCCCGCATGACCGGGTTCCGCTGTCGGATGGCCGGGTTCCGCTGTCGGGCCGCTGGGACCTGCTGTCGGCTTGCCGGGTTCCGCTGTCGGGCCGCCGGGACCTGCTGCCGGGCCGCCGGGTTCCAGTGCCGGACGGCCGAATCCAACCGTCGGTACACCGACCCCGACTGCCGGACTGTCGCCTCTCACCTGCGCGGCTCCGCAGTCCGCCCAGCTCACCGAGCCGCGGGCGAGGCCGACCACGCAGACCGCCGGAAGGGTCGCCGGCGCTGGCTGATCCGATACCGGCGCTGGCTGATCCGGCGCACCACCCCCATTCATGGCGCGCCGCACCGTGGTCGTGCGGGTCCGGTGCGCCCGGAATCGCGTGGGGCTGACTTGTGTGCGGCTGTGTCGTGTGCGGCTGACTCGTGCACGGCTGTGTCGTGTGCGGCCGAATCGTGCATGGCTGTGTGGTGTTCGGCTGACTCGTGTGCGGCTGTGTCGTGTGCGGCCGAATCGTGCATGGCTGTGTGGTGTTCGGCTGACTTGCGCACGGCCGAGTCGTGTACAGCTGTGTCAGGCACGGCCGAGTCGGGCACGGCCGAGTCGGACACGGCCGAGTCGGGCACGGCTGTGCCGCGTGCGTGCCGGTGCCGCACGGTGGTTCCGGCCGATGCTGTCGTACTCTCCCGCACAGGAATTCCCTCCCGCGTCCGGCGGTCCCGGCCGCCGAGGTACCCCCCGCGATTATGCCGAGCACACACCTCGCTCCGAAAGTCCCGTCGGCGTGCCGACCCGACCGGTCGGCACTAAATGTCCCCGCGCAGCGAGCCTTCCCCGCATGTCTCCACACCGTGAGCCTTCCCCGCCCGAGTCGGGATCGCATAGCCTGGCGCGGTGAACCTCGACGTCACCGCCGGTCGCCCGTCCACTCTCGGCACCCTGGCGCGCTGCTGCACCGCGCTCGCCGCCACCCCGGCGCGACTGCTGCGGCCCCGCCGACCGGACGCCGACTTCCTGGCCGGACTCGAGGTAGCCGATCCGGCCACCCCGCGCGCCACGGTCACGCTGCGCGCACTCATCCAGGGTCGGATGGCGGCCCCGGAGATCATCGTGGCGGAGGGGGTGCGCAGCCTGCGCGAGCTGCCCATGGCCATGGGCGCGTTCCTGATCGAGCATCCGCGCGCCAGATTCCTGGTCGATCCCGCGCTGTGCGCGAATGTGCACGAGCGTGTCATTCCCGGTCTGCCGTTTCCGGTGCCGCTGCTGGTCGCCCCGGAGAAGCCGGTACTCGGCCTGCGCGACGCCCTGGCCGCCCGCGATCTCTCCGGTGCCGATGTCGATTTCGTGCTGGCCACCCACCTGCACTGGGATCACGTGTCGGGTCTGCTGGAACTGCCCGACTCGGTCGAATTACGGCTGCCCGCCGTCGAATACGACTGGGCCATGCACGGCGAGCACGCCCCCATCGGCGTGGTGCGCGCACCCCTGCACGACCGCGCCGTCGGCAGCCTGGAACTGGACGGCCCCCCGGTGCTGACCTTCCCGCGCAGCCACGACCTGTTCGGCGACGGCGCGGTCGTCCTGGTCGACCTCGCGGGTCACACCCCGGGCAGCGTCGGCGTCCTGCTGGCCGTGGCCGACGGCACCCGCGTCCTGCTCGCGGGCGACGCCGTGTGGAATCGGGTGCAGGTGCGCCTGATTCGCGAGAAGGCCCCCATGCCCGGCCAACTCTTCGACGCCGACCGCGACGCCGCCTTCCGTACTATTCAGCGCCTGCACGCCCTGCCCGAGGGCATCGAGATCATCGCCTCCCACGACTACGACGCCTGCGCCGCCCGCGCCTGACATCCCTAGCGCCCGCCGAACGTCGTCGACCGCCGGGTACCGGTGCCCGGCGGTCGAGTGCCGACCCGATGTCGTCCCCGGGGTCACCCGGCAGGCCGCGACATCGGTTGTCCGGTCGGGTGAATCAGCTCATCATGCTCGCCAGGCGGGAGTTGATGATCGACTCCGCCTCGGTGACCATGCGCGACACCAGTTCCGCGCAGGTCGGAATGTCATTGATCAGACCCTGCACCTGACCGGCCGACCAAATGCCCGCGTCCAGGTCGCCCTCTTCGAAGACGCGCCGTCCGCGCGCACCGGCGACGAGATCGCGCACATCCTCGAACTTGCCGCCGGACTTCTCGATCTCGACGACCTTGCGGCTGATCTCGTTGTTCGCCACGCGCGCGGTGTTGTGCATGGTGCGGAAGATGAGCTGGGTGTCGCGCTCGCTGTGCGCCACGATCTGCTCCTTCACCGTCTGGTGAATGGCCGACTCCTGGGTGCACATGAAACGGGTGCCCATATTCACGCCGTCCGCGCCCAGCGCCAGCGCGGCCACCAGGCCGCGGGCGTCGGCGATACCGCCGGAGGCGATGACCGGAATGTCCAGTACCTGGGTGGCGGCCGGAATCAGGATCAGGCCGGGCACATCGTCCTCACCCGGGTGACCGGCGCATTCGAAGCCGTCGATGCTCACGCCGTCGACGCCGATCTTCTGCGCCTTGAGGGCGTGCCGCACGCTGGTGCACTTGTGCAGCACCTTGATTCCGGCTTCCTTGTAGTAGGGCAGGAAGGGTTCCGGATTGCTGCCCGCGGTCTCGACGATCTTCACGCCGGACTCGATGATGGCCTTGACGTAGTCCTGGTACGGCGGCGGGTTGATGGACGGCAGGATGGTGACGTTGACGCCGAAGGGCTTGTCGGTCAGCGACCGCGCCTTCTCGATCTCGGCCAGCAGATCGTCCGGGGTGGGCTGGGTGAGCGCGGTGATGATGCCGAGACCACCGGCTTCCGACACCGCGGCGGCGAGTTCGGCGCGGCCGACCCACATCATGCCGCCCTGCACGATCGGGTGCTCGACCCCGAACTCCTCGGTGAACCTGGTACGCAGCGTCACGCTGTCCTCCTAGCCTCTCGCGGGTCGCACGCACGCCCGGACTGGCCCGATAGTCGCATAGTTGCATATGGGTGGACAACCCTCATGTGAGCGATCGTTTGCACTCTGAAATAGCGATCTGCGGCGAGCCTGTGGATAAACAGTCGCTCGTCAGCGCCTGGTGTGGCCAGAAATTATGGTCTTGAGCTGCTAAATGATCGAATGAGAAAATTTCGGCAGAACCTTCTCTGTAACCCTTGTCACGCCGAAAAGTTAGTTGCTATTCTCTCGACTATTCACTCCCCGTGTGAGAGGAAGCAGCATGACCGCCGGCATCCAGCCGCTCGACGAGCCCCTTCGGTCGCGGCGCAACCACTGGGTCAACCAGATCGCGACCCATGCGGCCATGCGGCCCGACCGGGTGGCCTTCCGTTTCCAGGGCGTGGACACCACGTGGCGGCAGTTGCACGAGCGTTCGGAGAAGTTCGCCGACGCGCTCGCCCGTCGAGGGGTCGGGTTCGGCGATCGCGTGCTCATCCTGGCGCTCAACTACACCGAGTACATCGAGGCCGTGATGGGCATCAACGCCCTCGGAGCCATCGCGGTGCCGGTGAACTTCCGCCTCACTCCGCCCGAGGTGGCCTACATCGTGGGTGATTCCGGCGCGAAGGCCATCGTCACCGACGCGCCGCTGCAACCGCTCGCCACCGCCATGGTCGGCCAAGCGCCCGCGCTGGAGACCTGCGTGGTCATCAACGGGCAGACCGGCGACGGCGCGATCGGCTACGAAGACTTCATCGCCGAGCCGGGCGAACCGCATGCGCCGCTGGACATTCCGGAGGACACGCCCTGCCTGATCATGTACACCTCGGGCACCACCGGCAGCCCCAAGGGCGCGGTGCTCACCCACGCGAACATGACCGCGCAGGGGCTCACCTGCATCCGGGCCATGGAGATCACCGAGGACTCCATCGGCTTCTGCACCTCCCCGCTGTTCCACATCGCGGGCCTGGGATCGCTGACCCCGTATTTCCTGTTGGGCGGCAAGACGATCCTGCACCCGCTGGGCGCTTTCGACGCCGGTCAGTGGCTCGACGCCGTGGAGGCCGAGCAGGCCACCACCGCCTTCTGCGTCCCCGCCCAGTGGCAGATGATCTGCGAGGACCCGACGATCGAGCAGCGCAAGCTCGCGCTGCGCTCGCTGTGCTGGGGCGCGGCCCCGGCCTCCGACACGGTGCTGCGGGCCATGGCGGACCGCTTCCCGGAGGCGTTCAACGTAGCGGTGTTCGGCCAGACCGAGATGTCACCCATCACCTGTGTGCTGGAGGGCAGGGACGCGCTGCGCAAACTCGGCTCGGTCGGCAAGCCCATCCCCACCATCCAGGCCCGCGTGGTCGACGACGAGATGAACGATGTGGCTCCCGGCGAGGTCGGTGAGATCGTCTATCGCGGACCGACTCTCATGCAGGGCTACTGGAACAAGCCCGAGGCCACCGCGGAGGCGTTCGCGGGCGGCTGGTTCCACTCCGGTGACCTGGTGAAGCAGGACGAGGAGGGCTTCGTCTGGGTGGTGGACCGCAAGAAGGACATGATCATCTCCGGCGGCGAGAACATCTACTGCGCGGAGGTGGAGAACGTGCTGTTCGCCCACCCCAAGGTCCGTGAGGCGGCGGTGATCGGCCGCCCGCACGAGAAGTGGGGCGAGGTGCCGGTGGCGGTGGTCGCGCTGCTGCCGGGCACCGACCTGACCCTGGCGGAGCTCGAGCCCTTCCTCAACGAGAACCTGGCCCGCTACAAGCACCCCAAGGATCTGGTGATCGTGCCGGAGCTGCCCCGCAACGCCAGCGGCAAGGTCGTCAAAGTCGCACTGCGCAAGGACTTCTCAGATACCGATCACTCGGGTAGCTGAGTGCCGCCGCGGCGCGCTGTACCGCCATTCCGGCGCGCCGCGGCCCCTGCATGGCGCACCATGGGGTCATGATGCTCGAACCGGAGCGCACCGCGGTGCTCGCTCTGCATTGGCAGGTGAATGTGATTCGGCCCGAAGGGTTCTTCGGTCCCATGCTGGCGGAACCGGTCGCGGAGAGCGGGGTGGTTGACCGGGCGGTCGAGTTCCACGGTGCGGTCGCCGCGGCGGGACTTCCGGTCGTGTTCACCCGCTTCACCATTCCGGTCGGCGAGGGCGCTTTGGTGCGCAATACCGGATTCATGCGTTCGGTCGCCGCCGCGCAGACCGAGTTCCGCCCGAATTCTCCAGGCACGCAGATCATTCCGGAAATGTCGGAGCAGGCCCGCGCGGGTGCGGTCTTCGACAATCAGAAGCTGTCCGGTCTGGCGGGCAGCGCCCTGCCGGACTGGCTCGCCGCCCGCGGCATCGACACCCTGCTCGTCACCGGCGTCGCCACCAACCTCACGGTCGAGCAGACCGCCAGGCACGGTACGGATCTCGGCTTCTACGTGCATCCCGTGGCCGACTGCGTTGCCGCCGCGACGGCCGAGGCCCACGCCGCCTCGCTGTCCGATCTCGAATTGACCACGGCCGGTTGTCTTTCCAGCGAGCAGGTGCTCGAGAACGTGCACGCCACCCGCCGCTGAGCCGCGCTCAGATCATGTCGTTCGCGGTGAGCCACCGCATGATCGGCCAGCCGACGAACACCGGCAGCCAGCAGGTGAGCACCCGGTAGAGCAGCACCGACGGCACCGCGATACTCGCGGGCACGCCGAACGCCGCCAGACCGCCGATGAGCGCCGCCTCCACCGCACCCACACCGCCGGGTGTCGGCGCGGCCGAGGCGAGCGTGCCGCCGATCATGGTCACCACCGTGACCGTCACGAAAGTCGTACTGCCGCCGAAGGCTTCGATACTCGTCCACAGCGCCAGCGCCGCGCCCAGCGTGGTCGCCGCGCACCCGCCCACGATCATGACCAGCCGCAGCGGGCTGCGCGCCAGCTCGCGCAGCGAACTCACCACCTCGGCCAGCTGCGGTCGCACCTCGGTGCGCAGCCACCGCCGCACGGTGGGCAGGAAGATGGACACGCCCAGCAGGCCGAGCAGCACACCGCCCACCAGGTACAGCACCGTGGCATTGGGGAAGATGTGCGACAGATCCGCCGAAACGCCCGCCGCCACACTGAAGAAGATGAGCAGCACGATGTGCGTGACAACCTGCACCGACTGCTGCATGGCCACCGCGGCCGTGGCCCGCACCGCGCCCAACCCGCTCCTCTGCAGGAACCGCACGCTCAGCGCCAGACCACCCACACCCGCCGGGGTCGTGGTGGCGGCGAAGGTGTTCGCCACCTGCATGAGCATGAGATTGCGGAGGTTCACCGCGGCCCCGGCACACGCCCACAGCGCCATGGCCGCGCCGATGTACTTGAGCACCGAGACGAGCAGGCCGAGCAGCGCCCACCACCAGTTGGCGCTGCTGAGTTCGGAGGTGAAGGTCGGCACCGCGCTGATATACGGGTAGGCCACGTACACCAGGCCGATGAGCAGCACCAGCTGGATGATCTGATTGCGGGAGAACCGGGTGATCTGCGCGGCCTCGATGCGGTCCTGCCCGGTCTGGTGCGCCACTTGATCGCGGGTGGCCTTCAGCACCTCCTTGAAGTCCGGCACCGACTTGCGCACCTGCACCGGAATGGCGACCTTGGTGAGCCGTCGCGACGCGGTCAGCACCCGCTGCGTGCCCAGCACCTCGAGGGCCGTCCGCACGGCCGTCTCCGCGCCGAACACATCGGCCGTGGTGACCAGCAGCTGCGCCACATCCGACTGGAACCGCGCCTCGTACGCCCCGAATTCGGATTGGGTGAAGCCGCCGAACAACACGTCGCCGCCCGCCACCCGCACATCCTCGGCGCGCAGTTCACCGTGCGAGATCTGCGCCTTGTGCATGGTGTCCAGCGCCCGCCACACATCGGCCAGCTGTTCGCCGTGCGTGTCGGCCAGCGGCTCCCCGGCGGCCACGGTGTGCGCGTACAGCATCCAGCCGCGATCCAGCGCCGCCACGGTGAGCGGTTTGTTGCTGCCCAGGCCGAGATCTCCGATGGCGATGCCCATGAGCGCCCGGTGCTCCACCGCCCGCCGCATGGAGGCGAACAGCGCCGGGTACTCGCCGCTGCGGATGGTCAGCCACCGCCGCAGCGCCTGCAATGCGCTGCGGCTGCGCTGATTGGCCCCGTAGAGCTCCACGATCAGCTCGTCCTCGGCGGGCGTGTGCCGCATGGCATCGAGCGCGGCGGCACCGGAGTCCGCCTGGTCCCGCGCGGCGGCGAGTCCGTCCGGTGTGGATGTCGTATCCGCGGCCGTCTGGTTCGCGGTGGCGACGGCCGTGGTGACACCGCCGCCGGCGGCGCGCGCCGTCTTGCGTGTCGAACCGCGCACCGATACCGACCCGGAGGCGATGACCGCCGCCATCCCGGGCGTGGCGGCCGGGCTGGTTCCCGCTCGCGGCGTGGTGCTGGCCGAGAGCACCAACGGCCCCCGTCCGCCCGGCCGCAGCACCGTGAAGGCGTTCACCTGGTATCCGCGCCGGGCGAGCACCCGCACCGCGGCGTCCAGCGGCACCTCCAGCGCGGGCGTGCCGACCACGAGCACGATCACCGCGCCCACGAACCAGCCGATGGCCAGGCCGAGCAGGGCGCGCGCGGGCACCACCAGGCTCACCACCAGGTGAATCGGCACGAAGGCCAGCAGCAGCGTCCACCACCACCGGCGGGCGCGGACGGGCAGCCACGGGCTGGCGACCGTCAGCGTGGCGGCCAGCATGGCGATCCAGCGCGGATCGTCGAGGAACTGCGACAGGAAGGTGTTGACCTGCTGCGGTTCCGACAGATGCCAGGTGGGGGCGGCGAATCCGGTTCCGGTGAAGGAGAAGGCCAGCAGGGCGATCAGGCCCGCGGACAGATACCCGCCCAGCAGTTTCCACTGCCGCCGCCAGATCAGGCGCAGGAAGATGGCGAACGGCAGCGCCAGGATCGCGAAGCCGTACACGATGTAGACCGCGTTGGACTGCTCCGGCGTCAGGAAGCCGATGATCTCGGACAGCGAGCGCTCCAGCGCCTCCCACTGCGGCCGGGTGATGAGCGAGCCCACGATGACGACGGCGACCAGCAGCGTCGACAGCACCACCCGCAGGATGTCGCTGGTACGCCGGAGCCGTGGCTGCAGCAGGCTGCCGGCGACGGGGATCTCCCGTCCGTCGACTCGCATGTCCTATCGGCGCTTTCGGATCGTGGGAACTGCCTCGGTCCCATGGTCGGCTCGGTGTCTGGCGGGCAGGTGAACGGACGAACCCGCACACCTACTCGCCGGCTACGGTAACCCGTCGCGCCGGTCCAGCGGGACGAGCCCATCTCCCAGTGTGTCCGGCGTGTCCGCCCCGATGCGTCCGATACGGCCGAGCAACCTCCAGGCGCACCTGGAAGTATCGTCGGCGTGCTCGAGGATCTTCGCGTGTGTTTCGTCGGTGAATCGTTCGTCGCGGGGGTCGGCGACCAACGCTGCCTGGGCTGGGCGGGCCGCCTGGCGGTGCGGGCCATCGCGGCCGGGCAACCGCTCACCCACTACAACCTCGGCGTGCGCCGGGAGACCTCCACCCAGTTGCGCGCCCGCTGGCTCACCGAATGCGAACCGCGGCTACCGACGGGCTGCGACGCCCGCCTGGTGCTGTCGACCGGTGTGAACGACACCATGCACGAGCACGGGTGGCCACGCGTCCCGCTCGACGAATCGGTGGCGAATCTGGCGGCCGTGCTCGAGGTCGCGCGCGCCCGGGAGTGGCCCGTCCTGGTGGTCGCGCCGCCGCCTATCGCCGATGCCGCGCACACCGACCGCATCGCCGCCCTGGACGAGCGCTTCGCGGCGCACTGCGACGCGGTCGGCGTCCCGTACGTGCGGGCGCATCAACCCCTGCGGGACAACCGGGTGTGGATGGCGGAGGTCGCCGCCGGGGACGGGGCGCATCCGGGTGCGGCCGGATACGACGAATTCGCCGAACTGCTGGCCCCGCACTGGCTGCGGTGGCTCACCGACCCCGGGTTCCTAGCCCGTGGGCGAATCTCCGGCGGCGGGCGCCGATGAGTTCTCGCGGGTCTTTCCGTCTGCATGTTCGAGCCCGCTCGGCCATGCCGAGGCGGAAGAACCCACACCGAGAGTGAGAAGAATCATGGGCAAGATCGTTGTCGCCGAATTCGTTTCGCTGGACGGCGTTATCGAGAATCCGGCCTGGACCGTGCCGTTCTGGAACGACGACATCGCCGACTACAAGAGCGCCGAAATGCGGGAGGCCGACGCGCTGCTGCTCGGGCGCGTCACGCACGAGGCGTTCGCCGCGGCCTGGCCGAACCACCCGGAGGAGGGTGAGTACAAGGACAAGATGAACGCCATGCCCAAGCACGTGGCGAGCTCCCGGTCCGACCTGGAATGGAACGGGCACCGCATCGAGGGCGATCTGGCCGACTCCATCGCCAAGCTGCGCGGAGAGCAGAATCTGCTGGTCTTCGGTAGCTCCAAGCTGGTCCACTTCCTCGAAGCGAACGGTCTGGTGGACGAATACCGCCTGGTCGTCTACCCCGTGCTGCTCGGCAAGGGCGACCGGCTGTGGACCGATGTCGATGCCGAGGCCACCCTGGAGGCGGTCGAGACCACCGCGCTCGACAACGGCGTCATCCTGTCCACCTACCGGGTCGGCGCTCCCACCGTCACCCGCCCCAGTTTCGGGTGAATCGGGCACCGCGACAGCGCCGGAATCACGAATAGCATCACGAACTCCGGCCGCTGCGGCGGACGCCGGGATATGCCTACGGGTACATGCGTTCGTAACCTTGTGGCGTGGACATCGATACGCGACTGCTGCGTTACTTCATGGCGGTCGCGGAAACCGAGAATTTGGCGCGGGCCGCGCAGCGACTGCATGTCGCGCAGCCCGCGCTGGCCACACAGATAAAACAGCTGGAAAACCAGCTGGGAGTGGAACTGTTCATCCGGTCCCGGGCGGGGATGACGCTCACCGCGCCCGGCAAGGTGCTGGCAAAACAGGTGCCGGGATTACTGGCCGGGTGGGACCGCATTCTGCGCGAGACCAAGAGCGACGCCAGCCGCACCGCCTGCGTGCTGCGCCTCGGCGCGGTGCCCAGCGCCGCCGATGGGCATATCCCCGAGATCATCCGGGTCTTCCACCGGCTGCATCCGGACTGGGAGGTCGATCTGCGGCAGGGCGGGTGGACCGATCCGACCGCCGGACTCGACGACGGCGATGTCGACGTCGCCATCCTGCGGCTGCCGTTCCCGGGGCAGGACGAGTACCACGTCCGGGAACTGTTCACCGAACCCCGCTGGATCGCGCTGCCGGAGGACCATCCGTTGGCCGAGCGCGAGGACATCGCCTTCCGGGAGCTGTGGGACGAGCCCTACGTGGCCTCGCCCGCGGATACCGGGTGGTGGCGCGACTACTGGATGGGGTTGGACGCCCGGCCTCGCGATACCGCCATCGTCGGGGCCATCGCCCGCAATACCGACGAGTGGCTGACCGCCATCGCGAGCGGCTACGGGGTCAGCTTCACCCCCGCGTCCACCTCGCACACCCACGCCCGGCCCGGGGTGGTGTTCCGGCCGGTGCACGGCATCGGGCCGACCCGGGTCGCGGTGGTGTGGCCGGACGCCTCCGAAACCGATCCCGTGGTGCGGTATTTCATCCGCTGCTGTTCCGATGTGATCGGCCAGTCCGCCGACGGGTATCGGCGTCCGTCGTAGCTGAACACCGTCGTAGCTGAACACCGTTGTAGCCGAGACACCGTGTAGCCGAATCCCGGTCGTGGCCGCATCCCCGTGCTGGCGAATCCCGGTCGTAACCACATTGCCGCCGGAGCCGCATCATCACCGCCGCCGCGGTCAGGGCTCGTCGAGGACCGCCATGGCCGCGTTGTGGCCGCCGATACCACTCACCCCGCCGCCGCGTACCGCGCCCGCGCCGCACAGGTACACATTGCGGTGCCCGGTGGCCACACCCCAGCGGGTGGCCGGGCTGTCGTCGGAATCGTCGGCGCGATAGGGGAATTCCAGATCACCGTGGAAGATGTGCCCGCCGGGCATCCCGATCTCGTGCTCCAGGTCGAGCGGTGACTTGGCCTCCAGGCAGGGGCGGCCGTCCGCGTCCAGGGCCAGGCAGTCGCGAATGGGTTCCGCCAGCACCGAATCCAGTCGCGCGAGGGTGGCGGCCACCAGCTCCGACTTCGCGCCCTCCGGATCCTCGTCGAAAAGCCGCGCGGGCGTGTGCAATCCGAACAGAGTCAGGGTGTGCACCCCCTGCGCGGCCAGATCGGGTGACAGGATCGACGGATCGGTGAGCGTATGGCAGTAGATCTCCGACGGCGGCTCGGCGGGCAGCCGTCCCGTCGCCGCCTCCCGGTAGGCGCGTTCCAGTTGCGTGGCCGCCTCCCCCACATGGAAGGTGCCCGCGAAGGCGTCGCGCGGATCGACCGCCGGATCCCGCAGCGCCGGTAGCCGCCGCAGCAGCATATTGATCTTCAGCTGCGCGCCTTCGGGTTTGGCGCGCGGCTCGCCCAGCAGTCGCCCCAGCTCATACGGTGCGGCATTGACCAGCACGCGGTCGGCTCCCACCGCGCCGCCGTCGAATCGCACCTCCGCGGTGCGGCCGTCGGTATCGATCCCGGTCACGGCGCGGCCGGTGACGATCTCCGCCCCCGCCGTCCGCGCGACCGTCGCGAGCGCGTCGGTCAGGGCCCCCATGCCGCCGACCGGCACATCCCAATCCCCGGTCCCGCCACCGATCACGTGGTAGAGGAAGCACCGGTTCTGTGCCAGCGTCGCGTCGTGCGCATGGCTGAACGTCCCGATCAGCGCATCGGTGAGCACCACCCCGCGCACCGTATCGTCGGTGAAGGTCCGTTCCACGAGTTCGCCGAGCGGCCGCTCGAAGATCGCCTCCCACATCGCGTCGTCGGCCACGATGCCGCGTAGCTCCGTCCGTGTCGGCAGTTGTTCGGTGAACGTCGGAAACACCCGCCGCGCCAACTCCCCCATCTCGGCGTAGAACCGCTGCCAGGCGTCGAACTCCCGTTCCGATCCGGTGACCCGGGCGAAACTCGCCCGCGTGGCCCCCGCCGATCCCCCGTCCACGAGCAGCCCGCCGTCCCCCACCGGCGTATACGACGAGATCCGCCGTTTGCGCGTCTCGAACCGCACCCCGAGGTCCCGAATGATCTTCGCGGGCAACAGGCTCACCAGATACGAGAACCGTGACAGCCGCGCGTCCACCCCGGCGAACACCCGCTCCGACACCGCCGCGCCACCGGTGTGCGCCTGCCGTTCCAGCATCAGCACCGACCGACCCGCCCGCGCCAGATAACCCGCCGCGACGAGGCCGTTGTGGCCGCCCCCGACGATGACGGCGTCGTACCGACCCCGGACCGGAGAGCTGCTGTCGTTCATGCGTCGACTCTAGAAGCGCGCACCGACAATCACCGGTAGGCCACGGTCAGCGCCGCACCGCCAGCAGGCAGCCCTGTGCGCCGCGTTCGTTCTCCTGGGGTTCGCGGACCATCCGGAAGACGGTGTGCAGGCCGTGCGGGGCCAGCACCTCGGCGAGGGCGTCCGGGGCCCAGCGGTAGGCAGTCGTGACCCTGTGGTCGTATGCCTCATATCCGCGTTCGGTGGCCTGAAACCCGAAGAGCGCAACACCATCCGGGCGGAGCACCCGCGCGATCTCGGCGAATGCGAGTGGCAGCCGCCGCGGGTGGGTGTGAATCGTCGAGTACCAGGCGAGAATGCCGCCCAGGGAGGTGTCGGGTAGGTCGAGGGCCTCCATGGAGCCCTCCTCGAAGCGGAGGCCGGGGTGGGCGGCGCGGGCCAGCCGGATCATCTCCGGCGAGAGGTCGATACCGGAGACGTCCAGGCCGAGATCGCGCAGATGGCCGGTGAGCCGCCCGGGGCCGCAGCCCAGATCGAGGACCGGATCCGATGCCAGTTCCGCGAACACGCCCAGCAGGGCGCGGTCGAAGGGCATATCCCGCAGCGCGTGCTCGAACGTGGCCGCGTACAGTTCCGCGACCCGGTCGTACGCCGTCCCTACCACCAGCATCTCGTCATCCGCCATAGACCCGACTGTAGCCAGTGCCGGACCCGCGAACGTCCCGTCGGGAACCTGTCGGTGGCATGGCATAGCTTCATGCCCATCGCGACCAAGTGGGAGGCAAAGTGATGGTCTCGAATTCGAATGATGAAGCCGCACAAGAAAATTCGACAAGCATGTCGATTGTGCGAGTGCTGCCCGCCGTCGCGCCGCGCAAGCTGGCGAAGGTGCCGTTCGTCGAACTGGCGGAGGGGCGGCTACAGGGTGTGGTGTCCAGCGGTTCCGATATCGCCCGGGTGTACGTGGCGTCGGTGACGGCCGGGACGCACGGATTCAGCTGTAGCACCAACAACAATCGGCCCTGCGGCGGCCTGTCCGGGAACTGGACCTGCAAACACCTGGACGCGCTCATCGCCGAGGCGGTGCTCCAGTACGGGCAGCAGCGCGTCGCCCGCTACCTGCGGGTGGAGGTGCCCGAGGGGGCACGGCTGGCCGACGCGCTCGACGGGACTCGCGATCCGGCCCCGGCGGACCCGGTCTTCAGCCGGTTCCTGCGGCATCTGTCGTATCTGGAACTGCCGGGCAGCAATTCGCCGATTCCCGAACTCCAGTGGTTTCCGGCGGCGGGGGTGAGCCGCTGATGTCGGTGCGCTGGGAAGAACTGCTGGGCGCGTCGCCCGAGGAGATAGCGGTTGCCCAGGAGGTGGTGGCCGGATTCGACGCCGCACTGGTGAACGGTTTCGCCCGCGTGGACGACCGGCAGACCATGGCGCTCCAGGCATTGGCGGGCGCGGTGGCCGGATCACCGCTGGCGGCTCCGGTGGCCGAAGCCGTCACCGCGACCGGGACCGGGTCGATCGGCCAGCATCAGCTGGCCGCGCTGGCGGCGGCGCGCGCCGCCCTGCTCGGTGCCGTGCACGACGCCCTGCTGGAGCGGCTCGACACCGCGCTGGGCCGAACCCGGGCCGACTGGGTGCAGCCCGCGGTGACCGCCGCCGATCCGCATCCGCTGGCCGTCGGTTGCCGCTCCTGGCTGGGCGAGGTGGCCATCGCGGGCTGGCGCGGGGTGGACCACGACCTGGTGACGGCGGCCGATCGCACGGTGGAGGGGCTGCTCGCCGAGCCGGGGCAGCGTCGGCTGGCCGTCCTGCTCGACGGGCTCACCGCCGAGCTGAGCGCCTCGGCCCCGATCGCGACCATGGACGCGCTGCCCGTGCGGCGCTGGGCCGACCTGTGGACGCGCGCCCTGTTGCTGACCTGGCGCACCGCGGACACTCTTGTACCGGAAGCCACTGTGCCGGAAACCGCTGCGTCGGAAACCGCTTCGGGCCGCCTGTTGCCGCTCGGCGTGGATGTGCACGAACACGGCACCGCCGTTCAGGCGCAGGTGCACGCCATCCTGGAAGCACCGGGCGCACCTTCGCGCACGGTGCGGGTGAGTGTGGCGGCCGCCAAGGTGGACACCATTGTCGGACCGGCGGTCTGGCAACTGCTGGGCGCGCACCCGCGCCTGCTCACGGCACTGGCCGAACACCGCGCCCTGACGGTGACCGATATGCCGCTCACCGCGAGTGGTGATCTGGTGTGGCGGGACGGGCGGGCGAGCGTCGGCGATCCGGCCGACCCCTTCGCCACCGCGAGCGTGCAGCTGACCGATGCGCTCGCCGCGCCCACCGCCCCGCTGGACCGCGATCCGGTGCACATCGCCGAACCGGTGTTGCTCGAGGGCTACCGCATCAAGGACGGCGCAATGGAATTGGGCGGCCTGCGGTTGCCGCTCGAACTGGACCGGCTGCCGTCGTGCGGACCGCTCACCCCGGCCGCGGTATCGGGTTCGTTCGCCTGCCTCGGATTGCTGCGCTGGGACGGCGGACGCTGGAGCCTGCGCCCGCTGGCGGTGCGGCGCAAGGTCAAGTCCACCGTCGTCGCCCTGCACAACGGTGACTGGGCCTGCGGCCCCACCGACCCCAAGGTGGCCAAGGCACAGGCGAAATCGGGTGACGCGGTGCTGGTGCTGCGTGAGCGGGCGGGACGGTTGCTGCGGAAATGACCGATCATGAGACCCGCCGCCAGATTCTGTACTGGCGGCTGCTGTCGGGCGTCTTCGGGGGCGATCCGCAGCCCACCCTGGAATCCGCGAGTGCGAGCATCGTCGAGGATATCGGGCTGCCACTGGCGGTCCTCGACCCCGGCGTCTCCATAGACACTGTCGTCCAGCGCTTTCCGGAGCTCGCCGCGGAATTCGCGGCACTCGATCTCACGGCCGAGCGCGCCGCGGCCGAAACCGAGGCCGAAACCGAGGAGCCGGCGGCGATCGGCGGCACCGATGTGCGCACCGCCGCGCTGGTATCCAAGCTCCTGCTGAACATCTTCGCCACCGGCTGCGGTGCGGTGAGCGCCGATCAGCTGTCCGGCTGGCAGAGCGACGCCAACTGGCTGCGCCGCGGCCTCGGCGAACAGCGCGCCGGGGAGGTGCGCGGTGTGCTCGCCGAACTGGAGGGCGATCTGGTCTCCCGGATGCGGCTGCGCGAGGTGCTGGCCGACCCGAAGCTGGCCGCCCAGCTCACCCCGAGTATGTCGCTGGTCGAACAGCTGTTGCGGGACAAGCACAATCTGTCCGGTGTCGCGCTGGCCAATGCCAAGGCCCTGATCCGACGCTACGTGGACGAGGTCGCGGAGGTGCTGCGCACCCAGGTGCGGCAGAGCAGCGCGGGCACCGTCGACCGGTCGGTGCCGCCCAAGCGCATCCTGCGCAATCTCGATATCGACCGCACCATCTGGAAGAACCTGCCCAACTGGAACCCGCGCGACGAACGCCTCTACGTGGACCGGCTGTTCTACCGGCAGACGGCCAAACGCACCGTGCCCGCCCGCATGATCGTGGTGGTCGACCAGTCGGGATCCATGACCGATTCCATGGTCAACTGCACCATTCTGGCGTCCATCTTCGCGGGCCTGCCCAAGGTGGACGTGCACCTGATCGCCTACGACACCCGGGCGCTGGATCTCACGCCGTGGGTGCACGACCCGTTCGAGGTGCTGCTGCGCACCAACCTCGGCGGCGGCAACGACGGCCCGGTCGCGATGGCCATGGCGCAGCCCAAGATCACCGATCCGAAGAACACCGTGCTGGTGTGGATTTCGGACTTCTACGAGTTCGACCGGTCGCAACCGCTGTTCGATGCCATGGCGGCGGTGCACCGCTCCGGGGTGAAGCTCATCCCGGTGGGTTCGGTCAACAGTTCCGGCCAGCAGAGCGTCAATCCGTGGTTCCGCGAACGGTTCAAAACCCTCGGTACCCCGGTGATTTCGGGACGCATTCAAAAACTTGTCAACGAACTCAAGAACTTTCTCGACTAGGAGACCATCATGTCCGACGTCCTGCGCGCTCCCGCCGAAGTCAAGTACGCCGAGGAGCTGGATTGGCTGGAGTCCATCGACGACGGTCCCAAGCCCTTCGCCTGGCGGCTGAGCCCGAAAATGGTGCGGCTGTTCATTCTCGGCTCCGAACGCGCCGACGGCCTGGATCGCACCGTCGAGCAGAAGTGGTTCGGCGACCGCAGTTTCGTCGAACGCAGCATCGTCACCCTGGCCTCCGATCGTGGCCTGCTGCTCATCGGCGATCCGGGTACCGGCAAGAGCTGGCTGGCCGAACTGCTGTCCGCGGCCATCAGCCGCAACTCCACCCTGGTGGTGCAGGGCACCGCGGGCACCACCGAGGACCACATCAAATACTCGTGGAATATCTCCATGGTCATCGCCAAGGGCCAGTCGCGGGAATCCATGATCCCCTCGCCGATCATGACCGCCATGGAGCGGGGCGTGATCGGCCGGTTCGAGGAGCTGACCCGTTCCACCAGCGATGTGCAGGACGCGCTCATTTCCATCCTGTCGGAGAAGTACGTCTCCATTCCCGAACTCGACGACGACAATGTGGTGTTCGCCCAGCCCGGGTTCTCCATCATCGCCACCGCCAACAGCCGTGACCGCGGTGTGAACGATCTGTCCTCGGCGCTCAAGCGGCGCTTCAATTTCGTGCGCATCCCGGTGGTGTCGAACAAGCGCAGCGAGGCCGAGATCGTGCGGTTCCGCACCCAGGAACTGTTGCGCCGCCATCGGATCGAGCTGGAACTGCCGCCGACGCTGCTGGATATCCTGCTGGAGAGCTTCGCCGATCTGCGCGCCGCCGCCGCGGCGGCCACCAGCGATGACGACAAGCTGGAATCGGCGCTGTCGACCGCCGAGCAGATCGGCGTGCTCGAGGACGCGATTCTGCACAGCCAGTTCTTCGGCGAGCGGGAATTGCGCGCCGAAACCCTCGCCGGTTCCCTGGTCGGTTCGCTGGCGCGGCGTGCGCCGGAGGATCTCGCCATTCTGAACAAGTACCTGCACGGCGTGGTCGAGCCACGCAGCAAGGATCAGGGCGGGTCCTGGGGCGAGTTCCTCGAGGGCGGCCGGGCGGCGATCGCGAGGCTGTCGTGACCACCTCCGAAACCCGTTCGGCGACTTCGGTGTTCGGCGCGCTGCGGGAGCAGCTGGCGGACGCGGCCGCCGCGTTCGCCGGTGATCCCGGTGCGGCGGGCGACATTCTGGCGGGCATGGTCGACGATGTCGACCGGGCGCTGTCGGAGCGGCTGGAGATCTTCCCGGTCTGCCACCATTCGCCCGCCTCCGGACTGGCCATGGTGCGTCGCCTGCGTGAGAAGCAGCCCACCGTCATCTACATGGAGCTGTGCGAGGATCTGCGGCCGCTGCTGGACGAGCTGCGCAACTGTCGGCTGCCGGTGGCATTGCAGGCGTTCGCCAGTGCGGTCGACGGTTTCCCGGCCTCCTGGTCCCCGCTCTCGATCGTCGCCCCCATTACCGAATCGTCGGCCGAATATCAGGCCATCGCGTACGCGCTCGACACTCCGGGCGTCGAGCTGGTGCTGGTGGACCGGTCCACCGATCACGTCTTCCAGTGGTCGCCGACCGAGGACGATGCCACGGCGGACGCCGACACCCCGGAGTCCGACAACGGCCTGCACGGCGAAGCCGTCGGCATCGACATCGGCGATATGCGGCCGCGTTTCGCCGAGTTGGAGCAGTACCTGCTGCACCACGGCAAGGTGCGGCACTGGTCGGAGTGGTGGGACCAGTACGTCGAACAGCCTCTCGCCGACGCCGACTACGACACCTACCGGCAGGTCATGGTGATGATCGGCAGCCTGTTCCGGCGGTTGCGGCGCGGCAGTACCGAGGTGGACGAGAACCGCGAGCGGTACATGTGGACGCGCATGCGCGAACATCTCGCCGCCACCGGTGCCGACCCCGAACGCGCCCTGTACATCTGCGGCGCGGCCCACGCCGCCAGCCGGGTGGAGCAGTTCGGATCGGATTCCACCGCGCCGTACGAGATCTCCCCGCGCACGGCCACCACCTGGCATTACGGGCTCATCCCCTCCAGCCACTCCGCCATCGAGGAGCAGTTCGGGCTGGCCGGCGGCGCGGTCTCCATCGCCGCCGCCACCTGGGCGAAGGGTTTGCGGCGCGCCAAGACGCAGGCGTTCCGGCTGGCGGGGCAACCGGGGTCGCGGGGTCGCGCCGGGAAGAAGACGCTGCCCGTCGCGACACCGGCCGCGGCCGTCGCGGATCACCTGTCCGGCTTCCTGACCAGCGCACCGGCCCTGGACCCGCTGGACGAATCCGAACTGCTCGAGTGGTCGGTCGATATCGTCCGGCTGGCTCGCCGCAATGGTTACCTGGCCAGCACCGCCGACGCCATCGCCATCTTCGAACACGCCATTCTCTTGGCGGGCCTGCGCAATCGGACGCGTCCGACGCCGTACGACTTCCAGGACGCCGCCATCACCTGCATCGAGAAGGACACCGTGCCCGGCCGCCGCGATGTGCGGCGGCTGTGCGAGATCCTGCTCGGCGGGGATCGGATCGGGCAGGTCGGCTATTCGGCGCTGCCGCCGCTGGCCCGCGACGTGCTCGATCGGCTGGCGCCCCTGGGGCTGGACCTGTCCAAGCGCACCCTGCAACGGGCACTGCTGGACCTGCGCGCCGACCCGCACCTGCGGCCGTGCTCGGATCTGCTGTGGCTGCTGCGCAAGCTGATTCCCGCCGACGCCGTCCGGCCCATCATGGGCTCGCGCGGTCTGGGCGAGCAGGCTGTGCAAGAGAGCTGGGATCTGGGGCTCGGCAAGTATCAGCGCTCCCTGGTGGAACTCGGCTACGAGGGCGTCACCGTCGAGCAGGTCTTCGAACAGCGCCTGCGCCGGGCAGTCGACGACCCGGACGCCACGGCGGCGGCGGCCCTGGCCGCTGTCGAAGACGCCCTGGTGTATCTGGGCTCGGCGCGGTTGGCCGACGAGATCGGCTCCCGCGCGGTGGAATTGCTCGCCGCCGAACGCACGGTGGACGACGCACCCGCGGTGCTGCGCCGAATCCGACTGCTGATCAACCACTTCCGCTCGTCGGCAGCGGGCATGCCGGAATGGTGCGAGCGTTTCGTGACCGTGGGCTACGCGCACTACTGCACGCTGTTGCCGACGGCCTTCGCCGCCGACGACAGCGGCGCGGGTCAGGTGGCGGCCATGCTCGGCTTCCTGTTCGGGATGGAAAGCCTCGCCCTGTCGCTGGGCTGTGACCACACCCAGCTGGAACTGGCCGTACTGCAATCCCATCCGGAGGCCCCCGACAAGGTGGCGCTGCTGTGGGCGGCGCGTTTCCAACTCGGGCTGCTCCCGCTGGCCGAGCTGCGCGAGCGCTGCGACGACATGCTGGTCAATCCCCTGGTGCTGCCGTCGTTCCCGCGCTACCTCACCGGTTTCGTGCACGCGATCGATCCGGCCCCGGCGCTGCAACCCTTCGTGGTGGAACTGCTGTCGAAAGCCTTCGGTCGACTGCCCGATCGAGTGCTGCTGCCGTGGCTGCCCACACTGATCACCACGCTGCGCAAACAGGTGGGCGAGGTGATGCCGGCGCTGGTCCGGGAGGCGGGCCGCACCTTCCCGGGCGCGCTGCCCGCGGTGGACGGTTGGGTGCCGCCGTGGTCCGAGATGGCGGCCGCGCCGACCGCGCCGCTGACCTCGGCACCTCGCGGCCCCGCCACCGACCTGCTCGCCGCGCATCCGGCCGCGTGCGACGCGTTGGCGGTGCTGTTCGGCCACGATCCGGTCTGGCAGGAGCCACCCGCGGCCGCCGATACCGCGGTCGCCGACCTGCTCGACCGGTATCCGGCGACGGCGACGGCACTGGCCGCGAACCTCGGCATCGGCTGATCCGTCCGGGGTCCGGTCCACTGCGACCGGGCCCCGGCGAATCCTCGCCGATTACTTGACGAATCGCCGCCGCCCCTGTAAATATTGAAATGGGAAGACGCCGATAATTCGGATGTCTATTTGTTCGTGCCCTCGACATAAGTCGTTTTCGGGTGTAATTTTGGACTTCGTTTCCGGGGAAGAACCGTCCAGATCTCGAAATCCGAACGACTGTGGGGATGTAAATGTCGAGTCGAGTATCGTTCGCCGAAATCCGTGAGCCGCTGGCGGTTCCGGACCTGTTGGGTATCCAGACCGATTCGTTCGAGTGGCTGGTCACGAGTGGTTTAGCGGAGGTGCTCGAGGAGATCAGCCCGATCGAGGACTTCGCCGCGACAATGTCGCTGACGCTCTCCGAGCCGCGCTTCGAGGAGATCAAGACCTCCGTCGAGGAATGCAAAGACAAGGATATGACCTATGCGGCGCCGCTGTTCGTGACCGCGGAGTTCATCAACAACAGCACCGGGGAGATCAAGTCTCAGACGGTGTTCATGGGCGATTTTCCGTTGATGACCGACCAGGGCACGTTCGTCATCAACGGCACCGAGCGCGTCGTCATCTCACAGCTGGTCCGCTCCCCCGGGGTCTACTTCGACGAGACCATCGACAAGGCGAGCGAGAAGACGCTGCACAGCGTCCGCGTCATCCCGTCGCGCGGTGCGTGGCTGGAGTTCGACGTGGACAAGCGCGACACCGTCGGCGTGCGCATCGACCGCAAGCGGCGGCAACCGGTGACCGTGCTGCTCAAGGCGCTCGGATGGACCGGCGAGCGGATCGAGGAGCGGTTCGGCTTCTCCGAGATCATGATGACCTCGCTGGCCAAGGACGGCACACCGGGCACGGACGAGGCGCTGCTCGACATCCACCGCAAGCTGCGGCCGGGCGAACCGCCGACCAAGGAGTCCGCGCAGAACCTGCTGGAGAACCTCTTCTTCCGGGAGAAGCGCTACGACCTGGCCCGCGTCGGCCGCTACAAAGTGGACAAGAAACTCGGCATCGGCACCGGCGCCGACGCGGCCCAGCGTCCGGGAGTGCTCACCGAGGCCGATATCGCCGCGATCATCGAATATCTGCTGCGCCTGCACCGGGGCGAGCAGGTCATGACCGGACCGGGCGGCGTGGAGGTGCCGGTCGAGGTCGACGATATCGACCACTTCGGCAACCGTCGCCTGCGCACGGTCGGCGAGCTGATCCAGAACCAGTTTCGTGTCGGCCTCTCCCGCATGGAACGTGTGGTGCGCGAGCGCATGACCACCCAGGACGTCGAGGCCATCACACCGCAGTCGCTGATCAATATCCGCCCCGTCGTGGCCGGGCTCCGGGAATTCTTCGGCACCTCGCAGATGTCGCAGTTCCTGGATCACCGCAACCCGCTCGCCAGCCTGACTCATAAGCGTCGGCTCTCGGCGCTGGGTCCGGGTGGCCTGTCCCGCGATCGTGCCAGCCTCGAGGTCCGCGACGTGCACTACAGCCACTACGGCCGCATGTGCCCGATCGAGACGCCCGAAGGCCCCAATATCGGTCTGATGGGCTATCTCTCGGTGTACGCGCGGATCAATCCGTTCGGATTCGTCGAGACGCCGTACCGCAAGGTCGTCAACGGCATCGTCACCGATGAGGTCGACTATCTGACCGCCGACCAGGAGGATCTGCACGTCGTCGCGCAGGCCAACGAACGGCTCGACGCGTCCGGGCGCTTCCTCGCCGGTCGAGTCGCGGTGCGGCGCAAGAACTCCGAGGTCGAACTCGTCGATACCGCCGAGGTCGACTACATGGATGTCTCGCCGCGCCAGATGGTGTCGGTGGCGACCGCCATGATCCCGTTCCTCGAGCACGACGACGCCAACCGCGCCCTGATGGGCGCGAACATGCAGAAGCAGGCGGTGCCGCTGTTGCGGTCCGAGGCCCCGCTCGTGGGCACCGGTATGGAGGCGCGGGCGGCGGTCGATTCCGGTGATGTCATCCTCGCCGAGAAAACCGGTGTGGTGGAGGAGGTTTCGGCCGATTTCATCACCGTCATGCACGATGACGGCACCCGCCGCAGCTACCGGCTGCGGAAGTTCGAGCGTTCCAATCAGGGCACGTGCGCGAATCAGCGTCCGATCGTGGACGAGGGTCAGCGGGTGGAGGCCGGTCATGTGCTCGCCGATGGTCCGTGCACCGAGAACGGTGAGATGGCCCTGGGTAAGAACCTGCTGGTGGCGATCATGCCGTGGGAGGGTCACAACTACGAGGACGCGATCATCCTGTCGCAGCGCCTGGTGGAGGAGGACGTGCTGACCTCGATCCACATCGAGGAGCACGAGATCGACGCGCGGGACACCAAGCTCGGTGCCGAGGAGATCACCCGCGATATCCCGAATGTTTCCGACGAGGTGCTCGCCGACCTCGACGAGCGGGGCATCGTGCGGATCGGTGCCGAGGTGCGTGACGGTGACATTCTGGTGGGCAAGGTGACGCCGAAGGGTGAGACCGAGTTGACGCCGGAGGAGCGGTTGCTGCGGGCGATCTTCGGTGAGAAGGCCCGCGAGGTCCGTGACACGTCGTTGAAGGTGCCGCACGGTGAGTCGGGCAAGGTCATCGGTGTGCGGGTGTTCTCCCGTGATGACGATGACGATCTGCCGCCGGGTGTCAACGAGTTGGTGCGGGTGTACGTGGCGCAGAAGCGCAAGATCCAGGATGGTGACAAGCTCGCCGGTCGCCACGGTAACAAGGGTGTGATCGGCAAGATCCTGCCCGTGGAGGATATGCCGTTCCTGCCGGATGGCACCCCGGTGGACATCATCCTCAACACCCACGGTGTCCCGCGTCGTATGAACATCGGTCAGATCTTCGAGACGCATCTCGGCTGGGTGGGCAAGGCGGGCTGGAACATTCAGGCCGTCGACGGCACCCGGCCCGAATGGGCACACCGGCTGCCCGAGGAACTGCTGTCGGCGGACCCGGGCACCAAACTCGCCACACCGGTCTTCGACGGCGTGCGCGAGGACGAACTCGCCGGACTGCTCGCCTCCACCCGTCCCAACCGCGACGGCGACGCCGTGGTCGGTCCGGACGGCAAGGCGACGCTGTTCGACGGCCGCTCCGGTGAGCCGTTCCCGTACCCGGTGGCCGTGGGCTACATGTACATCCTGAAGCTGCACCACCTGGTCGACGACAAGATCCACGCGCGTTCGACCGGCCCGTACTCGATGATCACCCAGCAGCCCCTCGGTGGTAAGGCGCAGTTCGGTGGTCAGCGCTTCGGTGAGATGGAATGTTGGGCCATGCAGGCCTACGGCGCGGCCTACACGCTGCAGGAACTGCTCACCATCAAGTCCGACGACGTGGTCGGCCGCGTGAAGGTCTACGAGGCCATCGTCAAGGGCGACAACGTCCCCGAACCCGGCGTGCCGGAATCGTTCAAGGTGTTGTTGAAGGAACTCCAGTCGCTGTGCCTGAACGTGGAGGTACTGTCCTCCGACGGTGCCGCCATCGAGATGCACTCCCAGGACGACGACGACATCGACCGTACCGCGGCCAATCTCGGTATCACGCTGTCGCGCAACGAGTCGGCCTCGATCAGCGACCTGCCGGGCTGAGCGGTGGGCCGCGCACGGAATCCGTTGCGCGGCCCACCATCACCCCGATGTGAGTGGTCGATGTCAGCGCACGCGGGCCTCGTCGTCGGACAGGCGCAGTTCCATGGTCACCGGAATCACGCCCACCTCCAGCGCCTCCCGCAGCCGGGCCACGGCCTCGCCGAGTATGCGCCGCCGCAACTCGGTGAGGTCGGCCTCCGGCGTGGCGGTGACCACCAGGTGCAGCTCCGGCGCCCGGCCCGGTCCGGACAGCCACGCGGCGGCCGAAGCCACGGTGTCGAAGGATTCGATATCGGCCGCCACCGCGCGCGCCGCCGTGGCCGAGGACAGCGTGGTCCGCCCGGCTGACTTCGCCTCCGCCAGTTGCCAGGTCACCGCTGATGGCAGGCGGAACAACTGCACGCTCAGCCAGCGCAGACACAGCAGTGCCAGCACCGCCGCACCCGCGATGACCGCGTAGAACACCCAGGTGGGCGGTTCGGCGGCGCCGGGGGTGAGCGGCTGCGAGCGATCCACCCAGCCCACCCAGCCGCGCTGGGCCGCGATCAGATAGCCGCCCGCGGCCAGTAGCAGCACGCCGACCACGGCGATGAGCGATCGGTTGAGGCGAGCCGGGCGGTTGACGGTGATCATCGGGAACCTCCGGTCCGGGCGGGACGCAACCGGGCGCGCACCCGCGTGGGATGCCGCGGGGCAATGCGATCGAGCGTGTCGGCTAGGGCCGCGTGCACGGTATCGGGCAACTCGCTGATATCCACGCGATTCGAGGCCGCGGAGACCCGCACCCCCTTGCCGCGCACCCGAACCCGCGCCCTCTCGATCCCCTGCACCCCGGCGGCGGAACGGTGCAGCGCCGTGCGCAGGCTGCGGCGCTCGATGCCGGCGTCGCTGCCGTCCACGGTGCGCAGTGGCAGCACCACCGCGCGGCCGGGAATCGCGGCCAGGGCGATGAGCAGCAGCCCGATCGCCGCGACCGTCGCCCCCGCGGCGAGCACCACGACGTCACCCCACTCGGTGTCGTGCAGTCGGGCGGCGACGCTGTCGTAGGAGACGAACTCCCCACTGCCCGTGAGCCGCTGGACGAGCGACACGATGACGGCCACCGCCAGCGCCAGCAGCGCCAGCGCCACCACCACCGCCGTGCCCACCCGCCGCGGCCGCCGGATCACCGCACCCTCCGGCGCGCCGACTCGGTAGCGGGAGCGGCGGGTTCCAGCTCCATGGCGGAGATCTCGATATCCACGCCGGTGACCCTCAGGCCCGCGAGTTCGCCGACCCGTGCGATCAAGTGCGCGCGGCAGGACTCGGCGATGCGGGCCACCGGCAGCGGATACCGCACCGGCAGGCGCACCCGCAGGGCGGCGGCATCGGAGGTGACATCGGCGTCCACGCCGACCTGCGACCCCACCCCGTCCACCTCGGTGGCCGCGTGCGCCGCCAGACGGCGCACCGCCCGTTCGGAAACGGTGGTGGTGCCGGGCAGTTCGAGCGCGACCGCGGCGGTCACCGCCGGCTCCGATCCTGTGCCGACCGGATCAGGCCGGCCAGATCGATCGCGCCGTCGAGCCAGCGGCCGACCAGCAGGCCCAGCCCGGCGAACACCAACACGATGGCGAACGCGCCGAATCCGCCGAAGGCCATGGCGAACCCGAGCGCGATACCGACGGCGAGACTGATCGTCGTGGCGTTCATGTGCGTCTCCTCAGCTGCGGGCGGATGGGATTACTGCACGCGATTGGATGCGGGCGACTCGTCATCGTCGTCGCCGGGAATGTAGACGTCGTTGACGTTGATATTCACCTCGACGACCTCGAGGCCGGTCATCTGCTCGATGGCGGTGATGACATTGCGGCGCACCGCACGCGCCAGCTCCGCGATGGAAACGCCGTATTCGACCACCAGCTCCAGATCGACGGCGGCCTGCTTCTCACCGACCTCCACCGAAACACCCTGGCCCACACTGGCCGACGCGCCCGGAATGCGGTCCCGGATCGCGCCGAACGCGCGGGCCGCGCCGCCGCCCAGCGCGTGCACGCCGCGCACCTCGCGGGCGGCGAGTCCGGCGATCTTCTGCACCACGATGTCGCCGATGGTGGTGGTGCCCTGATCGGTCACCAGCGCATCATCATTCGCCGCCTTGCGCACGGCCGTGTCCTGGCCGTCGGCGGCGGTCTTGCCGGTCGACTTCTCGGTGCTGGTTCCGGTCATGTCTTCCTCCTGAATTTGGTTGTAGTGCAGCGGAACAACGTGTCCGTACTGGTTCGACACCGGGAGTGCGACAAGCTCACGCCCGCTGTCCGTGATCTAGGTAACTGCGTCGTCGCCGAAAGCCGCGGCGTCGAGTTCGGCGACCACCACGCGGATAGCCGCCTCGGCCCAGGCGGTGTCCCGCAACAGCGCCCGCACCGCGGTGGACAGTCGTTCCACCAGCGGGCGCAGCGGCAAAGCGGTTGCCGCCACCCGGATTTCGACGACCTCCTTCGTCAGATCGACCGCATACGCCCGGCCGCCGCGGGGCAGCCAGGTCACCGCGTCGAGACCGAACGGCGCGACCGGGCGCAACCCATCCGTCGCCTCGATCGCCTCGACGATCGCTTCCAGCAATTCCGCCGCAGCGGTCACAGTGCCCCCGGTTCGATATCGAGAATGGTCACCGACACCTCGTCGACGGTGACTCCGGTCTGCTCCCGGACGGTGTCGACCACCGCCCGCTGTACCGCCGCGCCCACGGTCGCGGCACGACTTTCGGCTCCCAGGGACAGGTCCACCTGGACGGCGAGTCCGCCGGTGGCCGTGCGCTGCACGCGCACCCCCTCCGAAGCCGCCGACTCCTGGCCGATCAGCAGCTGCTTGCCCAGGCGCGCCCAGCCCACCACCAGACCGCGCAGGCCGGGCTCGAGCCGTGCCACCCCCGGCACCGACGCGGCGGCGCGCGCGGCCACCGCGGCCACCACCGCGTCCGAGACGACGAGTTCCGCGTCCACCGTCATCGGTCTCGTTCCTGGTAGACGTCGTCGACGGTGACATCCAGGCGGCCGAGCAGCAGGCCCGCGCGCGCCGAGACGGCCGCCGCCACCCGCTGGCGCACCAGCGGCACGATGCCCTCCAGGCTGCCGCCGCGCATGCGCACCGCGATGGACAGCGTCACCCGCACGATATTCGCGCCGTCGGGCCCGGTGCCGACACTGCGCATCCGGCACCGCCGCGCCCGCACCCCCGGAACGCTGTCGGCGGCGTAGCGGATCACCACCGCGACCGCCTGCTCGCTCACCTCCACCGTGCCCGGCAGGTCGGTGGGCAGCTCCAGCGTCTGCCCGCGCCGCACCTCGGCGCGCACCGCGAACATGATCCGGCCGAACAGGTCCGGCGGTGTCGGTTCCGGTTCGTCGATCAGCTCCTGGGTGGCCTCGCGCAGCGCCAGCAGACTCTCCCGCGCCGCCCGGCAGTCCGCGCAGCGCGCCTCGTGCGCGTCCGCGTTGCCCGACTGCACGGCGTCCAGCCGCCGCCACACCTGTTCCATGCCGCGCCCACAGGGCAGCAGATAGTCCTCGTCGGTATCGGTTACATCCGTCATCGCCATGCCTTCATCACCTCCGCCAATTGCACCCGGGCCCGGGCGATGCGCCCGCGGACCGCCGTGACGTTCGCACCGACGATGTCGCCGATCTCCTCGTACGAGCGGCCGTGCACCTCCCGCAGCAGCCAGCACGCCCGCTGCTCCGGCGTCAGTTGCTGCAAGGCCGCCGTCAGCGCCTCCAATTGGCTGTTCACCTGCACCGCGTGCTCGGGTCGGATGTCGTGACGTGGTGACACCGTGCTGTCCGGATCCACATCCGCCGCGGGCTGACGGGCCCGCAGCACATTCAGGCACCGGTTCGTGGTCGCCCGGTACAGCCACCCCGCGAACGCGGCATCGTCGTGTAGCTGACCGATCCGTCGCCACGCCGTCAGGAAGACCTCCTGCACGACATCCTCGGCCTCGCTCCGGTCCGCCAGCATCTTCGCCGCCAACCGGAACATCGGCCCCTGATAGCGCAGGACTAGCTGTTCGTAGGAACGAACATCGCCGTCCCGCGCCCGACTCACCAGGGTGGCATCGTCGAGTTCTGCCGCATGTGCCGCATCCGTCGGGGTCACCACGCCTCCTCACCGTTCACCAATCAGGACACGGCTATCTCGAAAACATCACGCTCCAGTATCCGTGACCGTTGTCTCATCGTTAGCCGAGTGACGTTCCCGTGCCTCCAGTGTCCTCATATCGGTGCCTGAATCCGGGCACAAACACTCGATACGGAGGTTTCGATGTCTCTGAGTGACAAGATCAGCAACAAGGCCGAGGACCTCACCGGCAAGGCCAAGGAAGCCGCCGGTGACGTGACCGGTGACGACGAACTGCGCGGCGAGGGCAAGGCCGACCAGCTCTCCGCCGGGCTGAAGGACGCCGCCGAGGACATCAAGGACGCGGTCGGCGACGTCGTGGACAAGGTGAAGGGCACGTTCGGGAAATAGTCCGGCGAGCCGTGCACGGCATCGAGCCCCGCCCGGGAAGGGCGGGGCTCGATGCGCGGATACGGCTGCCGGTGCGATCCCGGCGAACGGGCGGCCGCGCTACCCGCCCGCCAGGCTCTCGCGGATGGCCCGCACCGCCGCGGTCGGCGAGTAGTCCGCGGGCACCCCCTCCACCATGATGATGTCCCCCTCGATATGCCGCGACCGCAGCGGCGCGATCTCCCGATAAGCGGGCGAATCCCACCACGCCCGCGCCTCCTCGATCCCCGGGAACCCGATCATCACCACGTGCCCGGGCCAACTCCCCTCCTTCACCTCATGCTCCTTCATGTGCACGAGGTAGCGCCCCCCGAACTCCGCGAAGGTCCCCGGCAACCGCTCAATGTACTCGGCGATATCCGGATGTGGAGTGGCATCACGCAGATGGGCGATTACGTAGGCAGACATGGCATCCTCCGGTCGATCTTGTTCGTCTCACCGATGGTTGCACGCGGATGGCCCTGGGAGCGATTACCTTTCGGGTAACGGCCGCGCGGTGCCCGCTCGTTGGTGCTCTGCCAGCACCTCGTCGTCGAAGCGGGCGCGGGCGCGCTCGACATCGGGCAGCGTGACGGTCGCCCAGTGCAGCAGGGCGTCGATGAGGCCCTGCAACGATTTTCCCAGTGGTGTGATGCGGTATTCGACCGCGACGGGCCGCGTGCCGATCACCACGCGCTCGACCATGCCGTTGCGCTCCAGGCGGCGCAGGGCGGTGGTGAGCGACTTCTGCGTCACCACCGGGATGGCGCGGCGAAGTTCGTTGAAGCGCAGCGACTTTCCGCAGAGGGCGTCCATGATCTGCAGCGACCACTTGTCCAGCATCTGATCGAGCAGCTCACGGTGCTGGTCGGTGAGCTGCGGGGCGTCCGTGCCGGAGGGGGTGGTTTCCTGCATGCCACCTAGTCTCGTTGAAGTTCCCTTCGAGTACCAGGTAGACATCGGATACCTACTCCGACAATGAAGGGATCATCCGTGACAGTGCAGCTGCTCACCCCGCCCGGCATGTTCACGCCCGTTCCGTACCACCACGTCTCGATCGGTACCGGGTCCCGCCACATTCACGTCGCCGGCCAGATCGCCCGCGACGCCGACGGCAATCCGGTGGCGCCCGGTGACCTGGCCGGACAGCTCGTACAGGCCCTGCGCAATACCGCGCGCGGCCTGGCCGGTGCCGGGGCCACCTTCGCCGACGTGGTCCGCCTCCGCTTCTTCGTCACCGGATGGACCCCCGACAAGTACGACGAGTTCGTCGCGGGCATCGAACGCGTCACCGACGAACTCGGCATCCCCCGACCGCTGCCGCCCGTCTCGGCCATCGGCGTCGACTACCTCTTCGAGCCCGACGTGCTCGTCGAGGTCGAGGCATACGCCGTGCTCGACTGACCCGCGTTCGCCGATCTCAGGATTGCGCCCGCTCGACCAGGGCGGCAATCCGGTCGGCGATCGCGGAGGCGCTGTCCTCGGGGAAGAAATGCCTGCCCGCCACCACGTCCGGCGCCGCCAGTCCGGCTGCCTCCGCCGCCTGCCGCCCATGCTTGGTCAAGGTCAGCGCCGGATCATCGCGAGCCCACACCACCTGCACCGGATATTCGTCCGCACCGAGCACCCCTCGGTACAGGCGCTCCTTCTCCGGTGTCGTCTCGAACGACCGCATGATCCGCAGGAACGCCCGTCCACCGTCTCCGCGGGTCAGCAGTGCCCGATGCACGTCGATCTCAGCGCCGGTGACCGAGGTGTCGGCGGCGAGTCCGATGCGCCGCATGAGCGCACGGAAGACCGGCCCCCGCGCTCCCGCCAACCACATCCGATTCACCCCGGGTACCTCGAAAGGCCGCATGGACCATGGCTTCCGAAACGACGCCGCCGCCACCACGGTATCCAATACGGTCAGCGAGGCGATCCGCCCGGGATCGGCCGCGACCGCCTCGAACCCCACCGGCCCGCCGATGTCGTGCACCACCAGATGCACCCGCTCCAACCCCATCCCCCGAATCAGTTCCCCCACATGCCGCCCCAGCCCACTCCAGCTGTAATCGAACTCCACCGGCCGCTCCGACAACCCCAACCCCGGCAGATCCGGCGCGATCCCCCGAAACCCCCGCCCCGCCAACTCCCCGAGCACATGCCGCCACAGATAGCTCGACACCGGAACCCCGTGCAGCAGCAGCACACTCGGCCCCGCCCCCACATCCCGCACAAAGGTCCGCACCCCACCGACCTCGACATACCGCCCAGCCGCCGCATGCGCATCCAACAACCGCGCCACCCTGGCATCCATATCGACCATGCTGGTCGATTGCACCTCGATTACCAAGGCTTCTCGCGCATCCGATCACCCTCCGCCACACGAACGGGTGCGACCGGTCCCCCGCGACCGGTCGCGCATCGCACCTAGCCGGACAGGCTGCTGAGGATGCAGGAGAACTGCGCCAGCGGGTGGATGACGGTCTGGCAGTTGTTCGCGATCTGCTCGGTCGCCGCCGGAGCGTGCGGTTCGAGCGACAGCGGGGCAGCGGCAGCGGCCCCCGCACCGGCCAGGGCCGCGGCGCCGACAACAGCACCAACGAGGACTCCGCGCAGTACGCGCATCTGAAACTCCTTGCGTATCAGGAAACGGCGGCCGGAGAACGCCCGGACGCGCCGCCCAACCTACCCGATTCTGTTGTGTCCGAGCGACTTCGGCGAGTGCTCGGCACAATGAACCGACGTTCATCCCTCGTTGTGTCGAGAACCCTTCGATTCCTACGACACTCCTGACTCATCGTTGAGGCCGGCGAACCGGGTTCCGGGCTTCTTCTACGATTCGAAGGGGCATCGTGTGGTGTAGTGGCCGATCCTATGATTGACGGGCCATCGACGTTGGTGTCTCGGCCCGTGTATGAGAAGGGGGCGAGTCCGATCCGAGTTGGAGTGCGATGGCCGCGATAAGCAGCGCTGCGCCCCCGATGGTGTAGAAGAGGCGGAGCTTCCCGGTCGAGTGCACTTCCTTCTTCCATGCGAAGAAAAACCGAACCTCCTGCGGGCTACTCTTCCCGATCTGTCCGGTCAGGCCCGCTTGTGGAAGATGGGTTCTGAGTTGCTGCTCAAGATCGAGGCCGTGTTGTACGGCGCCAGTCAGCAGGCGGTGATACCAGACTTTGTCGACGAAATAGAAGGACATCCATAACACAAATCCCAGGAACAGTACAATAAAAGACAGTTGAACCGAGTGGCCAAAGACCTTCACTGCAGTGCTGTCCTTCGCGGCAACTGCGGCGGCGCCGAAGGCAAACGTTAGAACAGTCATGGCGAGTCCGCGTATGCGCCATTCAATATCGTTGAAATGCTGCTGCACTTCAATTGTCTTCTTCCACATCTCAAGATAGTGGGGAATATCTTCCTTCTCCAACTAGGCCTCCTTGAAATCGAAACATAACAGAATCTCTGAGAACCCTTCTGCAAGCGTGTAACTTGGGTGAACTTCATGACCTGCAGATATTGATTGTTCCCGCTCTATGTCGTCGTCAGTCCAATGGGATACTCGACGCAGGAGCTCGTAATCTGTCCGGTGCTGTGCGACGCCGGGTGGTGAACCCCGTCCTCGGCAAACAGATTGCCGGTGAAGGTTGTTCGTCGGTGATGGTGTCGGTGAGGGCTTCGGCCTGTGCAGCGATCCGTATCGCCCGGGCGGGATCAGTTTCTGTTATTGCAGTCACGATCCCCGCCAACGCTTTTGCCTTCCCCCTGGAATCGTCGAGGGCGAGGTTCCGTGTTCAGTTGGTCCCGCAGCCCACTGGGTGGTGGGTGTGGGTGCAGGCCGCAGCGTACTCGGCCGGCGTCAGGTAGCCCAGCGCCGAATGCCGATGCCGATGGTTATGGTCGGCCTTGAAATCGCCGATCACCACCCGGGCCTCGAGCAGGCTGGTCCAGTGGTTGCGGTTGAGGCACTCGGCCCGCAGCCGGCGGTTGAACGATTCGACGAACCCGTTGTTCCAGGGCGTGCCGGGCGGGATGTAGAAGAGCCCGACCCGATCGGTGCAGAACTGTTGCAGGGCAACGGAAATGAACTCCGGACCGTTGTCCATCCGCAACACCCTCGGTGGACCTCCCGCCGCCGCGAATGCCCTGTCCAGCTCGGCGACGAGTCGCTCGGCGGTGATCGAGCGTTCCACCACGTGCAACAGCGATTCACGGGTGTGTTCGTCGATCATCGACGCGATCTTCACCGCCCGACCGTCGGTGGTGGAATCGAACTGGAAATCCAACGCCCACACCACCTTCGGCGCATCCGCCTCCACCGGTGGAACCGAGGAGACCCCGGCCCGTTTGCGCGGGTGATGTTCACGAACCTGCAGACCCTCCTCACGCCAGAGCCGGTGGACCTTCTTGATGTTCACATCGCTGCCCTCGTCGAACCGCAGCGCCGCCCAGGCACGGCGGAACCCGTGGCCTTGGTGTTTGACCGCGTAGGAGCGCAGCCAGGCCCGCAAACCGGCGTCCGGATCGGTCGGGGTGTCCTTGATCGGCAGCCGCCGATAGGTCGACCGATTCAGCCCAACGACCTTGCACGCGAACCGTTCCGACATGCTCTTGACTTCGCGAAGCATGTCCACGGCGCGACGCTTGGTGGCTGGGCTCAGAATTTTCCCCGAGCGATCTCCCGCAGCGCGTCCTTCTCCAGCTCGGCGTCGGCGAGCAGCCGCTTGAGGCGGGCGTTCTGCTCGCGCAGCTCCTTGAGTTCCTTGGCGGCGTCGGTGTCCACGCCGCCGTACTGGCGGCGCCAGTTGTACAGCGTCGCTGCCGATATCCCGATTTCGGCGGCGGCTTCCTCGCCGGTCTTACCGGCGGCGGTCAGCTCGTCGGCACGGCGCAGCTTCCGCACGATGTCCTCCGCGGAATGCCGCTTGCGTCCTGCCATGTCGATCAGTGTCCCTTCTCGGCCCCCATCAGGCCAAACAGGACTCTAATGCCAAGTGGTCTCATTCATTGGGGACGGCCCACTTGCGCGCTGCTCCATTCAAATCTGTGGTGTTACCTACCTCCTGATGCTCCCATGAGGAACGCCCACACCTGGGCCAACGCTGAGTAAGGCTGCGACGACGATCCTCGTGCTTGGCGAGTACTGCTGCTTAGCGAGGCGGGTGGGAAGACGTCGAACGAGTCATGACGACCCAGCGCGGCTCGGGCGGTGTGGTCGTAAGTAGAGTTGATGCTTGCGCCCGTTGTCTCAAACTCCAGTGTCCAGTCCTCAATGAGGTCAGCTGGGTGAACCAATTCCGCCTTTTCGACCCGCCCACCTGGGCCTCGCAGCTCGAACATCTTTGGTAGGTCGAGATCATCGCCGAGGGGATGGACGGTGATGTGCTGCCACTCGCTCAGTTCCTCTGTGTAGAGCCACTGATAGGCATCGAAATTGTCATCGAAACGTGGTGATGCGGTGTCGTTTTCGGCTGGGCCGGTCTGGGTAATGTCGAGCAGGGCACCGTCGCGGAGCTCTGCGGTGTAAGGCACGGTCAACAGACGGTCACGCAGAATCACCCAGTCCCAGTATCCGTTGCCATCGTTATCGATCTTCTGGCCTTCGACTCGGACATCGGCGAGCAGACGCACGGTGTAGTCGACCATCACGCCGGTTCCGTCCTCGTCGGTGGCGTATACGTCCATCACTGCAACGTCAACAAGCTCCACACCGGCTGCGACTTCGGCTTCGGGATCCATCATCGTTTCGATCTCGGCGTCCTCGCCCCAGTCATGATCCCTGCCGATGCTGACGTCGACGATGTCGATCCATTCCGGGGGCGGCCCATGACGATCGTAGGCCTTCCACGCCTCTTCATAGTCGCTCTGCAGCGACGCAGCGACGATCCCGAGCACCGCGACCACGTCGATTTGCTCAACAGGCGGAGGTGGGGCAGGCGCTGGGCCGAAGAACTTGTCGAGCATCTCTTGTTCGAGTGCCGCGCCGGATTGCTTCCAAATCCGTATATCGCTCTTCGCGTGGCCGAGCGTCAGCACGGTCTTCACCACATCGGCCTCGTTGCCACTGAGGAAGACGACGGACCGCAGCTCGTTGCCGGCCCGGTCGAGGACACCGCGCACCCAGGCGGAATCGGCGGCACCAGTACGCACGCCGGTCTTCACAGAGCCGGGACCGGTGCCCAGGATCTGATCACGCAGGCCAGCCATTGCTGATTCTCCGGTCAACCCGATGACGATGACGTTCGGAATGCCGGCGCATGTCTTGCGCAGCTTGTCGGCGATCTGCGCACTGTCGAGGTCTGAGAGCGGTGGGTCCTCGGCAAGGCCTGCCCGGCGCAACCTCTTGTGCATCTGACGCTGCGACCTCAGGTCTTCCCAGGCATGCACTGCAAACTCCAGCATCACAACTTCTGGAATCCACAGCTCGGCGTCGCGCGCTGCGAGACCAGCGGCCAGACGTTGGATACCGCCGATATTGAGGCGGCCATCGCCGAAGAAGCATGCATCGAGCACCGCAGCTTTGGCCCAGGCGCTATCGCTCACACGAGCCATCTTGTCACCACGAGGCCGGGTTGGGCTTGGAACTGAGGGTGGTGGTCACTCAGAGCTCAGCAGCGGAACGAGTGCGTATCTGTGGCTGTATTGCGTTGCTAAAGCGTCGATGTGGGCTACCTCTGCTGCCGCGCGTGCGCGCAGTAAGTCGTCGGGGCAGTTTGGCTGCCCGTCTCACAACCGCTTCATATACGAAGTCGACCTGAAGTTGATCGTGAGATCATGAAGCGCGGCGTGAGACCCTACAACAACAACAACGCGTTAGCCGCGTGCCATATCCACGAACCGGCTCAAATGCAGCTGGTGCGCAACGGTAATCGTCGCGGTGGGGCCGTTGCGGTGCTTGCCGAGGATGAGGTCGGCCTCGCCGCCGCGCGGGTCGTCCCGTTCGAAGGCGTCGGGGCGGTGCAGCAGGATGACCATATCGGCGTCCTGTTCGAGGCTGTTGTGGACGGCGATCCCCTGTGCCACGAAGTTGTGTGTGCCGGGAACGGTGCCGTCGTAGACGTCCTGCTCGCCGAGGCTGGTGATCTCGACGATGCGGTCCCAGAAGACGTCGTTCGTCGCGAACATCTCGATATCGGCGTCGTCCAAGACGTCGGCGACGCGCGCCAGGCGAGAACGGCTCGGGGAGTGCTTCCACATGGTGGAACCGCAGAAGCGGGAGCCCATGGCAGCCTGGAACTCGCGATGTGAGATCTCCTTGGTGGCCAGCAGGGTGCGAACCTTGTTCCAGATCTCCTTGGGTACCGTGTCTACGTTGGTGTTTCGAGTCATTGGCTCGAGTTCGAGCAGCGCCGCCTCAGCGGCTGTTCCCCTGGCACCGTGAACGCCGATGTTCTTCAGGAAGATTGTCTGATTGTCCGCGCCGTCGATGGTGAGGTGCCAGCCGTCACGGTAGCCCGGTTTGCGGACCTGCCTGATGCGTCCGTGGACACCGACGCGGAGCAGCAGTTGCGCGAGGTCATCGATGAGTCGACGGCTGGTGCTGGAGTAATAGATGCGGGCCTGGCGTCCCTTCACGTCCCATCGCACCGAACCATCGGTTGCCCACAGGTGCCGGATGAACAGTGCAACCTGATCGTTGGGTAGCGTGTGAATGCGCTGCGGGATGAACTTTTCGTAGCTGCGGAGGCCGAAGAGTCCCAGTTCGTCCAACCATGCGGCGATCGGATTGCGCTTGCCGTGTGTGAGGCGGTACGGCGCGGGCAGGCGCAGCGTCGTCACCCGGGCGGCGGCATACTCGTCGCGGACGGGCGTGATGCCGAAATGCGCTGCGGCGGTGCTCACCGCGGCGAGGTTCTCCTCATCGATGCTGGCGTATCGGATCGGCTGCCCCTTCACACAGGAGCCGTCACCGATCATGTGCGCGAGCATGATCACTTCCGCGTCCGCCATGCGCTCGGTGTGCACCGGTTCGGGAACGACACGTGGGGTCGCAAGGCGGTCGCCGACAGCGAGCTTTTCCAGGGGGATCCACCCATCCACGGTCAGGAACGGGTGATTGCCGGTCGCCTCGACCTCGCGGCCGGAGGCCAGGCGCAGGCGAAAGACTTCTTTCCGGCCGCTGGGGAACACCTTCACCATCGGACGCGCGACCATGCGCATGCGCTCGTCGAGCGACCACACCAGTGGCTGTTCGCCGCTGGTCAGCAGTTCGCCCAGCGTGACTTCATTTCCGGTGTCTGCTCGCAGGATTCGCGTCGACGCCGGGAGACAGCCGGACTCACGAAGGTCGGACACCATCGGCCGCTTATCCGTTCGCTGTTCCGGACCACGGTTCAGCTGGGAGATCGCGACCACCGGAACCTCGAGTTCCTTCGCCAGCAGCTTGAGGCTTCGGGAGAATTCCGAGACTTCCTGCTGCCGGGATTCGACCTTCTTGCCGGAGGTCATCAGCTGGAGGTAGTCCACAACTACCAGGCGTAGGTCGTGCCGCTGCTTCAAACGACGCGCCTTCGCGCGGATCTCCATCATGGTGAGGTTGGGCGAATCATCCACGAACAGCGGCGATTCGGAAATCTCACTCATCCGCCGCGCCAGCTTCGCCCAGTCGTCATCACTCATCCGCCCCGACCGCATATCGCCCAGCTTGATCTTCGCCTCGGCGGACAGCAGACGCATGACGATTTCGGTCCGGCTCATTTCGAGCGAGAAGATGACACTCGCCAAGCCGTGCCGAATCGAGCAGCTCCGCATGAAATCCATGCCCAGGGTGGAGTTGTGGGTCGGGACCATCGAACGGCTCGCGAGGTATAGGTGGTCGACGTTGTCGACCTCTACACACCGGACGGGGACGCTCGCTACCGGTCGGACGTCGACAATGAAGCGTGAGCCGGAGCGAGCGGTGTTCTTCGCGCCACGACGCTGTTTGTGCAGCAGTTCTTTCCTGCTGAGCCCGAACACCGCGTCCTCGGTGGCGAAGGTCAGGGTGTAGGCGGTCGAGGATTGCTCGGTGCGACCCCGGACCGACTTGGTGGATAGCTGGCAGCGGTAGCCGAGGCTGACGATCAGTTCCGAAACATCGCGGGCCAGACGCTCATTGGTGACACTGAATTGGACGGAACCACCCTTGGTGACTGTGCCGTCGGTATCGAGTAATCCGGCGAGCAGTGCCCGCCGCTGGCTCTCCGAGGCGCGCAGGTACTCGAGCGGAATGTGCTTGTCCCCCAGCACCCCGATCGTCCGCAGCCGCGCCTGTAGCGTCCCGATGGCATTTCGGCAGGACTGGCACAGCCGCAGACCGATGGATGGCCCGCCGCATTGCGGGCAGGTGGGGCCGGGGACAGTTGCGGAGACGAACCGCACTCTGCCGCCGCAGGTGCGGACCTGGCTGGTGAACGGCACGAATTCTGCTCCGCACACGATGCATTCGCGAGGCGGAACCGGATCTGCCGCAGGCAATTGCAGGCTGTAGCGCAGGGGAGCCGATTCCGACTGCACCGTGACGATTCCCTCGTTCTCGATGCGGAGAATGATCTCGGGATCGGCGGTGGTCAGCTGGGCGCAGGCCGAACTTCCGTCGCCGAGCCATGCACCGAGCGTGTACGGCGGAACCAGCAGATCGCGTTCCGGCAACTGTAGCGGCCCGGTGTTCGGTACCGAGTGGTTGAGTCGCCGGTCCGCGGTGTCGCAGCGGAGCGTGTCGGCGATCTCCGCGGTGGTGCGGACCGCGGCGACGGTGCGCTGATCGCGGCTGGGGTCGGCTGCGGTGGCCTGTGCCGCCCGGCGGGACGCGCGGGTCTCGGTGAGCCACTGGTGCTGTGCGTCGGCGACGATCACCGTGCCGTCGGAGAACTCCACCTCGTAACAGGGGCGGTCGCGCATGACCTCGGTGGCCGCCACCACGCGTGTGGGGCGGCCCTGTGCATCGAGCAGGTCGTCCCCGGCCCGGACCTCACCCATCGTCGTCCACCCGGTCGGCGTCGGCAGCGGCGTATCGAGGGCGAGTGCCTTGCCCACGCCGGGCCGCGCCGCGACGATGATCATCTGCCCCGGGTGCAACCCGTTGGTCACTTCGTCGAGTTCGGTGAAGCCGGTGGGGACGCCGAGGGAGATGCCGCCGCGGGAGGCGATGGAGTCGAGTTCGTCCATGGTGGGCTGGAGGATTTCCTCCAGGGGGGCGAAGTCCTCGGTGGAGCGGCGTTCGGTGACCTCGTAGATTTCGGCCTGGGCGCGGTCCACGACCTCGGCGACGTCTTGGCCGTCGGCGCCCGCGTAGCCGTACTGGACGATGCGGGTGCCGGCTTCGACCAGGCGGCGGAGGATGGCCTTCTCGGCGACGATCTCGGCGTAGTAGCCGGCGTTGGCGGCGGTGGGGACGGTTTGGGTCAGGGTGACCAGGTACGGGGGGCCGCCGATGCGTTTGAGTTCGCCGCGGCGGTCCAGGGCGGCGGAGACGGTGACGGGGTCGGCGGGTTCGCCGCGGCCGTAGAGATCCAGGATGGCGTCGTAGACGGCCTGGTGGGCGGGGCGGTAGAAGTCACCGGGACGGATCACCTCGACCACGTCGGCGATGGCGTCCTTGGACAGCAGCATGCCGCCGAGGACGGATTGCTCCGCGGCCATGTCGTGCGGCGGCTGGCGGCCGAAGTCCTCACCGGGCGGCTCGTAGGACGGGCCCTGCTCCTCGTGGCCGCGGTCGTCGACGACTGCCATCAGACTCGACCGTCCTCTCTCATCTCCAACCACCTTCGATGACTCGTTGTACGCCTGCGCACCGACATGTTTCGGGACGCTTCGCGGCGTTGCGAGTGCGCGTCGGCAAACTCGTGGTGCCGAGCGCTGGATACGTGAGATCACGTCGTCACCGGGCTGCGGTCACGACACCGAAGCGAACGTAGGCGAGTGCCCGGGCACCCGACAAACCGAGCTGTGCACAGATCTGGGGATAACGTGGGCATTGTTCACCAGCTGTTGTGCACCCCCTGTGGATCACCTGGGGAGAAACCGGGGCCGAATAGATCAATCCGCAGGCAGTGTTGCAATTCGCACTGTGCGCAACTGTGGATCAATTCGGTACGGCGTGTCGCTGGACATGAACATTCGGGCGTGTTGGGTGAACGGCATCCCTCCGAAATGTGTCGTGTGACACAACGAGAGGGGTCGGTTTCGACCGGTAATCCCCAGGGCGACAACCGCTGTGGATCGGCAAATGGGAGACCGCCCCGATGAACACCGTTAACACCCGAAAGCCATCAGCGGGCAAATCAATCGGAGGCCACCCTCGCGATGAAGATGGCCTCCGATCGAGACGTCAGCGCGTCCAGCTCACTCCGCGGCGTTCACCTGGAGGTCGAACTTGGCGACCACGGACGGGTGCAGGTGCACCACGACGCCGTGCTTGCCGGTGTTCTTGATGTGCGCCTTCGGCAGCTCGATGCTGCGCTTGTCCACGACCGGGCCACCGGCCGCCTTGATGGCGGCGGCGACATCGGCGGTGGTGACCGAGCCGAACAGCTTGCCGGTGCCCGCGGTCTTGACCGACAGGGAGACCGACTCCAGGCCCTCGATGGCCTGCTTCAGCTCGTTGGCGTGGTCGAGGTCGCGCACCTTGCGGGCGTCCTGCGCCCGGCGGATGCCCGCGACCTGCTTCTCGGCGCCACGGGTGGCGACGATGGCCAGCCCGCGGGGCAGCAGGTAGTTGCGGCCGTAGCCGTCCTTGACCTCCACGGTGTCGCCGGGCGCACCGAGGTTGTCCACATCAGCAGTAAGAATCAACTTCATTGCTGTGCCTTCCCTTCTCAGCGAGCCGTGGACACGTAAGGCAGCAGGGCGACCTCACGCGAGTTCTTGACGGCGACAGCGATATCGCGCTGATGCTGCACGCAGTTGCCGGTCACCCGACGCGCGCGGATCTTGCCGCGGTCGGAGACGTACTTGCGGAGCATCGTCGTGTCCTTGTAATCGATCTTGACGATGCCGGACTTGCTCTCCTTGCAGAAGGAGCAAGCCTTCTTCTTCAGCACCTTTTCACGCGCCGGTGCTTTGGCCATGGTCATCTACTCCGTAATTTCGGGAGCCTCACCTCTCGGAGGCTCCGATGCCGTTGTCTAGAACGGCGGTTCATCGTCCATATGCCCGCCCCCGAAGGAGCCGGCCGCGGGCGCGCTACCCCAAGGGTCGTCGCCGCCGGAGCCACCAGCGTTCTGCTGCTGGCCGCCCCGACCACCGCCACCACCGGAGTTGTTGAAGTTGCCGCCACCGCCGGAGCCGCCGAAGCCGCCCCCACCGCCACCGCCACGGGTGGTCTTGTTGATCTTCGCGGTGGCATACCGCAGGGAGGGACCGACCTCGTCGACCTCGAGTTCGACGACCGTGCGCTTCTCACCCTCGCGGGTTTCGAAGGAGCGCTGCTTGAGTCGTCCGCTCACGATCACTCGTGAGCCCCGGGTCAGACTCTCGGCGACATTCTCCGCAGCTTCACGCCAGATGTTGCAGCGCAGGAAAAGCGCTTCGCCGTCTTTCCATTCATTGGTATTACGGTCGAACACACGGGGGGTCGACGCGACGGTGAAGTTCGCGACGGCCGCGCCCGCGGGCGTGAATCGAAGTTCGGGGTCAGCCGTCAGGTTTCCGATGACGGTGATGACCGTGTCGCCTTGGGCCATTATTCCTCCTGCTCTCCGGTGCAGTCCGCAGTGCACTCGCTGTTGCGCTCAGCCTAGAGGCGGGCACAGACAGTTACGAGCACACGTGCTGGAGGACTGGACTTACTTCTTGTCGAGGCGCAGCACCTTGGTGCGCAGCACCGATTCGTTCAGACCCAGCTGGCGATCGAGCTCGCTCACGGTGTCCGAATTGGCGGTCAGGTTGACCACCGCGTAGATACCTTCGCTCTGCTTCGCGATCTCGTAAGCCAGGCGGCGGCGACCCCAGATGTCGACGTTGTCGACCTTGCCGCCCTCGGCCGTCACAACATTGAGCATGTTGTTCAGGTTCGGGCCGACGGTGCGCTCGTCCAGGCTCGGATCGAGAATAACCATCACTTCATAATGACGCACGGACCTCATCACCTCCTGTGGACTAGGAACGGCCCACGGACGGTCCGTGGGCAGGAGGGTTCGTTGCGTCAGCAACCCGACAAGGGTACATGGGTCCGGCGCGGGCGCCGTGCGGGGGGCGGCTTCGGAGAAAGTTCCGGTGGGATGGGGCGGCCGGTCGATGATGCGCGGCCTAGGGTGGGGGCCATGCCGAACCGACCCGCCGCCATCGAGCCGGTCGCCGACCAGAGCAGCGTCGGCCGTCTCGGGGGCGCGGGCAGACTGGGAATGGCGCTGACCTCGGTGCTGGTGTGCGGGGTCACCCTGGTGCTGGCGTATCTGAACAAGGCGCGCTGCGCCGGCGGCCCGTTCACCGCCGACGGTCGCAGCACCGTCTTCGACACGCTCAAGGACTCCGACGTCTGCTACTCCGATATCCAGTTCCTCTGGTTGGGACGCGATATCAACGAGCACGTGTTCCCGTACCTGTCGGGCGGAATCACCGCCGACGGCATGCTCACCGGCGGCGCGGTCGAATATCCGGTGCTGAGCGGCCTGCTGATGTGGCTCGGGGCGCTCGGCGCGCAGGACGACGCGGCCTTCCTGCTGCACTCCGCGCTGCTGCTGGCTCCCTTCGCCCTGCTGACCGCCTGGATGCTGGGCCGACTGTCGGGTTCGGCCGCGCTGCTCTGGTCCGCCGGACCGCCGCTGGTGCTCTACGCCTTCCACAACTGGGAACTGCCCGTGGTCTGCACGGCCGTTGCCGCGGTCTACGTCATGACGGTGCCGACACGGTATTCGATGCGGACCCGGGGCATCGCGGCGGCGGTGCTGCTGGGGCTCGGGTTCTGCCTGAAGCTGTATCCGGGAATCTTCGTGCTGCCCTTGGCCGTCCACGTCATGGTCACCGGCCGGAGCGTGCGCGGCTACGACGTGCGCGGCGCGGTCGCGGTCGTCGCGGCGGCCGTCGGCACGGTGGTGGCGGTGAATCTCCCCTTCGCCCTGGCCGGCTACGAGGGCTGGCGGGCGTCGATCACCTTCCAGCAGTTGCGGCAGGCCGACATCACCACCAATTCCATCTGGTACTGGGGGCTGCGGCCGCTGTTCGATCCGGACCTGGAGGCCGAGCGCGCCTTCCAGGACGTGGTGTCGCTGGCCTCGCCCGCACTGGTGCTGGCTTCCTTCGCGCTGGCCATCTGGTTGGGCTGGAAGCGGCAGGCCACCACGGGCCGCTATCCGTGGATCGGCGTGAGCGGCGCCATGCTGTGTGGATTCCTGTTGTTCCACAAGGTGCATTCACCGCAGTACACCCTGTGGCTGATTCCGTTCCTGGTGCTGCTCGAGGTGCCGTGGACGGCGGTCGCGGGCTACCTGCTGGCCGACGCCGCCATCGGCATCGGCGTCTTCCGGTACTTCTACGCGCTCGGCTCCGGCTACACCGCGCAGGTGGAGGAGAACATCGTGCAGTTCGGCGTCTGGGGTCGCGCCGCCCTGCTGGTGGTGTTCTTCGTCGCCTTCCTGCGGGCCGCACCGCGCGGCAGCCGCGCCGTATCCGATCCGTTCCCCGGTGAGCGTCGCGATCTGGTGCCCGTCTCGCACTGACTCGGCGCGCGGCGATGTCCGGACCTGGCTGTCGCGCGGCGGTCCGCGACTCGGCGCAGGGGTGCGGCGGGGTTATTTGCGCGCGGGCTGCCAGTCCATGCCCCACCCGTAGGCGCGGTCGACGGCGCTCTGATTCCCGTTGACATAGTTGACTTCCCGGTGCACGGTCAGCCCGCCGCCGCTGCTGCTCAACAGCGCCACCGCGCAGGACCGGGCCCCGTCCACCGGGGAGTCCAGCCGCACCTCGATCTCGCGACCGTCGGTCGGGAAGAGGGTCACCACCCCGTCGGCCGCGGCCCAGTTCGGCACGCCCTCGTAGATGAAGGCGAAGATCAGGACGCGTCGGAACACCTCGGGCCGTGCCAGATTGATGTGCATGGTCTCGCCGCCGGTGGCCGCGCCGGTGCGGTCGTCGCTGTCGAGCCTGATGTACGGTGCGGCGTCCAGCGATCCGAAGTTGTTGCCGATGGCCTGCACCACCCCCTTGGTGCCGTCGGCCAGTTCGTAAAGGCAGCCGAGGTCGAGATCGATTGCGCTGGAACGCTTGAACAACCCCCGCTTGCGTCCCTGCGACCAATTGAGATTGACGCGCATGGCGCCCTGGCTGTCGCCGGGCTTGGTGAGGTTCACCGACGGCGTGGCCTTGGATAGCGTGACCTTGGACTGGTTCACACCGCATCCCCCCTCAGGGATTTCATGACCTTCCCGCACCCGCCGCGCCGAATGTGCTTGGCGGGTGCGGGAAGTCGATGGATAGGCGAGACTCAGCCTACCGGCGTGACTTCTTTGTCACCCACTGTTTCGGGCTCACCCTCACGCCGATTGCGCAGCACACTGGTGATGAAGGCCGCGCCGATGAAGGCGACGCCGATGAGGCCGGTGATGATCTCGTTGACGTGCACGCCGATCGAGATCAGCAGGATGAACGCCAGCGCGCCGATGGCCCAGTGCGCGCCGTGCTCCAGGTACACGTACTCCGACAGGGTGCCCTTGCGCACCAGATACACGGTGATGGAGCGGACGAACATGGCGCCGATCAGGCCCAGGCCCAGCGCGATGATGATCGGATCCGAGGTGATGGCGAACGCGCCGATGACACCGTCGAAGGAGAACGAGGCGTCCAGGACCTCCAGGTAGAGGAACAGGAAGAAGCCCGCTTTGCCGGTGGCCTTGGCCAGCCCGGACGGTCCGGAGGAGTGCTCGGCCTCCTCGACCATCTCCTCGGTGTGGAACAGCGACCCGAGGCCGTCCACCACGACGTAGGTCACGATGCCGAGGATGCCGCCCAGCAGCACGGTCGAGCGGTGCGCCTCGTCGGAGACGAATTCCGCGGTCAGCACCACGCCGACCAGGGCCAGCACCACGGCGAGCATATCCAGCTTGCCGAGGCGGGCGAGCGGACGCTCCAGCCAGCTCAGCCAGGTGATCTCCCGCTCTTCCAGGATGAAGTTCAGGAACAGCATCAGCAGGAACGCGCCGCCGAAGGAGGCGATCTGTGGATGTGCGTCGGTCAGCAGCTTCTCGTAGCTGGGGCTGCCGTCCGCGAAGGTGAGCGCACCGTCGGCGGGCGGATTCAGCGCCAGATCGAACGCCTGTACCGGGCTGAGACCGGCGGTGATCCAGACGATCGCCAGGGGGAAGACCAGACGCATGCCGAAGACGGCGATGAGGATGCCGATGGTGAGGAAGATCTTCTGCCAGAACTCGCTCATCCGTTGCAGGACGGTGGCATTGATGACGGCGTTGTCGAAGGACAGCGACACCTCGAGGATGCCCAGAATGGCGCACAGTGCCAGCGCCTTCAGTCCGCCCATGGCACCCTGGGTGCCGTACGCGAACGCCACGATCAGGGAGAGGATCGTGACGACGATGGAGAGGCCGAATATTCGCACCGGCTGTGGCCTTTCGTGAAGTGAGTCGGGCGTGTGTATATCGGTCGAGTATGCCGAAGGGGGCTCGGTCGATCCGAACCCCCTCGGTGGCGAGTCGGTACTAGACGTTCACGCCGAAGTCGCGGGCGATGCCCGACAGGCCGGAGGCGTAGCCCTGGCCGATGGCGCGGAACTTCCACTCCGCACCGTTGCGGTACAGCTCACCGAAGACCATGGCGGTCTCGGTGGAGGCGTCCTCGGACAGGTCGTAGCGGGCCAGCTCGGTGCCGTTGGACCGGTCCACCACGCGGATGTAGGCGTTGCGGACCTGGCCGAAGCTCTGCCCGCGCGAATCGGCTTCGTAGATGGAGACCGGGAAGACGATGCTGTCGACGGTGGGCGGCGTATTGGCCAGATCGACGTTGATGACCTCGTCGTCGCCCTCGCCCTCACCGGTGCGGTTGTCGCCCGCGTGCTCGATGGTGCCCTCGGGCGACTTCAGGTTGTTGAAGAACACGAAGTGGCCGTCCGACACGGCCTTCTTCTCCGTGCTCAGCCCGATGGCGCTGGCGTCCAGGTCGAAGTCGGTCCCGGTGGTGGTCCGCACATCCCAGCCGAGGCCGACCGCGACGGCGGTCAGGTTCGGCGCCTGCTTCGTCAGCGAAACATTGCCGCCCTTGGACAAACTGACACCCATGCGGGAATCCTTCCGTTGGAAAGTTTTGTGTCGTTAGTGGTCAACCCGGCAATGTCCGAATCGCCGGGTCTGCGTCTACGACACTAGTAGCTTTCCGGGGACTTGGTGACGAACAAGCTGAGGCCATGATGTGAATCGCGGGGCTCGCCGGGTGCGTGAACACGCGGGCCGGACACATCGGTCAGCACCTACCATCGGGATCGTGGCAGGGCGTAGGCGCGGATGGTTCCGGTCGTCCCGGGACGACGAGTGGGTGGGGCGGGCCCGGCAGGTGCTGACGTCCGCGTTCCTGGACATGGACCACCGGCAGAGCATCGCGGAGGCGGGGGCCTCCGCATCCACGCAGCTGCAGCCGGAGCGGGGGTTGGAGGCGCGCTGGGAGCCGGTGCGGGCGCGGTGCTACGACGCCGCGACCGCGTATCTCGCCCTCACCGAGCGGCTGGACCGGGCCGAACGCGAGGGTTTCCGGGTGCCGCAGCCGGAGATCGACGCGGTGGTGCGCCGGCTGACCGACGCGGCGCGCGGGGTGGACGACTTCTATCGCGGCAATCAGGCACAGATCGAGCACGCGGTCGCGGTGATGGGGGCGGTGCCGCAGGTGGTGTTGCAGGTGCGCACGGCGGCCGAGCAGGCGCGGCAGGCGGCGAACGAGTCCGCGTACGCGGGATACCCCTCCGTGCGCCGGAGCGCGACCGCTGTGGATGAGGGGCTCGTCACACTCGACGCGGCGGTGGCGGGTGCCCCGGTCGGGGTGGTGCGGGAGGCCGCGACCGCGTTGGAGGCGTGCACCAAGGCGCTGTCAAGGGCACTGGAAGATGCTCCCGGCAAACAACATTCGGCGACCAGGGCGCTGTCCTCGGCGAGTACCCGGCTGGCCGCCGCCCGGCACCGGCTGGAGCGGGTCGGTTCCGCCTATTCGGCGCTGCTGCGCGAGTTCAACGCTGCGAGTTCGGCGGATTTGGCGAACAATGAGCGGGACAGCCAGCAAGCCATCGACGCCGCCGACGCCGAACTCACCCGGGCCCGGGAGGCGCTGGCGGACGACAACCCGGAGCACGCCCTTGAACTGACCACATCCGCCCGCGCACATCTCGCTACCGCAGAGGAGCGCGCCGACGCCGTCACCCACCGGCTGACCCTGCTGCGTGAAGTGCGCGCCGACCCGCAGCAGAAGGTGAAGGCCGTCCGGTTCAAACTGCGTGACGCGCAGATGCTGGCCGTGCACCGAGATCTGGTCGACGAATGGGGTTCGGTACTCGATGCCCAATCCGATCGGATCGATCGGGCCACGGATGGACTGACCGGTCGGCATCCTGATTACTGGGCGTACGTGTCCGAGCTGGACGCCGCCGCCGCATTCATCGCCGGGGTGGTCGACCGGATGCGTAAGACCGACAAATAGCCACACACGAAGGGAAAGAACGGGCGCAGATGACCGCGAGTACCACCTGTCCGGAAGCCGCGGCCGTCCCGGTCTCGCTCTTCAAGCGCACACCACTGCGTCACTTCCGGCAACTACCCGGTCCGGAGATCCGACGACTGTTCCATCGCGCTCCCGAACCCTTCGGCGATTCCGCCGATCGCGAACTGCTCGCCATGGCCCTCGGCGCTACCCTCTACGTACCCGCCACCCGCGCCGACCTCACCGCCACCATCACCCGGCGCGCCGAACGCGGCGTCTGCTCCATGGTCATCGACCTCGAGGACGCCGTCGCCGACCACGACCTGGAACTGGGCAAGCGCCAGGTGGTGGCCACCCTCGACGCCCTGGCCGCGGGCACCGACGCGCATCCGCTGCTGTTCGTACGGGTGCGCGACGCCGACACCATCGGCGAGATCGTGGACATGCTCGGCGGCGGAGCCAGTGCGCTGCTCGGCTTCGTCTTCCCCAAATTCGACAGCGCCTGCGGACCCAAATACCTGGACGCCATCACCACCGCCTCGGAACGGCTGGGCCGCACCGTCTTCGGCATGCCGGTGCTGGAATCGCCGGCGCTGGTGCATCGGCAGACGCGCGACGAGGAACTCCAGACCATTCGCGAACTGCTCACCCCGCGGCGGGAGCAGGTGCTCGCGGTGCGCATCGGGGCCACGGATATGTGCTCCAACTTCGGTATCCGCCGCGACCGCGACCTCACCATCTACGACGTGCGGGTGGTGGCGGACGTCATCGCCGATATCGTCAACTACCTCGGGCGCGTCGACGGCACCGGATTCACCATCACCGGGCCGGTGTGGGAGTACTTCGCCGATCACGAGCGCATGTTCCGGCCGCTGCTGCGCACCTCGCCGTTCGCGGAATCCGATGCGGTGCCCTTCCGGCAGTATCTGGTCAGCCGCGACCTGGACGGATTGCTGCGCGAGATCACCCTGGACCGCGCCAACGGGATCCAGGGCAAGACGGTCATCCATCCCTCGCACGTGGCGGCGGTGCACGCCCTGTCGGTGGTCACCCACGAGGAGTACGCCGACGCGCTGCACATCCTCGAGGCCGATGTCGGGGGAGTGGCGGCCTCGGAGTACCGCAACAAGATGAACGAGATGCGCCCGCACCGCAGTTGGGCGCTGCAAACACTGCTGCGGGCCCGGGTGTTCGGCGTCACCAACAAGGGAGTCTCGTTCGTGGATCTGCTGAAAGAACTGGTGGCATCGTGAGCTTCGCGCCGTGGGCGACACGGGAGCTGGGATTGGAACTGCGGCACGGGGATTCGTTCGTGCCTTCGCGGTGGCGCATCACCGAGCTGATCGAGCCCGGACTGCGGCGCAATCCGCGGCGGGCGCACCTGCTGGTCTCGACCGTGCTGGGGAAACACCTGCCCACCGATCCGCACCGGGTGATCGACGCGGCCAACCGGCTGGGCGATCTGGTGCTCGACGTGCTCGGCGCTGCCGAGGACGATGACCACGGCCGCGGTGCGGCGACGGGAACCGCCACGGTGGTGCTCGGATTCGCCGAGACCGCAACGGGTCTGGGTCACTGCGTGGCGGCGCGCATGCGGGCCGCATGCTATCTGCACTCGACCCGACGCGACGTGGCGGCGGCCGAGACGCTGACCGGATTCGAGGAGGGCCATTCGCACGCCACCTCGCACCTGCTCCAGCCCATGCCCGCCGAGATCTTCCGCAACGAGCTGCCCATGGTGCTCGTCGACGACGAGATCTCCACGGGGGCGACGGCCATCGACGCCATTCGCGCCCTGCACGCGTTCACCCCGCGCCCGCGCTATGTGCTGGCCTCGCTGGTGGACATGCGCACCGACGCGGACAAGGCGGCCTTCGACGCTGCCGCCGCCGAACTGGGCGTGCGCATCGATACCGTCTGCCTGGCCTCCGGACGGACACTGCTGCCCGAGCGACTGACCGAATCGGTTGCCGCCCTGCCCGATCCCGAACTCAACCCGGTAGCCACGCAGCGCGGCGAGTTCGCCCGCATCGAACTGCCGTGGCCACACGATGTGCCCGAGGGCGGGCGGCACGGCCTGCTCGCCGCCGACGCGGACCGCTTCGAGGCAGCGCTGTCGGTCGCCGCCGAACGCCTGCGCTGGGAGTTGGCCGCGCTGCCCTGGCCGACCGGCCGGAGGCGCACCACAGTCGGCGCGGCGCACGGGCCGGACCGCCGCGTGGCCGACGGGCCGGTCGCCGATTCCGCCGCGCTCATGCCGGCTACCGGCCGGATGTCGGGAGACGTAGCGCCGCAGGACCGATGGGGTGGGTCGAGCGTCGGCAGCCCGGCCGAATCCAGCCACGTCGGCGGGCCGGGGGAGAGATCGTCAGCGCAGTACGCCGGTCCGACCGGTCGCAGCGGTTCCGCGCTCGATCACCATGGTGTGCCGACGCCTGATGCGGCGACGTCGCCACCGAGTGGCGACGCGGCCGACGATGTCGATGAGCAGGCGGTTGGTGGCCGGGGCACTGGGGCCGTCGGCGGCATTGCCACGCTGGAGAGCCGCCGGGTGGTGCGCCCGGTGATCGTGCTGGGGCACGAGGAGTTCATGTACCTGCCGCTGCGGCTCGCCGCGGCGCTGGCGGACGATGGCGTGCCGACCCGGTACCAGACCACCACGCGGTCACCGGCCTATGTGCTGGACGAGCCGGGGTACCCGCTGCGGCGCGGATTCCGTTTCACCGCACCGGAATCCGACGACGTCCCGCGCTACCTCTACAACGCCTGCTGGCCGGAGCCCGCCGCGCCGGACCCGATCTTGCTGGTCGTCATCGACACCCCGGCCGACACCGAGCGGCTCACCGAGCCGGGCGGCCTCGTCGACGTCCTGACCGCCTCCGGAGCCGATGTGGTGCTCGCCGTCGTCCCCGACGCCGACCCCCGCGCCCTCGCCGCCACTCGCACCGACTACCGGATGGCGGCGCGGGTCGCCGCCCGGACCGGCGCGACCGTGGGAGAGGCGTCTGCCAGCGTTGCGACCGATAGCGGCGCGGCGGCGGGTGCCGCGACCGTGGGCGATTCGGTGGCGGCCGGTGCGGCCGGAGGGCGGGCGGGTATCGCCGAGCCGGGCGGCGCAGCAGCGGGGGTGGCAGTTCATTCTGGCGCGCCAGTCGGCCATACGACTCGGAAGGTCGACACCGCGAGCAGTGGTCGGCCGGGCGGTTCGACTTCGGACGGTGTGATCGCGGGTGCCGCCGTCTCGGATGGCGTAGCCTCGGCCGCCGCGATGTCGGGTGGCGCCGTGCCGGGCGGCCGGGCCTACGGTGCCGCGGCCGCCGTCGCCGATCCTGCGAACCTGCCGAAACCCCTGCGCGGGCCGGAGTTCGGGTCCTACGCGCCGGACGAGGTGGCCTGGTTGCTCAAGGATCTGTCCGGGGTGGATCTGGAAGCCGATGTGGCGGAGCGGGAGCGGCGGATTCAGGACGGGGTGGCGCATTACGCTGAGTCGCTGCCGGTGGAGTATCAGCCGGACGCGGCATATCGGGAGCTGTTCGACCGGGTGCTGGACGAGAGCGCCGAACGGCTGGCGCTGGCCGTGGCGACGGTGGCCGAACTCGTTGTCGCCGAACGCGGCGACGAGGTGGTGCTGGCCTCGCTGGCGCGGGCCGGGACGCCGGTGGGTGTTCTCATGCGGCGCTGGCTGCGTTACCGTTCGCCCGCGCTCGAGGTGCCGCATTATGCGGTGTCCATCGTGCGTGATCGCGGCATCGACGCGGTGGCACTGGACTACCTTGCCCGGCACCATGATCCGGCGCAGGTCGTGTTCGTGGACGGGTGGACCGGCAAGGGGGCCATCACCCGCGAGCTCACCGCCGCCCTGGACGCCTACCACGCCGCGGGCGGGGCGCGCTTCGACGACGAGCTGGCGGTGCTGGCCGATCCGGGCAGCTGCGTACGCACCTACGGCACCCGCGACGACTTCCTCATCGCCTCGGCCTGCCTGAATTCGACAGTCTCCGGCCTGGTTTCGCGCACCGTGCTCAATGGCACTCTCATCGGGCCCGGCGATTTCCACGGCGCGAAGTTCTACCGTGAGCTGGCCGCCGACGACGTGTCCGCCCGTCTGCTCGACACCGTCAGCGCATGTTTCGACGCGGTGCGCCCGCGGGTCGCCGACAACCTCGCTGCCCTCCGCGCAGCCGACCGCAGCCCCACCTGGGCGGGCTGGGCGTCGGTGGAGCAGGTGCGGGCCGAATACGGCATCTCCAGCGTGAATTTCGTGAAACCGGGCGTCGGCGAGACCACCCGCGTCCTGCTGCGGCGTGTGCCGTGGAAGGTGCTGGTGCGCGCGGCCGACGCCCCCGAACACGCCCATATCCGCATGCTCGCGCAGGCGCGCGGGGTACCCGTGGAAGTAGTACCCGAGCTGGCCTATGCCTGCATGGGATTGATCAAGGACGTGAAACAGTAATGGTGGACCGAAGACCCGCGCTGTACCGCAAGACCCTCATCGCCACCGATCTCGATCGCACGATGATCTACTCGCGCAACGCCTTCGGCGAGTTTCCGGAGCCGCGCACGGTCTGTGTGGAGCACCTGGAGGGCGCTCCGCTGTCGTTCATGACCGTCATCGCCGCCCAGCGCATGGCGACGCTCACCGCCCCGGCCGCGGTGATCCCGACCACCACCCGAACCATCAAGCAGTTCAACCGGATTCGACTACCCGGCGCCCCCTGGCGATACGCCATCACCAGCAACGGGGGAAATATCCTGGTCAACGGCGTCCCCGATATGCGCTGGCGCATCGACCTCGACGCCGAGGTGCGCGCCACCAGCGCCACGCTCTCCGAGGTCAGCGCCGAACTGCGGGCCCGCATCGACGACTCCTGGGCCACCAAGTTCCGAGTGGCCGACCACCTGTTCTGCTACCTGGTGGTCAAACCAAAACTCGTGCCCACCGGCTTCCTCGCCGACTGGGACGCCTGGTGCCGGGAGCGCGGCTGGTCCGCCTCCCAGCAGGGCCGCAAGATCTACAGCATGCCCACGGCGGTCTGCAAGAGCCGGGCCGTCGCCGAGGTGCGCCGCCGCCTCACCGCCGCCGGGGAACTGCATGCCGGAGCCCGCCTGCTCGCGGCCGGGGACGGCGCGCTCGACGCCGAGATGCTGCGTGCCGCCGACTCGGCCATCCGCCCCCGCCACGGCGAGCTGGAGCAGCTCGCGTGGACCCACCCCAACCTCACCGTCACCCGCAGCACCGGCATTATGGCCGGTGAGGAAATGGTCGACTGGATGCTCGACCGCTCCGAAACCCGTTGACCGCGCCGGTGATCGTGCGGCACGGTCAGGGGGCGGCGGTGCGGCCGTTCCGGATTCGACGGCGTTGCCCAGGAGGTCGTCAGCGCCACCGTTCCAGCAGCCGACCGGCTTCCGCAGCGAGGGCGCGTTGCAGGAACGGGCCGAAGCTCACCCGCGCCGCCCCCGCCTTGGCGAACGCCGCGGGTTCCCCGGACTCCGGCATGGCGATGGCATTGACCGGCAGCGGGAGTTCGCGGCACAGGCGGCGCAGCACGTCGGGCTCGTGGCGGCCGACCGGATAGAGCACGTCGGCACCGGCTTCGGCGGCGAGTTTCAGCCGGGTGACCGCACTTTCGAAACGGTCGGCCGGAGCGTCGGCGGCGGGGCGCAGGAAGACGTCGGTGCGGGCGTTGACCACCAGGTGGACGCCGGTGGCATCGGCGCTCTGGCGCAGCGCGCCGACCCGGTCGGCGTGTTCGGCCGGGTCGCGCAGTCGACCGCCCTCGCCGTGCACGGTGTCCTCGATGTTCAGGCCCACCGCACCCGCCTCGAGCAGGCCCTCCACCAGGCGGGCGGCGTCGAGCCCGTAGCCGGATTCGATATCCACCGACACCGGAATGTCCACGGCCCCGGTGATTTCGCGGACCCGGGCGACCACATCGGTGAAGGCCATCCCCTCCTGGTCGCTCTTGCCCATGGCGTCCGCGAGTGGATGACTGCCGACGGTGAGCGCCGGAAATCCCGCCTCCCGCACCAGGGTTGCCGACCAGGCGTCCCATACGGTCGGCAGGATCACCGGATCGCCGGGGCGATGCAGGGCGAGAAAGGCCGCCGCCTTGTCCTTCAGCTCGATCATGCCTCGATCCTGCGCCATCGAACCGCTGGACGCCATGGGTGATCTGTCCCTTTACGCCACGGCGCTACCTCGGTGGGCTACGCCGATCCGCGCACCGCAGCGCCTACCGACACGCACCGCGGCGCGCGCCGACGCTCACCGCAGCGCCTGCCGGGCCGCGCGCACCAGCAGCATGGCGCTCATCGCGCCGGGATCGATATGTCCGACACTGCGCTCGCCCAGGTACGACGCGCGCCCCTTGCGGGCCTGCATGGGCGCGGTGGCCTTGCGCCCCGCCTCGGCCGCGGCGACCGCCGCCTCCAGCGCGGTGGCCGGTCCGGAGCCCACGGCCAACTGCCGGTCCAGACAGTCCGCGGCCGGCGCGAGCGCGTCGACCATGGTCTTGTCGCCGCGTTCGGCCTTGCCGCGCGCCATCACGGCCTCCAGCCCGGCGCGGAACGCCTTGGCGAAAGTCGTTACGTCCGTGCCGGATTCGAGGCCATCGGCCACTCGTAGGAAGAAGGTGCCGTAGAGCGGTCCGCTGGCCCCGCCCACGGTCCGCACCAGGATCATGCCGGTCTGCTTGCACACCTCGGTGGCGCTCGCCCCGGGCGCGTCCGCCAGCGCCGCCACCGCCGCGGCCAGGCCGCGCTGCATATTGATGCCGTGGTCGGCGTCGCCGATGGCCGCGTCCAGCGCGGTGAGTTCGGCGGCGCGCTGATCGATCAGCGCCGCGTAGGACCGCACCCAGGCGGCCGCGTTCAGCTTTGCCATCACATCCCCCATCGCAGGGCCGGGGTACGCACGGGCGCGTCCCACAGCGAAACCAGATCGTCGTCGAGTCGAGTCAGGGTTACCGAGCAACCGGCCATATCCAGCGCGGTGATGTACGGTCCCACCAGCGATCGCGCGATCTCGATCCCCTGCCCGCGCAGGATCCGCGCCACCTCGTCGAACATGACGTACAGCTCGATGAGCGGCGTCGCGCCCATCCCGTTCACAAAGCAGAGCACCGAATCCCCGCTGGTGCACGGAAGATCCGCGAGCAGCGGCTCGACCAGCAGGGCGGCCACCTCGCGTGCGGGCGCGAGCGGCATCCGCTCCCGTCCCGGCTCACCGTGGATACCGATGCCGATCTCCATCTCGTCGTCACCGAGTTCGAAGGTCGGATGCCCGGCCGCGGGTACCGTGCACGAGGTCAGGGCCATCCCCATACTGCGCGACCGGGCGTTCACCGCCTCGGCCACCCGCACCACCTCCGCCAGCGGCCTGCCCTGTGCGGCCGCCGCCCCGGCCATCTTCTCCAGCACCACGGTGGCCCCGACGCCGCGCCGCCCGGCCGTGTAGGTGCTGTCCCGCACGGCCACATCGTCGTTCACCACCACCGCCCGCACCTCGCCGCCGGACTCGGCCTCGGCCTGTTCTGCGGCCATCTCGAAATTCATGACATCGCCGGTGTAGTTCTTCACGATGTGCAGCACGCCCGCCCCGGCCTCGACGGCCGCGGTGGCGGCGAGGATCTGGTCCGGCACCGGGGAGGTGAAGATCTCCCCCGGACAGGCGGCGTCGAGCATGCCGGGTCCGACGAAACCGCCGTGCAGCGGCTCGTGTCCGGACCCGCCGCCGGACACCAGGGCCACCTTGCCCGGTACCGGCGCGTCCGCGCGCACGATCAGCCGCCGCTTGGTATCGATACGCAAATCCGGATGGGCGGCGGCCATCCCGGCGAGCGCCGTTTCGACCACATCCCCCGGACGATTGATGAGCTTCTTCACCCGAACGCTCCTTCTGGCGAAAGCCGGTCCGAATTCAGGCTCCCATCACGACCGCCCGCGTGCGCCGGATTCGCGGCTATTCCGCGTTCGCGTCGTCGCCGGTGACCGCGTCGCCACCGAGCAGGGGCGTCTCGTCCTCGAGGGTGCGGGCCAATTCGATATCGGCCACCAGCTGTACCACCAGCTCCCGCAGCGGTGAGGTCGGCAGGTGGTGGGCGGCGAATTCGAAGGGTTCGACGATATCGAGCCCGCCCCGGGCGGCCGCCGTGATCACCCACGGAATGCCCACGCCGTCGGGTGCGACACCGAGTCGTTCGCGCAGTACGTCGGCGGTCTCGTTCATGAGTCCGGTGCGCCGGGCCACCGCATCGGTCATCTGTTCGTCGAGTTCGGCGCGGCGCAGCTCCAGCGCGCCCATATCCGCGCCCCGCTCCTGTGCCCGCGTGGTGCGGACCGACCCGTCCTCGAACACCTGGAAGCCCTCGTTGATGGCGGTGGTGCCGAGGTTCACCTCGGTCTCGGCGAGATCCGGGAGGACGCGCAGACAGTCGAGCACGGCGTCCAGCGCGGTGACCAGCCGATCACGGATCTCGCGTCTTCGCCGCCGCTCGCGGTCGGCCGCGTCGCGTTCGGCGAGCACCTGCTCCACCGCGCGGCCGATCCGGAAGGCCAGGGCCGTGGATTCGGGGGCCCATCCGCCCCGCGGCACGTCTTCGCCCTCGCGCGGGGTGATCGAGTCGAGGAAGGCGTTCACGGCGTCGAGCAGATCGTGCAGCTGTTCGCGGGACACGCCGGGGTGCCGGAACGCCCGCAGATACTGTTCGTGCGTTACCGCCGGATCGCCGCGCCCGGTCGGCCGCTGTCCGGCCGCCGGATCGACTCCACCGTCGCTCACTCCGCCGATACTGCCACGGCCGGACCGCCCGGCGGGGCACCGACAGCTGACGACCGGCGTGCCCCGGCGAGTGGTGGTTCTCGGCGGTGTCGGTGATCAGTGCTGCTGCTGGGCGTTCAACTGCTGCATGATCACGCCCTGCAGGCGTTGCAGACCGCTCGGCGTGATCCCGCTCTGGAGCTGGCCCTCCAGGGTGCGAACCAGGTGGGAATCGTCGAGCACCTTCTCCGACGACTGAATGAGCACCGTGCCCGCGCCGGTGAAGTCGAACTGGCGCTCCTCGCCGGAGTTCACGCCGAAGCGCGCGGCACCGGCCGCCAGGAAGCTCGAGATCCAGCGTTCGTCGTAGTGGTGGCTCGGCGACGGGCAGTCCGCCCAGCCCACGAGCGCCTCCGGATCCACCCGCAGCGGCGGTTCGGCGAACATGACCGGGCCATTGGAGGAGGCCAGGAATGTGCCGGTGCCGATGAGGGTGAGGAAGCCGGGCACGATCGACTGGTTCAGCGACAGGCCGGGCTCGAATGCCAGCAGATTCGCGGCGCGCACGGTCAGATTGCCGTCGTCGAGGTCGTAGGAATTGATGTCGTAGCCGCGGTCGCCGATGATCAGCTTCCCGTGTCCCTCCGCCACCACGTAGTCGCCGGTGAACAGCGGTGCCGAGAACTGCTGCGACACCATGTGCATGAGATTGCCCTGCACGCCGTGCGACAGCGACTGGAACCGCATATCGCCGTAGTAGGCGATCATCGCGCCCTTGCGCATGAACCAGGGCCGGTCGAGATCGATGCAGTAGGCGTAGTTGTTGCCCGGAATATTGTCGCTCGCACCGAGATTCATCGGGCTCAGGACCTGCGGCTGCTCGCCCTGATAGCCGCCCGCGAACGGCTGCTGACCCGTCCCCTGGTATCCACCGGGCTGATCGGGGTACCCGCCGGGCTGCTGGTATCCGCCCGGCGGCTGTTGATAACCGCCGGGCGGCTGCTGGTAGCCCGGCTGCGGCGGGTAGCCGCCCGGCTGATTCGGGTAGCCGCCCTGGGGATTCTGGTATCCGCCCGGATTCTGGTAACTCATCGCTTCACAGCTTCTCTTCGGATGCCTGCACGAATACGACGCCTTGGCCGACGCAGTGCAGCTGCATCGCCTCGCCCGAACCGCGCCCGACCGCGTCGCGCCAGCTCATCGCCGTCTTCAGTTCCGTCTGCACGTTGCCGTAGGACGCGACGAACGCCTGCGGGTCCACCACCACCGGATTCGGTCCGCCGACCTGCAATTCGATGAAGCCGCCGTGGCCGAGCAGCACCGCCGCACCCTGACCGGACAGCTGGGTGGTGAACATGCCCTGGCCGGTCAGCACCCCCGACGCCGCACCGCGCAGCGCGCCCATCAGGCCGCCGCCGCGACCGCCCTGGCCGCCCGAACTCGCCACCGACACAATCGAACTCTGCAACCCGGCGGTATTGGCCAGCAGCCGCGACGCCTCCACGCGCAGGGTGGCCCCGGGCTGCATGTGCACCACGTGCACCTCCAGACCGGCGAAGCCGTAGTGCACCTCGCCATTGCCCTGAGCCAGCATGGTGCGTTCGTGCTCGCCCGCCATCATCCGCCCGGCCATGCCCATCAGGCCGCCCATGCCGCCCATCTGGTTCGCACCCGGTACCTGATGCGGGGAGAACGAGATGTCGCCCTGGTAGAAGAGCATCGAGCCGGTGCGCGCGACCACGCCGCCCGCCTGGCCCGCATGGACCTTGACGACCTTGCTGTTCACTTTCTCGAACATCGCGTGCGCCCTCTCACCGCTCGGCGGGCTGGATCAAGACCACGCCCTGCCCCTCCCAGCGCAGCGAGAACGCCTCCCCGCCGCCCTGGCCCATGACCGACCGCCACGAAACATCGGTCACGAAGGACTGATTCAGATTGCCGCGCGCCGCCACGAACGCATCCGGATCCACCACCAGCGGATACTGCGGCGACACCTCCAGATGGATGAGCGGGCCGCCCGCCGACAGCAACGCCACCTGGCCCTGGCCGCTCACCTTGGTGGTGAACAGGCCCGCGCCGGTGGCCCCGCCGCGCAGGCCCGCGAAGGTCACGTCGGTGCGCAGATTCCCGGCGAACGCCAGCAGTTGCTGCGACTCCACCTGGAGGGTGTCGTTGTTCAGGTTCACCACGGTGACGTTCTGGCCGTTCACGGCGAAGAAGACGCGCCCGTTGCCCGAACATTCCATGAGTGAGAGCGATTCGCCGGTGGCACGGCGCTTCAGACCCGCCAGCACACCGTCGCCGCCACCGAAACCGGCGCTCTTGAACTGGACGTTTCCCTCATAGGCGACCATCGACCCGGAGATCGCCCGGATACTGCTCCCGGCGAGCTGCGCCTCGATGACCTTCTTCGATTTTTCGAACAACTGCTCCATGGGTGCTTCATGTCCCCCGGTACTCGGACTGTCGCCGTCACCCTAACCGAAAACCCTCGACGCAGGTACGGCGTGTTTCTCGTAGAGTGGCTGACGAACGCACCGACAAGCGAAGGGTCGATCTTGTCCGCAACACTGGTTAAGGGCCAGAACGGTCCTCTGACCGTCAACGACGTCGTGATCTCGGTTCAGATCGGCGCACCCGCGGATGTGTCCGCACTGCTGGTCACCGAGAACGGAAAGGTCCGGTCGGACGCCGACTTCGTCTTCTTCAACCAGCCCAGCGGTCCCGGCGTGAACCTGCAACCCGCGCCGTCGGGGCAGCCCGCCGCGCTGGCGGTGTCGCTGTCGGCGGTACCCGCCGATATCGCGCAGATCCGGGCCGTCATCACGCTCGACACGCCCGGCGGCAGCTTCGGGCAGATTCCCGCGCCCGTCGCCCACGTGTCCGACCAGTCCGGAAATCCGCTGTTCGAGTACCGGATCGAGGGGCTCAGCAGCGAATCCATCGTGATCGCGCTGGAACTGTATCGGCGACAGGGCAGTTGGAAGGTGCGCGCCGTCGGGCAGGGCTACGCCGGTGGTTTCGCCGCGCTGGTCACCGATCACGGCGTGCAGGTGAACGAACCGGCCGGCCAGCAGCAGGCTCCGCCGCCGCCCCGGCAGCCGCAGGCGCCCGTACCGCCGACCCCGGCATCACCGCCGCCGGGGCAGTACCCGCCGCCCGCGCCGGACTACCCGCCCGCCGGTGGCTACCCGCCACCGGGACAGGGTGGCTACCCGCCGCCCGGCCAGGGCTATCCGCCGCCGGGACAGGGCTACCCGCCGCCGGGTGGCACCGGATATCCGCCGCCGGTACCGGATTACGCGCCGCAGGGCGGCTTCCCGCCGCCGGGACAGGGTGGCTACCCGCCGCCGGGGCAGGGTGCTCCCGGCGGTGCCGCGCCCGGCTTCCCGCCGCCCGGACCGGCGCCGGATCGCGACCTGCCGCAGTCCGGCGGCGCGGTCAGCCTGGTCAAGGGCCAGCGGGTCAACCTCCGCAAGGAGGGCGGCCAGGCGCTGACCTATGTGCGGATGGGCCTGGGCTGGGATCCGGTCAAGCGCGGCGGCATGTTCGGCAGCCGGGCCGTGGACATCGACCTGGACGCCTCGGTGGTCCTGTTCGCCGGGATGAACGTGATGGATGTCGTCTATTACGGCAGCCTGGTCTCCAAGGACGGCTCGGTCCGTCACTCCGGCGACAACCTGACCGGTGAGGGCGCGGGCGACGACGAGCAGATCATGGTGGACCTCACCCGGATTCCCGCCCCGGTCACCACCATGCTGTTCATCGTGACCTCCTACAAGGGGCACACCTTCGAGCAGGTCACCAATGCCTTCTGCCGACTGGTGGACGCCAACGGCGACAAGGAGATGGCGCGCTTCACCCTGGCGGGCGGCATGCCCTTCACCGCCATGGCGATGGCGAAGCTGTCCAAGTCCGGGTCCGACTGGAAGATGGAGGCCATTGGCGAGGGCTTCCAGGCCAAGCATCCGGGCGAAGCGGTACCGCAGCTGGCCCGCTTCATCGGCGGCTGAGGCCGACCAGTCACGACGCGTAGGTGCCCCGCGAACCGGAAGCGGTTCGCGGGGCATCGTGGCATTCGCGGCCGGGCCGCCGCTGCGCGGGATCGGCGGCACGCTGCTGCGGAAGTCGCTGCCGCTGGCGGAGGTTTCGTGGCGTGTCCGGATGCGTGCTGACGGGGCTGTGCCGCAGTGGAGCCCGGACCGCTACCCGATCGCGCGATTCACGTGGTCGGGACGACCCGGCCCGGTCGGGGCCGCAGCGGGCGCGGCAGCCAGGGGAACACCGGATCCGCGGTGTGATCGAGCGTGCCGCCCACCGGGTCGTCCGCCCCGTCGCGGCGCACCAGATCCGCTGCGGGCCGGTAGATCTGCCGAACGATCAGCACGCACAGCGCGATCACCGCGATATCGCGCAGGATCACCGTGCCCGTGAACCACTGCTCCGGCACGCCCTTGCGGTCCTCGCCGAGGTAGTAGTACATCCGCGGTACCCACACCAGCGCGTCGACGGTCATCCACGCCAACAGGATTCGCCGATGCGGCAGCGCCAACACCGCCAGCGGCACCAGCCACAGCGAGTACTGCGGACTCCACACCTTGTTGGTGAGCAGGAAGGCCGCCACCACCAGGAAGGCCAGCTGCGCCAGGCGCGGCCGCCGCGCCGCCGTCAACGCGATCCAGGCGATGCCCGCACAGGCGGCCAGGAACAGCAGCAGCGACACCAGATTCAGGATCGACGGCGACTCACCGGATTTCAGATAGCCGTCGAAGCCGGCCCAGCCGGTGAAGGAGGTGATGACGTTGTACACCGAATCCGGGTCGGCGTGCCGTTCGGTATTGAGCCGGAAGAACTCCCACCAGCCCTTCGGATACAGCACCGCGATGGGCAGGTTCACCGCCACCCAGGTTCCGGCCGCTGCGCCGACGGCGGTCAGCCCGGAACGCATGGGGCCCAGGCGATGCCAGGACAGCGAGGTGCCATAGCCCTCGTCCCCGAGCCGCTCGGCGCGCAGGCACAGCACCAGGATCGGCCCGAGCAGCAGCAGCGGATACAGCTTGGCCGCACCGCCCAGACCCAGCAGCACCCCCGCCAGCACCGGCCGTCGCCGCGCCCAGGCCAGCAGGCCGCCGGCGGCGAAAGCCGTTGCGAGAGCGTCGAAATTGGTGAACGCGTGCACCAGCACCAGCGGTGAGCACGCCACCAGGGCGGCATCCCAGACCCGGCGACCGGCCAGCAGCGCGGTCGCCCACACCGTCACCAGCCAGGCCATGGCCAGGCCCAGCGCCACCACATTGAAGTAGATGACCACCTGCAGCGCGCCCGGCAGACCCCACAGCTGGGAGGCGGCATCCCAGGTCTTGGCCACCTGCATGGACCCGTACTGGTACAGGCCCGACAGCACCGGATACTCCATGTACCGCACCTGCGGTTCGCCGTCCGGCCCGGTCTCGGTCCACTGCTTCTTGTACGGGAACGCCCCCTCGTTCAGGCGCTCGGCCCCGTAGAGCGGCACCGTGTCCGAGTAGCACATGGCGATGTACTGGCGGCCGTCGTTCCAGTCCAGGCCGATCACGCCGTTGTCGTCGACGGTCTGCTGAATGCACGGGGCCTTGCTGCCCCAGCCGAGCGCCAGGAAGATCACCGCGAAGGCGAACAGCACCCGCATGGGCGTCCAGAACCGCACCCGCCCGATCAGGGCGTGATCGCCGACCGGACCACCGGTGAGGGTGCTCAGCTGGGCGACCAGGGAATCGTTGCGGCTGGGCCGGTCCCGCTCATCGGCGGAACGCAGATCCCCCGCCAGCGGCGCGGGTGCGGCGTACCGCGCCGGTGTTTCGTGCATCGGCCGTCCCCCGCCCGTGTCCGCGCCGATGGGCGACGAGTGCTCGTCGGCCATCGGCGCGCGCACCAACTCCTGCTCGATCACGGCAAGAGGCTACCGGTTGTTCGGTGACCCGTAGCCGTTGCCATTGTCCGACCGCGGAGTAGGCGCTGGTGCGGTCGTCAGCGGTGAGCCGTCCGACGGCGCGACCGGCTGGCCGGGCAGCGGTCCGTCGTCATCGGAGGGGCTCTGATTCTGCGGCATGTTCTGCGGAGTCTGCTGCTGCGGATTCGGCGCCAGCCCCGGAATATTCAGGGTGAACGGTCCCACCTGCACCGGGGTCTGGGTGATGACCACCGGCGGCTCCACCGGAGCCTCGGACGACGGCGCGGTGTACGGGGCCGACCACGACGGCACACCGGCCTGGCCGCCGATGGAACCCGGCTTCGGGAACTTCACCTTGGGCTGGCCCTCGAGCGCGCCGTCCATGGTGTCCTTCCAGATATCGGACGGCAGTCCGGATCCGTAGATCATGCCGCCGCCCGCACCGCGCAGCCGATCGCCCTGCTCGGTGCCGACCCACACCGCGGTGGCCAGCTGCGGGGTGTAGCCGACCATCCACGCGTCGCGGTTCTCGCCGGTGTCGCCGAGCTGATGGGTGCCGGTCTTGGAGGCCGACACCCGGCCGCCCGCCAGGCCGTGGTTGCGCGAGTAGGCGGCGATGGGCTCCATCGCGGCGGTCACATTGTCGGCCACCGCGGCGGAGACGCGCTGCTCACCGGCCACCTCACCGCGGTCGAGCAGGACGGTGCCGTCGGAGGCGACGACCTTCTGCACGAAGTGCGGCGCGTGGTAGACGCCGGAGGCGGCCAGGGTGGCGTACGCCGAGGCCATATCCAGCACCCGCACCTGATACTGGCCCAGCACGACACCGTTGTTCGGGCCGACCCCGCCCGGCTCGGTGAGCGTTTCGCCCACACCCGGAATGCTTTCCGGAATGCCGAGCTTGTGCGCCATATCGGCGATCTTCTGCGGGCCGTTGCCCGGCATATCCAGCATCATGCGGTAGAAGCTGGTGTTGAGCGAGCGCTTCAACGCCTCGGCGATGGTGCACATACCGCACTGCTCGCCCTCGACATTGGTGATCTCGATGCCGTTCACGGTGACCGGGGAGCTGTCGTACAGCGTGGACAGCGGCTTGCCCATCTCGAGGTTCTGGGCCAGACCGAACACCTTGAACGCGGATCCGGCGGGCAGGCCCGCGCTGGCGAAGTCGAAGCCCGCGCCGTTCTCACCGCCGTAGTACGCGCGCACGGCGCCGGTCTGCGGATCCACCGACACCACGGCGGTGCGCAGGTTCTCCGGCTCGCCATTCATATTCGAGGTCACCGCGTCCACGGCGGCCTGCTGCGCCTGGGGGTCGATGGTGGTGGTGATTTGCAGGCCCTCGGTGTTGAGCTGCTGTTCGCTGATGCCGGCGGCGCTCAGCTCCTCCAGCACCTTGGACTTGATCAGGCCCTCCGGGCCCTGGTCCAGGCTCTTGTCGCCCAGCGAGGCGACCGGAACCACCTGCGGGAACTGCATATTCGCGCGTTCGGTGGCCGGCAGGTTACCGCTGGAGACCATGCCGTCGAGCACGTACGTCCAGCGCTGCTCGGCGGCCTTCGGATTCTTCTCCGGGTCCAGGTTGGACGGCTGCTGAATGGTCGCCGCCAGCACCGCACCCTCGGAAACGGTCAACTCCTGCACCGGTTTTCCGAAGTATGCCTTGGCCGCCGCGTCGATGCCGTACGCGCCGCGGCCGAAGTAGATGGTGTTGAGGTACGCGGTGAGAATGTCGTCCTTGGACCACTCCTGCGCCATCTTCACCGAGATGACGAGCTCGCGCATCTTGCGGGTGAGCGAGCGCTCATTGCCGACCAGCGCGTTCTTCACGTACTGCTGCGTAATGGTGGAGCCACCGCCCGCGGTGTCCTTGCCCATCAGGTTGTCGCGCAGCGCGCGGGCGAAACCGCTGAAGGAGAAGCCCGGGTTGGTGTAGAAGTCGCGGTCCTCGGCCGCCATCACGGCATTGCGCACGTGCGGCGGGATCTGGTCGATGGTGACGTCGGTGCGGTTGCCCTCCGGCGGAACGACCTTGGACAGCACCGTGCTGCCGTCATTGGCGTAGATCAGGGCGACCTGATTGTTCTTCAGGTCGCCAGGACGCGGCACCGACGCGGTCGAGTACGCGATGAGGAAGACCGTGCTGGGCAGGATGATGCCCAGCGCCAGCAGCACGTAGAGGGTGCGGCGCACGATCTTCCAGGGCGAACGCTTGCGGCCCGAGCCGGGTCGGGAACCGCCGCTACCACCACTGCCGCCGCCACCGGGGCGGCGCGGCGGCGGGCCG
>NZ_JASFXA010000010.1:0-274614 GCF_030766805.1 Nocardia sp. CC213A
GACCGCCCCGCCGCCACCGCCACGGCCCTGACCGCCACCGCCGCCACCGAATTCGAGGTGCGCAATCCCGCGACCGGTGAGCGGGCGGGCGTCGTGCCGATCCACTCGGCCGACGAGGTCGCCGCCAAGGTGCGCGAGCTGCGCCTGTTCCAGCCGGAGTGGGAGGCCATCGGCCCGGAGGGCCGCAAGGAGTGGTTGCTCAAACTCCAGGACTGGCTGGTGGACAATACCGATCACCTCGCCGACGTCCTGCAGTCCGAAACCGGCAAGGCGCGCATCGACTCCCTCATCGACCCGGCCTTCGCCGTCGACCTCACCGGCTACTACGCCCGCCGCGCCGCCAAATTCCTCGCCGACGAGCATCCGTCGCCGCACAGCCCGCTGGCCCGGGTGAAGACGCTGACGACGGTGTTCCGCCCCTACCCGGTGGTCGGCGTGATCACGCCCTGGAACTTCCCGCTCGCCATGCCCGCCATCGACGTCATTCCGGCGCTGGCGGCCGGGGCCGCGGTCCTGCTCAAGCCGTCCGAGGTGACACCGCTGTCGGCGCTGGAGCTGGCGCGCGGCTGGGAGGCGATCGGCGCGCCCCCGGTGTTCGCCATCGTCACCGGTGCGGGCGAGACCGGCAAGGCGGTGGTGGACAACGTGGACTACGTGCAGTTCACCGGTTCCACCGGTACCGGCCGCAAGATCGCCGCCGCCTGCACCGAACGGATGATCCCGTTCAGTCTGGAACTCGGCGGCAAGGATCCGGCCATCGTGCTGGCCGACGCCGATCTGGACCGCGCCGCGCACGGCATCGCCTTCGGCGGCCTGTTCAATGCCGGTCAGGTGTGCATCTCGGTGGAGCGGGTGTACGTGGAAGCGCCGGTGTACGACGAGTTCCTGGCCAAGCTGACCGCCGCCGTCAAGGAGATCCGCCAGGGCGTCGACGGCCGCGTACCCGAATACGACATGGGCGCGCTCGCGAACGAGAATCAGGCGCAGATCGTGCAGCGGCATGTGCAGCAGGCCGTCGACGCCGGCGCCCGGGTGCTGACCGGCGGCAAGCGCACCGGTGTCGGCACGCTGTTCGAACCGACCGTGCTGGCCGATGTCGATCACTCCATGACCTGTATGACCGAGGAGACGTTCGGCCCCACGCTGCCGGTCATGAAGGTATCCGACGAGGCGGAAGCCGTTCGGCTGGCCAATGATTCGATCTACGGCCTGTCGGCGTCGGTGTGGAGCGGCGACAAGGCGCGGGCCGAACGCGTGGCCCGCCAGCTCAACGCGGGCGCGGTGAATATCAACGACGTCTTCTCGAACATGTTCAGCTTCGCGCTGCCCATGGGCGGCTGGGGGCTGTCGGGCGTCGGTGCGCGCTGGGGCGGCCCCAACGGGGTGCGCAAGTACTGCCGGCAGCAGGCGATCACCAAACCGCTGCTGCCCACCCAGACCAAGGAACTGCTCTGGTTCCCGTATTCGCCCACCAAGCTCGCCATCGCCATGTCCGCCATGCGTGCGGCCGGCTCACGCGGTATGCGGCGGCTGAGCGTCCAGGCCGTGTTCAACACCTTCTCGGGAAAGAAGTAGATGACCGACTTCAGTTCTGTCGCAGGCAAAATCGTCGTCATCACGGGCGGCGCGCGCGGTATCGGCCTGGCCACCGCCACCGCGCTGCAGGCACTCGGCGCGCGGATCGCCATCGGTGACATCGACGAGGTCACCGTGAAAGAGTCCGGCGCGGCACGGGGTTTCGACCTCTACGACCGGGTGGACGTCACCGATCAGGCGTCGTTCGAGCACTTCCTCGACGAGGTGGAACGGCGACTCGGCCCGATCGACGTGCTGATCAACAATGCCGGGATCATGCCCACCGGCAGGCTGGTGGACGAGCCGGACCAGATCACCCGTCGGATTCTCGACATCAATGTGTACGGCGTGATTCTCGGCTCCAAGCTGGCGATCGCGCGCATGCTGCCGCGCGGGCGCGGGCACGTCATCAATATCGCCTCGCTGGCGGGTGAGACCCATATTCCGGGCCTGGCCACCTACAACGCCAGCAAGCACGCGGTGCTCGGCTTCACCGACACGCTGCGCGAGGAGTATCGCGGCAGCGGCGTGCGCTTCTCCTCGGTACTGCCGACGCTGACGAAAACCGAACTGGGCTCGGGTGTTTCGGCACCGCGCATCCTGCGCCCGGCCGAGCCGGAGGAGATCGCGGACGCCATCGCCGAGCTGATCGTGGAGCCACGGTCCAAGGTCCGGGTGACGGCGGTGGCGGGTGCCATCTCCCAGGTGGTCGGGCTGCTGCCGGAGGCGGTGGGTGATTTCATCGCGCGGTCGCTGGGCGCATCGGATGCCTTCCTGGGCGATGTCGACGCCCAGGCGCGCAAGGCATACGAGGATCGGGTGCGCGGCGGCTCCGAGTAGCGGCCGGGCAGTCGTCGCGCACGCCACGGCGGCAGGATTCGCTCCGGCCGTGGGTAAGGTCGACATATGGGTAGCGGTGCGGCCTTCGTCGGCCTGTCCACGCTGGATATCGCCTATGCCGTGCAGCGGTATCCGGAGGAGGACACCAAGGTGCGGGCGGACGGCATGTTCCTGGGGGCGGGCGGTCCGGCGGCCAATGCGGCGGTGGCCTACGCCGGGCTCTCGGGGCAGCTTTCGAGCCTGATCACCGCGCTGGGGAAACACGTTCTGGCCGAGCCGATCCGCGCGGATCTGCGAGCGCACGGGGTGACGGTGGTGGATACCGCCCCGGAGCGCGCGCAGCGCCCGCCGGTGTCGTCGATCGTGGTCGCCACGGGTGCGGGCAGCCGCACGATCGTCTCCATGGACGGTTCGGAGCAGCGCGACCCGCTGCCCGCACCGGACGCGGCGCACTGGGCCGATGCGGCCGTGGTGCTCGTGGACGGCCACTATCCGGAACTCGCCCTGCACACCGCCGCGTCGGCCCGGCGGCACGGCATACCGGTGGTGCTGGACGCGGGCCGCTGGCGCGATGTACACCACGAGCTGCTGCCGCTGGTGGATATCGCCATCTGCGCGGCATCCTTCGCCCCTCCGGATACTGCGCCCGACACCGACGCGGTGCTGGATCGGCTCCTGGCGCTGGGGCCGCGAGCGGTCGCGGTATCGCGCGGGGCGCGGCCCATCCGCTATGCCACCGCCGACGGCCGCGGGGAGATCCCGGTTCGCGCCGAACGGGCCGTGGACACGCTCGGCGCGGGCGATATCCTGCACGGCGCGTTCTGCCATTTCCATGCCGTGGAATCGGATTTCGTCACCGCGCTGCGTCGCGCCGCCGATATCGCGACGCTGTCCTGCCGATATCCGGGCACTCGGGAATGGCTACGCCACCTGCCCGCTCAGTCCATGCGATAACCGCGCCCGGATTTGCGCAGCACCAGATCGGCGGTGGAGCGGGTGCGCTCCACCAGCCGCGCATTGGCCAGATCGCTGTGCTGCACTTTGAGCTTCGCGTCCGCCGCGCTGCGACCGCCGCGAATATGGCGGCGCACCAATCGCTTTTCGATGATCGGGCGCGGCACGTCCAGATACCAGCTCTGGTCCAGCAGCGGCCGGACGGCCGCCCAGGAGCCGGTATCGAGCAGCAGGTAATTGCCCTCGGTGACGACTATTCGCTGTTCGTCGAACACCACCCCGCCGGGTACCGGTTCGTGCAGTTCCCGGGAATAGGTGGGCCACGCTATCGCCCGTCCCGGCGGTGTCTCCCGCACGGTGCGCAGCAGGTTCACATAGCCCTCGACATCGAAGGTGTCGGGTTCACCCTTGCGCGCCAATGCGCCGTCGGCGCGCAGCCGGGCATTGCTGAAGTGAAAGCCGTCCATGGGCGCGACCTCGGCGATACGGCTGGCGGCGTAGCCGTTCAACTCGTCGCGGACGCCGCGCGCCAGGGTCGATTTCCCGGCTCCCGGCGGTCCGGCGATACCGAGGACGAACCGCCGATCGGCGCGGCGGTCGACACTGGCGGCCACCCGCACCGCGAGCTCCGCCAGGGACGTTTCGACGCCGGTGCGGGCCATCCCAGCACCCTACTGCGGCAGGATGCCGAAAATCGTTGCGGGCGCGCCCGACCCGCCGCGATAAATCGGTCCGCCCGCCAGCACCCACGCGCCGGTGGTCGGCAGTTCGGACAGATTGGCGAGGCATTCGAGACTGATGCGGTGTTCGCGGTAGAGCAGTTTCGATACCGCGTAGGTGTCGTCGATGCCGCGATCGGGGCCGAAGGTGTCGATGCCGAGCGCACCGCGCCGCCCGAGGCGGCCGGTCTCCAGCAGCCATGCGACGGTATCGACCGCGAATCCGGGTTGGCGGCCGTGCGCTTCGCCCTCGCCGAGGAAGTCCGGCCCGCCCCATTTGGCGTCCCAACCGGTCCAGGCGATCACGGCGGCCTGGTCGGGAATGCGGCCGTACCGCTGCTCCCACGCCCGGAGATCGTCGACGCCGAGGGCGTAGTCGCGGTCGGCGGCGCACTGCTCCCGCACGTCGATCTTCACGGCGGGCAGCAGCAGATCCGCCGTATCGAGTTCGTCGGCGGCGAGCCCCCGCGGATCGAAGTGCACGGGTGCGCCCCAATGAGTTCCGGTGTGCTCGGCCTGATGGACGTAGCGCAGCAGATACCCGTCCGCGGCCACGGTGGCCACGGTTTCGACGGTGAAGGCCGGATCGCCCGGGTACAGCGGTGTCCGCGCCGGATCGTGCACGTGGGAGAGATTCACGAGCCGACCGAACGGCGGCCTCACCGCACGCCTCGCGGGATGGCGCGTACCAGGGCGCGCAGATCCGCTTCCAGGAGCCGGAACAGCCAGTAGGTGATCACGAACGCCAGAATGCCACCGACGCTGAGCCAGCGGACCGGGACGATCACCGATTCCAGGTCGGTGGCGGATACGAAGGTGGCGCTGGCGGCCCCCAACAGCGGCACCGAGGCGGCCGCCGCCAGATAGATGTTGCTGCGCCGCGCCAGCGCCCACAGCTGTGCCCCGTCGGTGGGGCCGATGCCGCCGCGCACCAGCAGCCGCGGATACAGCGACCGCACCGCGAACAGCGTGATCAGGAAGAACGGATACGCCAGTGCGATGGTCGCGCACACCACCTGCGCGGCGAAGAAGTGCGCGAACTGGCCGGGGGCCAGCGGTACCCCCGATCCGGCCAGGGCCAGCGGCCAGATGATTCCGGCGAGCAGCCACATGGCGAAGGGCACCAGCACCGCGCGGTCGCCGACGGTGAGCGTATCCGCGCGAGCGCGGGCGAGTTCGGCGGCGCTGTACTCGTGTCCGCGCGCCAGCCGGAACGGGACGGTGAGCGGGCGGCGGCACAGCCAGATCAGCAGCAGGGCGGCCAGCGGGAAGGCGATGGAGTTGTTCACCAGCGCCACCGTCTCGAACCGCTGCTGGTCGGCCTCGGCGAGCCGGTCCACGATGAGCCGCTGGTTGAGCCGAATGTTGTACACGCTGGCGAATGCGTTCGGAACGCCCACGCAGAGCGCGGCGATGGGCAGCGCCCAGCCGCGTGCCCGGTGCCGGAGGCTGGTGGGCGGCGGATCGACCAGATCGCGGGCGCGGGCGTCCAGGGTCAGATCGAGTTGCCCCGCGAGTTCCGCGCCGCTGCGCCAGCGCCGGTCCGGATCGGGGTGCAGGCACTCCAGCAGCACCCGGCGCAGGGTGGCGGGAGTGTCGGCGGGCAGCGTGTCCAGTGCGGCGGGAGGCACGCCCGCCCGCCGCCCGCGCAGCATGGCGGCGAGCAGGCACGCCCGGGGGGAGCCGGAGGGCGTGGGAGTGTGTGTGTCGCCGACGGGCTCCGCCTCGCGAATGGGACCCGGTGGACCGTCGCGCCGGCCTTCCGGCAGTGGCCGAAGCGACGACCGCGCCGGTGGCGGAAGCTCCCCGGACAGCGACTCGGGCGACGGCGACCGCTCATCGAGATCAGGGTCGGCGAACGGCAGTGTGCCGGTGAGCATTTCCCAGAGCAGCAGCCCGAGCGAATAGATGTCCGCGCGGGTGTCGGGCATCGGAACCGCCGGATCCAGCAGCGCGGTGAGGTGTTCCGGTGCGTGGTATCGCAGCCGAGCCGCCTGCCCGGTGTCGTCGGCATCGACATACCGCGACGCCAGGCCGAAATCGGCCAGTTTCGGCACGCCCTCGGCGGTGAACAGCACGGTGCCGGGCCGGATGTCGTGGTGCGGCACCCCGTGCCGATCGGCGTAGTCGAGCGCCACGGCGAGCCGACGCCCCACCCACGCAACGGTTTCCGGCCAGCTGAGGGCGGCCAGTGCGGTGCGCACGCTGGAATCGGCGGGCCGGATCTCGCCCCTGGCCTCCATGACGGCGTCCACCGAGCCCAGCAGTGCGGTCCCGCTCGCGGGTCGCTGCCCGTTCCGGCGCAGCCGCGCCAGCAGATCCGCCACGGTGCCGCCCGGCAGGTACTGCATGTACAACAGCCGCAACGGCTTTCCGCCGTCCTCGAGGTGACGCTCGTCGAAGACCCGGACGATGTACTGGTGGTCCAGGCGGGCGACGGTCGCGGCATCCGCGTCGGCTCCGGTGTCCACCCGGACGGCGACCAGGCGCTGCATGGACAGCTGGCGGGCCAGGAACACCCGGCTGCGCTCGTCGCCGCCGAGATCGGTGAGCAGGTCGAAATCGTCCAGCCGATGCCCGATGTCGATGTGCGCCGGGAGGCTCGGCGGGGCGTAGGCGCTCCGATCGGCGAACCGCGCCCGGATCTCCCCGGCCAGCTCCGGATATTCGGCGCTGAAGGTCTCCAGGTCCACCTGCCGGTAGCGGCGGCGCACCAGGTACTCCTCGCACACCAGCTCCACGAAGTGCGGGCTGTCGGCCACCTCGGGAAATTCGGTGCCGTACTCGGCGATTCGCTTACCCGTCCCGGTGCGCCGCCAGCGCTGCCGCATATCGATGCGCACCAGATCCGCCAGCACCGCCAGGCGCACCTCGGTGCCGTCGGGTACGTAGCGGTGCAGCGGTGGGGGTTCGACGCCGCCACCGCGCAACACGGCCTCCCAGTCGGTGGCGAACCGGGCAACCGCCTCCGCATGGAAATCGTCCACGGTCACGGTGCCGCCGCGCCCCGAGCGGGTGACTGGTCGGCGTACATGCTCCGGTCCGGGTCGACCACCCGCTCCAGCGCGCGCAGATCCGCCTCCAGCGCCCGGAAAAGCCAGTACACCCCGACGAACGCGACGATCCCGCCGACACACAGCACCCGCACGGCGACAATGATCTCCGGAATGTCGGAGGGCCGCAGGAAGGTCACGCCCGCCACCGCCAGCAGCGGCACCGAGGCGGCCACCGCCAGATACCCGGTGCAGCGGCTGCCCAGCCGGTGCAGCCACACCGCGTCGTCGGCGCTGATGTCGCCGTGGCGCAGGAACATCGGATAGATGCAGCGCACCAGGTAGAAGGTGACCAGGAAGAACGGGTACGCGACCGCGATCGCCCCGCACACCACCAGCGATACCAGGAAGTGCACCATGCCGCGCGCGGGAATCTCACCGGTGGCCAGGCGCAGCGAGATCGGGAAGGTGATGCCCGCCAGCACCCACAGCGTGAACACCACGAAGGAGGCGCGCTCGCCCAGCAGCAGCACATCCTTGCGGGCCGCCCGCAGCGTCTCGGCGTCGAAGGCCCGGCCGCGTTTGAGCCCGTGCGGCACGGTGATCACATGGCGGCCCAGATAGCAGATCACCACGATGCCGATCGGGTAGAACAGCCCGTTCACGGTGGCGGTGACCAGGGTGAAGGTGCGTTGGGCGGCGTCGGTCAGGCGGCTCACGATCAGCATGTCGTTGTGGCCGATGTTGTACAGGGAGGCAAGCACATTCGGGATGCCGATGGCCAGCGTGATCACCAGGATGCGCCAGGAGCGCAGCCGCAGCCGCCAACTGTGCGGCGGTGGGTCCACCAGGTCGCGGGCCCGCTCGTCCAGGCACATGTCCAGCTGTTTTGCCAGCACGCTGCCGCTGCTCCAGCGCTGGTCGCGGTCCGGGGCCAGGCAGGTGAGCAGGACGCGGCGCAGCGCGGCCGGGCAGTCGGGCGGCACCTGATCCAGGGCGGCGGCCTCCACTCCGCCGCGTCTGCGGTCCAGCATGGCCTCCAGGGTGGTGCGGTCGCCGTGGTGGTCGGGCCCGGCCGTGGTGTCGTCGAACGGCTTCGCACCGGTGAGCAGCTCCCACAGCACCACTCCCAGGGAGAAGATGTCGGCGCGGGTGTCCAGGTCGGCGGCGCTGCGGGCGCGGCCGGGGTGGCACGCCTCGAGCTGTTCGGGGGACATGTAGGACAGGGAGCCGCCGAAGTAGGAGACCGGGCTCGCGCCGTCCAGATTGCGGCTGAAGCTGATATTGAAATCGGCCAGCTTCGGCACCGCCTCGGCGGTGAGCAGCACATTGGCGGGCTTGACGTCCCGGTGCAGGACACCGTGGCCGTCGGCGTAATCGAGCGCCTCGGCGAGTCTGCGGCCCAGCCACGCCACCGTTTCCGGCCAGCTCAGCTCGGCGATCTCGGCGCGCACGCTGGAATCGGTGGGGCGGATCTCGCCCTTCTCCTCCATGGCGGCGTCGACGGCGTCGAGCAGCAGTTGGCCGGAGCGTTCCGCGGGCGGGGTGGCGCGCACCCAGCGCAGCACGCCGAGCAGGGTGCCGCCGGGGAGGAACTGCATGTACAGCAGCCGCAGCCGACGGCCCGACTCGGTCATCAGCCCCGACATCAGGCGCTGGTCGAAGACCCGCACGATGTAGTCGTGATCCAGCTGGGCCAGGGTTTGCGGTTCGGTGCCGTGATCGGCGGAGATCTTCACCGCCACCAGTCGTTGCAGGGAGCGCTGCCGGGCCAGGAACACCCGCGCGAACGCGCCCGAGCCGAGCCCGGTCAGCAGGTCGAACTCGTCGATGCGCTGGCCGATCTCGATGCGGTCGAGCAACTCGCCGGTATCGGGGGCCGCGGCGGGATCGAACCGGGTGCTGGTGCCGGGTGCGGTGGTGCGGGTTTCGTCGTCGAAACCGAATAGACCGGTCGCATCGGGCGGCCGGGTCGGCTCCTCCGGTCGCCGGGTGCTCTCGCCGAGATCCACGCCGCCGCGTGTGGATTCGTCCAGCCCACTTTCCGGCCGATCCCGACCGGTGCCTTCGGATGTCGGCCGCGCCGAGACGGTCTCGACCGAGTCATCCCACCCTCCCCCCGACCGTGTGTCGTCCACATGTGTCGCGGCGGGTGCCGTCGCCTCCTCGAGGCGGGCGCGATCCGGGGCCGGGCGCGCCGCCGATCCCGCCGGGGCAGGCGCGGCAGCCGGATCGGCGGCGGTCATATCCGGATCGGCGGCGGTCGGCTCCGAATCCCCAGCGGCCGTCTCCGTACCAGCGGCCGTCTCCGTACCAGCAGTGGTCTCCGTATCGGCAGCGGTGGCTTCCGGATCGGCCGCGGTGCGGCGGGAGTCCTCGAAGGCCGAGCGGCGGGTGCTCTGATCCTCGTCGTCGGCATTGAGCAGCTTGCGCAGCTCGGTCGCCTGGTGGGGGTATTCGCGCAGGCAGTCCCGGGGGTCGATGCGCTCACCGCTGTGGCGGCGGATGACGAACTCCTCGTAGACCAGGCCCGCGGGCAGGTCGCGGGGGGTGAGTTCGGGGAAGTCGGAACAGTATTCGGTGAGTCGTTTGCGCAGGTGACGACGCGGGTCGGGGCCCGGGCGGCGCAGCCAGCGGTGCCGCATGTCTACCCGGATCAGTTCGATCAGGGCCCCGCGGCGCAGGGTGGTGGCGTCCGGGAGGAAGTCGGCGATCCGCGGCGGCTCGGCGGCCGCGTCCCAGGCCGCGGCGAAGGCGGCGACCGCCGTGAATTCCGTTCCGGCCGTACGCTGGCCGGAACGGTGATCGGAATCAGAAGTCATGCCCGCACCTGCCTGGCTCGGCACGGATACCCATCGAATCCGCACTGGTCGGTTGGCGGGAGCGGCGGATAGAATCCGCCACACCCGACACCATCATCCCCCGAGCAACTGCCGGAAATGATAACTTGCGGCTGCACAGCGGATCACCCGATTTCGACGACCAGGCGACGGGGGAACACCAGCATGTACAACGAGGGCACCGCGCTAGCGGACGGCATCTCACCTGTGGAAACCGATTCCGACCGGCCGGAAGCCACCCCGACCCACCGGCCCGAACCCGCGCCCGGGCGCGACCCCGCCCCGGCCCCGAATCCCACCACCCCGGCAACCGCCGAGCACACCACCCCGAACCGGTCCACCCCGCCGTCCCCCGCCACGCCCGGTCAGGAGAAACCCGTGGCCGCGAACACCTCGGCGGACGGCACCGACCACCCCGCGCCGAGCACACCACCCCCGACCGCCCGAGCAACGACCGACGCCGACCAGAACGAGGTGGCCGCGGACAGCTCGCCACGCGGTGACGACGACCCGCCCCACACAGCACACGCCGACACCCCGACCGGTACTGCGGCGGGCGCGGCCACGGCGCAGGGCGACGTGAGCCCGGCCGTCACGGATCCCGTCGGCGGGGCACCGGCCGCAACGAACACGAGTGCGCCCACCACGGCACAGCTCGACACCACCGCACCGACCGACGCTCGCGCCCACCGGACCGAGGTGAGGGCGGACAGCACACCACGGACGGACGACGGCCCGAGTACGGCAGGAACCGAGGCGCACGCTTCCCACACCGAGGGCGGCACACACGGGAACGCACGCGATGACCGCACCGCCGACACGGCAAGCGCCGCCGCCCCGAGAGCGGAGGTGAGCCGGGCGGCCGCGGACCCCGCGGACAAGATCTCCGCCGCGACGAGCACGAATACGGCCGACACCAGCACCCCGGGAGCGATGGTCGCAGCGGATAAGGTCCCCGCCGCGACGAGCACGGGTACGCCCGGCACGGCGCGAGTCGACACCAGCACCGCGGGAGCGATCGCGGCAGCGGTGCGGGACGGGGTGTTGTCGCCGCTGCTGCTGGCGGAGGAGGCGTTGGCGCGCATTCACGCCCGGGATCGGAATATGAACGCGTTCAGCGTGGTTCGGGCCGAGGCCGCGCGGGCGGAGGCGCGGGCGGTGGCCGAGCGGGCGGATCTGGATGTGCTGCCGCTGGCCGGGGTGCCGATCGCGGTGAAGAACAATGTCGATGTCGCCGGGGAGGTGACCCGGGCCGGGTCGCTGGCGGGCCGGGATCGGGCGGCCGAGACCGATCATCCGGTGGTGCGGCGACTACGGTCGGCCGGCGCGGTGGTCGTCGGCCTCACCGCTGTTCCGGAGTTCGGCCTGTGGGGTACCACCGATTCGCCCGCGGGTGTCACGTGCAATCCCTGGAACCCGAAGTTCAGCGCGGGCGGTTCGTCCGGCGGGTCGGGCGCGGCGGTGGGTTCCGGCATGGTGGCGGTCGCGCACGGCAACGACGGACTCGGCTCGGTGCGGATTCCGGCGGCCTGCTGCGGTGTGGTGGGGGTCAAGCCGGGGCGTGGGCTGGTGCCCGCCGAGATCGGCGTGGACTCGTGGGGCGGGATGACCGAGAACGGCGTGCTGGCAACGACTGTCGCCGATGCCGCGCTCATGCTCTCGGTGCTCGCCGACCGTCCGGACCTGGCCGACCTGGAGTCGCCGCCGTCGTTGCGGATCGGCCTGGCCACCGCGCCCCCGCTGCCGCTGGGCCGCGTGGACCGGCACTGGGACGCCGCCGCCCGCAAGGCCGCCGCCGCCGCCGCGACGGCGGGCCATCACGTCGAATCGGCGGAATTGCCGTACCAGGGCGCGACTTTCGCGCTCATGCTGCGCTGGGTGGCCAATGCCGCCCGCGAGGCCGCGACCGTCGCGTATCCGGACCGCCTGCAAGCACGCACCCGCGCTCACATCGCGCTGGGCAAGCTGGCGCTGCGCTCGGGGCTGCTGCGCCCCGCCCAGGTGGATCGCATCGAGGCCCGGCTGCTCGACCACTTCGAACGCTACGACGTGGTCATCACCCCGACCCTGGCGACCGCGCCGCCACGCGCCCGCCGCTGGCACAAACTCCCGTGGCTGGCCAATGTCGTTGCCAATGTGCGCTATTCGCCGTTCACGCCGCTGTGGAACCTGGTCGGCTGGCCCGCCCTCAGCATCCCGATGGGCATCCACCCCCGCACCGGCACCCCGGTGGCGGCCCACCTGATCGGCCAACCGGGCAGCGAGGCCACCCTGCTCCGCCTGGCGGGACAACTCGAATCGGCCCACCCCTGGCGTCGCACGGCCCGCTGACTCCAACACAGCGGGTCGGATTCCAGCTACTGAGCGAATCCGCGGCGCACCACTGGAAAGCTCACGCGTTCATCCGGCGGCAGTGCCTCCGATCCGCTGCCGCCGCACCGCCCCGAACTCCCGATCGAGACGAGACCACTGATCTGGTGACGTTCGGGTAACTCGTCGGGCACGCCCGCAATCGGCACGCCGTTGGGCGCAGGCACGCGTGCTCAACCGTCTACGGCTCTCAGCTGGGCGCTGAAGTCGCGGGGAGGCGGACATGGAAGCCGCCCTCGAGGACGCGGGTGGCGAATTCGAGGATGGTGGGGCGGTCGTCGTCGGCGCGCCAGGCCACCGCGAGTTCGCACGGGGGCAGGCCGTTGACCGGGCGGGCGGTGAGGCCGGGCCAGCGGTACATGGGGACGTTGTTCTCGGCGAGCAGGCAGACACCGAGTCCGAGGCTGACGGCTTCGAGCCGCTCCTCGGCGGTGGCGGCCTCCGCGCCGATGCGGGCCTGGCGGCCGCCGCGGGCGTCCGCGCCGAGCCAGAACTCGCGGGCGGCGCCGGCTTCGGCGGGCATGGCGATGAACGGCTCGTCGAGCAGATCGGCGAAGTCGATGGTCTCGCGATTGGCGAGGGCGTGGTTCTCCGGCAGCAGCACCCAGCGCGGCTCGGTGCGCAGCACCTGCCAGCGGTAGCGGGCGGTGTCGGGGACGGGCAGCCACATGAGCGCCAGATCGGCCTGGCGGCCGGCGAGGCCGCTGGAGGGGTCGGTCCAGGACGCCGAGTGCAGGGCCAGCCGGTGGCCGCTGGCGGACTCCAGGTCGGTGATCAGGCCGCGCCCGATGGAGGACTGGATGCCGACGCGCAGCACCTCGCCCGCCTCCTGGAGCGCCACGTTGGTGACCTCCCAGAGTTCGAGGATCTTGCGTGCGCCCTCGAGCAGTTCCTTGCCCGCCACGGTCAGGGCGACGCTGCGCTGGTTGCGGTCGAACAGGACCACGTCGAGCTGGCGTTCGAGCTGACGGATCTGCCGTGACAGGGTGGGCTGCGCGATGTGCAGCCGCTGGGCGGCGTTGGTGAAGTGCAGTTCCTCAGCGACAGCGACGAAATACCGCAGGTCGCGCAAATGCGGGTCCATAGCCCCTTGCTATCAGAATCGGTCTTGGATTTCCAGCCGTATTCAACCCCGGAGTTTGAAATCCACGACGAAAACAGCCATCAGGTTTGTTACAGACAGCATATGACGCGCGGCGAACCGCGCGGTAACCGGCTCCGCGAACGCCCGGCGACCGCTGAAGTGGTCGGCCGACCAAGATCTATAAGGTCAATCGACCAGCAGTAATTCAGAGCACGCCCCACCGCCGACCGGGCGGCGCGCAGCCACCCGCACACGGCAGCAACAACCGACTCTCCCAGGTCGATCGGCCACCGAAGAGAGTTGGTGATTTTCCTCACAGTCGACTGAAAGCCGCCCGCCGGAAGCAATTCGGACAGACCCCAGGACGAGGGGGCCCGGATCAGGCTCCGCCGTACACCTTCGGATGCAGGGTGCCGATGTAGGGCAGATCGCGGTAGCGCTCGGCGTAGTCCAGGCCGTAGCCGACCACGAACTCGTTCGGAATGTCGAAGCCCACGTGCATGACGTCCACCTGGGTGCGCAGCGCGTCGGGCTTGCGCAGCAGCGTCACCACCTCCAGCGAGGCGGGATTGCGGCTGGACAGGTTGCGCAGCAGCCAGGACAGCGTCAGGCCGGAGTCGATGATGTCCTCGACGATCAGCACATTGCGCCCGGCGATGTCCTTGTCCAGGTCCTTCATGATCCGCACGACACCCGAGGACGAGGTCGAGGAACCGTAGGACGAGACGGCCATGAACTCCATCTGGGTAGGGATGGAGAGTTTCTTGGCCAGATCGGTCATGAAGAAGATCGCACCCTTGAGCACGCCCACCAGCAGCAGATCGCCCTCCGGGGCGTCGGCCGGATAACGCTTGGCTACGAGATCGGCCAGTTCGTCGACCTTGGCCGCGATCTCTTCCTCGCTGATCAGCACCGACGCGATGTCATCCCCGTACACGTGCGCTGGTTTCCCTTCAGTGATGTGTATCCCGAATCACCTGGGCTCGTATTCGGCCAAGCTCAGTATCAGCCTGCCATGCTCGCGCCCGGCAACCAACCTGGTCCCGGCGACTCCGCCGCCGACCGCGATCGCCCCCTGCCCGTGCCAATCCGTGACCAGCGCGTCGACCGCCCGTAAATGCTTGTCGGTCAACGCTTTCGCGCCACCGGCGAGCAACCATGCCCGGATCGCCCGCCGCCGCAGTGCGGGCGGGGCAGTGGCGAGCGTCTCGACCGACAGGCCCTCGCCATCGCGAGCGGAGTTCAGCAACTTCTCGGCTATGCCGTCCAGGGCCGTGCCGTCCTCACGAAGCTGAGCCGCTGTTCTGGCCAGTGCGGTCGCCACCCCGCCGCCGAGCACCTCCTCCAGCAGCGGCAGCACCTCGGTGCGCAGCCGCACCCGGGTGAACTCCGGGGAACTGTTGTGCGGATCCTCGTGCGGGGTCAGCCCCAGCTCCGCGCACAGCCGCCGGGTCACCTCCCGCCGCACCCCCAGCAGCGGCCGCCCCCACGGCTCGGCGAAGGCCGCCATGCCCTGGATGGACCGCGCCCCCGACCCGCGCGCCAACCCGAGCAGCACGGTTTCGGCCTGATCGTCGAGGGTGTGCCCGAGCAGCACCGGGGCCGCGCCCCGCGCCTCGTCCAGCGCGGCGTACCGAGCCCGGCGCGCCGCCGCCTCCATTCCCCCGCCGCCGGACACCTCGACCGTCAGCACCCGAGCCGACCGGCATCCGAGCCGCATCGCCACGGCCGCCGCCTCCGCCGCCACCCGCGCCGACCCCTCCTGCAAACCGTGATCCACGACCAGCGCGTCGACGACATCGGCCTCCGACACCGCCGCCGCGGTCAATGCCAGCGAATCCGCCCCGCCCGACAATCCGACCGCGACCACCCCGTCGACCGCGTACTCCCCCACCCAGTCCCGTACCGCACGGCGCATTTCCAGCGCCGCCGACGTCTCGGGCAGCCTGGGACGATTCATGCCCTGATCGTCGCACGTCACCCCGCCTCCCGCTGACGCCTCCTTCGGAGAGGTCGCGCCGATCGCGGAGCGGCGGACGAGCCATCACCCCAGAACGCGCTCCACCCACCGGCGCGGTTCGCCGATCTCGTCGGTGCGCGGCAGCGTGTCACCGTCGGTCCAGATCGCGTTGAACTCGTCGATGCCGACGGTGGCCACCACCTCGTCCACGAACTTCTTGCCACGCACGTACTGCGCCACCTTGGCATCCATGCCGAGCAGGGCGCGCAGCAGCCGCTGGATCGGATTGCCGGGGCGACGGCGACGCTGATCGAAGGCCGAGCGGATCCGGGTCACCGAGGGCACCACCGCCGGGCCGACGGCGTCCATGACATGGTCGGCGTGCCCCTCGAGCAGGGTGCCGAGCATGAGCAGGCGGTCCAGCGCCTCGCGCTGCGGTGCGGCCTGGGTGGCGCGCAGCAGGCCGATGACGCCGCCGGACGACGGGTCCTCGACACCGCGGCGGCGCTCCTTCACCGCCTCCACCAGCCGGGCCAGCACATCGGCGAGAGGCTCGTCGCCGACCTCGCCGAGCAGTTCCACATTGCGCTTCATGTAGTCGGCCAGCCAGGGCGCGGAGGAGAACTGCACCCGGTGCGTGACCTCGTGCAGGCACACCCAGAGCCGGAAGTCGCTGGCCGGAACGCCGAGCGCCCGCTCCACGCCCATGATGTTGGGCGCGACCAGCAGCAGCGTGCCGTTCGGCCCGCTGAACGGGTCGTACTGTCCCAGAATCGCCGTGGACAGGAACGCCAGCATGGCCCCGGCCTGCACCCCGGCGGGCTTGCCGACGAACCGCCCGCGATCGTCGGCACCCGGCTCGTTGCCGGTGAGCGCCGCCATGGACGCGGCCGCGGCCTGAATCCAACCGGGCCGGTCCACGACCCGCGCCGCGGGCACCACCGAACCGTCCTGCAGTCGGCTCACCTCGCGCACGGGCGCTTCGGCGCGCACCGAGGCGTCGGCCAGTTCGGCCACCGCCTGCTCCGCCGAGTACCGCGTGGTCCGCGGCCCGGCCGGGACCAGCAGGGCTCCGGTGCGGGCGGCCAGCTGCCAGTCCACGGCGCCGGTCAGCCCCGGCTTGGATTTACGGCTCAATTCCCCGGTCTTCGGGTCGATCACCAGTTGGGCACGGGACTCACCGGTACCCGGGTTGGCGGCATCGGCCGAATGGTGTTCGGGTCCGGTCATAGTCATCCACCCGTCAGGAGCATCCACAATTACGCAGTGTCGCCGCGATGGCGTCCAACGCGGGGCGGCTCGCTCCCGGCAGCCGCTCGTTCGACATCAACGCGAAGGTGAGTACGCGCCCATCGCGATCCAGCACATACCCCACCAACGAGCTTGCCACGTCCAGAGTTCCGGTTTTGGCACGTACCCAGCCCGCGCCGGCGCGATCGCGCACCGTGTAGCGGTCGGTGAGCGTCCCCGTCGCACCGGCCACCGGCAGGTAGTCCAGCAGCGCCGACAGCGGTGAGGCGGTGACCGAAGCCGCCCCCTTCACACTCGAATCGTCTTGGCTCCCCGAGCTGTTCGGGAGTGTCGCGACGGTGATGATCCGGTCGAGCACGCTCGCCGGAATGCGGTCGTCGACCGAGAGTCCGCTGCCGCCGTCGGCCAGGGTGACGCCGGTCAGGTCGAATCCGGCGGCGCGCAGGGTGGTGGTGAGACCGGTCACCGCACCCGTAAAGGACTGTTCCGCACCGGTGGCGGCGGCGATCTCGCGGGCGATGGTCTCGGCCAGCACGTCGTCGGAGTCGACCATCATGTCCCGCAGCCGGTCGCGCAGCGGTGCGGACTGGACGGCCGCGACCCGTGTCGCCCCGGTGGGAGCGGTTCCCAGCCGGACCCGCGCCGGATCCAGGCCCAATTCCACGGCCAGTCGCCGCCCGGCGTCCAGCGCGGGCGTCGGGGTGCGCGGCGAGTACGCGCGCAGCGGTTCCAGGCGACCGCCGTCGAGCATGACCGGGTCGATGGGCGCGATGGAGCCGCCCGCGATGTCCTCGGTCAGCCAGCCCGGGGCCATGCTCGGCCCGGTGTAGCGCGAGGTGTCCACCACGATGGTGTCCGCCGTCCGCCCGGACGTCTTGATCTGCGCCACCAGATCCGACAGCTTCGGCCCGTCCTGGTAGTAGCCCTTGCCGTCGGGCTGCGCGGTCAGCGTCGGATCGCCGCCGCCCACCAGCACCAGTTCGTTCGGCGTGGCCCCGGTGACCACCTCGGTCGTCACCCGCTGGTCCTGCGGCAGCGCCAGCAGTGCGGCGGCGGCCAGCAGGATCTTGGCATTGGAGGCCGGGATCTGCGGCTTGTCCGGGTCCAGGCTGAACAGCACCTCACCGGTATCGCCGTCGGAGACCACCGCGGCGAACACACCCAGGTCGGGGTTGTTCACCACCGGCCCCAGCGCCGCCGCCAGACCGGCCTTCGAGGGTGCGGGCGCATCGGCGGGGGCGGGCGCCACCCGCGGCGACACCGTGGCGGGGGCGGGCGCGGCGGCGATGGTCAAGCCCCCGTGCCGGAACTCCTCGGTCCACGGCTTCAGGATCAACGCCACCGAGGTCACCGCGACCAGCACCATGACCAGCACGGATGCCACGACGATCCAGTTTCTGCGACGCCGCTTGGCGGCCAATCCACCGATGTTCTTCTTGTCCGCACCGACCACGTGCCGCTGTCTCCCTGGTACCAGTGGTGGGATCGTCCGGCGTCCCTGCCGCACCCACACGCTCGCGCACCACACTATCCTCGTTGCGCAGTCGTTCCTTCGAACGAGCTGGCGAGTCGGCAGCCATAGGCACCAGAAAAGAGGAGATGACGTGGAGTTCGACGTCACCATCGAGATCCCCCGGGGTCAGCGGAACAAGTACGAGGTCGATCACAAGACCGGCCGCGTGAAGCTGGACCGCTACCTGTACACCCCGATGATGTACCCGGCCGACTACGGCTTCATCGAGGACACCCTCGGCTCCGACGGCGATCCGCTCGATTGCATGGTGCTGCTGCCCGAGCCGGTGTTCCCGGGCGTCATCGTGGAGGCCCGTCCGGTCGGCGTGCTGCTCATGAGCGATGAGGCGGGCGGGGACGAGAAGGTCGTGGCGGTGCCCGCCGGTGACAAGCGCTGGGATCACATCCAGGACGTCGAGGACATCCCGGAGTTCCAGCGCAAGGAGATCGCGCACTTCTTCGAGCGCTACAAGGACCTGGAGCCCGGCAAGTGGGTCAAGGTCGAAGGCTGGGAGGGCCGTGAGAAGGCCGAGTCGCTGGTGACCGAGGCGTACGCCCGCCTGAAGGAGCAGGGCGGACACTGAGGTTCCGGTTCGGCGTCGCCGACATGACGAAGCGGGTGGCACGGTATTCCGTGCCACCCGCTTCGCGCGTCGGCTGCCGACTTTACCGGCCGAGACCAGCTGCCGGACAGGCGGTCTCGCTCCGCAGGTCAGCCGATCACCTGCCCCGGAATTCGGGCTCGCGCTTCTCGAACACCGACTGGATGGCCTCGGTGAGGTCCTCCGAGGGCAGGAAGGCGGCGTTCCAGGCGGAGACGTAGCGCAGGCCGTCGGCCACGCGGCCCGCCTTGGGCTGGTCCAGCACATCCTTGATGCCCTGTACCACCAGCGGTGGATTGGTGGCGATCTCGCGAGCCATGGCATGTGCCGCCTCCAGCACCGCGTCCTGGTCGGGGTACACGTCGTTGACCAAGCCGATCTTCTCGGCGCGGGCGGCGTCGATGTCCTTGCCGGTGAGCGCCAGCTCGCGCACGTGGCCCTCCCCGATGATGCCGGGCAGGCGGTGCAGCGAGCCGATGTCGGCGACGATGGCGACCTTGGCCTCGCGCAGGCTGAACTTGGCCTCGGCGCTGGCTAGCCGCACGTCCACGGCGGCGATGAGATCCAGCCCACCGCCGATGCACCAACCGGAGACGGCGGCGATGACGGGCTTGCGGCAGTCCGCGACCGCGGTCACCGCGGCCTGCATCTCGCGGATGTGCCTCATGAAGTTGGTGCGCGGCGCGGCCAACGCGCGCTCGCCGAGCAGCGGACCGAACAGCGGGCTCATGGCGGGCAGGTCCAGGCCGTAGGAGAAGTGCTTGCCGGAACCGGTGAGGACGATGGCCCGCACCTCCGGGTCGGCGTCCAGCTGACCGAAGATCTGCGGTAGCTCGTGCCAGAAGTCCGGTCCCATGGCATTGCCCTTGCCGGGTCCGGTCAGGGTGACCTGAGCCACCCGGTCCTTGCTCTCGACTGTGAAAGCCTTCCATTCAGTCATTCGCCCAGCGTATCGGGGGGCGGCGGCGGGCCGACAGGGCAGCGTCGCGGCGGGACTGAATCCGATGCGCCGCACCCGTTTCCGATCCCCCCGCACATTCACCGCAACCGCTCTACCCTGGTGCCATGCGCAGGTCCCTACCGCCCGTCGCTGCCAAGGTCTCCGACACGCTGATCGCGCGCGGCCATCACGGCGTGATCATCACCCAGGCCGAACCGACCCACACCGCGCAGGCCGCCGCCGCATCGCTCGGGGTGCCGGTGGGCGCCATCACCACATCGCTGGTGTTCCTGCTCGACGAGGATCCGGTGCTGCTGCTGGTCTCCGGCGCGCACCAGGTGCATCTGGATCGCACCGGCAAGCGGCTGGAGGGCGCGCTGACCCGGGCTCCCGCCGCCATGGTGCGGGAGGTCACCGGCCAGCCGATCGGCGGGGTGGCTCCGGTGGGCCATCCCGTCAATCTCCCCACCTACATCGACAACGCGCTCGCCGGGCATCCGGAGCTGTGGGCGGCGGGCGGGCATCCGAATACGTTGTTCCGCACCACATTCGGGGAACTGGTGCGGATCACGGCGGGACTGGCCATCGACGTCGACTGAATCCGGCGGCCCCGCGCTCCGGCTCGGCTCGGCCGTCCCGCGCGCGACCGGTGTTCCGTTCGACTCGAGCGCAACCGGAATACCTCGGGCGCTCGGGGCGTACCTTGCCTATGTGACCGATTCTCCATCCGAGCTACGGGTCCCCGATGATCTGAGCGGTATCGCAGCTCACCAGTATCGCGCCGCCATGCGTCACTATCCGGCGGGCGTCACGGTCGTCACGCTCATGTCCGACAACGGGCCGGTCGGCTTCACCGCCACCTCATTCGCCTCCGTATCGCTGGACCCGCCCCTGATCACCTTCAATATCGCCGAGACCTCCTCCAGCATCGACGCCCTGCTGCACGCCGAATCCGTCGTCGTGCACTTCCTCGGCGAACACCAGCGCCACATCGCCCAGCGCTTCAGCCGCGCCGCCGCCCAGCGCTTCACCGACCGCTCCCTGTGGACCACCCTCGACACCGGCGAACCGGTCCTGCACGGCACCCCCATCTGGGTCCGCGCCGCCATCCACCGCCTCATCCCCATCGGCGACCACACCCTGGTGGTCAGCCTGGTCACCCGCGTCCACGACGACGCCGAGGAAGAACCCAGCGCCGCACCCCTGCTCTACTACAACGGCGGCTACCACCGCCCCGAACCGCTGCGCTGACTCAGGCCGGCGGTCAGGGGCGGGCGAATTCCTCGGCCAGTTCCCCGAACATGTCGGTGTTCATGGCGAAGGCGCGGCGAGCCTCGTCGAGTACGCGCTCGGTGTCGTCGCCGCCGATGGGCAGGGCGTCGAGGAGTTCGCGGTATTCGCGTTTGAAGGCGGCCGGGTTGCCGATCCGGTCGAAGACGTAGAAGCGCACGCCGTCGCCCTTCTTGGGCAGGTCCCACAGCTTTTCGGCGGTGCCGCGGATGACCTGGCCGCCGGAGAGGTCGCCCAGATAGCGGGTGTAGTGGTGGACGACGTATCCGGCCGACCAGTCCCGGGCGCATTCGGCGATGCGGTCGGCATAGGCGTGGGTCGAGGGCAGGGGGCGCAGGTCGTCGCGCCAGTCCGGGCCGCCGAGATGGGCGAGGTCGGTTTCCAGGGCGGCGAGGCGGGCGAGTTCCGGGCGCACGAACGGTCCGGCGACGGGGTCGGCGGCGAGGTCGGCGGAATGCCGCTCCAGCGCCTCGTAGACGAACCACAGCTGGGCGGTGTAGCGGTAGAACGCCCGCACGCCGAGGGTGCCGGTGAGCATGTCGCGCATGAACGAGGAGTGTTCGGCCTCGGTGTGCTGCTGCTCGGTCGCGGTGCGGATCAGGGTCGAAAACGGCGTCGCGGTGTCCAGCATGGTCGTGCTCCCTCGTTGTCGATCCTGGGCCGCCCATACTTTGGCTACCCTAACTTCACAGTCGAGATTACCGGCCCCGGCGAACCCCCGGTTCCTACTTTGCGGCCCACCCGATCCAACTTTCGGATGATTCTCGGCGCGGGGTTGACAAGTTCCGCGCCCGTCTGCCAACCTCTGCAATCAGGTCATGAGTACCAGCGCTAAGCCCCGGCTAGCTGGTCGGCAACCCTCCTCCGCGGTGGGGTGCTCCGGGTGACGACCGGGCCGTGATTCACACGAACACGGCAAGCGCGGACTCCGATCACCTCACGATCACGAGTCCCTGAGCCGACGGGATTTCGTCATGACTGCTTTCGCCGACCAGAGCTGCGCCGCCCTCGCCACCGTCTCCGGATGCGATCTGCGGGTGCCGCTCGTACAGGGCGGCACCGCCGCCTACGCCAACTTCGACTACGCCGCCAGCGCGCCCGCGCTCGAGCGGGTCACCGAGCGGGTGCGGGATCTGCTGCCCTACTACGCCAGCGTGCACCGCGGCGCGGGCTACGCCTCCCGCATCTCCACCGACTGCTACGAATCCGCGCGAAAGACGGTGGCGCGCTTCGTGAATGCCGCCGACGACCAGTGCGTGATCTTCACCCGCAACACCACCGACTCGCTGAATCTGCTGGCCGCCTGCGTCCCCGGCGACACCGTGGTGCTGGATATCGAACATCACGCCAACTTCCTGCCGTGGACCCGGCACGGGCGGCGCGTGGTGCGGGCCGCCGACACCATCGAGGAGACCATTCAGCGCGTCGTCGCCGAACTGTGCAGCAAACCCGCTGCGTTGCTTGCCATTACGGGTGCGTCCAATGTGACCGGGGAGCTGCTGCCGATCGAGCGACTGGCCTGGATCGCGCACCAGTGCGGCACCCGCATCCTGGTGGACGCCGCCCAACTGGCCCCGCACCGGCGGATCGACCTGTGCGCCAGCGATATCGACTATGTAGCCTTCTCCGGCCACAAGCTCTACGCCCCCTTCGGCGCGGGCGTGCTTGTCGGACGCCGGGATTGGCTGGATGCCGCCGACCCGTATCTGGCGGGCGGCGGCGCGGTCCGGGAGGTCACCGACGCCGACGCCGAGTGGGCGTGCGCACCGCAGCGGCACGAGGCCGGTTCCCCCAACGTCCTCGGCGTGGCCGCCCTGGCCGCCGCCTGCGACGCACTGGCCGCGCTCGACGAGACCACGGTCACCGAACACGAGCTCTACCTCGCGCACCGGCTGCGCTACGGGTTGAAAACCGTTCCGGGCGTGCGGTTCCTGCGCATCTGGCGGGACAGCACCGACGCCGTCGGTATCGTGGCCTTCACCCTGGACGGCTTCGAACCCGGGCGGGTGGCCGCCTACCTCTCCGCCGAACACGGCATCGGGGTGCGCGACGGCCGCTTCTGCGCGCACCCGCTCCTGGCCAAGCTCGGGGTGGACAGCGCGCTGCGCGCCAGCATCGGCCTCGGCACCACGTCCGCCGATGTGGACCGGCTCGTCGACGCCGTCGCCGCCCTGGTCGAGCGGGGGCCGGGCTGGGAGTACGCCTGCACCGACGGGCACTGGAACCCGGTGCCGGAGACGCGCCCGTTCGACGGTGACACGGCCGGGGCAGCGCCCTGCGTCTGAGCATCCGGACGACTCCGTCCCCCGAGCCGGGCTCGGGGGACGGAGTTTCGGGTTCACGGCACGTAGTACCGGGCGGCGAGTTCCTCGACCACGGGGTCGTCCTCGGCCACCGCGTCCAGCAGTTCCAGATCCGTGAGAACCGACACCTGCCGGGTATCGTCCTGGTCCGGATCGGGCGCACCGTCCTCGTTCAGCTGCCGCAGCAGCTTCTCGCGCACTCGTTTCTTCAGCGAATCACCCATACCGACAGCATGCCCCGATCGGCGACGTCCACCCGTTCGGCCACGCCGCCGGTCACACCGGAACCAGCCAGCTCCCCCACGGCGTATTGCGAAACACCGTATAGGCCACCAGGAAGGCGAGCGTCACCCAGAGCAGGGGGCGCGGCAGCCCCCGCGGCAGCAGTTGCGCCGGTTGCCCGCGCCAGCTGCGCACCATCCAATACCCCCACCACGCAACGAATCCCAGCAACAGCGGGAACAGCAGCAGATTGCTCTGCACCGCGTCCAGCACCCGCCCGTCGGTGAGATTGTGCAGTCCGCGCAGGCCACCGCAGCCGGGGCACCAGAAACCGGTCAGCTCGTAGAAGGGGCAGATCCCCCACGACCCCTCCTGATGCGGGTCCCGGAAGTGCACGGCGGCGGCGATTCCCGCGACCGCGCCACCAGCGAGCAACGGCAGCCCCATGGCCCGCCACCGGGAGCGGGGCGGGGATTCGGGCGTATGCGCGAGGGTGGCGTCCACGCGCTCAACGGTAGTGGCGTGGCACCGGGTGCGCCAGACACGGCCTCATCGCACCCGATCCGGGTCTGGGCATTCCGGATCTCCGACGCCCGGGCGGAGTCGGCGTCGACACGCCCGCATCGGTTACCGGCAACCAATCACCGCAGGTGACACGCTGTCGCCGTGACCGATTCGCTGATGATGGACGCCATCGACGCCGTCTCCGACCTGGTGAACGCCCGCGCCGCCGCCACCGCGGGCACACCGCTACCCCCGGCGACTTGGCTATGGGACTGCTGCGCCCGCTTCACGGCCGCGCGGCAGCCGGAGTTCCGCGGCACCATCCACCCCGACCTGTCCGCCGCCGAGGCGAACGCGCACCTGTCCCAGTGGGCGCGAGCCCTCGACATGGTCGACACCACCACCCCCGGCGAAGCCGCCGAGGGCCGCCGCTCCTACTCCACCACCCTCGGCGCGGCCGCCATCCGCCTCACCGCCGTCATCGACGCCCTGGCCCCCGCCACCGAAACCCAGCCGCTCCCGATCCTCACGAACATGTCGTAGCCCTCCCCTACTATCGAAAGTTTGTTCGACTCGAGGTAATCTCCCCATCCATGCCGGAACTGTCCCGCCTCGATTGGGCTCGCATGAACCTCGACCAGGTCCGCAGACAACTCCTCGACGCGGCGGCCTTCGGCAAATACATCACCCCCGAACAGCTCGAACACGCCGCCGGCAAGATCGCCGAGGGCATGCGCATCTACCTGGAAGAGATACACCCCACCGACCCGGCACCGGACCGCTCCACCTTCCACGGACACATGGACGAATGGCCCGGCTGATGGCCGACGACGATCTAGTACCGGGTCCTGGCAGCGGCAAGCCTAGGCCGGTTCTCAACCATCAGCGGTAGCCGCGGACCCGGACACCGGCTGGATCGGTGACCGGCGCGGTGAGCGATCCGGCGAGCATGTCGATGATCTCTCCCCAGGCGTCCACATCCCCGGAGCGCACCTTTCCGGCCTCGACCGCGTGCTCGAAGTCGGCCAGCAGCGCGAAGAGCATCGTGGTCACCGCGCGCAGTCTGCGCACCCGTAGCCGCGGCGGCAGGTCGGCGAGCTCTCGGTCCAGGCCCCGCATGATGACCCGCACCGAGGTCCGCTCGGCGCTGTCGAGATTGGCCGCGTCCGTCACCGCCGGATGGGTGTGAATCTGCGCGAGGAACCGGGCGTAGTGGTGGACGCCGTGCCGCTCACCGAGTTCGAACATGGGGATCACCAGCGCTTCGAGCAACCCGTGCACACCGGGCGGTGTGCCCGAACCCGCTTGTTCGGCAAGTAGTTCCAGCCGCCGCGCCTCCAACGTGGCCAGTCGCAGCTCGACCACGGCCGCGATGAGACCGTCGCGGGATCCGAAATGGTATTGGATCGCCGAGTTGTTCCGCTGGCCCGCGGCCGCCGCGATATCCCGCAGCGGCACCGCCTGCCCGCGCTCCGCGATCAGCCGTTCCGCCGCGAGAATGATCCGTTTCCGCGCATCCGTCGCCGCCATCCTCCGCCCTCCGTACTCGCCTGCCAGCACAGTAGCGCCCCACCAGGGGATAAAGAAGTTCTTCTTGACAGTTAAGTACTATTTCTTAAAGCTGCTGGTGACTACAGTCACAACGGTCAGCTCGGAGAGGGACTTTCTCGATGATCCTGGACACCTTCCGCCTGGACGGCCGCGTCGCCGTCGTCACCGGTGCGGGCCGCGGCATCGGCGCAGCCACCGCCCTCGCGCTCGCCGAAGCGGGCGCGGACGTCGCCATCGCCGCCCGCACCAAAGAACAACTCGACGAGGTCGCCGAACAGATCCGCACCCTCGGCCGCCGCGCCCTCACCGTCCCCTGCGACCTGTCCGACCTGGACGCGGTGCGGGCCTTCGCCGACACCGCGGCCGCGGAACTCGGCCACCTCGACATCGTGGTCAACAATGTCGGCGGCACCATGCCCAACACGTTCATGACCACCGGCACCGACTTCCTCGAAGAGGCATTCCGTTTCAACGTCTCCACCGCGCATGCGCTGACCCAGGCCGCGGTCCCGCACCTGCTGCGCGCGGGCGGCGGGTCCGTGGTGAACATCAGCTCGATGATGGGGCGCACCGCCGGACGCGGCTTCCTCGCCTACGGCACGGCCAAAGCCGCACTCGCACACTGGACCCGGCTGGCCGCGACCGACCTATCCCCGAAGATCCGAGTCAACGCCATCGCGGTCGGGTCGGTTCTCACCTCCGCGCTGGATGTCGTCGCACGGCAACCGGAGATCAAATCGGCCATGGAGTCGGCCACCCCGCTCGGGCGGCTCGGCGAGCCCTGGGAGATCGCCGCCGCCATCGTCTATCTCAGCTCCCGCGCCGGCGGCTACATCACCGGCAAGGTGCTCGAGGTGGACGGCGGTATCGAACGGCCCAACCTCGACCTCGGCCTGCCCGACCTGTGATCACCTACAGCACAAGGACATTCGATATGACCTATCGCGTAGTGCAGTGGAGCACCGGCAATGTGGGACGGCGCGCACTGCGATCCATCATCGCCCGGCCCGAACTGGAACTGGTCGGCGTCTGGGTGTCCGGCCCGGAGAAGGCGGGCCGTGACGCCGGCGAACTCGCCGGTCTCGACCGCGAGATCGGCGTCACCGCCACCGAAGACGCGGCGGCGCTGCTCGCCCTGCGACCGGACTGCATCGTCCACACCGCCATGGCCGACGACCGGCTCATGGAGGCCGTCGAAGAGCTGAAGGGTTTCCTGCGCGCGGGCATCAACGTGGTGTCCAGCAGCCCCGTCTTCTTGCAGTACCCCTACGGCGTCCTCCCCGACGAGGCCATCGCGCCGATCGTCGCCGCGGCCGAGGAGGGCGGAGCTTCGCTGTGGGTCAACGGGATCGACCCCGGCTGGGCCAACGACTGGCTGCCGCTGGTGCTGTCCAGCGGCTCCGAGCGCATCGACCACGTCGTCTGCTCGGAGATCATGGACTACTCCACCTACGACAATCCCAAGGTCGTCTTCGACATCATGGGCTTCGGCAGCGCCCTCGACGACCTGCCCATGCTGCTGCAGCCCGGTGTACTCACCCTCGCCTGGGGCAGCGTCGTCCGGCAGCTGGCCGCCGGCCTGGGCGTCGAACTCGATGCCGTGACACAACATTTCGAGCGGCTCCCGGCGACGGAGAAACTCGTCGTCGGCGACCGCGCGGTAGCCCCCGGAACGGCCGCAGCACTGCGTTTCCAGGTGCACGGCGTGCGTGCGGGCCGCGAGATCCTCACCCTCGAACACGTCACCCGTCTACACCCCGACCTCGCCCCCGACTGGCCCCAACCGGCCGGAAAGGGTTGCTACCGAGTCGAAATCGACGGCGACCCCGACTACCGTCTCGACCTCCAGCTCTACAGCGACGGCGACCACGCCTTGGCCGGCGTAATCGGCACCGCTGCCCGCCTGGTCAGCGCCGTCCCCGCGGTGGTAGAAGCGCGGCCGGGCCTGCTCACCGCCCTCGATTTGCCGCTCACGACCGGTCGCGGACTGGTGTCCTGAGTCGTTAAACCGGACCCGAAACCGCCCTATACAGGTACCACCCCGACCCGCTGCGCGAGTCGGCCGAGCTCCCCGGAAGTGAGGTCCCTACGCGCCGAGCGCATCATGTGGCCGACCAGTTCGCGCACATGCGTCATACTCCGAACATGCTGCGGCGCTGTGTGTTCGGCGCGCAATAGCGAGTGCAGCGACTCGCGGTAGTTCCGCTGCATCGCGTGGGCTCGGCCGATCTCCACGAAATACTGTGCTCGACGGCCCTGGACGGGCAGGTCGTCGGGCGAGAGGGTCGGCGCAAGGGCGAGAACACGACCGGGTTCGCGTTGTTCCATGGCAGCGGACATCCTCCACAGCTGGACATTCGATGCCGCGAACGTCTTGTTGCGGACCACCGAGGCCGAAGGTGCGGCGTCACTCAGCCTGTCGGCTTGCTCGGCCGCCGCGTCGAGGTGCGGGCCGGGATCGCCGCCCAATGCCGCGGTGACGAGCGATGATTGCAGGTGCAGCATCCCGCACGTTTCGACATCGCCGACCGTGCGCACGTCCGCGTCGATACGGTCGGCCGTACTCTTGGCGATGTCCAAAGCCGCAGGCAGGCCATCGGGCCGGGACAGCAGAACCTGACTGCGCACGAACGCGGTAGCCGCGAGCGCGGCCGTGCTTCCGGTGTGTGGCGCGGCGCGCTCGGCCTCCTGCGCCGCCGTCCAGGCTAGAGCCTGGTAGCCACGCGCCTTGAGAGCCGAAGCGACACCGTAGACGATCGAGGCGAACACGTCCCACGCTCGCTCTTGCTCGCTGCCCTTCGCATCTCGAAGATGCCGATAGCAGTCGGTCAGCATCGGTGCGAGCATCGGCCCGAGAGTGGCGTAGTCGCAATCATGACGCATACGTGTGGCGCTCTGCGCCAAGGCTGCCAGCTCATCGAGAGTTCGGGGCGGGCGCGCATCGGTGATGTTTCCCCGCGTCCACAGCACGGTCTCGATCGCAGGCACCGACATGTGGAATCCTGCGGCGGACGGGTCGAAGCGGTCCCCTTCATGCCCGGTGAGGTCGCCGATGGACACGCCGAGGGCTTCGGCCAGCGCCAACAAGACACGGCGCGAGTCGACCGGCCGTTCTCCCGCCTCGTACTTCGCGATAGCCCCTCGACTCAGAATGCCGGTGCGATCGGCGAGTACTTGCTGAGAGATGCCACGGCGGGCACGAATGGCCCGCACACGCTGACCGATGTAGCGGCTTTCGTCGATCCGGAATTCGCCCATAGTCTGCCCCTCGGTGGCGTCGGCAAAGCACCATGCTAGCCGTGTGTCCCGCAGCGGGACAGAACGCCGTGTGAATCCTGCCACTCTTCATGTCAGCCCCGGCGCCGGGTCGATAGCCCCGTCTCCCCCGGCGTCGGGTGCACTCCAACCGTTCCAGGGACCTGGAGGCACCCGACATGGAAATCATCCTCGCAATCGTGGTCACCGCGCTACTCCTCGTGGTCACCACAGCCGCCGCACTCGACCATGCGCCCCACGCCCGTCACCACCGCGGCCCCACCGTCGCGGAGATCCAGGCACGCCTCGACGCCGAGGCCGCGCGCCCGCTCGTTCCGCTGCGGGGGTCGTCATGACGATTCATCTTCCCGCAGGCATCGACGCCGCGACCATCGCCGCGATCATCAGCCACGCGAGTTCCCGATGGGCGGCTGAGCATCCACATGAGGCCATGCAGGCACACCTCGAATGCCGTGTCGGCCAATGTCTTACGAAGACGATCGCGTACAAGAAGCTCGTCGGCGACGGCAAGCTGGTACCGGGGGGATGGCCGGAGTGAGCGCGCCGCCCACACCGACGATGTACATCACCACGCACGCGAGCGGCACCGCACGCTGGGCGATCATCGACGGCGTCGCAACCGTTTTCGCAGTGTGCGACCTGCCCATGCCGCCCACAGAGAACGGTGTCGACCTCGGCAAGTGCTTCGACCTGTTCCCCGCCCAGCGCGAGCTGTTCTGGCAGATCCTCGCCGAACGCGAGGCCATGCGCCCCGGCGGACCCACCTGCGGCCGGATCTCCGGCCGGTGAGCGATCCGCGCTGAGTAAACCTGCCGGGGACGTTCGTTACGCTCTGGTCGTGGCCATCGGCGAGTTCACCACACTGACCGGACTCGAGGTCGAACAGATCTGGGTGTGGAAATCGTACCTGCGCTTGGTCTTCGAGCTCGGCGCACGCGATCGGTCCGGTATCTTCGTCGACCTGACCGACTTTCGATACATAGACGCGGCGAAAAACACCTGGGACGTCCGAGTCGAGGACGATCCGGCCACCGCCGGCCCAGTTCTCGGCGTGCTGAACCATCGGGTCACCGCCGCACAGATCCGGAACTGGGAACTGACCCTCACCTTCGACACCGGCGCATACATCGCATGCCCTCCTCAGGCAGCCTACGAAGCCTGGGCGGCCTGCCTACCCGACGCACGCTGGGATTGCCCGCCCGGCGCATCGGAGACCGACTGGCCTCACCCCTGACACCCAGCCGGTACTGCGAGGGCGTCGCACCGACCAGTGACGATCATCGCCCAGCCGCCCGCCCCGACCAGACCATCCAGGTCGCGAATGCATTGCCGAGCACCAACGCGACGAACGGGAGCGCGTAGACCAACGCGGCGGACAGGGACAAGCGCGCGGTCCAACTCGGCGAGTACGGATCACGCGGCGGCCCAACCGCTTCCTCGATTCCGGCCGCGGCGAACAGCAACGGCGGCAGGGACAGCAGGACGAGTCCGAGCATCGCCGTCACCGTGCCGGTGCGACTCCACAGCATCGAAGCGCCGAACAGCGCGAACACGATCCCCGGTAGGAACAACACGGCGCCGAACACCATGACGACCATCCAGTTACCGGCGATATCGGTGGCCACCGACCGATCGGCCACCTCATTGAGGATGGCGGTGGCCACCACCACACCGACCCCGAACCCAATCGGCGCGAATGCCATCCCCACCGTCCACGTCCCCGCGCGCGCCATTCCAGCAGCATGGCACACGATGCGGGTGACGCAGGATCGCCCGAGGGCGGAACGACGAGGTCCGTCCCGGCGTTGCGGGTTGGGCCTTCGATCTCGGAACCGCGGGGAGGGATCGAACCCACGCTGCGATCCGTACCCGCTAATCGGCTCTCGCGCGTCTGGTGTCGTATGCCCATATCGCGATTTCGACGCGGTTGCGGGCGCCGAGCTTGGTCATCAACGATGCGACGTGGGTCTTGACCGTGCTCAAGCCGACGAAGAGTTCGGCGGCGATCTCGGCGTTGGTCCGGCCCCGTGCCACCAGCGCGAGCACCTCCTGCTCGCGCTCGGTGAGCGGGTCGATGGGCTGGACCGGTACCGCCGGCGCCTGATCGGCGAAGGTCGCCAGCAGCCGACGAGTGACGTTGGGTGCGATCAGCGCGTCCCCGTTGGCCGCCGCGTGAACAGCCTGCACCAGGAGCTGCGGCCCGGCGTCCTTGAGCAGGAAGCCGCTGGCACCGGCGCGTAGGGCACCGAGGATGTACTCGTCGAGGTCGAAGGTGGTGATCACGACGACCGCCATCGGGTCGGTCACGTCCGGCCCGGCCAGGCGCCGGGTCACCTCGACGCCATCGAGCCCGGGCATCCGGATGTCGACGAGGAGGACATCGGGACGCAGCCGGGTCGCCAGGTCGAGCGCCGCGAGCCCGTCCGCCGCCTCCCCCACGACCTCGATGCCGGGTTGCGCACCGAGGATCATCACCAGACCGGTCCGGACCAAATCCTGGTCGTCGGCGACGACAACACGGATGCTCATGGCAGCGCCCGCACCGGCAGCACGGCCTCGACCACCCAGCCGCCCTCGGGTCCGGGCCCTGCGGAGAGCGACCCCCCGAGGAGTTGGGCGCGTTCGGCCATGCCCAGCAGACCGAACCCGGGCTCCGGGACCGGCCCCGGCTCGATCTGTCCATCGTCGCTGACCCGCAGCCTGACGGCGTCGCCCTCCCGGCATACGTCGATTCCGACGCGGGTCGCGCGCCGGGCGTGCCGGACGGCGTTGGTCAGCGACTCCTGCGCGAGCCGGTAGAGCGCGGCGTCCACGGGTCGTGCCAGCCGGGTCAACGAACCGTCCAGCGAGACCTCGACGGTGGGCGTCGCGTCGGCGCGCGCCAGCGCAGGCAGGTCCGCGACACCCCGCTGCGGTGAGTAGGCGACGAACTCCTCCGCACGCAGCACCCGCACCATGGATCTCATCTCCGCCAAGGTTCGCGACGCTTCGGACTCGATCGCGGCCAGGACCTCCGCAGCCTTCTCGGGCTGAATGCCGGCGACCGCGCCACCGGCCTGCGCCTGCACCGCGATGGCCGAGACATGGTGGGCCACGGTGTCGTGCAGCTCGCGCGCCAGCGCCACCCGCTCCTGGTTGCGGATCTCGCGCCGTTGGCGATGCCAGAGGTCCGCGCGGTAGCGGAACACCGCCGCGAGGGCGACGAGCAACAGCAGCAGGACGCTTCCGCCGAAAACATCGGCCCAGCCCGCGGCGGCGGCGTACATCCCCAGCGCGACAACAACTGTCACGAACGCCGCCCCCAAGGCCATCTCCCGCCCCGAGCCCCACCGCACCAGGGAGTAGAGCAGGATCAGGACGGCCATCATGGCGTAAAGGCCGAGGTCCCCGGGGTGCGCGGTCAGCTGGAGGACCGAGAGCAGCCCGGCGACACCCCACCCGACCAGGGCGGCCGTCAGGGGGCGACCCCGCCGCCAGAGCAGGGCGGGCAGCAGCGCCAGCGCGAGCACCACCACCAGGGGTCGCCAGGCCAAGCCCGGCCGCACGATGCCCTCTACCGAGACTGCGGCCGCGAACACGCCCACCAGCAGCCAGTCGAGCCGACCGATGGGTGGGACGTCGGCAGGCCGCGGCTCATGCCAGATGGAGCGCCGGGCAGTGACCACGGCTTCATCCTAGGGATCGGCGCGCCTCGGCGTACCAGCCGAAAGTACGAGATAAGGCTCCTGCCATCGGCCAGGTCAACTCCGGCCTCCGGGCCGGTGTGTCCGCCGCTGGGCTCGGTGATCGTGGACCTATCGATCCACACCACAACGGAGCCCACGATGAGAACACGTCAACCCGCTACCACCCTGGAAGAACAGCCGATGCCGGTGCGAGCCAAGCTCGCCGCAACGTGGACAAGCTTCATGTTCCTGTACGCATACGTGGACATTCTCAACTTCTTCACACCCGGCGTCGTCCAAGACATCCTCGACGGCAAGGTCTTCGAGTTCGACCTCTCCCAGACCTTTTCGACCACGGCACTGACCCTCATGGCCGTCCCGATCCTCATGGTCATGCTGTCGATGACGCTGCCCGCCAGGGTGAATCGCATCGCAAACCTCATCGTGGCCGCGCTCTACGCCCCCGTCACCGCATTCAACGCGCTGGGTGAGTCCTGGCTGTACTTCTACGGCCTCGGCGTCGTACTGGAATTGGTCCTGCTCGCCCTCATTCTGCGGTACGCCTGGACCTGGCCTCGCACCACAGCGTCGGCGACCATGTCGACCATCCCGCACCGTGATCCCGTTCGCGCCCAACACCAAGCGTGAACCATCCTCGATGACACCGGCCTAGCCGCGCCGCCCCCGTAAACGCCAGCAGGTGGCGAGAGAAACCTACTCGCCACCTGCTGTTCCGGAGCCGCCTGGGGGAATCGAACCCCCGACCTTTTCATTACGGCCGACCATGGCGACCCGCCACAACCACGTGATGTCGAACGCTACTGCGAGACCGTGAGTACCTGCGAAAAGGTCTCACAAGAGACTACTCTCGACAATCGAATGCACATTCGTACGACGCGCACGAGCGACCATTTCGTTGGGACTTCATTGGGGCTCAAACATCGGCACAAGCCGGCAAACAGACTGCGCAGCCAACCACTACACGATGTCGTTACGAAGGTACTGTCAAGACCAATTCGAGAGGGGAGGTGTCATGGCGGACAAGTCGAGCATCGAATGGACCGAAGCGACATGGAACCCCGTCACGGGATGCGACCGCGTGTCACCCGGCTGCGACCACTGCTACGCGATGACCCTGGCGAAACGACTCAAGGCGATGGGCGCGGAGAAATACCAGCACGATGGCGACCCGCGTACGTCAGGGCCCGGGTTCGGAGTAACGATTCACCCATCAGCACTTGAGATTCCACTGCACTGGCGACAGCCCCGCGTGGTGTTCGTCAACAGCATGTCCGACCTCTTCCACGCAAAAGTACCGATCGGCTTCATCCGGGATGTCTTCGACGTGATGAGGGAAACCCCTCAACACACCTACCAGATACTCACCAAACGATCGCTACGACTGAAACGCGTTGCAGACCAACTGGACTGGCCGAGCAACATCTGGATGGGTGTGTCGGTCGAGAACGCCGGTTACCTAACCCGGGTCGACCATTTGCGGAACGTCCCGGCGGCCGTCCGATTCCTGTCGTGTGAGCCGCTACTGGGCCCGCTCGACGACTTGGAACTCGACGGCATCAGCTGGGTGATCGCTGGTGGCGAATCCGGCGTGCGCCACCGACCGATGGATCCGGCGTGGGTGCGCAACATCCGCGACGCATGCAAGGTCGCTGACGTCCCGTTCTTCTTCAAACAATGGGGTGGGCGGACACCGAAGGCGATGGGTCGCGAGCTCGATGGCAGGGTGTGGGGCGAGATGCCGGCCTTGGCCAACTAATCGCCGCTCCCGAAATCGTGATCGGTCGGTGGCCGGTGGCGATCGGTCCACCACGCTCGGCTCGAAGGCCTCCAGTAGGGCGTTGACCTCCAGAGCACTTCTCTTTTCCCCTCCGGATCCATGACTGGCAGAGGTTCAGTGGCAGGCAGTTCGGACAGGGCGATCAGGGACAACTTCCCCAGCTCTTCTTCCCGCTTCGTGATGGCTAGCCGCCGAGCCTCATCGATCATTCTGGGCTCGCGTTCGGCTGCCTTGCGATACAGGTCCCGCATGATCTTGGCGCCCACGTCGTGATCGGAGGCAAATACCATGTCATAGATCGTGTGCCCGTTGGTCATCCGCATGGGAATCCGCTCGGTGTGCAGGTACCCGAGGTGTTCGGTCAACCGGAACCGGATGAGATTGACCATCTCGTCCCGATACTCGGGCCCGGTAATGATCCGAGCATCTCGCGCGTCCTGAATGTTCAACCAGTTCCAGGTGCCGTAGAAGCGGCTGATCTTCTCGCGGAACGCTCGGGTCTTCGATTTCTGACCGCCAACACCGCGAGCGACGGATGCTGGCGAAACCAGTAGCCACAGCTCCGCCTTCGTCTTCGATCTAGGATTCTTGAACTTGGACAGCTTGACCAGCGTCTCCCACTCCACCTCTGCGGCCTGCTGGTCGATGAAGACAAACGTCGGTGCCCAGTTCAAGGGTTGCAGATCGGCGAGAACAGTATCGATTGTTCTATTGCAGTCACCCCGGACCACCCGGAAGTCCGCCTGCGGGAACTCGTTGCGCAGCGCAACCTCCAGCTTGTCCGCATTAGATGGAAGCTCGAAGAACACATGCCGGGTGAAACCCGGGTCCGCAGACAGCACCCGCCGCGGTGAGCCATCGATCACCGAACCGGTCAGCCGCTCGACGTTCTCGGGCCGTCCCGCCATCAGATCGAGATACAGCCGCTCCGAACAACTCTTTGATGCCGTGTTGAATGCCGGCACGTAGTCGCCAAGGATATTGAGCTTGTTGCTCGTCCAGTAGGACCATTCACGTGCCACCGTGGGCCTCCTGCCACCCCTGCGGGCCCATACCACCCTGGCCCGACCCACGGAGAATACTGAACTCGCTCCATTTCTGTTGGCAAACAGGATGACGCTCAGTGCCACGACAGTGACGGCGCGTGCCCGGTTTGCCCCATCGCGCCCAGCGAGGCGGCAACATGCCTCCAGGCTGCCGGTAGACGGACGTTGTCAACCTCTGCCGCCCACGCTGTAGGCCATGAGCACCCCTCCGGGCGATTCTCGATGCGGAACCAATGCGGAATCGATGCGGAACAGCTTCAGAATGGATCGGAGTGGGATTCCGATCGGACTCTGATGCGAATGGGCCCTGAACTGCGCCTTTGGCGCAGGCTTCTCGCAGGTGGAGACAGCGTGAAGAGGTATGGGGGTGGAGAGGAATGAGGACCACAAGGAAGGAGGGTTGGGTGCCGACCTTGCGTAGAGCAGGTGGGTGCGTTGGGATGTCCGACGCCTACGGCGTCGTGTTCGCGCGTCAGGACGCGCTCAGCGCGGTGGTCCAGCTTGCCGTCGACGTCGCCGAAACAGAGGACCACAAGGAGGAGATTGGCTCAGCGCCCGGCGGGTGCCGACGGGTGAGCGACCTGGCTCAGTAGTTCCGGGCGACGTAGTCGACAACCGTTCGTGCAGCGTCTTCGACTCCGGACTCAAGTACGTTCGCGCGGTAATCGTCCCAGTTCGCCAGCTTCCCGGAATCTCTGTGCGCGCCGCGATGGGTCATGCGCTCTCGAATCTGAAGGGGATGAGCAGAGACCCAGACCGTACGCACCGGCGGTGCGGGTAGCGAGGTGCTCGAAGTGATCTGCTCGGAGAGCGAGAGGCCGCGAGCTGCGGCGGTTTGGACGTGGCCGAGGAACGGCGCGTCGACGACCACCGGCACTCGGTGTCCGACCATGAGCGCTTGGTGGACGAAGGCCGCGTAGATGTGCGGGTTGACGACGCGCATGTACGTGGCACTGTCCTTGTCGTGTGGGTTGCCCGTCAGCTCGGTCATCACCGATTCCTCGAGGTCTGGCGCGAATGAGTCTTTGTCAATGATGACCGCATCGATGATGGCAGCGAGATACTTGGCAGCCGTGGATTTGCCGGAGGCAGGGAATCCACAGATGACCGTCACACCTCCACAGCCTTCGCTCGCAATCTGATCGAGCGCATCCGCCATCGGCGGGCGGACTTCGGCAGGCAGTGATCGAACCGCTGGTCTGGCGGTCGGATTCATCGTTCCTCCAAAGGCTCTGCGGACTGTCGCGCTCACCTACTTGTTGCAGGGCGTAGTCCTAGTCTCTCAGACCCGCTGGAAGGCGGATGATTGCCAGATAACTACAGTTATCGGGCGATACTCCCTAACCCCGAGTCGCGAAGGGCGGTGCCGAGGTCGCGCGGTAAGCGCAGGTAATTCCGGGCGTTGACCGGGCGAGAGCAAGCGGGAACGATTGTGAAATGGATCCTGTGACGGCAGTAGTGGTTTCGGCGATCGCGGCGGGTGCGGTGGCGGGAGTATCAGAGACCGCATCCCAGGCTGTGAAGGACGCGTATACCGGGTTGAAGAATCTGCTCTCGGGCAAGTACCGCGACGTGGACGTGACCGCGGTGGAACGCAAACCGAACTCGGCAGCCAAACGGGAATCGTTGGCCGAGGATCTCGAAGATGCTGGTGTCGGGGGTGATTCAGAGTTGGCTGAGGCTGCCGTCGCGGTGCTGGAAGCGGTGCAACAACATGCTCCGCGGGTGGTGGTCGGTGTGGATGTGAAGAATCTTGTGGCCGCCGCGCTGGAGGTGGCGGACGTGAGATCCACTGGTGATGGTGTGCGAGTGGAGGACGGCACGATCGGGGGTGACGTGCGGATCCACGGTGTGCAGGCAGGGATTTCGGAGCCGCCGGACCCCCGGAACGCGCGGTCCTGACTCCCGGCACCACCGTGCGTTCGGATCCGCCGGGCGTTCTTGTCAACACCTTCACTGGTAACCGTGTTGGTGGCGACTTCTTCTTCAACCACTCGCCGGCCAAAACGCCACGGCCGGTGCGCGAACTCGTCACGCTGTTCGGAAGCGACGATCTACCCCTGAACTCGGAGGTGAACCCGTACGTTTTAGGAACGACCGCGTCGGTAGTTGGCAATGTTCATGATCACGGACGGTCCGACCCGTATGTGGCGCGGACCGCCAACCGGGTCGATTCCCGGTTGGGGACCGCGCTGTCCGGGTCCGAGATGGTGTTGGTGGTCGGGCCGCCGAAGGTGGGCAAAACCCGCACGCTGTTCGAAGCCGTCCGCAACTACGGTCGGTCGGCGCGGGTGCTGGTGCCGACCCAGAACCATTTGCGCGAATTGGCAAATCATCCGCGACTCACCGACACCACAGACCCGCTCGTGGTGTGGCTCGATGATCTGCACGAATACGTAAACGCCCCCGATCCGCTCACTCCGGGGGTGCTGGCGCAGCTGACCGCTCGGCCCGGCCGCACCGTGGTCGTGGCGACGCTGCGTTCGGAGAAGCTAGACCACCTGCGTGGTGAGAGGGAACTGCGGCGCGACATTCGTCTGCTGTTCGAGCAGGCCCTGATCATCGGCCTGATGTCCACCGGTGAGGATCCCGACGAGCAGATCGCTGCCAAAGGCAGATACCCCAGTATGCATTTCGACAACTATGGATTGGGCGAGCTCCTCGGCGGTGGACCGAAACTCACCGAACGGCAGCGAGATAGTCTCTCTTTCAATACAAGTCAGAGGCCCCGGGAAGACCCGAACTGGGCCTACCGCCAGTCCGCCGCCGGTCATGCCGACCTGATATACCGCCTCGGCATCGAGATCACCACGAACAGGATGGTGATCGGCACTGATCATTTGATCGACGCGGAGTCCTGTTTCCGCGGCGCTGCCGCCGTCGGCCACATGGATGCGATGTACCGCCTTGTTGACATGCTCGGCGACCGTGGCGAGATCGCTGAAGCAGAGACATGGCTACGCCAGGCAGCCGACGCCGGCCACTCGAAGGCGATGTACCACCTCGGTGTCTCGCTCGCCGACCGTAGCGAGATCGCTGAAGGGGAGTCCTGGCTGCACAAGGCCGCCGAGGTCGGTGACCGTGACTCGATGTACTCCGTCGGAATCCAGTTCGCCAAGCATGGCCAGGCAGCCGAGGCGGAGTCCTGGCTCCGCAAGGCCGCCGCCGCGGGCCACCCTGACGCGAAATTTGAGCTGGCCAGAAAGATGTACGACCTCGGCATCTCGCTTGCAGAGCGCGGCGAGACCGCTAAAGCCGAATCCTTGTTCAGCACGGCTGACGATGCCTATCCTCCCCCCGTTGTGGATCCTTCCCCCTTTGCGAGTCCTTTCCCTTTTGGGATCTCTGGGGACGTCTTCAGCACGCTCGCGCCGAGCTATTACGGGGCGGCCACGCGGCTCGACCGTCACATTTGGTACCGCTGTGACGCGATGTACCGTCTCGGTGTCGTGCTCGCCAACCGTGGCGAGATCGAAAAGGCAGAGTCCTGGCTCCGCACGGCGGCCGACTCCGGTCACCACGGCGCGAAGTATCACTTGCGTACCGTCAAATTCGATCACGGTGTCCTGCTCACTGAGCGTGGTGAGCTCGCTGAGGCTGAGTCGTGGCTCCGCAAAGCTGCGGCTGACGGTCATAACGACGCCCGGTACCGCCTCGGTGTCCTGCTCACTGAGCGAGGCAAACTTGCTGAGGCTGAGTCGTGGCTCCGCAAGGCTACGGGCAACTATTACCCCTACCCGCACAGCCGACATCCGGACGCGAGTTACCGCGTCGGTGTCCTGCTCGCGGAACGCGGCGAGACCCTCCAAGCGAAGACCTGGTTCCGCCGCGCCGCCGAGGCTGGCCACCAGGACGCGGCGAGCAGGCTCGATGCTCTGTTTGTCGATCGCCGACAGAGACGTCGGATGTGGCCTTTCGGTGGCAGATCTTGATCTGCTGGTATCGACGCAGCCCGCAGCGACGACCGCAGGTTGAGGGAGTTCTACCGGAACTCCCTCAACGGGCCCAGGGATAGGTGTGCTTCGGGTGATCAGCGCATGGCGCTTCGAATCTGTCCCGGCAGAGCACTTTGCGAGATTTGTAGTTCTTTCCTCGTCGAAAGTTGAGCTCCGACTACTCGCGAGCCGACGCTCGGTCGTTCAGCTTGTTGCCAGATAACCAAGGTTATCGGGCAATATCGGCTAGAGTGGGCGTGATCGACCTGCGCGGCACCGGACCGCCCGCGAGCGTTCGGTTCCTGGTTATCGGGCAACTTCGAGGATGGTGGCTGTGAGCGCACACGAACTCGACGCGAACGAGGACGCCGATGGAGTTCCGCTGGCGGTGCACATCGAGGACTTCCTGCGGGATCTGGGCAATGCGAACCGGCCGGCCAACACCATCCGCGCCTACCGCGGGGATCTGCTGGCCTTCGCCGACCACGTCGACGGCGATATCACCGCGGTCGGGGTCGCGGCGGTGCGCACGTTCCTGGCCGAGATCGCCGACCAGGCCCCGGCCACCCGCAAACGCAAACGCGCCTCGGTGGCCGCGTTCTGCGGGTGGGCGGTCCGCCACGACCTCCTGGACGCCAACCCCATGGACCGCGTCGACACCATCACCGTGCCCAAGACCCTGCCCCGCCCCGCCGCCCGCACCGAGGTCGTGCGGGTGCTCGACGCGATCTGCTCACGCCGCCCGCACAAGGAGATCCCCCTGGATGTGCTGCGCGATCGGGTGCTGTTCGAAACCGTCTACGTGTGCGGGGCCCGCGCCGACGAGGTGTGCGGGCTCTATGTCGAGGACTTCGACCTGACCCTCGACGACGAACACGTCCGCATCCACGGCAAGGGCGGCAAGGTCCGCTCGGTCCTCCTGGACGACCGCGGCTACGTCGCCCTCGTGCGCCTGTACCTCAAGCGCGCGAGCTACACCGCCGGGCCGATGTTCCGCGCCTCCATCAACGGCCGCGGCGGCCCACTGTCCTACTCCGCCGCCCACCACCGCTGGCAGAAGTACTGCACCACAGCCGGAGCCGAGATCGGCATCCACCAGCTGCGCCACTCCCACGCCACCGAACTCATCAACTCCGGCGTCAGCATCGAGGTGGTACGCCGCCGCCTCGGCCACGCCTCCACCGAAACCACCCTCATCTACACCCTGCTCGCGGACAAGGTCGCCGACAACGAGATCCGCACCGCGCGTCGACAACGCGGACCGCACTGAACTCGACGTACCGATCAGTGACAACGAAGGGCGTGTACGTCAGGAGGAAACCTCAACCGACGAGTTCGAAGGTCTTGTCGGCGAGCATTGGCGGACCACCGCTAGGGGGCACGATCGAGACTGAGATGGTGTAGGTACCCAGCGCCTTCGGGAACAGTCGCACCGAGCCCGGCCGTCCTGTGCATTCGGCGCTGCGGCGCTGCTCGTCGTATCCGTCGGGGCCGGTGATGGTGATGATCACGGTGCAGTTCGACGACTGGAGATCCCCGTCGGTGCCGCGGGCGCGCCACCGGAGGGACATGTCTACTCCTGGATTGGATGATCTCGATTGAAACAGGTCCGGGCCGACTCGTTCGCCTACACAGCATCGTTTCTCGGTCTCGATGGCGATTGAAAGTATCTCCGGTGGCGCTGGCTCCGAAGTTGTCGGCGTGACACGGAGACTGCTGCTCGCGGGTGTGGACCTGACGGTCACCAATGTCGTTGGGTAGGTGCTGATCGATCTGGGCATCGTGGTCGTCGACATTGAGGCGCTGGTGGACGGCGAGGGGAGAGAAGAAGATCGCGAACACTGAGCCGTCATGCCAAGGACGACTCCGATAATGGTTGCCACCGCGCCGACCACGGCCCCTAGACCGCTCATGACGGTGAACTTTCCCTCCTTCCCGCTGCCGTAGGGGCTACTTCCTCCCGGAGGGTTCCCCATCTATCCGCGCACCTCTTCCACTGTCACCGCGTATCGTCCACTGTCACCGCGTATCGTCCACCGTCACCGCGTATCGTCCGCTGCCGCCGGCGCGCAATACTGATCAACCGCTGACCTCCGCCACAGAGATTCCATAGCGTCCAGGGTCACCGCCTTCGGCGGACAGGGAGGCTTCGTGCTGAGCCTGCCTGGGCTGCGCCGCCACCGGGGAGTCGGGGCTGATCGTCAAGGGTGTTGCGGCACAACCACGGTCGGGAGGAATTTGGCCAGCTTGGTTGGCCTTCAGCGACTGGGGCGCGTGCTGTAGTAGGCCAGGATGCCCGCGGCGCCGGTCGCGGGCGGGATGAGCACTCCTCCCACGATCCACGGCTCGAGCAACTCCGGTGCGACGATCGCGATCCCCAGCATCGTCGAGAACACTCCGACGATGATCACGATGGCCGCGGTGTACCCCAGTCGACGCTCCCTGTAGGGCACCACCACATGGGTGGGAGTCTCCTTGGCCCGGTCGAAGGAGACTAGGTGGTCGTCGCCCTCAGGTGGCGGCCTCTCCGCATCGTCACCTGAGGGCAGTTCAGGCTGATCACTCACTGCTTATCCCTTCCCAGCTGGATCGGGCTGGCGCGGTAGCGACGCCAGCAACATCAGGGCTAGACCTGAGTTTCCCTCACATCTTACTGTGCTCTTAAGCATTTTTGAATGTAGTTTGATTGGTTTTCACACTCAGATATTACTCAGGAACCGATCAAAGTATGCGATAATCGTAGGCACCTATCCAAACGAGAGGATCCCCGAAGGGTGGTCGCGGGGTGTGCGTCCTGCGAAAGCACGGAAACGCCAGGGGTTGGTCGAACAACCTCCACTCGTCGCGCGACATCGGTTCGGGACGAAGGGACGATCATCATGCTTGAACTCTGGCGTCAGCAGGGAGCGCGCACTCCCGAGGGAGGCGACCCGCCGCAGCGGGGTCTAGTCGCGGTCCCAGACTTTGAATCCGAACCCGAGGCCGAGGCGCAGGAGGAGTCCCCGCAGGCCCGGTTGAGCACCTACGTGAACAGCGCTACGGCTCGCTGTCTACGCGATCTCATGGACGCCGAGGGGGTAACCCTCACCGAGGCCGTCCGACGACTCATCGCCTATGGCGACATCGTCTATCAGGCACACAAAGCCGGCAGGAAGGTACTGCTACACGCAGAAGGCAGGACGGACCAGGTGATCGTCGCACAGTAGCGATCGCCGCGATCCTGTGCAGGTAATGACAGCGACGCAGACCGACGTCCGTTCCTGGAGTTCGGACGCCGGTCTACCGCCGTGTCCCGAGCGCGCCCGCGGGGAACCTGCGCGCCAGCTCGGACCGCACAGCCAGGATCACGGCTGCCGCGACGAAGCCCAACACGGCCCCCGCCCCAAGAACCGCCAGATCGGGGAGGCTCGACTCGTAATACGGCGTGATCAGATGTGTCGGAGACTCCGACGGCCTGTCGTCGCTCTGAAATCCCCAGGACAGGGAGGGGTTGTGCTGCACCACACACCCAACCTACACACCGCCGATCGGGCATATCACCGCACCCCTGACCGTTTCCATCAGTAAGAAGATCGCAATGTTGATGCAAATTTCTCTGATATTTTGCAACAGTTAATTGTACGAAAGTAACTATGGAGTCCGATCATCAGGCATCCGAGCACGGCGTCGACCTGCGCGATCGGTCCTGAAACGCAACCGAATGGAAGGAACGGAGTATGACTCCCCCAAAGTCGAAGCGGGCGAAGGGTCCGCTAGCTGACCACGATTCCACTCAGCAGCAGGGCGATGCGGGCCCTGAGCCGCAGCCGCGTCTGAGTATCAACGTGAACCACGCTACGGCCACGATCTTGCGCGACTTCGCGAAGGCGAAGGGGGTGACCGTCACCGAGGCGGTCCGACGGCTGGTGGCCTACGGCAACACCGTCTTTCAGGCAGACCAAGAAGGCAAGAAGGTCCTGTTCAAGGACGGTGACGAGATCGAAAGGCTCATCATCGTGGACTGACCCGAACACCAAGCCGCCGTAGCGGGAGCACCGAAAGGGGCTGGCCCGATGAACCATCCCTGGCGCGAACGATCAGTCTCCTAGCCACGGCGGCATCCGTTCGACTCGACCGCACTTACGCGTCTGCTGACAAACGGGGCAGGCGGAATCCACCGCACCCGCACAGTGCCCGACTGCCGGTCTACCGTGATCAGGCGGCCTGTTCCGCCGCCGCCGAAGGACGAGGACACATGCACGGATACCTGGATGCCGAAGGCGTCGTCGCGACTCCGCGCAACTGGCTGAGTACCTACTTCCACACCAACCCTCACCACGGCAAGACCCACCACGAGCTGACCCGCGAGATCCGCGAGGTAGCCGCTGAAGCCCGCAAAAGCGGGATGCCCGGCAACGACCTGGAAGACCAGTGGTGGCGCGCCCATTACCTGCATGAGGCCCGCGCTCAACTCAACTGATCAGAACAGCCGCTCCGACGGCGGTGTCCTGGATGAGCGAGCCCGAATCTGCTGCTGAGCTTCGGCACTCATGATTTCGAGGATGGCGTCGATCTCGTCCTGGACGACCCCGGCCTCGTCTTCGAGGTCCGTGGTGTCGGCGTCCGGGTCGGTCGCGAGGGCGGCCTCGATCTGCTCGCCGATGCGCGCCAGCTCCGCCCGCAAATAGGTCAGCCGCTCCCCTGCCACGACCTCACTCTATGGAGCGCGCTCCGGACCGCGAGAATCCACCGGTCGCACGATTACTGCCTGGACCCTGGTCAGGAGCGGGGTCCTTTGCCGTCGCGGATCTTGGCGATGTACTCGCGGGTGAATTTGGTGTCGCGGGCGATGGCGCTGGGGCCTTCACCGTCGTCAAGGGCGGCTTTGATCTCGGCAAGCAGCTCAGCGCGGGCGGTGTCGTAAGCCTCGCGTTTGGCGCGCAGCGCGGGTCCGTGGCCGGTGTCGTCGGTCATGCCCATCACCCTACCCAACAATGTTCGCGAACAAAGTTGACATGATCCCACCCCCTCCGTAGCGTGAACTTCATTCGCGAACTTTGTTCACATTGGAGGGTGTTGTGACACTCGAATCGACGGTCTTCTGCGCCGGATGGGGCGGGGACTCGCTGGGCTGGGAGCAGGTTCCCGGGATCTCGCTGCGGATCGCGGCCAACCACAATCCGGTCGCCGTGGCGGTACACGAGCTGAACTTCCCCGATGCCGAGCATCTGCCGCCGGGGGACGTGGAGGGGCTGGAGCTGGAGAAGCTGCCGCCGACCGAGCTGTTCTGGGCCTCGCCGGCGTGCCCGGAATGGACCGACGCCAAAGGGGTCAAACGCTACTTCGACCGCTCCAACCAGCTGACCATGTTCGACGAGGAGCTGGGCACGGTGGAAGATCCCGCCGCAGCGCGCTCACGGGCGCTGGTGGAGCAGATCCCCCGGTACCTGCGGGCCATGGCCGCGCGAAACTGGCCGGTGCTGGCCGGGGTGATGGAAAACGTCATCCAGTGCCGCCGCTGGGACGACTGGAACCGCTGGCTGCGCGAGATCCAGGACATCGGCCCCGGCTACGAGACCAAGGTGATCGCGTTCAACTCCATGCACGTCATGCCGCGCCGGTGCCGCCGCGCCCCGCAGTCCCGCGACCGCCTCTACGTCGCCTACTGGCTCAAATCCCTGGTACGCCAGCCCGATTGGGACAAGTGGCTGCGCCCGCACGCCTGGTGCCCGACCTGCGAGCAAACCGTCGACGCGGTGCAGGTGTTCAAAGACCCCCGCAAGGACATGGGCCGCTACGGCCGCCACGGCCAGTACGTGTACCGCTGCCCGTCCATCCGCTGCCGCAACAGCGTGGTCGACCCGTTCACCGCCCCGGCCGCCACCGCCATCGACTGGACACTCCCTCCCGGGGACAAGATCGGTAACCGTGCCAAACCCCTGGAGGACAACACCATCGAACGCATCCGCATCGGCCTATCCCGCTACGCCCACCGACCCTTCCTGCAGCCCGTCGGCGGGACCTGGCGCACCGCTGCGGTCGATATCGACCACCCAATGCCCACCCGCACCACCCGCGAAACCGACGCTCTGGTGATGCCGCCACTGGTGCTATCGACCACTGGCCGCGCCGGAAGCGGCCAAGCCCGCCCCGCCTCGGCACCGCTACCGACCCAGACCACCCGCCGCGAACTTGCCGTCGCAGTACCCCCGTTCATCGCCGAACTGCGCGGTGGAGGCTCCAAGAAGTCCGCGCGCGGTGTCGCCCAGCCGTTGGCGACCTTCGCCGCGTCCGGCTTCCACCACGGCCTGGTGCAACACCCCGATACCGACGCCGCTCAAGCCGTGCGGCATCTGTTGGTGCCCTACTACCGCACCGGCCGCGCCCACCCGATTACCGAACCGATGGGCACTCTCACCACCCGCGACCGCTTCGGCCTGCTCGGCATCGACGAAGTCAACGCCCTGGTCGACGAGTGCACCTTCCGGATGCTCGAATGCTGCGAAATCCGGGCCGGCATGGCCTTCCCCGACGAGTTCCAAGCCCTCGGCGACAAACGCACCCAAGCCCGCGGTTACGGCAACGCTGTCACCCCACCGGTCTCCGAAGTCCTGGGCTGTGCCCTAGTCGAAGCCGTCACCGGCGAGGACATCGAACGCTTCGACACCGCCGCCTGACCGGGCTTCGACACGAACCGCCGACCTTTGTCATTACTGTAGGACGGCGGTTCGATACGTTCAGCCCTTGTGGCTGCGGAAGAAGGCGCATCCGCCCGCCAAACCCCCCCGAGTACGACCTGGTGTTCCCCTCGGAGAACTGGACGCTGCGCGACCCGAACAATGTCCAGCACCAATGGCAGCGGGTACGCGACGCGCTCGGGATCCCGGACGACATCACCGCGCACAGCTTCCGCGGTGCGGTCGCCACCATCCTCGATGACGCCGGCCTGTCCGCGCGAGTCACCGCCGATGTCCTCGGTCATGCCGACCCGTCGATGACTCAGCGCCGATACATGGCCCGCGGCCGAGTGCACCCCGCAGCAGCCGAAGCACTGCACAAGGCGGTGCACGTCGAGTGACTTTGTTGGGATATAGGTGGGATTCGAACCCCGAAACGCCAGCAGGTGGCGAGAGAAACCTACTCGCCACCTGCTGTTCTGGAGCCGCCTGGGGGAATCGAACCCCCGACCTTTTCATTACGAGTGAAGCGCTCTACCGACTGAGCTAAGGCGGCGTGCCTTTCGGCGGTGCGAGTCTATCGTCTCGCGGCTGGATCGCGAAAACCGGTGGTCGGGGGCTAGGTGGTGCGGGCGGCTATGAGGGTGGCGACCATGGCGGCGACGGCGAAGCGGGGTTTGACGTTGGTGTCGAGGGCTTCGCGGCATTCGAGGACGGCTTGGATGGAGCGGAGTAGGCCCTCGGGGCGGACGTCGGAGGCCAGTTCGCGGATCTGGTCGGACATGTCGGGGTGGGTGAGGGCGACGCCTTGGGCGTCGGGGGTGGTGGCGCGCAGGCGGACGGCGAGGGCGTCGCGGTAGAGACCGGCGACGTCGATGAGGGCGCGGTCGAGGGCGTCGCGGCCGGTGCGGGTGGCGCGGGACTTCTGGCGGCGTTCGAGGTCTTTGAGGGCTCCGGCGGAACCCCGGGTGGCCGAGGCGGTGCCCTTGCCGGTGCCGCCCGCGCCCATGGCGGTGGCCAGTTCCTCGCGTTCCTTGCCGTCGCGTTCGGCGCTGACCTGCTTGGCTTCCTCGTCGGCGGACTTCACCAGGGCATCGGCCGCCGCGTAGGCGGCACCGGGTCGCGCGGTCGCGCCGACCAGCGCCAGTGCCCGTTTGCGTCGGCTGCGCGCGTCGTCGTCGGTCGCCAGCCGACGTGCCCGGCCCACGTGACCGCCGCTGATGGACGCCGCCCAGCCGGCCGTCTTGGCATCGAGCCCGTCGCGTTCCACCAGGACCCGGGCGATGGCGTCCACCGACGGGGTGACCAGATGCACGTGGCGGCAGCGCGAACGCAGCGTCACCGAGATGTCCTCCGGATCCACCGAGGGCGCGCAGAGCAGGAAGACGGTCCGCTCCGGCGGCTCTTCCACCACCTTGAGCAGGACGTTTCCGGCGGCCTCGGTCAGGCGGTCGGCGTCCTCCACCACCACGACCTGCCAGCGCCCGGTACTCGGCCGCCGCGAGGCGACCTGCACGATCGCGCGCATCTCCTTGGTGCCGATACTCAAACCCTCCGGCACCACGCGCCGCACGTCACCGTGGGTTCCGGCCATGGTCGTGGTGCAGGCATGGCACCTCCCGCAGCCGGGACGCTCCGGATCGGTGCATTGCAGGGCGGCCGCGAACGCCAGGGCCGCCACCGACCGGCCCGAACCGGGGGGCCCGGTGAACAACCAGGAGTGCGTCATGGCCGAGGACGATCCGGTCCCGTTCCGTGCTGCCACGGCCGCGGCCGTCAGCTCGGACTCGACCGCATCCTGGCCCACCAGTCGATCGAAGACACCCGCCACGTCGTACACCCTAGCGGCTGGTGCCGACAGCCTTCGCCGTCATCGCGGCAGACGGCGGTCAGACCCGCTGATACGTCGTATTCGCCCCGTCCAGCGCCTCACGGATGATGTCGGCGTGCCCGCTGTGCTGGGCGATCTCGCGGAAGATGTTGAACAGGATATTGCGCACCGGCCAGTACTCCCGCTCCGGCGCCCAGGGCGCGGTCGGAATCGGGATCGGGGTGTCGAAGCTGTCCACCTCGCGAATCAGCTTCTCGGTGCGCTGGGCGACCACATCCCATTCGGCGAGCAGCCCGGCCACCGTCTCGTCCGGCCCCAGCCGGTACCGCGAATCCATGTCGGACAGATCGAATTTCGCGTTCTCGTCGCGCTCGACGGCGACCGTGACCCAATGTCGTTCGGTGTCGACGAGGTGATGTAGCAGGCCGCCCAGGGTGAGCTCGCTGACCGTGGTGCGCTGCCGCGCCTGGTCGTCGTCGATACCGCGCAGGGTGATGCCGAACAGCCGCCGCTGCTCGGCGAGATTGGCGATGAGGTCTTCACGCTCGCGGTCGACGGTCATCGAGAGTCCTTCCGGTGGTGCGCTTCGGCGTGCTCACACGCTACGGGAACGAACCGACAGCGAGAACCCCCGAAACGAGGGGTCGGGACGGACCGGTCACGACTTCGTGGCAGCCGCCGCCTTCTTCGCCGGAGCCTTCTTGGCGGCGGTCTTCTTCGCGGCCGTCTTCTTGGCCGCCGCACCCTCGCCCGTCGTGGCCGCGGCCTTCTTCGCGGTGGTCTTCTTGGCGGTGGTCTTCTTCGCCGCGGCCTTCTTGGCCGTCTTCTTCGCGGCCTTCTTCACCGGCCCGCGCGCCCGCCGATCCGCGAGCAGTTCGGAGGCGCGCTCATCGGTGATGGACTCGACCTCGTCGCCCTTGCGCAGGCTGGCATTGGTCTCGCCGTCGGTGACATACGGTCCGAACCGACCGTCCTTGATCACCATGGGCTTCTGCGACGCCGGATCGACACCGAGCTCACGCAGCGGCGCCGCGCTCGCCGCCTGCCCGCCGCGCCGCTTGGGCTCGGCGTAGATCTTCAGCGCCTCCTCCAGCGTCACGGTGAAGATCTGCTCCTCACCCGCCAGCGACCGTGAATCCGTGCCCTTCTTCAGGTATGGCCCGTAGCGCCCGTTCTGCGCGGTGATCTCCTCGCCGGAGGCCGGATCGACGCCCACCACCCGGGGCAGCGACAGCAGCTTGAGCGCGTCGTCGAGCGTGATCGTGCTCAGATCCATCGACTTGAACAGCGACCCGGTGCGCGGCTTCGGCGCGGCCGCCTTTTTGGCGGGCTTCTTGCCGCCGGTGTCGATATCCGCTTCGGGTTCAGGAAGGATCTCGGTGACGTACGGTCCGAAACGTCCTTCCTTGGCGACGATTTCGTGCCCGGTCTCCGGATCCTTGCCGAGGCGGCGACCCTCCTGCGGAGTGGCGAACAGCTTCTCCGCGACCTCGGGGGTCAGCTCGTCCGGCGGCAGTTCGTCGGGCAGGTTGGCCCGCTGCGAGACCGGATCCCCTTGCGGGTCATCGGGATTGACGACCATGCGCTCGAGGTACGGCCCGTACCGGCCGACCCGGACCACCACGTCGCGGCCCTCGGCATCGCTGAACAGCTTGATGGAGTTGATGAGTCGCGCGTCGATGTCGTCGAGCTGCTCGCCCACCATCTTCTTGAGCCCGCCGCTGCGCGCGACCGAACCCTCGACGCCGTGATCACCGCCGAAATAGAAGCTGGACAACCAGTTTCCGCGCTGCTCCCGTCCACCTGCGATGGCGTCGAGATCGTCCTCCATGGCCGCGGTGAAGTCGAAGTCGACCAGTCGGCCGAAGTACGCCTCCAACAGGCCGACCACCGCGAACGCCACCCAGGACGGCACCAGAGCACTGCCGCGCTTGTACACGTACCCGCGATCGAGAATGGTCTTGATGATCGACGAATAGGTCGACGGGCGACCGATGCCGAGCTCTTCGAGTGCCTTGATCAGCGAGGCTTCGGTGAATCGCGGTGGCGGATTGGTGGTGTGCCCGTCGGGGTTGAGCTCCACGGCCGTGACGCCCTGCCCCTCGGACAGCGCGGGCAACCGCGACTCGGCGTCGTCGGACTGACCGCCCGCCTCCTCGTCGACGCTCTCGACATACGCCTTCAGGAAGCCCGGGAAGGTGATGGTGCGGCCCGACGCCGAAAACACGCATTCCTCACCGGTATTCGCGACACCGGTGATGCGGACCGTCAGCGTGGTACCGCGTGCGTCCGCCATCTGAGAGGCCACGGTCCGCTGCCAAATCAGTTCGTACAAACGGAATTCGTCATTGTCGAGCCGCGAATGCAGCTGCCCCGGCGTGGCGAAGGTGTCGCCCGACGGGCGGATGGCCTCGTGCGCCTCCTGCGCGTTCTTGACCTTCCGGTTGTACTGGCGCGGAGTAGGACTCACGAATTCCGCGCCGTACAACTGCGTGGCCTGCGCCCGCGCCGCGGTGATCGCCGACTCCGACAAGGTCGTCGAGTCGGTACGCATATAGGTGATGTAACCGTTCTCGTACAGCCGCTGCGCCACCCGCATGGTGCGCTCGGAGCCGAAGCGCAGCTTGCGCGCCGCCTCCTGCTGCAGGGTCGAGGTCATGAACGGCGCGTAGGGCTTGCGCGTGTAGGGCTTGGACTCGACGGAGGTGACCGCCAGGTCCACCCCCTGCAACCCCTCCGCCAGGCGACGCGCGTGATCGGCATCGAGCACGATTACCCCGGAGGCGGTCTTGAGCAGACCGTCCGGGCCGAAGTCGCGGCCGGACGCCACCCGCGCTCCGTCCACATTCACCAACCGCGCACCGAATACCCGGGGATTCCCGGTCTCGCTCTCGCCGCCGGCGTCCAGTTTGGCCGCGATATCCCAGTACTCCGCGGAGCGGAACGCCATGCGCTCCCGCTCGCGCTGCACGATCACGCGGGTCGCCACCGACTGCACCCGGCCCGCCGACAGCTTCGGCATGACCTTCTTCCACAGCACGGGGCTGACCTCGTAGCCGTAGAGGCGGTCCAGGATGCGCCGCGTCTCCTGCGCGTCGACCAGATCCTGGTCCAGATCCCGGGTGTCGGCGGCGGCCGCGCGGATGGCGGGCTCGGTGATCTCGTGGAACACCATGCGCCGGACCGGAACCTTCGGCTTGAGGGTTTCCAGCAGATGCCACGCGATGGCCTCGCCCTCGCGGTCGGGGTCGGTGGCGAGGTAGAGCTCGTCGGCGTCGGCGAGCAGGCTCTTGAGCTCGCTGACCTTGGCCTTCTTATCCGGGCTGATCACATAGATGGGCTCGAAGTCGTTGTTGACGTCGACGCCCAGGCGCGCCCAGTCCTGTCCTTTGTATTTGGCGGGCACATCCGCCGCGCCGCGCGGCAGGTCTCGAATGTGACCGACCGACGCCTCCACGACATAGTTGCGGCCGAGGTAGGGGGCGATCTTGCGGGCCTTCGTCGGCGACTCGACGATCACGAGACGACGCAGGGGGCGCCCCCGGTCGGGCGCTGCGTTGGAGTTCGGCGCTGCACCGCGGTCTCGTGTTGCCACCGGCGAACACACCTTTCCTGTCGATCCGCGTGGCGCTGGTGCGCGCGATACGCGGCTGGGGCAAGCGGCTGCGACTACATATATCGCTGCCAGCAACGTTTATACCGTGTTGAAGCGCTGCGTCTCGGGCGCAGCGGCGATGTGGCCCCGGGTTGTGATCGAGTGTAATGGGTCCGGATATGGGTCGTCCCCCACCGCCGGGTGGCGGTGGGGGACGGATACCTGTTGGGTAGGCCCGCTCAGATCAGAGCGCGCGAACACCAGTGGCCTGCGGGCCCTTGGTGCCCTGGCCGACCTCGAACTCGACCTTCTGGTTCTCCTCGAGGGTGCGGAAGCCCGAACCCTGGATCTCGGAGTAGTGGACGAAGACGTCAGCGGACCCGTCCTCGGGCGCGATGAAGCCGAACCCCTTCTCCGCGTTGAACCACTTCACAGTTCCCTGTGCCATTCTGTTCCTTCTCTTTCCATACCGGAACGGCGGACAACGAGGTTCGTCCACCGGGTCCGTTCCGAGCGCTGTACTCTTGTTCCCCCTGCAGGAAAGCACCAAGCACACCGTTCGCAACATCGATCCTGCTGATGGTTTGGACTTTGGATCCGTCCCTCGAACACAGAAGCTTGCGACCAGGAACCAGTGAACCATGTCTTCGGTGAATTCGACAGCGGAGTTACCCACAATTTGCAAAAAAGTTGATCTTGCGAATGCGCAGGTGAGGGGCATAATGCCCAAATCCGTACTTGAAGTAGGTTTGCTTCGTGATAACCGAGCGAGCATCCGGCAAACGGGCTGTGACGCGGGTCGCTACTCTGTAGTGAAATGGCAGGTAGACCCACAGACGTACACACCGTTCGCACCCCGCCCGCGTGTCGCGGGGCATGTCCGATGAAACCGGCAGCTCGAGCAGTGCACATCGACAGTACGAGCTACGGTAGATCGTTGCTGAATCGTGTCCTGATCGGCTTCGAAAACGGTGACGACAGACTCACCCATATCAGCGAGCTACCGTCCCGTGCGGCACAGGTCACGGAATGGCCGCAATGGTCATCGCCGGACGTGGTCGAAGCGCTACAGGCGTCCGGTGTCGACACGCCGTGGACCCATCAGGCCGATACCGCCGAGCTGGCCTTTTCCGGTCGAAACGTGGTCGTCAGCACCGGCACCGCCTCCGGCAAGTCGGTCGGATACCAGCTGCCCGTCCTGACCGCGCTGCACGCGGACCCCAAGGCGACGGCCCTGTACCTGTCCCCCACCAAGGCTCTCGGAGCCGATCAACTGCGCTGTGCCACCGAGTTGACCGACGGTCCGCTCCGTCACATCCACCCCGCCTCCTACGACGGCGACACGCCGAGCGAGATCCGACAGTGGGTGCGGGCGCACAGCCGCTGGGTCTTCACCAATCCCGACATGCTGCACGTCGGCATCCTGCGCGGACATCAGCGCTGGGCCCGGCTGCTGCGCAATCTGCGGTACGTGGTGATCGATGAATGCCACACCTACCGGGGCGTATTCGGTTCCCACGTGGCGCTGGTGCTGCGGCGGCTGCGGCGACTCGCCCAGCGGTACGGGTCCGATCCGGTCTTCATCCTGTGCTCGGCCACCGCCGCGGAGCCGGCCGCGACGGCGGAGCGGCTGATCGGCGCACCGTGCACGGCGGTCACCGCGGACGGCTCGCCGCAGGGCGCCCGCACCGTGGCGCTGTGGGAGCCACCGCTGCTCGAGGGCGTGACCGGGGAGAACGGGGCCGCGGTGCGCCGCTCGGCGGGTGCGGAGGCGGCGCGGGTGATGGCCGAACTCGTGGCCGAGGGGGCGAGCACGCTCGCCTTCGTGCGGTCGCGGCGGTCCGCGGAACTGGTCGCCATGGACGCCCGGCACCTGCTCTCGGAGGTCGATCCCCAGCTCACCTCGCGTGTCGCCGCCTATCGGGCCGGATACCTGGCCGAGGACCGGCGGGCACTGGAGGCCGCCCTCTCCGACGGCTCGCTACTCGGCGTGGCGACCACCAATGCCCTGGAACTGGGCGTCGACATCGCCGGGCTGGACGCCGTGGTGGTCACCGGCTATCCGGGCACGGTGGCCTCCTTCTGGCAGCAGGCCGGGCGGGCGGGACGACGCACACAGGGGGCATTGGTGCTGCTCATCGCCCGGGACGACCCCCTCGACACGTATCTGGTCCACAATCCCGAGGCGCTGCTGGGCAAGCCCATCGAGGCCACCATCACCGACCCGCACAATCCCTACGTACTCGGGCCGCATCTGCTGTGCGCGGCCATGGAACAGCCGCTCAGCGATGCGGAAGTCCACGCCTTCGACGCCTGGGAACTGCTGTCCGACCTGGCCGAACAGGGGCTGATCCGGCGGCGCGCCCGGGCGGCGCGCGACGGCGGCGCACGCTGGTTCGTGACCGCCGACGCGCATCCGCACGACGCGGTCGACGTCCGGGGCGGTATCGGCACCACGGTGGCGGTCGTGGACGGGGAGAGCGGGCGGCTGCTCGGCACCACCGATGCCGGGCGCGCCCCCGCCACCCTGCACGAAGGGGCCGTTCACCTGCACCAGGGCGAGAGCTACGTGGTGGACGAACTGGATCTCGACGGCGGGGTGGCACTGGTGCACGCCGAGACGCCGAGTTGGACCACCAGTGCCCGCGCGGTCACGACCGTCGAGGTCGAAGCGGTCGACGACCAGCGGATTCACGGTTCGGTGACGGCCGCGCTGGCACGCGTGCTGGTCACCCGGCAGGTGGTGGGCTATCTGCGGCGGCTGCCCAGCGGCGAGGTGCTCGACATGGTGCCGCTGGACATGCCCGCGCAGCCGCTGCCGACACGGGCGGTGCTCTACACGGTCACCCCGGAACTACTGGAACGCGCTGGGATCGACGCCGGGCGTGTCGCGGGGGCGCTGCATGCCGCCGAACATGCGGCGATCGGCATGCTGCCGCTGGTCGCGACGTGCGACAGGTGGGATATCGGCGGCGTGTCGACCGCGGAGCATCCCGATACCGGACTGCCGACGGTCTTCGTCTACGACGGTCACCCGGGTGGGGCGGGCTTCGCCGAGCGCGGGTTCGCGCGGCTGCGGTACTGGCTGACGGCGACGCTGGAGGTCATCCGGTCCTGCGGATGCGCGAGCGGATGCCCGTCTTGCGTTCAGTCTCCGAAGTGCGGAAACGGCAACAACCCGCTGGACAAGGCGGGGGCCGAGCGGCTGTTGGCGGCGGTGCTGGCACAGCTGCGCGATGGTGACGACGGTCACGCCGAATCGTGACACGGCCGTCGTCGGGGTGAGATCGTTTCGCCACCTGCGCGCCTCGGCGTGTCGTGGCGGCGAGTCGGGGCCGGGGCGGACGATCCGGACGGTTCGCCGCGAGTCATGCACAGCGCAGCCCACATGTGAATAAAAAGGGATGCGATCCTGTTAACTGACCCGTTGCTCTCGGTCTCGAATGTAGACGGGTATTCACCTGTGCATTTATTCGAATCGCGGTTTGCGCATGTAATGCGTTCTGATCATTTCCAGCATTAATGAACGGCACGGCCGGACCGGAATTAGAGATTGATCATGAGCTTGTGTCGCGCACAACAGCGCCGGATGTGATGGTGATCATCAATTTTCCATCACCAACCGTTCGGTATTTGTAGACCAACCTCCCGGTATTGCGACCGCCGGGCGGTCGCCGAGCTAACCCGGGTCCACGACCGGACCCGCACGAGCCGAGGCCCGCACCACCCGCGTACCCAGCGGGCCGAGGGTTATCCCCGACTCCACGGTGACCGTCACATCCCAGCCCGCGACCACACACCCCCGAATCCGTACCCCCATGCGCTGCCCGACTCGGTTCGCCTCGGCACAGCCCGCGTCCGTGCCACGGTCCAGCCCGCCCGCCGCGGCCAGTGCGGCCAGGTCCGCCGCCGATTGGGCCTGATGTCGCGCCACCACGGCCACACCGAGCTGCGCGAGCAGCAGCGTCACGGTCAGCAGCGCAGCCAATGCCCAGGCGGCGGTGACCGTGGCCGAGCCCGCATCGGCCCGAAGTCGGGCGGGCGATACCTCGCTCATGACCGAACTCCCGGCTCGCTGACAGCCACCGCCGTGGCGCGCAGTTCGAGGCCGGGTAGCAGCGGCAGGTGGGTGGTCACCGTCGCGACGATCAGGTCCGCGTCCACGCGCACGGTGATGTCGGCTCCCGGCGGGGCCACGCGCCGGGCGGTCGGGACGGCCTCGGACCCCGCACCCCGGGCGGTGAGGCGGGCCGCCTCGCGCGCGGCGTCCACACAGCGCACCTGGGCCGAGGCGGCCAGCAGCGCACCGATGCACAGCGCCATGCCCAGCAGGATCGTCGCCAGCGCGAGCGCCGCTTCGATCGTCGCCATCCCGGCGTCGGCGCGGCATCCGCGGGGATTCGGACGCGAAACCCCCGAGGACGCCCGCGATCTCGTCAACCGACCGAGGTCTTCAACGCCTTGTCGATGACCCGGGTGAGCGCGTTGACGATGCTGTCGCCGGTGACCACCGCGTAGAGCACGGCCCCGAACGCGGCCGCGGCGATCGTTCCGATGGCGTACTCCGTAGTCTATTTTTACCTCCGTGAGTTCGCAGGTAGCGCCGCTACGGGCGCTGATAGTGGTCCGCTTGTCCAGACTGACCGATGAGAGCACGAGCCCAGAGCGTCAATTGGCGACGTGCATGGAGTTCTGTGCTCGCACCGATCGCCGATACGAAGTAGTCGGGGTGGCCGAAGACCTGGACGTTTCAGCGGGTACAACGTCCCCGTTCGACCGTCCCGAGCTTGGGCGCTGGCTCGCTCGTGACTTTGATCCCAGCGCTGTCCCAGGTCCCGAGAACCGGGTACCGGTCCCGTTCGATGTGATCGTGTTCTCTCGCCTGGATCGGCTCGTTCGCAGTGTTCCGCACCTGTGGCGGGTGCTGGAGTGGGCGAAGGCCAACAAGATTGTGCTGGTCTCCGCCAGTGAGAAGGACTTTGACCTGTCTTCCAAGTTCGGCCAAGCGATCGTGTCACTGATTGCCACGGTGGCGGAGCTGGAGTTGGACGCGATCAGGGAGCGGAACTCGAATGCGTTCCGGCACAACTTCTCTGCTGGCAAGTGGCGTGGCGGCGTACCGCCGTGGGGGTACGCGCCGGAGAAGGACGAGCATGGAAACTGGCGACTTGTCCAAGATCCAGCGCAGGTGAAGGTGATCCGTGAGGTTGTTGAGCGGGTGATGGCCGGGGCACCGTTGCGGCAGATAGCGCATGACCTGACTAAGCGGAAGGTTCTGACCCCGAAGGATCGGTTCGCACAGATCCAGGAGCGCGAGGTAAAGGGCTACGAGTGGCACTCCGGCCCGCTGAAGCGTTCCTTGTCGTCTCCGACGTTGCTTGGGCAGGTAGTGACTCGTGAGCCCGTGGTAGACGAGAACGGGCAGCCTGAGCGGGATGCGAAGGGCAAGAAGGTGTTCGGACCGGAAACCGTGGTTCGCACCGAGGACGGCAGCCCGGTAGTGAGGGCGGAGCCGATCCTGTCTCGTGCGGAGTTTGACCGGCTTCAGGTGGAGCTGAAGAGCCGGGAGAACCGCAAGGAGCCAACGATGCGGTCTAACGGCTTGCTGCTGCGGGTGATCTACTGCGGAGTCTGCGGCCGTCCCGCGTACCGGTTGAAAGGTGGTAAGGGACGAGCGGACCGGTACCGGTGTGCTTCGGCTCAGTACAAGGATCGCTGCGGGAATCTGACCGTGACGAGCGAAGACGCGGACAAGGCGGTTGAGGGGGCTGTTCTGGCGCTGCTGGGGGACTCTGAACGGCAAGAGCGGGAATGGGACGCAGGAGAAGACCATGCGGCCGAGTTGGAGACGATTGACGCACAGTTGGTGGATTTGGCCGAGGTGATCGCGTCAGGCGCGTTCTCCAAGGGCACGCCTGCCCGAGCGAAAGTGGATAGCCGGATCTCTGCGTTGAGCGTTCGACGTGAGGAACTGGCGGCGATCAAGTCGAGGCCAGCGGGCTGGGTGCTCCGGGGCACTGGCGAGCTGTTCTCGGACTGGTGGGAGCGTCAGAGCCCGGTTGAGAAGAACGTCTATCTCCGTTCGATGGGTGTGAAGGCGTCGTTCAAGCGCGGTACTGAGCAGGATTTCAGTATCGAACTGGGGAGCCTGAACAGTATGTTGGCCGGGTTGAAGTCCGGTCCGACCGCCGCGTTGGTCGCCAGGGGGATGGACACGCTGAGGCAAAACGGTGTCCAGGCGGTTGTAGCAGGTGGCCCCGGCGAGATGCCCACTCCGGTGGACGGGTTCGTGTGGGTGCAGCCGCTCGACGGCGTATGGGTGTTGACCTCGGATGAGCTTCTGGAAGCAGCGCAGGAGCGCCGGGAACTGGCCCGGCAGGAGGTTGCGGCAGACTTCCTAGACGGGCCGGGCGACTTTGATGAGGACTGGGATTAGCGCTGTGACAGAGCAAGCGGCGAGCGGTACGACCGCTCACCTGGATTTCTACCTGGACCGTGGTTGTGTTGTGGTCCCGTGCCAGCGGGGGCAGAAGAAGCTTCGCAAGGGCGCGGGTGATTGGACGGCTGAGGACTCCCGGATGCGGCGGGATGAGCTGACCGGCAATGCTGCCGTACGGAACGGTACAGGTGGCCTGCTGGTGGTGGATATCGACGCGAAACACGGTGGCTCGCTGGATCTGATGGCCGAGCGGTTTCCGGGTAGCACCGTGACTCGGACGATTCAGACCGTCTCGCCCGGTGAGGACGGGCGGCTCGGGGCACAGTTGGTCTATACGCTGCCGGATGGGTTCAAGATCGGTAGCGGCAGAGCCTTGGTGAGCAACGCTGAAGGCGCTCCGATGATCGAGGTTGCGGCGTTCGCGATGCTGCCGGGCTCACGGGCTCGTGGGTCCGATGGTGTGATGCGGACCTACACGGTGGTGCGGGATGTCTCTGTGAATCCGGCTACGCCTGAGCTGTTGGCGGCGGTCGAGGGACGGACCGTGGTCGAGGTTGACGACTTGGACATGCCCGAGATGCAGCCGGGCGAAGCTCGTCAACGGTTGGATGCACTGTTGGCCCAGATCGTTGCGGCTGGCGATGGACAGCGGAACCGCGTGTTCACCCGGTACGCGTTGCCGGTGGCGCGGTTGTGTGACCTGCTTGGAGAGGACCCGGAGCATGAGCTGACGGAGGCGTACGAGTATTCCGGCGGCGTTGATAGCTCGTGGGTGCGATCCGCAGTAAGGTCAGCGATCCGGCGAGCGGGAGACGGGCCAATCGGATGGACGTATCTGGGACCGTTGGCGGCCGAAGAACTGTCGATAATGCGGACCCGTGCGCGGTTGGCTGCGTGGCCGGGGAAGTCAGGGGCTTCCGATCGGAGAGTGTTCCTCGCTCTGGTGGATGCCTGCCTTGACTTCGGCAGGATGGAGACGCCGCTGAGTACGCGGAAACTCGCGGTTCGTGCTGGGGTGACCAGGGAGACGGTAGAAGCGTCGTTGAAGCGGCTCCAGGCCGCTGGGCGGGTGGAAACCGTGAAGCAGGGTGAGTTCACCATGCGCCGCCCGTTCCTGCGGGCGGACGACACCACCCACATACTTTCTCCATTACTAGTAAGGGAGAATAACTATCTATCAAATAATGAAGATGGTTCTAGTGGTGAAGGGGTAGATCCCCTTCACCCGGTGTGGAGTTCACCCAAGACCCCGGAGGGAGGGCTTGGGTTGGATGGTCGTCATGGTCAGTTGTTGGATCTGGTGTGCGCTGGGCTCACGACAGCCCGAGCGCTGGCCGATCACGTTGGATCTCGTCAGGACTCGATCAAGAGAACGTTGGACCGTCTAACTGAGGTCTACCTGCTGGCGAAGATTGATGGTCGGTATGTACCAGCGGACAACGTTGCTGAGTTGGCCGACCGGTTAGCGCTGGAGCTTGGTGGCGCTGAGGTCTGTGCTTACCGCGAGGACCAGTACCGGAACGAAGAACAGCGGTGGGATGAGTACCGGCAGTGGCAGAAGATTCGGCCTCGATGGGACCGGTTGACCGGTGAGCAGTGGTGGGAGCGTCCGGACGGGACTCGTATCGAGGCTCAGGCTCCACCCGAACCCGTGGAGCCCCCTGCGTTGACCGATGATGAGGTTGCGGAGCTTCGGCGAGAGCACGAACAGCAGCAGGCCGAGGAGCGCCGACGCTGGGAGGATGAACAGCTTCTACTGCGTCAGCTCGGGCTGCCGAACGAGCTGGGGTGACTGGCTTTATCTCCAGTCCCGGAGGTCGGAGCATCGCCAGCGTCCGGGGCGTCGCGATACCCATTCGCGCCATGCTCGGGCGCGTGCGGTGTACATCTCGTACAGCTCATCCGGTGAAGGTTCATGCTCTGACGACGTGTACAGCCTGATCTCGGATTGAGGTTGGTCCATGCGTGATTGGACGCACCACGCGGGCAGTGGGTTTCCGTTGTAGTGTGTCGAATCTCGGCGTGTCCCAGGGGTGGGGGTATACCCCTCCCCACCCCCTTGTGGCCCACTCTCAGGCATACGGGCCAATATCCCCCCGACACCCGGGGGAGGGGGATTGTCGTCGGAACATGTCGAGCAGGCTGCGGAGCGGGTAGCCGTGTGCCTTCACCACGACCGCCATGCACAGTCCCACGGTGAGCAGCGTCAAGGCGAATGACAGCGGGAAGACCCACAAGAACGTCAGTACGAGATCCCAGCTCACTGGGTAGACCTCCCATCGAAGGGTGAAGCCCCCGGCGCGGTTGCAAGCGTTGCCGGGGGTTTCTGTGAAGTGCAGAAGGGGCGACGGTCTACGCCGCTAAGGTTCGTCCAAGGGCTTGCCTCCCTCCAGGTTTCCCGAGCGTCGGAGTGAGCTTGTTCAGGCTCCATTCGCCTTGCCGGGCGGCAGATCCGGCAACGGTGGCATAGCGCGCCGCGCGTAGGTTTCTTCCGGCGTCACGGTGATCACGTCCACCTGCCGCACCAGCGATCCGGGTACCTGTCCGCCCTCGAAGTGCTCAGGTCCGGGGACGATGACCGCTTCGGCGTCGAGCCGGGTGGCTTGGGCCTTGAGGCGGGCCAGTGGTGGCCGCCCGAATTTCGGGTCGTAGACGATCATGTCGGCGAAGTCGTAGCCGAGACGAGCGGCCAGCTTCCGAATCTGGCTCTCGTCCCAGAACTGGGCCACACCGCTGATATCGGTCCGCAGATACCCGATTGCCGTTGCCTGGTAGCGCATCTCGGTTCCTCGCTGTGCGTCGTCGGCAGCGTGGTAGTACTCCAGATACACCCCCGGATGCCCCTCGGCAGGGTCGTCGTCGTAGGCGTTGATCTCGAGTACGCCGCCGGGGAACTCTCCGAGCCTGCTACGCCTGACCATCCCGCTCCCCTTGGTTCGTAGGTGGGGGCGACCGGAGGCGGGTCGACTGCACCGCCCCCGAGCACCTGACCTTGACGCTAAGGAGCGAGCACTACGGCAGACCACGAGTGTGCCGATGTTTGCCGATATTCGCCGATTCGGACACGCGGCGAGCAAGCTGAGGGGGAGGATGGGGGCAGCGCTTCAGGACGCGCAGAGAGCCAGATAGGGGGCTTTACCATGCATCCGAACCTCACGTTCCTCGGTAAGGGTGGCTCAGGGGACAGGGATTGTCCGAGCCTGTACGCCACAGATCCAGGGTTCTTGGTCGTGGGCTGGCGGACCGGACGTGCCGAAACAGTGGAGATACCGCACCTACTGCTTGGGTTTCTTCCGCATGAGTCGTTTATCAATACGACCCTCAGTGACACCGGGAGGGGAACATTCAGTCTAACGGGTACGCCGGTAACCGATCCCGAAACACTGGACTACTTGAATATGGAGAGCTACGAAACCGCCATAGAAGTTCCTAAGGCGGAGAGGGAATACTTCGGTGCGACTGCTGACTGACGAGCATTTCGACAACCTGTTTAAGCAGTGCGAGCGAGAGGCATTCCATCTCGAAGTTAGAGACTCGTATGCAGTACCGCAGGAGTCCGAGCCGTTCCGGCGATTTCTGGATGGTGAGCCTACGGCTGACTATGGCGAGCGGCCTTGGACTGCACTTGTCCGCTCAATGACTGCAAAAGGGGTCGATTTCAAGAGGGTACGAGTCGTGACGGAGCCGCACAGTGACTATCAGCGCTGGCTACTGTCGATAACGGAGACCAACGTAGACGCCGGGGAGGACATACGATACGTACCACGTCATCATGCAGTGGAAGTTCCTCCGGACGATTGGTGGTTGTTTGATGACAGGATTGTGGCATTCAACTTAGTCGATCAAAATTGGAAGCCTGCCGGTGCGGCTGTGACCACAGATCCTCGAATTATCGAGTACTGCGAGGTGGTGAGAAATAGGCTTTGGAGGCTGGCGATGCCATATCGAGAATACTTGCGGCAGTCGGAAGCGCCTAGCGAACTGTGACTGATTCTGTTCGTCAGGCACGGGAAGCTCTCGGCCAACGACTTCGAGAGTTGCGCCAGAATGCAGGGCTCACTGGACGCCAGCTCGCCAGATTGGCGGGCTGGCATGAGTCTCGAGTGTCGAAAATAGAGTATGGCAAGGTAAGGCCCACTATTGCCGATCTGCGAGCTTACTGTGCTCATTCAGGAGCGCTAGACCAGTTGGCCGATCTCACGGCGACGCTCAACAATATTGAAGCCGCGTACCTGGAATGGCGACGGATTCTTAGCGCTGGCACAAAGCGCGGACAGCAGGAGTCATATCGTCTCGCTCAGCAAACGGAATATATGCGAGCGTATCAGAACACTCTAATTCCTGGATTGCTCCAGACTCCTGGCTACTCGGAAGCCGTCTTGTCGCGGTCTATCAAATTTCATCGGATTCCCGACGATCTAGCCGAGGGCGTAGCCAAGCGCATGGAGCGGCAAAGCATCCTCTATCGCGGTAATCGCCGATTTCACATCATCATCGGAGAACAGGTCCTCTATAACAACGTCGGTGGCAGTGATGTAATGGACGGTCAGCTAGATCGAATATTCGTGGCGACGAGTATACCGAGCCTCTTGCTCGGCATATTGCCACTTCAGGCCGCGCTACCGATGCAGCTGACCAATTTTGTAATGTTCGACAATCGAATGGTTACAGTGGAGTCAATAGCAGCAGAGCTAACGATAACTCAGCCTCGGGAGATAGCCCTTTACAGTCGGACATTCGACACCCTGGCGAGTCAATCCGTTACCGGGGACTCAGCGCGAGCGTTGATCCGTAAAGCGCTTGAAACGCGGTCTACTGGTCTGCGGTGAGACGAGATAGAACCTCTGTGGCCATCTCGATAAGTTCGTCTTGCCGGGCCTGGACGCTAACGAAACCATGCGCGATACCGTCGAGCGCCTGCGCGATCTCGGAAATCTGGGCACGGATGTCTGCGAAGCTCTCTGGCATCTGATCGCGCATGACGCGATCCTACCGGTTTGACCATACTTGGGTATGCCCCAACGGGTTTTCGTGGCTTAGAAACAAAAATAGCCCCGGTTTTCGCCGGGGCTTGTCGCAGTAGTTGGATCACTCCTCGCTCAGATACCGGTAGACCGTCGCTCGGGAGCATCCGAGCATCCGAGCGATGTCCGGGGCGCTAAGCCCCTTAGCCTTCAGATCCCGAGCCTTAGCCGCGTCAGCGTCGTTGACCTTACGGGGACGACCGCCCTTACGGCCGTTAGCCGCTGCTGCGGCAAGCCCTGCCTTGGTTCGTTCGATCATCACGTTCCGCTCCAGTTCGGCGAACGCCATCATGACCGTGAGCATCGCCTTACCCATGGCCCCCTCGGTGGTCAGCCCCTCGGTGACGCTGCGGAAGCCGATCCCGCGTTCTGTCAGTTGCTCGATGAGCTGAAGAACGTGAACCGTGTTACGCCCTAACCGATCCAGCTTCCACACCACCAGAACATCACCCTTACGAAGGTGATCCAGGCACTTATCCAACTCGGGTCGCTGCGCCTTCGCGCCGGACACGCCATGGTCGGTGAAGATCCGCTCGCACCCGGCAGCGCTAAGCGCGTTCAGCTGTAGCTGAGGGTCTTGGTCGGTGGTGCTGACTCGGGCGTATCCGATGAGTGCCACGGTTTCGGTTCCTGTCTCACTATCCCGTCGTTCTGACTGTTTCGAGACTATAGGTTATGAGACGGGTTTTCAAGACAGTTGGAGATCTTGTTTCGCCTGGACCGCCCGCAGTCGGCGGGATGCTCGTCTCAGTCGCAACAATCGAACGTTTACGAGACGCGTTGGGTGCCAACGAAAAGAACCGGGCCACGCGCTACGTGGTCCGGTTCCAGGTGTGAATCTATCAGTGCTGCATGGGTTGTCGGTCAGTCCAGCGTGATCCAGTCACCTACCGCCCGAGGGTCGATGTTGTTGAGGATCAGACCGACGACCGTTCCGGCGCAGGTGCCGCACGAGTGGACCTCGATGCTCTCGAAGTAGTTGTGCTCGTTGCGGATCGCATCGAGCGACTGCCACCGAGCCGAGTGGGTCAACGTGGCCTCCCGTGTATCGCATCGGATGCATGGAGGCGTCGGGCGCTCCACGCACACGCCCGTCTCTACCTTCTTGATGAACGGAGTGCCGTAGGGGAGGCCGCGCTCTAGCGCTGCGCCGTGATCATCGTCGTGCACTAGCCCGAGGGTAGGCGTGTAGACCGAGTGATGTTGGACACTGGATCGAACCGGTACCCCAGGGGGATAACCCTTCCCCCGCTGGTCAGGATCGGGCCGTTATGCGGCTGCCTGGTCATGTACGGGTTTGGAGGTTTATGAGCCTCTCGCGACCCCTCATTGCCGAGCATGGGTCGACCTCATTCGCCCTTGCCCCGACTGAAGAGCGAACCAAGTGCCCGGATTACTGCGGGCCGCTCGCTGGAAGGCACACCCCGCAATGCATAGACAGCGATCACGACCTTGGCGACTGCGGCAGAGATCGAAACAACGGCAGCGGAGAGGGCAAGCAGTCCGGCGGCTGTCATGGCAGGACCTTTCTCGGGCGTAACGAACCAGCCGGACGGGTGTCCGGCTAGCCTCCCGAGTTTCACTTGCCCGTACCCTGCGGGTGCGGCACGTTGCGACGGTAACGCATCACGCAGACAAGGCCAAACCGGTCAGCATCCAAGGTGTTTCGGAGTGTTTGCACCCGTCGAGGCGTCATTGCGCTAGAGGCACGTGCGCCACGGAGGGATGTAAAGCTCGACAGCCGAGTACTCGGCGGTGCTCATCCCGTTCTCGGCCATCGCCGCCAGCAGTAGGCGAGTTCGCAAGCGCAGAGTCATGTTTCGAACCGTGGATCGCATGCGGTGTTCCTCTCCTCGGTCCGGTGCGGCGAATCCGCACCGGCACAGTCGTGGTGTTCACAGCAGTCCGCCCGCCATGACCCGACCGGCCAGCCCGATGACGACCGGCACGATGCCCAGACAGACGAAGGCGGGCAGGAAGCACAGTCCGAGCGGGCCGCTGATCAGCACGCCGGCCCGCTCGGCCCGTGCGGCCGCTGCGTCCTCCACCTCGCCCCGCCGCTGCTGCGCCAACTCGCCGACGGCGACGGCCAGGGAAGCCCCCGAGCGCGCGGACCGGCGCGCCAGCCGGGTCAGGGCCGTCACCGCCGCATCGCACACTCCGGCACCCGCCCGCTCCCAGGCCACCGCCGGATCGGCTCCCAGCGCGAGCAGATCCGCCGCCCGCCGCAAGACCGTGCGCACCGGCTCGGGCGCGCTCACCGCCACCGCATCCGCGGCCGCCGCGGTCGGCAGCCCGGCCCGCAGGCACGCCGCGAACAGATCCAGTGCCGCCGCCACCCCCAGCGGGTCCGGCCGCGCCCGTACCACCGTTCCCCGATCCGGCCGCCGCCGGTCGACCAGCCCACCCAATCGCCGCCGCCCCACATCCCGGCCCGGGAGCAGCACCAAGGCGACGGCTACGAGCAAGAGCGGCGTCGAGTACGCGCTCATGGCAGTGACTTCCGCGCTCATGGCAGTGACTTCCGTGCTCATGGCAGTGACTTCCGTCCAGGGCGGTCTGCGGCGGGGAGGTTCGAAGCCGCGACGAAGCACGGGCCCGCGGGTGGACGGGATGTCTGGTCGGGGCGGAGTTCGCCGACCCCTTCCGGATGGCGCGAGGGAAGCGTGGTCATCGCAGGACCTTTCGGGTGATGGCGTCCGTCCAGAGGAGGCCGGTGCAGGTCAGGGTGGTGCCGAGGGGGAGGAGGAGTTGGCCGGGTGGGGTGGTGAGGAGGATGTGGAGCGGGGCGGCGCCCATCAGGTGGCCCAGGGCCAGGCCCAGGAGGGGCAGGGCGGAGAGGACGGCGGCGGTGGCGTGGGCTCCGGCCAGTGCGGCTCGGGTGCGGGCCTGGAAGCGTTTGCGGCCCAGAAGGTCCGTGCGGGCGGCGGTGAGCAGTTCGGCGAGCGCCAAGCCGTGGGATTCGGCGACCTGCCAGGCATCGGCGACCCGGGAAAGGTCGTGGGCTATGGCGCTGTTCGGTTGGCGGAGGCCGCTGGCGCCGCCGCCGCCGAGGCGGCTGCGGGCCGCGCTCACCGCGAAGGCGCGGCTGGCATCCCCGGCGGTCTCGCGGGCGGCGATCTCGGCGGCGACGCTGGGGTGGGCTCCCACCCGCAGCTCACCGATGATCACCTCCAGGCCGTCGAGCAAGTGGTCGAGTTCGGCGCAATGGCGGCGGGCGCGCAGACGGCGGCGGTGGCGCACCGCGAATGTCATGGCGAACACGGTCGCGGCGAGCATGGTGCCGAAACCGACCAGCCACAGGCTCAGTGGGGTCAGTACCGCGGCTATCCGGATTACCGTCGGCAACAGGACTTTCCGCTTCGTCGTCCGCGGGCCGAACAGGGCCGCGAACCGGCGGCGTGCGGGTGGCGGCGGCACTGTCACAAGGGCGAGCGCCAGGCAGGCGAGCGCTGAGCTCGGATAGGCGAGCATTTCAGGCACCACGGCTCCGATCCGTCGACTTGGACCGGGTCTCCGCCCCAGCGCACCGCCGACCCAGCCGGGCTCTCGTCCGCGCGCCACATCTCCCCCACCTGCACCGCGGATCTCCGTACCGGGAGGGTGGTACCGAATCGGGCGTTGTCGCGGTGCTCATCGTTCGAGGCGTTCGTCGATGAGGCGGGCCAAAACGGGAGCCGCGGGGGCGGGGCGGGTGGTGGCGGTCCAGGCGGGCTCGATGTGGACGGTGCCGGAGGGGGTACGGGTGACGACGCCGATCTCACGGAGGGCACGGGAGCCGTCGAGGCGGCGGTGGACGTGCAGGACGACCTGAATGGCGGCGGCCAGCTGGCTGTGCAGCGCGAGGCGGTCCATACCGCCCAGCGCCGCCAGGGCCTCCAGACGGGCGGGGACCTCGCCGGGCGAGTTTGCGTGCACGGTGCCCGCGCCGCCGTCGTGGCCGGTGTTGAGCGCGGTCAGCAGGTCCACCACCTCCGCGCCGCGAACCTCGCCGACGACGATGCGGTCGGGGCGCATGCGCAGCGCCTGGCGGACCAGGTCGCGAACCGTGACCTCGCCCACCCCTTCGACATTCGGGGTGCGCGCCACCAGCCGGACCACGTGCGGGTGCGGCGGGGCGAGTTCGGCGGCGTCCTCCACGCAGACGATGCGTTCGGCCGCGTCCACCTTGGCGAGCAGTCCGGAGAGCAGCGTGGTCTTACCCGCGCCGGTACCGCCGACCACGAGAAAGGCCAGGCGGGCGCGAATAATGTTCTCCAGCAGGCGTTTCGCATCGGGCGAGACGGCACCGGCAGCAGCCAGGGCATCGAGGCCCTGTGTCGCCGGGCGGAGTATGCGCAGCGACAGGCAGGTGCCGCCGTGGGCGATGGGGGCCAGCACGGCATGCAGCCGCACGCCGAAGGAGTTCGCCACCGCCGCTTCGCTTCCGGCGAGCCGACCGTCCACCCACGGCTGCGCGTCGTCCAGTCGTCGCCCGGCCGACAGCGCCAGTCGCTGCGCCAGCCGCCGCACCGCGGCCTCGTCCGGAAACCGCACCGAGGTCCGCCGCAACCCCTGTCCGCGGTCCACCCACACCGCATCCGGGCCGGTCACCAGCACATCCGCCACCTCGGGGTCGTGCAGCAGCGGCTCCAGCACCCCCGCTCCGGTCAGTTCCGTCTGCAGCAAGCGCAGCGCCCGCAGCAGATCGGTATCGCCGAGCACCCCGCCCGCCTCGGCCCGAACAGCCGCCGCCACCTGCGCCGGATCCGGATCCCCGACCCCGTCCGCCAGCCGCTCCCGCACCCGCTCCAGCAGTTCGGCGGTCACCAGCGCGCTCATCGCCGCCCCGGTTCCGGCATGAGCGGTGTGACAGCAGGCCCGGCCGGGACATCGTGCGGTGCAACAGGATCGACCGCGGTTTCGCGCGGTTTCGGCTGCTGTGTCGCGAAGGCGTGCCGTATCGGCTCGCGGGGCGCTGTGCACCCGGATCGCGGTGGGGCGCCGGTGGAGGTGAGCACACCGAGGACGGCGGTGGCGGCGCGCTGGAGGGGATGGCGGGCGTGCAGGGGCAGGCCGCCGCGTTCCAGCTGGTGGGACAGCGCGGGGAGGGCGCGCATGGTGTGGAGCAGCGGGAGGTCGAGGGCGGTGGCGATGTCGGCGGGGCGCAGGCCGCCGGGGGCCGGCCCGCGAACCAGCAAGGCGAGGTTGGGATTTCGGGTGCGGAGGCGGGCGGTGGTGGGTTCGGCGGCGGCTACCGCGCGGAGCTGGGCGGGGGCGATGAGCACCACCAGGTCGGCCGCGTCGAGAAGTTGGTCGGCGGGTGCGCCGCGTTCGGTGGAGAGGTCGCAGACGAGCAGATCACCCGCGCCGCGCACGGCATCCAGGACGGCGCGCACGGCCGTCGGCGGCGGAGCGGGCGTGGATCCGTCTCTGGTGCAGGCGAGTACGGTGATGCCGCCGATACCGGGCAGTGCCGCGTACAGCGCGTCGGCGGCGACGCGGCCGTGCTCCACGGCGAGGTCGGGCCAGCGCGGCCCTGGTGCCTTCTCGAGGCCGAGCAGCAGATCGAGCCCGCCGCCGAAGGGTGCGGCGTCCAGCAGCAGCGTGCGCGGCCGGAACCGACGCCGCGCCGCCGTGAGTGCGATGGCCGCGGCCAGGGTGGACGCACCGGCCCCGCCGCAGGCTCCGGCCACCGCGACCACCACCCCGCGACCGCCGCCACCGTGAGCATTCGCGGCGAATGCCGCGATCAGCGCCTCGGCCGCGTCGGGTAAGGCCAGCACCTGTTCCGCACCGATGGCGGTGGCGGTCTGCCAGTCGAGCAAACCCGGTTCGCCCTCGGTGACCAACAACACCCCGGGCCGCCGCGGACACCGCGCGGCCGCGCATTCGCGGGCGGCGGCGGCATCGAGGAGGACCACGGACGCCCCCATCCAGTCGTGGCGCCCGACCGGTAGCGCCCGCTCGTCCACGCGCCGATCCGCAGCGGCGGCGATGCGGCGGATCTCGGCGCGCAAGCCCTGCCGGTCGACGAGCATGAGCGCGGGCGCGGCGGCGACAACAGGGTTCATGCTGTTCAGCGTCACGGATGCGGATGACCGACGACAGACCCGCAGCGGCGAGTGTGGATAACACGCGGCCTGTGGAGAACTACGCACCCGCGGGACAGAGGCGAATCGGTCCGGAAATAGAGGACGGCCCCAGCCGGGGGGGGAGGAGGCTGGGGCCGTCGGGGTTCAGCCCCGGGGGGTCGGGCTGAACGCGCCTGGACCATGTCCAGGTAATTGCGATACTACACCCAAGCCCCGCCCGGAATGCAAGTCCGTCGCGCGAGTCGTTTTCCGAACCGGACATGCCGGCTTCCGGCTGGCAAACCCGTCCGGACCGACCGCCCGCCACCCCACCGCCCCGGAAAACCTATTCTGGACGGCGTGACAGCCGAACGCGGACGAGTCGCCGCCTTCTTCGATCTCGACAAGACCGTGATCGCCCGATCCAGCGCCTTCGTGTTCAGCAAGCCGTTCCTGGATCAGGGTCTGCTCAGCCGCCGCGCGGTGCTCGAAAGCAGTTATGCCCATTTCCTGTTCCTGCTCAGCGGCGCCGACCACGACCAGATGGAGCGGATGCGCGCCCATCTCACCAGCATGTGCGCTGGTTGGGACGTCGAGCAGGTGAAGGGCATCGTGGCCGAGACCCTGCACGAGATCGTGGACCCGCTCATCTATGCCGAGGCCGCCGATCTCATTGCCGACCACCGCATCCGCGGCCACGACGTGGTCGTGGTGTCGGCCTCGGGCGAGGAGATCGTCGCTCCGATCGCCGCCGCGCTGGGCGCCGATCATGTGTCGGCCACCCGCATGGTCGTCGAGAACGGTAGGTACACCGGCGAGGTCGAGTTCTACTGCTACGGCGAGGGCAAAGTTCAGGCGATCGAAAAGCTTTCCGCCAGTGAGGGTTATGACCTGTCTCGCTGCTACGCCTACTCCGACTCGGTGACCGATCTGCCCATGCTGGCGGCGGTCGGACACCCGACGGCGGTGAATCCGGACCGGGCACTGCGGCGGGAGGCGCATCAGCGCGGCTGGCCGGTGCTGACCTTCGAGAATCCGGTGTCGCTGTGGTCTCGCATCCCCGCCCCCTCGACCACCACGGTGGCCGCGAGCGTGGCCGTCGGACTCGGCGCGGTGGCCGCCGGGGCGCTGAGTTACCGACTACTGCGCAAGCGGCGCTGAGCTGGCGTGAAACGCCGCGCGACACACCGCTCGAGGAAAGTCTCCGCAGCTCTTGCTGTGAGTGCGGTCACAGAGTAACAATGGTGACAAGGAAGGACGGAAGGCCAAGATCGGATCGGAAGAGAAGGTCCTATCTCCCATCCCACCCTTCCCAGCACGGACACCAGGCACCCACGCGGAGCACGCCGCGACAAGGGCACGAGTGTTGTGGGCCTGCGTTATCCGTGATTCCGTCGATGACGGCCCCGCACACGCTGTAGGGATGAATCGGCGGGGTCCGGAGAGCTCGCCGAGGCCGAATCACACAACCCGATACAGCACGCTTGGTAACCCGGTAGTCCGTGCTAGCGGGCGGTGAGGTCGCAATGGCGACAACGCCGCCCGCTCTGATGTGCAGGGGACTTCCTGGCCTGATATCCAGCGCAGCCTGATATCCAGCGCAGCCCGATATCCAGCGCAGCCCGATACCCAGCGGCGAACTCAGCCGGATGCCGCGTCGGCGATCGAACGGGCTTCGCGGGCGCCATCTTCCAGCGCCCCGGAGTGGAAGATGACCCAGCCGCCCACCGCGTTCGGGGTACCGGTGCCGAACGCGGCCACCGCATCCAGATACGCCTGACGGCGGCGCAACAGGAACACCTCCGGCACGCCGAGGCTGTGCGGATCCAGCCCGCTGGACACCGCGACCAGCCGGGAAGCCGCCCGCGCCACGATGCCGTCGGCGGTGCCGAACGGCCGCAGCGTCAGCAGCTCCCCGTGCACGACGGCCGCGACCACCGGGGCGGGGGCGTTCGTGGTCAACACCGTCTGCGCCAACAGGTCGAGCCGTTCCGCCACTCCCGGCACATCCCGCGGACGCCCCAGCGACTGCTGGTCGGTGACCATATCGGCGGCGGCCAGCAGATGCAGCCGCGCGAGTGCTTGCAGCGGCGCACGCTGCCACACCCCGGCGAGCGTGCGCAGCGCCTCCCCGTCGAGGGCCTGCCCGACCCGCAGCGATCCGGCGAGCACCGGGTCCTCCACCCGCCCGTCGGCCGGAATGTCGATGCTGCCGCCGTCGATGGCCGCCGACGACCGCGCCGCCCGCACCGCCGCCTCGGCCGCCGTGGTCGGCCAGCCACGCCGGTTGGCCCGGTGCCGGTGCACCTCGGCGAGCGCGTCGCGGGCCTTGTCGGCGGCCTCGCGCACGCCGGGCAGGTCGACTAGGGGCTGGAGCGGGTCGGTCACGGGTTACGAGGCTACTGGTCCCGGATGACCGAGCCACCCGCCCCCTCGACGCGCCGCACGTGCCTCGACGACACGACCCGGCTTCGAGTCGCCACACCACGGTGGCCACCCGGCCTCGGCTGGCAATCGACCGGGAACGACATGAGCCCCGATGCCCGAGTTACCAACCCCGTCGGCCGAGGTACCGGCTTCGTGCCAGGTCGGCCCGGCGACCGACCGCCTCACGACACCCCTGAGACAAGCCTCCCGCCACCTTCCCTCCCCGCCACCTTCGCCGGTAGTCGGCCACCATCCCTCACGTGCGGCGCGCCTGCTGATGCCTCGTGCTCAACTCGCCAGCAGGTCCCGCCCCGGGATGGCGTCGAGCAGGCGGCGGGTGTAATCGGATTCCGGATTGTCGAAGACGTCGGTGGTGGCGGCGGCCTCGACCACCCGGCCCCGCCGCATCACCACCACATCGTCGGCGATCTGACGGACCACGGCCAGGTCGTGGGTGATGAACAGGTAGGACAGGCCCAGCTCGGCCTGCAGGTCGTTGAGCAGGGTGAGGATCTGCGCCTGCACCAGCACGTCCAGTGCGGAGACGGCCTCGTCGCAGACCACCACCTCGGGCCGGAGGGCGAGAGCGCGGGCGATGGCCACCCGCTGGCGCTGGCCACCGGAGAGCTCATTGGGGTAGCGCCGCATGACCGAAGCGGGCAGCGAGACCTTGTCGAGCAGGTCGCGGACGGTGTCCTCGCGCTCGGACCGGGTGCCGACACCGTGCACGCGCAGCGGTTCCTCGATGGTGCGGTAGATGGAGTACATGGGGTCCAGCGACCCGTACGGGTCCTGGAACACCGGCTGCACGCGTCGCCGGAAACCCAAGGCCGACTTACCTTTCAGTGCCGCCACCGGAGCACCGTCGAACAGCACCCGCCCGGCGGTCGGGGTCAGCAGCCCCAGCACCATGTGCGCCACGGTCGATTTCCCGGACCCGGATTCGCCGACGATGGCCGTGGTGGTGCCCCGCCGCAGCCGGAAGGAGACATCGTCGACAGCCGTGAAGTCCGTCGACCGCCAAGGTCGCTTGCCGCGGATCCGGAATCTCTTGACGAGGTTCTCGGCGATCACGACATCATCGGGCAGGGTGGCGGTTTCGGCCTCGGCGACTTCCACCGCGTGCTCGCGGACCTCGACGCGCTGGCGCGGCGTCGAGAGTCGTTGCGAGGCCAGCGAAGGTGCGGAGTTCACCAGTTTCTTGGTGTACGCGTGCTGTGGGTCGCGCAGAATCCGCAGTGCCGGACCGGATTCCACCACCCGCCCGCGATACATGACCACCAGGTGTTCGGCGCGTTCGGCGGCTAGGCCGAGGTCGTGGGTGATCAGCAGGACCGCCGTGCCGAGTTCGGCGGTGAGCCCGTCCAGGTGGTCGAGGATCTGCCGTTGCACGGTGACGTCGAGCGCCGAGGTGGGTTCGTCGGCGATGAGCAGTTTCGGCCGGCAGGACAGTCCTATGGCGATGAGGGCGCGCTGGCGCATACCGCCGGAGAATTCGTGCGGGTACTGGTTCATCCGCCGCTCGGCGTCGGACATCCCGGCTTCCTCGAGCAGTTCCATGGCGCGGCGGCGCGCCTCGGCGCCCTTGGCGATGCCGTTGGCCGCCAGGGTTTCCCGCACCTGGAAGCCGATCTTCCAGACCGGGTTCAGGTTGGACATGGGATCCTGGGGCACCAGTCCGATGCCGCGCCCGCGCACGGCGACGATCTCCTGTGCCGACGCCCGGGTGAGGTCCTTGCCGTCGAATCGGATGGACCCCGAGGTCACCTGTCCGGTGCCGGGTAGCAGGTCGATGATGGCGTGTGCCGTGGTGGACTTCCCGGAGCCGGATTCACCGACGATGGCGACGGTCTGCCCCGGGTACACGGTGAGACTCACATCCCGCACGGCGGGCACCCGCTTGCCGTCGGAGGTGAAGCACACAGTGAGATCGCGGATATCCAGCAGTGGCGTGTCATCAGCAGTCACGGCGCTCACCTCTTCCGGGCTTTGGGGTCGAGGGCGTCGCGCACGGCATCGCCCAGCAGGATGAAGCTCAGCACCGTAATGGCCAGCGCCGCAGCGGGATAGAACAGGATGGCGGAGGTGCGCAGATCGTTCTTGGCCTTGGCGATATCGCCGCCCCAGGACACGATGTCGGGTGGCAGGCCGACGCCGAGATAGGACAGCGTCGCCTCGGTGACGATGAAGACGCCCAGCCAGATGGTGGACACCACGATGATCGGCCCGGCCGCGTTGGGCAGCACGTGCCGCAGCAGAATGCCCAGCCGCGACACCCCCAATGCCTGTGCCGCCGTGACATATTCACTGCTCTTGGCCTCGATGACGGCGCCGCGGGCGATGCGCGCGGCCAGCGGCCACGTGAACGAGGCGAGCACCAGGATGACATTCCACATGGTGGTGGGCCGCAGCATCTGCAGCAACACGATGGCGGCGAGCACCATGGGGATGGCGAAGAAGATCTCGGCGATGCGCGACACCACCGAATCGAGCAGCCCGCCGAAGAAGCCGGCCAGCGCCCCGAGCGTGCCGCCGATGAACATGAACAGCGCCGCCGCGCCCAGGCCCACCATGACCGACGCGCGCGCACCGTAGATGGTACGGGCGTACACATCGCATCCCTGTTTGTCGAAACCGAAGGGGTGCCCGGGCCGGGACGGCGCCATGCTGTTGTCGATCACGCATTCGCGCGGGTCCTGATCGCTGAACAGCCCGGGCCACAGCACCACCACGGCGACGATGAGGATGAGCAGCATCGCGACGATGAAGATCGGGTTGCGGCGCAGTCGTCGCCAGGCGTCGGTCCAGATGCTGGTCGGCTCACCGGTTTCCACCACGCGGTCGGTGGCGAGCACCTCCACCTCGTCGGGTGGCGCGACATAGTGCCCCTGTCCGGGCCGGGTACCGGCCTCGGATTCCTTGACGAGGTCAGACATAGCGGATCCTCGGATCGAGTGCGGCGTAGAGCAGGTCGATGAGCAGGTTGGACAGCAGGAAGATCACCACGAGCACGGTCACGAACGACACCACCGTGGGTGGTTCCACGCGGGTGATCGCCTGGTACAGCGTCCCGCCGACGCCCGGAATATTGAAGATGCCCTCGGTGACGATGGCGCCGCCGATGAGCGCGCCCAGATCCGCGCCCAGGAAGGTGACGACCGGGATCATGGAGTTGCGCAGGATGTGGACGGTGACCACCCGCCGTCGTCCCAGCCCCTTGGCGGTGGCGGTGCGCACGTAGTCGGCGGACATGTTCTCGGCCACCGAATTCCGGGTCAGCCGCAGCACATACGCGAACGACAGCGACCCGAGGACGAAGGCGGGCACCAGCAGTTCGGCGAAACTCGCGTCCCCGGTGACGGTGGTCGGGGCGATCCCCCATTTCACGCCGAGCAGGAACTGCGCCACATAGCCGACCACGAAGACCGGCACGGCGATGATGACCAGGCTGGCGACCAGCATGGTGGAGTCGAACAGACGGCCCTTGCGCAGGCCGGCGACGAGTCCGAAGAGAATGCCGAACACGCCTTCGATGAAGACCGCCATGAAGGCGAGTTTGATGGTGATCGGGAAGGCGCGGGCGAGTTCGTCGCTCACCGGCCGCCCGGAGAAAGCGGTACCGAAGTCGAGGGTGAAGATGCCTTTCAGGTAGAGCAGGTATTGCGTGATGAGCGGCTGATCGAGGTGGTATCGGGCGCGCAGCTGAGCTTCGATGGCGGGAGTCAGGGGTTTCTCACCGGCCAGCGCCGCGATCGGGTCGCCGGGGATGAGGAAGACCATCGCGTAGATCAGGAAGGTCGCGCCGAGGAACACCGGGATCATCTGGAGTAGGCGCCGCAGGACATACCAAGCCATATTTCCTCCGGAAAGTGGTGCGCCGGGCCGATGCGCTCGGACCCGGCGCGGCGGCGGCTACTTCTCGATGTTCTCGAAGTCGAACAGTCCGTTCCAGGCGAGTTCGGCATGGGTGACCTTGTCCGAGACACCGGCCGCGGCGACGTAGTCGAGCACCGGGATGTCGGCCATGTCCTGGATCAGCAGGGTCTGGGCCTGGGCGACGAGCCGGTGCGATTCCTCCTGGGTGGGCGCGGCCAGGGCGGCGTCGAGCAGGCGGTCGAACTCCGGATTGTTGTAGTTGACGTTGTTGGTCTCGGAGAAGCTGTAGTACTGCGAGGTGAGGAACTGCAGCATGGTCGGGTAGTCGCCCTGCCAGCCGTACCGGAACGCCTTGCCGATGGTTTCGGCGTTCACCTCGTCGCGAATGTTCTTGAAGGTCGGGTACGGCACCGCGATGGCGTCGATGCCGAGCGTGTTCTTGACGCTGTTGGCCACGGCCTCGATCCACGCCTGGTGGCCGCCGTCGGAGTTGTAGGCGATCTCGTACCGGCCCGACCACGGGGACATGGCATCGGCCTGCGCCCACAGTTTCTTGGCTTCGTCGGGGTTGAACTTCAGCACCTCCGAACCCGGCAGGTCACCGTCGAAGCCGGGCAGGGTGGCGGCGGTGAAGTCGCGGGCCGGGAGCCGGGTGCCGTGGAAGATCTTGTCGCAGATGGATTCCCGGTCGATGGCCATGGAGATGGCGCGACGGCGCAGCAGCCCCTCCTCGCCGCCGAAGTGCGGAACATTGGACTGCACCCCGATGTGCTGGTTCTGCGCGGTCGGCTTGGTGATCGCGCGGTCGCCGAGGTCGTTCTGGTAGACGGTGAGGGCGCTTTCCGGGATGGTGTCGAGGGCGTCGAGGTTGCCCGCTTGCAGGTCGGCGTAGGCGGTATCGAAGGACTGGTACATGACGAACCGCAGGCCCTTGTTCTTGGCCGGGCGGCCGCCCGGATAGTCCGGATTGGGCACCAGGTCGATCTTGCTGTTGTGCTCCCAGGCGCCGGGTCCGGCGAACATGTAGGGGCCGTTGCCGATCGGGTTCTGGCCGAAGGCCGCCATATCGGCGTAGGCGGACTCGGGCAGCGGATAGAACGGCGCGTAACCGAGCGAGTCCTCGAAGTCGATCGAGGGGGCCTTCAGTTCGATGGTGAAGGTGCGGTCGTCGATCACCTTCAGGCCCGACATGGTGCGCTGCGTCGGGTTCTCCTTGGCGACCTCGTCGAATCCGGCGATGGGGGTGAACACGTAGTTCTGTAGCTGGGCGTTGGTGGACAGCGCGCCGTAGTTCCAGGCGTCCACGAAGGACCTGGAGGTCACCGGGCTGCCGTCGGTGAACTTCCAGTCCGGTTTCAGGGTGACGGTGTAGTTCTTGCGATCGGTGGTCTCGATGGATTCCGCGACCTCGTTGTGCGCCACCCCGTCGGCGTCGTAGTACTTCAGGCCCGCCCACAGCCGGTCGACCACCCGGCCGCCCATATTCTCATTGGTGTTGGTGGGCACCAACGGATTCTGCGGTTCGGCACCGTTGACGGTGACGATATCGGCGCTGCCGCCGCTGTCGGATGAGCAGGCCGTCAGGGTCAGGCTCGTGGCCAGCAGTGCGGCCGCCGCCGCGGCAATCATCTTCGCTCTCAAGGCATTCTCCCGATCGCAGGAAGACGGCACGGCGCGCACCGGGGTCCACCGGAGCACACCGCGGGGTCGTCTCAGGTGAAACGGACAGTAGCCACCCTGTCAGCCGTTGTCAGCGATTCGATGAGGGATTGTTCACCTTGTTAGCAATGTGGCAACATGCCCGACTCTTTGCCGCGTATCCGCGTGACACATTGCACATCTGGGCACCCTTCGGGACAGACAAATACGACGCAGGTCACAGTCGGATACTGTCGAACGTGGCCGCGGTCACCCCCGCGGACCGCCGCGGGCAGATGTCGAGAGAAGAAGAGAGATGACCGAACCCACCGCTGATCACCTGGACGCGTACCCGCCGAGCGCGGCCTTCGCCGCCGCGGCCAATGCCGACGCCTCTCTCTACGATCGGGCCCACGCCGACCGCGAGGCGTTCTGGGCCGAACAGGCCCAACGGCTGCACTGGCATCAGCCCTGGACCCGGGTATTGGACTGGAGCGATGCGCCGTTCGCGAAGTGGTTCGCCGACGGCACGCTGAACGTCGCCTACAACTGCGTGGACCGGCACGTGCACTCCGGACACGGCGATCAGATCGCCATCCATTGGGAGGGCGAGCCCGGGGACTCCCGCGACATCACCTATGGCGAGCTACTGGCCGAGGTGTCCAGGGCCGCGAACACACTGGCCGGGCTCGGGCTGCGAGCCGGAGATCGGGTGGCCATCTACATGCCGATGGTGCCCGAGGCCATCGTGTCCATGCTCGCCTGCGCCCGCCTGGGACTGACCCACTCGGTGGTGTTCGCGGGCTTCTCCCCCACCGCCCTGCGCTCCCGCGTCGACGACGCGGCCGCCAAACTGGTCATCACCACCGACGGCCAGTGGCGACGCGGCACCGCCGCCCCGCTCAAGGCCGCCGTCGACGAAGCCCTCGCCGCCGACGGCGGCGCGACCAGCGTCGACCACGTCCTCGTCGTCCGCCGCACCGGCATCGACGTCCCCTGGACCGACGACCGCGACCTCTGGTGGCACGAGACCGTCGCCCAGGCATCCCCCGAACACGAGGCACAGCCCTTCGACGCCGAACACCCGCTGTTCATCCTCTACACCTCCGGCACCACCGGAAAACCCAAAGGCATCCTGCACACCAGCGGCGGCTACCTCACCCAAACCTCCTACACCCACCACTACGTCTTCGACCACAAGCCCGGCCAGGACGTGTACTGGTGCACCGCCGACATCGGCTGGGTGACCGGACACTCCTACATCGTGTACGGACCGCTGTCCAACCGCGCCACCCAGGTCGTCTACGAGGGCACCCCGAACTTCCCCGACGAGCACCGGCACTGGCAGATCGTGGAGAAGTACGGCGTCTCCATCTACTACACCGCCCCCACCCTGGTGCGGACCTTCATGAAATGGGGCCGCGAAATCCCCGACGCCCACAACCTGAGCTCCCTGCGCCTGCTCGGCTCGGTCGGCGAACCCATCAACCCCGAAGCCTGGCGCTGGTACCGCGAGGTCATCGGCGGCGACACCACCCCCATCGTGGACACCTGGTGGCAAACCGAAACCGGCGCCATCATGATCTCCCCGCTGCCCGGCGTCACCACCACCAAACCCGGCGCCGCCATGCGCCCCCTGCCCGGCATCTCGGCCACGGTCGTCGACGAGGACGGCAAACCCGTCCAACTCGGCGAGACCGAAGCCAACGGGTATCTGGTCCTCGACCAGCCCTGGCCGTCGATGCTGCGCGGCATCTGGGGCGACAACGAGCGCTACCGCGACACCTACTGGTCCCGCTACCGCGAGCAGGGCTGGTACTTCGCCGGGGACGGCGCGAAACTCGACACCGACGGCGACCTGTGGGTCCTCGGCCGCGTCGACGACGTCATGAACGTCTCCGGCCACCGCATCTCCACCGCCGAGGTCGAATCCGCCCTCGTCGGCCATGCCGGTGTCGCCGAAGCCGCCGTCGTCGGGGCCTCCGACGCCACCACCGGTCAGGGCATCGTGGCCTTCGTCATCCTCACCGCCGAAGCCACCGACACCGGTGAGAGTCTCGTCGCCGAACTGAAGGCCGAGGTCTCCCGCGAGATCTCGCCCATCGCCAAACCGCGCGAGATCCACATCGTGCCCGAGCTGCCCAAAACCCGCTCCGGCAAGATCATGCGCCGGCTGCTGCGCGATGTCGCCGAGGGCCGCGAACTCGGCGACACCTCCACCCTGGTCGACCCGAACGTCTTCGAGGCCATCCGGGCCCGCCGGGCCTGATACCGCCCGCGGCGCGCGAACGGCCCTGTGACCTGCACAGTCACAGGGCCGTTTCACTCCGAGTCGGAACATTTCCGGCAAACCATTAGAATCCCGTAAAGGTGTGCCGGGAAGTCTGGTCGGCATGCGGCATGTGGCCGATCGCTCCCGGATGGGTTTCGCACGCCGCTGTTCTGTCGAACCGGCTGAAAGGTGCCCGAGTGATCACCCAGGTCCGCTCCGAGCTCTCCCGCTATCTACGGACCGAAACATTCGGTGGCGCACTGCTCCTCATCGCCGCCGCGGCCGCCCTGATCTGGGTCAACTCACCGTGGGGCGACAGCTATACGACCATGGTCGACACCCGGCTGGCGATTCCGCCGCTACATTTGGACCTCACCCTGGCCGACTGGACCAAGGACGGTCTGCTCGCCATCTTCTTCTTCGTCGCCGGGCTGGAGCTCAAACGTGAGCTGGTGGTCGGCGAACTCGCCGACCGCAAGAGCGCGTCCCTGCCGATCATCGCGGCGTTCGGCGGCGTGCTGCTGCCCGCGCTCATCGCCGTCGCGGTCGGCTGGGGCGTGGAGGGCATGGACCGCGGCTGGGCCATTCCGGTGGCCACCGATATCGCCTTCGCGCTGGGTGTGCTGGCCCTCACCGGTTCCCGGATTCCGGCCGCCGCGCGCGTCTTCCTGCTCAGCCTGGCCGTGGTGGACGATCTGATCGCCATCATCCTGATCGCCGTGCTGTTCACCACCACGGTGAAGATGCTGTGGCTGCTGGCCGCCATCCTGTGCTTCGCGATCTGGTGGGTGGGTCAGAAGTACCGGGTGAGCACGCCGATCCTGTACGTGCCGGTGGCGCTGGTGGCCTGGTACGCCCTGCACGAGGCGGGCATCCACCCGACGCTGGCGGGCGTGGCGCTGGGTCTGTTGACGCGGGTCCGGCCGGATCCGGACGAGGACGAGCACTGCGTGCCCGCGGCCAACCTCGAGCACTTCTTCCAGCCCATCTCCGCGGCCTTCTGCGTGCCGGTGTTCGCGCTGTTCGCCTCCGGCGTCACGCTGAACGCCGACGTGTTCTCGGAGATCTTCACCAACCGCCTGGGGCTGGCCATCGTGCTCGGTCTGCTGGTGGGCAAGACCGTGGGCATCTTCGGATTCGCCTGGGCCGCAATCCGGTTCGGACTGGCCAAGAAGCCCACCGATCTCGCCTATCGGGATATGTTCGCCCTGTCGGTCCTCGGAGCCATCGGCTTCACCGTTAGCCTCTTGGTGGCGGAACTCGCACTCGCGGATGTCGGCGACGGCTCCGCGGCGGAACTCGCGAAGGCGGCCGTGTTGCTCACGTCGTTGGCGGCTTCCCTGGTGGGTTCGGCGCTACTGTTGCGTCGTGGCCGTGCTCACCAGGCGGCGCGAGACGAGCGGGCACTGCAGGAACAAGAGAGTGACTGACCGGGCGGTACCGGGACGGGTCGACTGACACGGAGAAGGGTCGAGCAATTGAGCTTCACACAGGGCGGCAACGGTCAGGAAGGGCGTCATGCCCGTACCCTCACCTCGATTCCACTGTCCGAGGTCGATGCTCGCTCCGAAAGCATCGGCGGACTGGTTCGTGATGCCACCGAGCAGATGTCGACGCTGGTGCGGGCCGAGGTGGAGCTCGCCAAGGCCGAGGTCACCGGGGAGATCAAGAAGGGCCTGCAGGGCAGCGTCTACTTCATCGTCGCGCTGACCATCCTGCTGTTCAGCTCGTTCTTTTTCTTCTTCTTCCTGGCCGAGCTGCTGGATATGTGGATGTGGCGCTGGCTGGCGTTCCTCCTCGTCTTCCTGCTGATGGTGGTGGCCGTGGCGGCCTTCGGCGGCCTGGGCTATCTCAAGGTGCGCAAGCTGCGCGCCCCCGAGAAGACCATCGAATCGCTCAAGGAGGCGAAGACCGTGCTGCCCAGCGGTTTCGGCGCGCCCGGGGCGCACGAGGCCGCGCCGGGCGCGCTCGACAAGTTCCGAGCGTAGGTCTTCCATTACGCTTCCGGGCGTGTCGTCGAACTCGCTTCCGGATCCGTCCAGCGTCCGCTACGAGGGCCCGTGGACCCATCGGGACGTGCATGCCAACGGCATTCGCTTCCATGTGGTCGAAGCGGAGCCCGGTGCCGGTGTGCCGGCGATCGATCCGGATGCGCCGCTGGTGGTGCTGCTGCACGGTTTCGGCGATTTCTGGTGGTCGTGGCGGCACCAGCTCACCGGACTCGCCGCGCGCGGTTTCCGGGCCGTGGCGGTGGATCTGCGCGGCTACGGGGATTCCGACAAGCCGCCGCGCGGTTACGACGGCTGGACCCTGGCCGGTGATGTGGCGGGCCTGATCCGCGCACTCGGGCACACCGAGGCCACGCTCGTCGGCCACGCCGAGGGTGGTCTGGTGTGCTGGGCGACCGCGGTGCTGCATCCGCGCGTGGTGCGGTCCATCGCCCTGATCAGCTCACCGCATCCGGCGGCGCTCAAGCACATGGTGCTGCGCGACGGGCGGCAGCGGCGGGCCTGGCTGCCCAATTTCCTGCGCTACCAACTGCCGCGCTACGGAGAGCGGCTGCTCACCAAGTCCGACGGCGCGGAGATCGAGCGGCTGCTGCGACAGCGGGTGAGCGAACGCTGGTCGCACACCGCCGAGTTCGCCGATGCCGCCATCCGGATGCGCGCCGCCATCCGCATCCCCGGTGCGTCGCACTGTGCCCTGGAATACCAGCGCTGGGCCTTCCGCAGCCAGTGGCGGCCGGACGGCAAGCGTTTCATGGCGACCATGCGGGAGGCGGTGCGCATCCCGGTGCTCGCCCTGCACGGCGACGGCGATCGGTACATCCTGGCCGCCACCGTCCGCCGCGGCCACCACCTCGCGCCCGAACGCCGCCTGGTCGGCATTCCCGACGCGGGACATTTCGCCCATCAGGAGAACCCCGAGGCCGTCACCGCCGAACTGGCCAAGCTGCTGGCCTAGCCCGCCGAGTTCCGGACGTTCCCCGGGGCGTCCGGTCAGCGGTGCGTCCGATCAGCTCAGTACACACTGTCCCGTCGCGACCGGCGCGGTGAAGGCGGACGCGTTGTCCAGCTCCCCGCGAACCTCGTTGAGGGTCAGCACGTATCCGGTGTCCTCGTCGGTGACCGCCGCGCCGAACACCACCCCGAGCACCTGCCCCTCGGTGTCCACCAGCGGTCCGCCGGAGTTGCCCGCGCGCACCAGCCCGCGCACGGTGTACACCTCGCGCTGCACGTTCCCGTCGCGGTAGATGTTCGGCCCCTTGAGGTCCAGGGTCTCCCGCACCCGGGCCGCGCTGGCCGAGTAGGCCCCGCCGCCGGGGTAGCCGAGCACGATGGAGCTCTCCCCGGCCGCCGCCGGTTGCGGCGCCAGCGGAATGACAGGCGAGGCCAGTCCGGGCACGTCGAGGATCGCGATGTCCTTCATCGGATCGAACAGCACCACGGTGGCCGCCAGCGGCCCGCGCACGGTGTCCACGCTGACCTTGTTGGTGCCCGCCACCACGTGCGCGTTGGTCATGATGCGTTCGGGCGCGACCACGAATCCGGAACCCTCCAGCGCGCGTTGGCAACTGGGCGCCTGCCCGCGGATGCGCAGCACGCTGAGCTGCAACTGCTGCGCCACCGGCAACCGCAGCACGCTCGCGTCGGGCGGCTCCACGGCCGCCACCGACACCTGCCCGAACGGACCGATGACATCGGGCAGTCCGGAGGTGTTGAGCAGGCTGGAGAATTCGTTGGGCAGCTGCCGCAGCCAGTCCGGCGCGACCGTGTTCACCTCGGCCAGCACGCGGGAATTCTGCACGGCCGCGGCGATATTCGGCTGCGAGGAGCTGGTCAGCGGCAGTGCCAGCAGCCATGCGGTGGCCAGTACCGCCGCCGTCTGCAGGCCCGCCCCGACCACGCTGTCCACACTGCGGGTGAAGGGGTCGCGCATCCCGCTGCGCGCGGCGCGCCCCAGCACCATGCCCGCCACCTCGCCGATGATCACCAGCACGACGATGAGCACCACGCCCACCAGAACGCGGCTGCGGCCCTCGCTCAGATGGATGAGGATGTGCGGCGCGATGAGGATGCCCGCCACGGCCCCCAGCACGACGCCCAGGAAGGCGAGCGCCGAGGCGACCGCGCCCTGCCGCCACCCGGAGGAGGCGGCCAGTAGCGCGATGATCAGGACACCGAGGTCGAGCCAGGCCGAAGCGCTCATAACGTCATCCCTACCGCGGCCAACGAGGCCTGTAGATCACGCACATCGTGATGGTCCCATTCTTTCTCCCAGCCGGATACCGCGAGCAGCCCCGCGAGCACGCCCGCGGTGAATCCCCAGACCAGCATGCCGTCCACCGCGAAGGCCGGACCCATGTAGCCGAGCGGATGCCGGACCACGAACCGGTTGGCCGGATCGAGCAGTTCGGACAGCGGCACCCGGGCGACCCGGGTGGCCTCGGCCGCGCTGACCACCCCCACTTCCCCGGGGGTGCGCCAGTAGCCGACCACGGGGGTGACGTCGAAGCCCGACGGCGGCACGAAGATCTTGGGCAGGACGGACAGCGGCTGCACGCCGCCCGGGTCCAGGCCGGTCTCCTCCTCGGCCTCCCGCAGGGCGGTGAAGATCGGTCCCTCGTCACCGGGGTCGACCGCGCCGCCGGGGAAGGCGACCTGCCCGCTGTGCTGGCGCAGGGTGGCGGCCCGCTGGGTGAGCAGCACATTCGCGTCCTCGGGCAGACCACCGGGCGTGTTGGGGTCGGGGTCGGGCTGTCCGCCGAACAGCACCAGCACGGCGGCGTCGCGCGTCATGCCGGCGGCACCGGCGACCTTCCGCACGGCCTTGCGCATCACGGTGCGGCGCAGCACCGGATTGATGCCGGTGGGGTCGGCCGGATCGTGTTCGACCACCCCGCGCAGCCACCGCGGAACGCCGTCGGTGGAAATCTCGTATCTCATGCCTGCACTCCGAGCTGGGCGTCGACGGTCGCCGCGATGTCGTCGACGCTGGTGAAGGTGCGCCGGACGATATCGGCCACGGTGCCGTCGGCCCGCAGCAACACCGACTGCGGGTAGTAGGGGCCGGTGCCGACCGCGACCCGCACCCGGGCGTCGGCGTCCGCCACGCCCGGCAGGTGGACGCCGAGATCGGTCAGTCGCGCCAACGCCTTCACCGCATCCGGATCACTGTGCACGGTCAGCACCGTAACCGCACCGGCGGCTCGATCCGAAAACTGTTGTAGCAGAGGTAGTTCCTCTGCGCACGGGCCACACCAGTAGGCCCACAGGTTGAGCAGCGCGGGTTTGCCCGCCAGGGCGGCGGCCAGATCGACGGGCTGCCCGTCGGCCAGGCAGGTCAGCGTGATGCCGCGCAGCGGGCCGTCACCGACGGGCGCGCCGCTGGGCCGCGGGCACGCGGCCAGCGCGGCGGCGGCGCGATCCTGTTCGGATACGACCGGCACGGGGCGGGTCGCGCCGCCCTCGGCGGTGGTGTCGTCGTTCGTGTCGCGCGGCCACAGCGCCACCGTCAGCGCGACGGCCACCACGACGGCGAGCAGCGTCCACCGCAGCACCGGCCGTTGTGACAGTCCACGTGATCTCTGCTCGTCCCCCGACCGCTCGGGTCTCACAGCCCCACCAACTCGAGCAGATGCTCGGTCTCGGGTCCCTTGACCAGGGCGGCGGCGGTGGCGGGATCGGTGGGTCCGGTGCCGTAGGAGGGGCAGTCCTTGGCGAGCAGGCAGGCCCCGCACGCCGGTTTGCGGGCGTGGCAGACGCGACGGCCGTGGAAGATCACCCGGTGCGAGAGCATGGTCCAGTGTTTGCGCTCGATGAGGGCTCCGACCGCGTGCTCGATCTTGACCGGGTCCTCCTCGGTGGTCCATTTCCAGCGCTGCACCAGGCGGCCGAAGTGGGTGTCGACCGTGATTCCGGGCACATCGAAGGCATTGCCGAGGATGACGTTCGCGGTCTTGCGCCCGATGCCGGGCAGCTGCACGAGCTTGTCGAGGGTGTCGGGTAGCTCGCCGTCGTAGCGCTCCATGAGCGCCTGACCGAGGCCGATGAGCGCGGACGCCTTGTTGCGGTAGAAACCGGTCGGCCGGATGTACTCCTCCAGCTCGGTGCGATCGGCTTCGGCATAGGCGCGCGCATCGGGATACTTCGCGAACAACACCGGGGTGGTCATGTTCACCCGTACATCGGTGCACTGCGCGGAAAGAATTGTGGCCACGGCCAATTCGAGTGGCGTGGTGAAATCGAGTTCGCAGTGCGCGTCGGGAAATGCGACGGTCAGATCGCGGTACATCCGGCGGGCGCGGCGCACCAGACCCGTACGGGTCTCATTGCGTCGCGGATTCGCTTTCACCGGTCGCTCGAACGCTCGCGGCGCGGTGGCGCCTTCACTCGCCGCCGCGGGCACGACGGCATCGGCGGACCGCGCTTTACCGCTTCGCGCGGCAGCGCTGGATTCGGAGACACGCACGCGTCCACCTTACGGAACCAGAACCGGCCGACAACCGGGCTGCGCACCTCCCGTGTTCCATCTGAGACCTTGGGCGTGTTTACTCACCCGTATGCAAGGACTCGCTGTGGTGCTCTTCCCGGTGGTGCTGATGCTGTTCGCACTGGGGATGGAACGAGTCGAGAACCGGCTCCGCAAGCTGCTCGAACCGGACGAAGAGGTGCGGCAGTACCTGGATAGGGCGACGAATGCCGAGGTCAGCGATCTGACCAAATTGGGACTTCCGGCCGCTGCGGCGCGCCCGCGGCCGCGGCGGACCCGCGGTGAAGCCATGGATGTGGCGCAGGCCAGCTGAGCGCCGCACAGCGGCCGCCCGAATGCGACGCGGCCGACCCGCAGGTTGCGAAAATTACGCGTGTCGCAGAATTATGTTCTGCGTGTCGTGAGCACCGGACCCGTGTGTCGCAGGAAACGGACCGCGTGTCGCTGTAGTGGGCTTCTGTGTGTCGCGAGGGCCGACAGTGGGCGTCGTGAAAAGGGCCTCAGCGTGTCGGAGATTGAACGCGGCGCGTGGTGTCTATCACTACCCGGACATATTGCAAAGTAGACTGCACTGTCGGCCGAATCAGCTTCGGTCCAGGACAGAGCCATTTCCCATAAGGAGCACATTCGTGGACGAGGCCCTCGCCAGAGCAGGCATCTTCCAAGGCGTCGAGCCAACCGCCGTGGCGGCCCTCGCCAAACAGCTTCAGCCCGTGGACTTCCCGCGCGGCCATGTCATTTTCAACGAGGGTGAGCCCGGCGACCGCCTGTACATCATCACGTCCGGCAAGGTGAAGATCGGCCGCCGGTCTCCGGACGGTCGGGAGAACCTGCTGACCATCATGGGCCCGTCGGACATGTTCGGTGAGCTGTCGATCTTCGACCCGGGTCCGCGTACCTCGACGGCCACCACGGTCACCGAGGTGCGAGCGGTCACGATGGATCGCGACGCGTTGAAGTCGTGGATCGATCAGCGGCCGGAGATCGCCGAGCAGCTGTTGCGAGTGTTGGCGCGCCGTCTGCGCCGCACCAACAACAACCTCGCCGACCTCATCTTCACCGACGTGCCGGGTCGTGTCGCCAAGGCGCTGCTGCAGCTCGCACAGCGTTTCGGCACCCAGGAGGCGGGCGCCCTGCGCGTCACCCATGACCTCACCCAGGAGGAGATCGCCCAGCTGGTCGGCGCCTCCCGCGAAACCGTGAACAAGGCCCTGGCCGACTTCGCGCACCGCGGCTGGCTGCGCCTCGAGGGCAAGAGCGTGCTGATCTCCGATTCGGAGCGCCTGGCCCGCCGCGCCCGCTGACGCCGGGGAGAACCACAGACTCGCGGAGGCCGGGTCGTCACCACACCGGTGACGACCCGGCCCACACGCGTGTCCTGACGCCGATGGCCGAAATTTTCTCGACGGTGTCGACGAAGTGTGTCGAGACCGCGTGATCGGCTCCGACCAAGAGGCGAGAACCCCCATAGGGGAAACCAGCTCGAGCCTCGAGGAGCCATCATGAACATCCTGAAGAGCATCGGCGCCATCGTCGCCGGATTCGCCGTCGCCGCCACCGCGTCCAGCGCCACCGACCTGGTCCTGGAATCCAGCGGATACCTGCCCAGCGGCCATCTCTATGCACCGGTCCCGGTCGTGCTGTCCGTGATCCTGTACCGCACCGGCTTCGCCGTACTCGGCGCCTACGTGGCCGCTGGCCTCGCCCCCGCCCATCCCATGCGGCACGCACTGGTTCTGGGTGCCCTCGGCACCGTCGGCGGGTTCGGCGCCGCCATCGCCACTTGGAACATGAATATCGGCCCGCACTGGTACGCCCTGGCCGTGGCCGCCACCGGTCTCCCGGCCGCCTACCTCGGCGGTCTGCTGCGAACCCGCCGTCTCACCCACCGCACCCGCGTCGCCGTCGCGGCGGGGTGAATCGGACGCCGCGACAGGCCGGGCCGTCACCGGGAGTGGCGGCCCGGCCTACTCGCGCGACTACCCGTGTGAGCGGATATAGGCGAGCTGCGCCTGCACCGAGCTGCGGGCCGCGGGCCAGAGCCGCTTGTCCACATCCGCGTAGACGTGCGCGACGATCTGGAGCGACTTGGCCTCGGGGCCGAGCTTCTCCAATGCGTCACGGACCTGTTGGAGACGTTCCTCGCGGTGCTTCAGGTAGTAGGCGATCACGGGTTCGGCGTCGAGATGGTCGGGTCCGTGGGCGGGGAGCAGTGTTCGGCCGGGGGCGATCTCGGCCAAGCGGCGCAGCGAGTCCAGGTAGTCGGCGAGTGCGTCGTCACGGGATTCCAGCACCGTGGTGCCGCTACCGAGCACGGTGTCGCCGGTCAGCACCGCGGCGTCGTCGGGGCCGTCCAACAGCAGACTCACCGAGTCGGCGGTGTGCCCCGGGGTCGCCACGGCGGTCAGCCGGACGCCCGCCGCCTCGATGACCTCGCCGTCCACCAGTTCGGTGCCGCCGCCGTGCAGGAAGCCCGAGTCCACCGCCCGCACGGGCGTTCCGGTGAGCCGGACCAGCCGGTCGATGCCCCCGGTGTGGTCGTGGTGGTGATGGGTGATGAGGGTGAGCGCGATATCCCCGTCGGTGGCGCGCGCGATGGCCTCGGAGTGCGCCCGGTCCTTGGGACCAGGATCCACCACCACCCACCCCGACACCCGCGGCGCCCGCAGCAGCCAGGTGTTGGTGCCCTCCAGCGTCATCTGGCCGGGATTGTCCGCCAGCAGCACCGCGGCGCTCGGCGTCACCTGTCGCACCCGCTCGTACGCGGGATGGTTGAGGGTCATATCCCCGTCCTTACCGGATCGAGCCGCCACACACCAGACCCGCCTTCCTACACCCCCGCCCCCTGCGTCACGCCCCGTTGGTTCGCGGCGCGTCTCGGTTCTGGACTGACGGAGCGGAGGAGGGAAGCGGAGGAGGGAAGAACCGAGACCTTCAGCGCCGCGAACCCGCCCGGAGCGCAGCGGAGGGCAAATCAAACAGAGCGCACCTCGGCGATCAGTTCGACCTCGACGGGGGTGTTCTTCGGCAGTTCGAAGACGCCGACCGCGGAGCGCGCGTGCACGCCCGCCTCGCCGAAGACCTCGCCGAGCAGTTCCGACGCGCCGTTGATGACCACCGGCTGGTCGGTGAATCCCGGTGCGGAGGCGACGAATCCGACGACCTTCACGATCCGCACCACGTTGTCGAGCCCGACCAGGCCGTGCACGGCGGCCAGCGCGTTGAGCGCGCAGTACTTGGCCGCCTCCTTGGCCTGCTCGATGCTCACCTCGGCGCCGACCTTGCCGACGGCGGTGAGTTCACCGTCGCGGAAGGGCAGCTGCCCGGAGGTGTAGACGTGGATGCCGCTGCGGGTGGCGGGGATGTACGCCGCGACGGGTGCCGCGACCGGGGGCAGGGTGAGCCCCAGCTTCTCCAGGTTCTCGGCCCAGTTGGTGGCCGCTGCGGCGCTCATCAGTTCTTGGGCCGCTTCAGGTAGGCCACGTGCTGCTCACCGGTCGGTCCGGGCAGCACGGTGACGAGTTCCCAACCGTCGGCGCCCCACTGGTCGAGGATCGCCTTGGTCGCATGCGTCAGCAGCGGCACGGTCGCGTATTCCCACGCGGTCACATCACTCATGGGGTGAGCGTAGAGCTCGGGTGCCGCGCAAGGCATCCCCGGCCCCTCCCGGCCGCGCCGAACGGATCGGGAATCGGCCCGTCGAAACGTGGTGTACCAGACAGTCCTCGTCATCCTCTGGGCAGGAATAAGGAACGAGTTATAGGCTCGCGAACGTGGGAGTACCGATCGCAGTGCCCGTTTCGGCGGAGCCAGGGGTCCAAACAGGATGGCCGCAGCGGGCCGAGAAGGCCCGCCTGCACTATGTCTCGGGGAAAGGGGGGACCGGGAAGTCGACGGTCGCGGCGGCATTGGCGCTCGCACTGGCGGCCGGTGGTCGTCGGGTGCTGCTGGTAGAGGTGGAGGGTCGGCAGTCCATCGCCCAACTCTTCGACGTACCACCGCTGCCGCCCACCGAGACCCGCATCGCCACCGCGGACGGCGGCGGCGAGGTGGTGGCGCTGGCCCTGGATGTCGAGCATGCGTTCCTGGAATACCTGGACATGTTCTACAACCTGGGTTTCGCCGGCCGCGCCATGCGCCGGGTGGGCGCCATCGAGTTCGTCACCACCATCGCGCCGGGGCTGCGGGACGTGATCCTCACCGGCAAGATCAAGGAATGCGCGGTGCGCGTCGACAAGTCGGGCACACCGGCCTATGACGAGATCGTCATCGACGCCCCGCCGACCGGCCGCATCGCCAGCTTCCTGGACGTCACCCAGGCCATGGCGGAGATCGCCAAGGGCGGGCCGATCGCCGCGCAGGCCGATGGCGTGTCCAAGCTGCTGCATTCCGAGCAGACGATGATCCACCTGGTCACGCTGCTGGAGGCGCTGCCGGTGCAGGAAACCGCCGACGCGGTCGCCGAATTGACCGCGAACGACCTGAATATCGGGACGGTGATCGTGAACCGGGCGAGCGAGGGCTATCTGCCGCGCACCGTGCGGGCCGAGGTGGCCCGCGGCGATCTCGACGCCGAGGCCCTGAAGTCCGGTCTGGCCGAGGCCGGAATCACGCTGTCGGAGCAGGATTTCCAGGGCCTGGTCACCGAGGCCGTGGAACATTCGGCGCGGTTGCAGGCGCAGGACGAGAGCGCGGCGGATCTCGCCGCGGTGGACATCTCCCGGCTGTACCTGCCGTCGCTGGCCGACGGCATGGATCTGGGCGGGCTCTACGAGCTGGCCGAATATCTGAGCGCCCAGGGGGTTCGCTGACATGATTCTTCCGGCAAGTGCGGTCCCGCTGGACTTCTCGACGATCATCAAGGATCCGGCCGCGCGCATCATCGTGTGCTGCGGGTCCGGCGGCGTGGGCAAGACCACCACGGCCGCCGCCATCGCACTGCGGGCCGCGGAGGAGGGCCGTCGCGTGGTGGTGCTGACCATCGACCCGGCGCGGCGGCTGGCGCAGTCGCTGGGCGTGTCGGACCTGGGCAATACCCCGCAGCGGGTGCAACTGGGCCCCGACGCCAAGGGCGAGCTGTACGCCATGATGCTGAATATGCGCCGCACCTTCGACGAGATGGTGCTCGAGCACACCAGTCCGGAGAAGGCCGAGCAGGTCTTCGCCAACCCGATCTACCAGACGGTGGCCTCGTCCTTCGGCGGAACGCAGGAGTACATGGCCATGGAGAAGCTGGGCCAGCTCGCCGCCAAGCGCGAATGGGACCTGATCGTGGTCGACACCCCGCCCTCGCGCAATGCGCTGGATTTCCTGGACGCGCCCAAGCGGCTCGGGAACTTCCTCAACGGCCGCATGATTCGCGTGATCATGATGCCGGGTCGCGGCGTGGGCCGCCTGGTGACCGGGGCCATGAGCCTGGCGCTGCGCGGTGTGTCCACCATCGTGGGCGGGCAGCTGCTCAAGGACGCCTCGCTGTTCCTGCAGTCGCTGGAGTCCATGTTCGGCGGCTTCCAGGATCGCGCGGACCGCACCTACGCCATGCTGTCGCGGCCGGGCACCCACTTCGTGGTGGTGGCGGCGGCCGAACCGGACGCGCTGCGGGAGGCGTCGTTCTTCGTGGATCGGCTCTCCACGGACAAGATGCCGCTGGCCGGGCTGGTGCTCAATCGCACCCACCCGGTGCTGAGTTCGCTGTCCGCGCAGGAGGCGCTGGTGGCCGCCGGCCGGCTGGCCCCGGCCGACGGCACCGAGAACGCCGAGGCGACGGCGGCCACGCTGACCGCCGCCGTACTGCGCATTCACGCGCACCGCGCCGAGACAGCCCGGCGTGAGCAGCACCTGCTGCACCGGTTCACGGGCGCACATCCGCGGGTGCCGATCGCGACCGTCACGGCGCTGCCGTTCGAGGTCGCCGATCTGGAGGCGCTACGGGCGGTGGGCGCACAGCTCGCCGAGGCCGCGACGCCGGCCCGATCGGCGTGAATGTGACAGTCGGATCACGCTGCACCGCAGTAGCAATCGGACATAAGTGACCCTCTTCCGATTGGTACGGTCTGTGCGAAACGACCGATTCTGCCCCAGAAACGGACCGAGCCCGCTATATGCGGGCTCGGTCCGTTCTGCTAATCGGTATACGGGTTACATCGCTACCTTCTGCTGACGCTGGACGCGGAAGAAATCCGCCCAGGAGGTCACCTCCGGGTGCTGCTTCAACAGCGCCCGGCGCTGCCGCTCGGTCATGCCGCCCCACACTCCGAACTCGACGCGATTGTCGAGGGCGTCAGCGCCGCACTCCATCAACACCGGGCAATGCCGGCAGATGGTGGCCGCCTTGCGCTGCGCCGCGCCACGCACGAACAGCTGGTCGGGATCCACTTCCTTGCATCGGGCCTGGGAAACCCAGGCGATTCTCGCTTCGGCCTGCTCCACATCCAATCGAGCGATCGGGGTAGTCATGTGCATTTGGTGTGCCCCTTTGCAGTCCGAACACCGGGTCACGGCGCTCCAGAATCGCGTACGACGCGCAGCTACCCAACCCCGCTGCGTTCCGCACCACATTCCACTTTGAGTGTTAGCTCTATCACACTGGGTTCTCAATCTAGATAGTGGTGCGCGCCCTGCGCAAGACCGTGCTGAGATTTTCTGGTACGTCCGTCCATGCAATCGAGACATGGAACCGGGCAGTCGGCCTCATTTGTGACAAACCGACGCCGACGACACGCGCACACCGAGTGCCCGCGAGGCCAATTAGGCTAGGACTCGTGCCGATATCACGAACGCTCGCGAGACTCGCCGGCAGCTGCGTACTGGCCGCCGTGCTGCTCGCCGGGCTGCTCTTCCCGCTCGCCGGTGGATTCGGATACATCTCCAACCGCGCCGCGGACGCCGTCGACAATGTCTCCGCCGAACTGGTGGAGGGCACTGTCCCCGCGGTGTCCACCATGGTCGACGCGAACGGCACCCCGTTCGCCTGGCTGTACGAGCAGCGCCGGTTCGAGGTGCCCAGCGACAAGATCTCCAACGACATGAAACTGGCGATCGTGTCCATCGAGGACCGCCGCTTCGCCGACCACCACGGCGTGGACTGGCAGGGCACCTTCCGCGCCTTCCTCACCAACACCTCCAGCGGTGAAGTGCAGCAGGGCGCCTCCACGCTCGACCAGCAGTACGTGAAGAACTACCTGCTGCTGGTGGTGGCCAAGACCGACGCCGAGCGCCGCGCCGCCATCGAGACCACCCCGGCCCGCAAGATCCGCGAGATCCGGATGGCGCTCACCCTGGACAAGCAGCTCACCAAGGACGAGATTCTCACCCGGTATCTGAACCTGGTGCCCTTCGGCAATTCCTCCTACGGCATCCAGGACGCCGCGCAGACCTACTTCGGCATCGACGCCAAGGATCTGAACGTGGTGCAGTCGGCCATGCTCGCGGGCATGGTGCAGTCCAGCTCCAAGCTCAACCCCTACACCAACCCGCAGGGCGTGCTGGAGCGGCGCAACACCGTACTGGACACCATGATCCAGAACATTCCCAGCCGCGCCGACGAATTCCGCAAGGCCAAGGCCGAACCGCTGGGCGTGCTGCCGGAGCCCAAAGGACTGCCGCGCGGCTGCATCGCGGCCTACGACCGCGGCTTCTTCTGCGACTACGCCCTCCAATACCTGGCCAACGCGGGCATCAGCCGCGACCAGATCGACAAGGGCGGCTACCTGATCCGCACCACCCTCGACCCGGTCGTCCAGGACGCGGTGAAGGCGTCGGTGACGCAGAACGCCGACCCGAACCTGGACGACATCGCCCAGGTCATGAATATCGTCGCGCCCGGCCAGGATTCGCATCCGGTGCTGGCCATGGCGTCGAGCCGCACCTACGGACTCGACGCGGCGGCGAATCAGACGGTGCAGCCGCAGCCGTACTCGATGGTCGGTGACGGCGCGGGCTCGGTGTTCAAGCTGTTCACCACCGCCGCCGCCATGGAGAAGGGCCTCGGCATCAGCGCCCAGCTGGATGTGCCGTCCACCTTCCAGGCCCGGGGCATGGGTAACTCCAACACCCCCGGCTGCCCGGCCGAGACCTACTGCGTGAAGAACGCCGGTTCCTACAAGTCGCCCATGTCGGTGACCGAGGCGCTGGCGACCTCGCCCAACACCACCTTCGTCAAGCTGATCCGGGACGTGGGCGTGGAGCCTACGGTGGATATGGCGGTGCGGCTGGGCATGCGCTCCTACACCCAGCCCGGCACCTCCGGCTTCGGCAACCAGAGCCTGGCCGACATGGTGAAGAACCAGAACCTGGGCTCGTTCACGCTCGGGCCGGTCGCCATCAATCCGCTCGAGCTGTCGAATGTGGCGGCGACGCTGGCCTCCGGCGGCAAATGGTGCCCGCCCACCCCGATCCGGGAGGTGCTGGACCGCAACGGCAAACCGGTGCCGCTGACGCAGCAGGCGTGTGAGCAGGTGGTGGAGCCGGGTCTGGCGCACACCCTCGCCAATGCCATGGGCAAGGACGACATCAGCGGTACGGCGGCGGGCGCGGCCCGCTCGGTGGGCTGGAACGGGCCGCTGTCGGCGAAGACCGGTACCACCGAATCGCACCGCTCCTCGGCGTTCCTGGCGTTCACCAACTCGTTCGCGGGTGCGGCCTACATCTACGGCGACACCCCGACACCCGGCGAGATCTGCTCGTTCCCGCTGCGCAACTGCTACAGCGGCGACCTGTTCGGCGGTAACGAACCGGCCCGCACCTGGATGGGCGCGATGAAGAACGTGCTCGACCGCTTCCCGCCGCTGGCGTTCCCGCCACTGGACGACAAGTATGTGCGCGGCTCCAACAATGCCCAGATCCCCGATGTCGTCGGCATGAGCCAGGGCGAGGCCACCTCGACCCTGATCGGCGCGGGCTTCCAGGTGTCGGTCGCCTCCGCCCCCGGGCCGACCAAGGGCACCGTGCTCAGCATCTCGCCGGACGGATCGGCGATTCCGGGCTCGGTGGTCACCATCTACGTGAGCGACGGCAGTGAGCGCCCGGTCCCGGTGCAGACACCGGGACCGCCGCCCGGCCTACCGAGCCTGCCCGGTCTGCCACAGTTGCCACCGATACCGCTGCCGATACCCATCCCGCGCTAGCCGGCGCGAGAATGCGAATTGCCCGAAGTGCAGCACACTTCGGGCAATTTGTCCTTTTTGCACGTATTCCCACCTATCAGGCGGAGAACTATCCGTCGAAAATGCCTTTCGGCCCTGTCCAGTCGGTCTCGCAAAGTGTTGGCTATCCGTACCGACAGACAGCGCGGGCGAAGGGACGGACGGCCATGACGGTGCTGCTGACAGTGCTGATCATCTGGATTGTGTGCTCGGTGCCGATCGCACTCCTACTAGGCCGGATACTACGAGCGAGCGCTCGCCGCCCGCACCGGACCGCGCCGGAACCCCGTGCGGTCCGAGCCGGGAGAAACGGCTCCCGCGCCCACCGACGCAAGCCGCACGCGCGGGTCAGAGCCTGGATTTGACCGCTGCGGCAACCCGCGAGCCGTCGGCGCGGCCCGCCGCCAGAGCGGTCGCGGCCTTCATGACCTGGCCCATCTGCTTCATGCCGGGGCGCTCCCCGTTCTCCTCGGCCACCTGGGCGATGGCGGTGTCGGCGATATTCGCGACCTCCGCGTCGGTGAGCGGCGTGGGGAGGTACTCCTCGATGATCGACTCCTCCGCGCGCTCATTGGCGGCGAGTTCCCCGCGACCGTTCTGCTCGTAGACGACGGCGGCCTCGTTGCGCTTCTTGGCTTCCTTGGACAGCACCGTGATCACCTCGGCATCGGAGAGCTCCCGAGCCTCGGTACCGGCGACCTCCGCGTTCTGCACGGCGGTCAGCAGCATGCGCAGCGTGTTGAGCCGCAGCGCGTCCTTGGCCTTCATCGCGGCCGTGAGGTCCGTACGCAGCTTCGCCTTGAGTTCCGACATGCGCTCACGCTACCGCTCGCGGCCCCCGCACCCGCCACTCTTTTTCCCGGTGTCGACGCCCCGGTGTGGTCCACGCCTCACACAAGTCGATGTTTCCCCCGCAGGTCGCCTATTCTGGGCGAATGCCCGTCATCTCGACCTCCGCCCTGCGAAACGCCGCTCTGGGAGCCGCCGGGGCCGCGGTCGCCGGAATCGGTTACGCCTCGCTCATCGAACGGAACGCGTTCGTGCTGCGGGAGGCGACGCTACCGGTGCTCGAACCGGGTAAGCCCTCGCTACGCGTGCTACACATCAGCGATCTGCACATGACACCCGGCCAGCAGTTGAAGCAGGCGTGGGTGCGGGAGCTGGATCGGCTGGAACCGGATCTGGTGGTGAACACCGGCGACAACCTGGCGCACCCCAAGGCAGTGCCGTCCGTCGTGCAGTCGCTGGGCGGACTGCTGGCGCGGCCCGGCATCTTCATCTTCGGCAGCAACGACTACTTCGCGCCGGTGCCGAAGAATCCGCTGAAGTACTTCAAGTCCGACCACAAGCGAGTCTTCGGCGACCCGCTGCCGTGGCAGGATCTGCGCGCCGCCTTCAGCGAGCGGGGCTGGCTGGACCTGACGCACGTGCGCCGCGATATCGAGGTCGCCGGGGTGAAGATCTCGACCGCGGGCGTGGACGATCCGCACCTGAAGCGGGATCGCTACGACACCGTGGCGGGCGCGCCGAACCCCCTGGCGGACTTGAGCATCGGCCTCACCCACTCCCCCGAGCCGCGGGTGCTGGACCGCTTCGCCGACGACGGCTACGACCTGGTCATGGCCGGGCATACGCACGGCGGCCAGCTGTGCCTGCCGTTCTACGGCGCGCTGGTCACCAACTGCGGCATCGACCGCTCCCGGGTCAAGGGCGCGTCGCGCTGGGGCGCACACACCCGCCTGCATGTGTCGGCTGGCCTGGGCACCTCGCCGTGGGCCCCGTACCGCTTCTGCTGCCGCCCCGAGGCCACCCTGCTCACGCTGGTGGGCGCACCGCCGAAGAAGCCGGCCGCCGATAGCGGGCGCGGGATCACCGCGTCTTCGGCCACTGCTGCGCGATAGGCGTCGGCCGCGATATACAACGCGGTGATACGACAGGCAGGGGACGACCATGAGTGGCGACGACCGCAATCAGCCGGAGCCGCAGTGGTGGCAGGGCGCGCCCGATCCGGATGCGCAGTGGCGACCGGGGAGCTACGGGCCGGACGAGCCGGGGCGGGGAGCGCCGGACCCGATGACGCAGCCGCCCGCCACCGGCCGGTATCCGCCCACCTCACAGTCTTATCCGTCGGGGCCCTATCCGTCAGGGCCTCATCCGTCGGGGCCCTATCCGTCGCAGCCACAGGGTGACTCCGGCTCGTACCAGGCGGGAGCGCCCGCCGGGTACCAGCCACCCCCGCCGGGTGGCCAGCCATGGCCCGACGCGGCTCAACCTCGGCCCGGCTTCTCTCCCGGCGGACCCGACGTTTCTCCGGCCGGATACGGCGTGTCTCCTGCCGGGCCGCCGACCGCCGCGTACCAGGCGAGTCCGATGGATCAGACCGTCGCCGGATACGGCGGGGCCGGATACAGCGGAGCTGGATACAGCGGGCAGCCGCCGTACGGTGGTGCACCCGGATACGGGCCTCAGAGCGGCGGCCAGCCGCCGAATGGCAAGCGCGGCAAGGGTTTGCTGTTCGCGGGCATCGGTGCGCTGGCGCTGGTGGTGGTCGGCGCGGTCACGGCGGTCGCGCTGGCGAACCGGGATTCGGCCGATTCCGCCTCGCCGGGCAGCACCCCGTCCATGGTGAGCGCGCTGACCACGGAGAGCTCCGCACCGTCCACGAGCACCGCTCCCCGGACCACGGCGGCGCGCCCCACCACGCCCGCCGCGGTGATCCCCGGCTACCAGGTGGTCGCGCTTCCGGAGAACGGCGCGGCCTACGATGTGCCCGCCGATTGGGAGATCGACCGGAGCACCGTCGAAATCGGCTACGGCGCTGACGCTTTGCCGGTGGCGGGGGTGGCGCAGGAGGGCGCGGGCTACTGCCCCGACTACGTGCGCACCAATATGTTCCTGACCCAATCCGACGAATCCGATCCGGTGCGGGCGATCTCCGACGTCACCACCCGTGTGATCGGATTCGCCTACACCACCTCCACGGACTCCACACCGGGCCCCGCCGAATCGTTCCGGACCTCCGACGGCAAGCTGCAGGGCGTCTTCGTGGAAACCACCGGCAACGCTCCCGCGCCGAGCCCGGGCTGCGCGTCCACCTACGCCATCTACACCTTCGGATTCCCCGGCGACAGTGGCGCTTTCGTGCTGACCATCATCGCGGACACGGGTGTGGACAAGGCCGTGAACACAGATTTCGCCAAGCAACTCCTGGCCACTCTCCGCCCCATCTAGGTGGATCGGCGGCCGCAAGAAACAGGGGGGTCGACCATGACCAGTGGCTCCAACGACCGCGATGACGATGGGACGCAGCGGAATCCGGAATGGTGGGAGGGCGCTCCCGAACCCGGTTCGCGGTGGCAGTCGCAGCCGCGCTACCCGGAGCAGCCCGGCGACCCGACGACGCAGGCCGGGTACGGTGCACCAGGCGGGTACGGTGGCTATCCGCCGCATGCGCCCGGACCCGCACCGCAGCAATCCGGGCCGGTGCCGAATCCCACTGCGCCACAATCACATCCTTCCGGACCTGCTTCGCCTCCATCCGGACCTGCTTCACATCCTTCCGGACCTACTTCGCCTCCATTCGGACCTGTTCCGCATCTCTCCGGACCTTTTTCGAACCCGTCCGGAACCGTTCCGAATCCGTTCGGAACGATGACGAGTCCGTCGGCGCAGAACCCGTACCAGTCCGGCCGCGCGCCGTTCCCTCCGAACCAGTACGGTCCGCCGCCCGGCGGCGGCCGAAAGGGCTTGCTGTTCGCGGGTATCGGCATCGTGGTGCTGGCGCTGGTCGCCACGGTGACCGTCATCCTGGTGAACCGCGGCTCCGAGGAACCGGTCGCGGGTCCGACCACCACCACCTCCGCGGCCGAGCCGACCACCACGACCAGAACCACCCAGCAGACGACGGGGCCGACCACGCCGCCGCCGGTCATCCCCGGCTATCAGGTGATCTCGCCCACCGATATCGGCGCGGCCTGGGATGTCCCGCAGGACTGGGTGCTCGACGAGTCGATCAAGGAGTTCGCCAGCGCCGACGAGACCGTCCCCGTCTCCGGCCTCACCACCGAGGGCGTCAACTACTGCACCGATTTCGTGCGCACCAACATGTTCCTGAGCGCCACCACCAACCCCGACGCCACCGCCTCGGCCCGCGAGATCGGCGAGAGGATCGCCCGCATCGGCTGGACCACCGGCTCCGCCGTCACCTCCACCCCCGGTGAACCCCTCACCAACACCGACGGTTCCCTCCATGGCGTCTTCATGGAAACCACCGGCACCTTCACCGCCCCCGACCCCCGCTGCGCCGACACCTTCTCCGTCTACACCTTCGCCGTCTCCGGCGGCACCACCAACTCCATAGTCCTCACCATCGCCGCCGACACCGGCGTAGACCGCTCCATAGACCCCACCTTCGCCCGCCGCCTCCTCACCACCCTCCGCCTCATCTGATCCCCTGACCAGCCGATTTAACGTCCACCCCCACCGTGCGCTAAGCTACTCCCCGTTCGCTTCACGGGGTGTGGCGCAGCTTGGTAGCGCGCTTCGTTCGGGACGAAGAGGTCGCAGGTTCAAATCCTGTCACCCCGACGTGTTGGTTGAGACACAGCATCGGCCCTGACCATTTCCAATGGTCGGGGCCGATTCGTATTTCCAGGCCGTTCGATGCCCCTTCCATCGACGCTCGTCCGCAGCACGGTCGCCTGTTGCTGAATCGCATTCGCCCATCGGACCTATTGCATCTCGCGGGTCGGTGCGGGACTCACCCTCGACTCCGTCTCGCTCGAGTGCGCCTTCTCCCGGGAGAGATACTAGTTGATGAATGGAAACTAGTTGACATAGAGTGGACTTGTGAACGCCGCACCAACGCCGCAGGACGCACTCCAAATCGCCGCAGACGCCACCGAACAAGCCCGCCGCGCACCCGCCATGCCCGGATGGGTGCCGCCGGTCGCAGGGTTGCTCGGCGGGAGCGGACTCGTCCTGTTCAACCTGGGACAGCCCGCCCGCAGTGAAACGAATATCGAACTCACACTCACCGGAACCGCACTGCTGCTCACGCTCGCCGCCCTCATGGCGTGGTTGCATTTCACGCAGCGGAATGACGGGGTGCGGCCCCGGGCGATGTGGCAGCGCCCGGCGCGGCGCTGGGCGCGAGTATCGGTCTTCCTAGTGCCGATACTCTTCGGCGCTATCGTCGGCACCAGTCTGGAAGGGGGGCCGCTTATTCCGTTCGGAATGGCCATGGGCGGCTGGATCTGGTTCGTACTGGCACGACAGCGAGGCATCCCGTGGCGGATCTGAGCGAACTACTCGCCTCACTCCCCCGCCTGAAACTGGTCGCATTCCTCGAGGGTTGCAGCGAGGCCGAATTCGGAACGATCACCGAACAGTGCGAGCTGAACAAATCCACCTTGTCGAAGGCGATGACCGTCCTCGACGACGCCGGATATATCACCATCCGGAAGGGGTACGTGGGACGCAGGCCGAAAACTTGGCTGGCACTTACCGATAGCGGCCGAAAAGCCTACCGCGACCACCTCGAGGCTCTCACCGCGCTCGCGCGCAGGGCGCGAGAGAACACCGGCGAGAGACAACGTCCACTCCAGCACTGAAATAAGTCCTGCAGGACTGCGGCACCGCACGGAACGTACTACGGGGCATGCGGTTACGGTCGCCATCCACCGCACACACGACGGCCAGCTGGCGCCCCGCTCGGATAGGCGTGGCGCCAGCTGGCCATGTGGATCGATTGCCGCCAACCCGACAGGCGATCGACCCGGACACGCGACTGCGATCGGTGGTCACCCACCGATCGCCGGTCGTGCTTATGGGGTTGTCATCGCGAGAGCGACTTGCGCAGGTCGGTGATGGTGGCGCGGCGCTCGTAGGCGATCCAGGCGAAGATCGCGGCGAGGACCAGGGGGAAGATCGCCATCTCGGGGGCGTCGGCAATGAATGCCTGGGTTCCCGCGGCGAGCACGGTGAGAACGGACAGGCCCGCGGCGGCCAGGGCACTCAGGCGGGGAACCATCAGGCCGATACCGCCCGCGACCTCGACGACTCCGATGAAGATGAGCAGGCCGAGGGGGATGGTCAGGTTCTCGGGGGCGTTGTCCATCACGGTGTTCGGGATGACGAGCTTCGGTCCGCCGGAGGCGATGATGAAGAACAGGCCGAGCACGATCTGCAGGGTCCACAGGACGCGGTTGCGGATCTTGCCGGGACGGTAGGCGGTGTCGGAGAAGTTCGCGGAGGGGTTGGCGGTGGTCATATCTGGTCCTTCTGGTCGGTCGCGCCGGGTTGGTAGCGCGTTCAACAGATAGGACGGAGCACTCCCCGAAGACTCATCGCTGTCCGCGAGAAATTTTTTCGGTACGGTCCGGCACCGACCTAGTCGCTCACTTCGACCCCATACGATCGCGCGAGCACCGCCAGATCGGTCGAATACCCCTGTCCGACCGCACGGACGCGCCAGTTGCCCGCGCGCTCGTAGATCTCCGCGAGAATCAGGGTCCGTTCCTCGGTGGCGGCGTCGAGCGTGGCTCGGACCATCGGAGCCGCCTTGGGGGTCGCCGCTTCCAGCTCTATCGGGCCGAGGTCACCGAAGGTGCCGACCGGCCCGTCCAGGGCGGCCGCCAGCACGATGCGGCGGCAGTGATCCGGGAGTTCGTCGATGGCGATGGTCAGCGACTGTTCGGTGGGACCGTCGACGGTCAAACGCACACCATCTGTTTCGGGCTGGTTGTAGAAGACGAAATCGCTGTCACCACGGACCCGTTCGCTGCCGTCGACGAGGAACGCGACGATATCCACCTCGGCTGTACCGGTCGGATGCCAGGCAGCCCGCAGTGTCCAGTCGTTGCCGCACGGTTCCGTGGGCAGGTCGACGACCTGACCACGGGCGAGGACCACAGGATCGACGGTGAACTCACGATCAGGCACTCCCACCGATCCGGTGTCGGCGGTCCTGCCCGGCTCGAGCAGCTCCGGCCCCCAGATCGGGAGGCCGAGAGTCGCCGCTCTCGCGAGCCGCTTATCCGTCTCGCCGCCCGGCAGTACGAGCACATCTGTCACGCTGGCCGACAGGTTGACGGCGACGGAACCGCCGAGTTCCGTTATGCGCTTACGCATTTCGACCGCCTCGGCATGTTGTCCGCCCAGGACGAGAATGCGCCGGTCACTCAGCGGTCCCGCTGCCTCGACCTTGCGCTTCGCGCGAGCCCCCGAAGACGTGCTCCCGGACTGTGTGTCCGCACGCTTGTCCGCACCCGGCAGGACTGCGCCGAGCAGTTCGAGGAACCGCGCCTCGGAGATGATCGGGGTGCCGTATTCCCGCGCTTTCGCCGCCTTACCGGTCCCGGACTGCGGGTCGTTGGTGACCAGCACACTGGTCAACCGGCTCACGGCACCGGTGACATCGAGGCCCGCAGCCTCCGCCTTGTCGATCAGCGCGTTTCGGTCGGTGGTCGTATCCCCCGTGATGGCGACCTTCATCCCCTGCACGAGCGGCCCACGATCGGTCATCCTGCCGGGATAGACGAAACCGCACTGCATCTTGGGTTTGCCGCGCCACAGGTGACGATTCGTATCCTTCGGCGGGCACTGCAGTAGCGGGGCCCGCATACCCAGCCGAGTGGCGTCTTCGAGCAGACCTTTCAACACGCCCACCAGTACCCGCGAATCATCGAGAGCGTCATGTGCTCGACGCTGCTCGACGCCGTAATGCGCTGCGAGGGAAGCGAGGCGGAAATCCGGTAGCGGTGGGGCGATGGCGCGGGCGAAGGCCAGGGTGCACAGTCGCTGCCGGATCGGGAGGATCGCGCCCGTCCTGCGGAACTCACCGGCCAGGAAGTCGTAGTCGAATCTGGCATTGTGCGCGACCATCACCCGGCCGTCCAACACCTCCGAGAGTTGGTCGCGCACCTGATCGAAACGCGGCGAACCATGGAGCCGCGCTCGCGTGAGCCCGTGAATGTGCACCGGCCCGGGATCACAGCCGGGGTCGATGAGCGTGTGAAACTCGTGAATCACATCGCCCTGTTCGTCCACGGCGATCGCCGCGACCGACAGCACCCGATCGGAGGCCGCGTGCAGCCCCGATGTCTCCACATCGACCACAACGAACGGCCCGGCCCCGACTTCGTGATTTGGTATCGAATTCCCCTGCACGCGTTGCCCATCGCGCCGAGTAGGTCAGATGTTCCACCGACACGCGAAGACACGCTGAAGCATTTCGATCGTGGTCCACCTCACGAAATCGACCAGTTGCCACATACCCCTAGGGGGTATAGGTTCGAGACAACGAAGAAGCTCGGCCGTCCGGAGGTACCAGCCATGACCACTCAGCACACCGCCCACGCGGGACACACCACGCACGCCCACCATGCGGCGCACGCTGCCCACGCCCGCCATGCGACACATGGAGGGGACGCCGGACAGCACGGTGGGCACGGTGGGCACGGTGGGCACGGGGAGCACGCTGCTCATGGCGCGCCCGGTGGGCTGCAGGTGACACAGGACGGGTACACGCTCGAACTGGTCGAGAACATCGTTCGCGCAGGGGAAGTCGACTTTCGGTTCCGGATCGTGGGGCCGGATGGGAAGGCGGTGACCGACTTCGCGCCTGTTCACGATCGGGAATTGCATCTGATCGTGGTGCGGCGGGAGTTGGATGGGTTCTGGCATGTGCATCCGGTGCGGGGGGAGGACGGGATCTGGGAGGTGCGGTTGACGTTGCCGGAGGCGGGGGCCTATCGGGCGTTCACCGATATCGCGCCGACGGCGCTGGGCAAGACCATTACGCTCGGGGCGGATTTCGCCGTCGCGGGCGACTACCGGCCGCGGCCGGTGCCCGTTACCGGCCGCATCGCGGCGGTCGACGGGTTCGAGGTCGCCCTGGACGGCGATCTGGAGGCGGGTGCGGGGCGGCTGCTCACACTCACGGTGCGCAAGGATGGCGTGCCCGTGACGGATCTCCAGCCGTATCTGGCGGCCTACGGTCACCTGGTGATACTGCGGGCGGGCGATCTCGCCTATGTGCACGTGCATCCGAATGGTAAACCGGGAGATGGGGTTACGGCCGCGGGGCCGGAGGTTGCCTTCCACACCGCCGTACCGGGGCGGGGCACCTACCGGTTGTTCCTGGACTTCCGGCACGGGGATGTGGTGCGGACGGCGGCATTCACGCTGACGGCGGACTAGCCTCGGCATCATGCCGACCGTTACCGCGCCGATCGTCGCCGTCACCGTGTATCCACAGCAGGCCAGGGTCACCCGGCGGGCCGAGTTCGACGTGGCCGAGGGCCCGCGCATCGTTTTCGCCGGATTGCCGGTGGTTATGGACGCGGATTCGGTGCGGGTCACCGGTTCCGGGCCGGCGCGGATCGTCGGGGTGGATGTGCGGACCGCGCACCACCCCGATCCGGCCGATGCCAAGCGACGGGAGCTGGCCGCGCAGCGGAAGGCGTTGCAGGCCACGATCGACGGCATCGCCGATGAGGAGCAGGCCGCGGCGACGAAGGTCGAGATGCTCACCGGGCTGGCGCGCAGCAGTGCCGAGAGCTTCGCGCAGGCGTTGGCGAAGGGTAAGGCCGAGCCCGGCCGGATCGCTACGGTCGGCGGCGCGTTGGACGCGCAGCTGGCACAGGCGTTGAAGGCGCGGCGGGCGATCGCCGTCCGGCGCGACGAAGCCCAGGAGGAGCTCGACGCCCTGGATCGCCGCATCCAGTCGATGGGTCGCCAATCCAGCAGGGACAGTACGGAAGTCGTGGTCGAGCTGGAGGCGACCGGCACGGGTGCGGCCGAGTTGGAGCTTTCCTACGTGGTCGAGAACGCGAGTTGGGAACCGGCTTATGACGTTCGCGTGGGTGACAAGGACGTCGAGGTGGTGTGGTACGGCCTGGTGACCCAGCACACCGGCGAGAACTGGCCGGAGTGCGAGCTGGCGCTGTCCACGGCGCGCCCGGCGGTCACCGTGACGGTGCCGGAGCTGCGGCCGTGGTTCCTCGACCGGAACCGGCCGCTGCCGGTGGGCGCGCCGCCCGCGTCCGGAATGGCGATGCGCGCTCGGGCCGCGGGCCCCGCCATGACATTCGCCGGTGCGGCCGACGAGGTCGAGATGGCGGCCATGGCACCGATGGCCGACGAGTTCGCCGATCTGGAGCAGGGCGCGACGGCGAGCACCTATCGCACCATGCGCCCTACCGCCATCCCCACCGGAGCCCGTGGGCACCGGGCCACGCTGGCGCGCTTGGAGTTTCCCGCGAGCCTCGGCTACATCACCGCCCCGGTCCAGGCCGAGGAGGCATACCTGCGCGCCGAGGTCACCAACAACTCCGAACACACGCTGCGCGCGGGCAAGGCGTCGGTCTTCCGCGGGGAGGAGTTCGTCGGCAGCACGCGCATCGACACCTGGGCTCCCGGCGAGGAGCTGGAATTGGCGCTGGGCGTGGACGATCGCATTCGGATCGAGCGAAAACTGGTGCGCCGCACCGCGAGCAAGGCCACCTTGTCGAGCACCAGCCGCCGCGAGGCCGAATACCGCACCACCATCGCCAATCACACGCCCGCCGCGATCACCGTCACCGTCCTGGACCAGTCGCCGGTGTCGCGCGACGAGGCCATCACCGTCAAGGATGTGCGCACCTCCCCCACGCCGGCGGAGACCTCCGACCTGGGCGAGATCACCTGGAAGCTCGAGATCGCGCCCGGCGAGACGGAGTCGGTGAGCCTCTCTTTCCGCGTCGATGTCGCCAAGGGTGTGGAGATCACCGGCTGGCGCTAGCGCGGCGGCATCTCAGCCCATGCGCAGCTTCTTCATGAGCCGCAGGGTGACCAGTGTGCTCTTGAGCTGCTTCTCGTAGGGCATCCCCGAGCGGGCGGCGAGGATCTGCTTCTTCTGCACGCCGATATTGATGGTGTCGGTGTACTTGAGCAGCCCGGCGGCGCCGTGCCGGGTACCCACACCGGACTGCTTCACCCCGCCCGACGGCGTGCCCTTGGCGGCATAGGTGGTCACGAATCCGTCGTTGATATTGACGCTGCCCGCCTCCAGCCGCTCGGCCACGCGGCGGGCGCGGTCCAGGTCGCCGCCCCACACGCTGGCATTGAGTCCGTAGGTGGTGGCATTGGCGAGGCGGATCGCCTCGGCCTCGTCGCGGAAGGAGTAGATGGCGACCACCGGGCCGAAGGTCTCCTTGGTGGCGTGCTCCATCTCCGGGGTGACGCCGGTGAGCACCGTCGGCTCGTAGAAGGCGGGTCCGATATCGGGGCGCGCCTTGCCGCCGGTGTGCACGGTCGCGCCCTTGGCGCGGGCCTCGTCGACGTGTGCCGCCACCCGGTTCATGTGGTCCACCGAGACCAGCGAGCCGAATTCGGGGCCGAAGTCGTAGGTCGCGCCCGCCTTGTCGCCCAGTTCCTTCGCGGCCGCGACGAAGCGGCGCAGGAATTCGTCGTGGATGCGTTCGTGCACGTAGATGCGCTCGATATGCATGCACGCCTGCCCGCTGTTGCCGTAGACGGCGAAGATGGCGCTGGGGATGGCCTCGTCGAGGTTGGTGTCGTCGAGCACGATCATCGGATTCTTGCCGCCGAGTTCGAGGCTGCATCCGATGAGATTGCGTCCGGCCTGTTCGCCGATGACCCGCCCGGTGGCGGTGGAGCCGGTGAACATGACGAAATCGACATTGTCGATGAGGGCGGGGCCGACGTCGGGGCCGCCGCCGCACACCACCTGCACCAGCCCGCGCGGCATACCCGCCTTGTGCAGCAGTTCGATGCCGTACAGCGTGCACAGCGCGGTCTTGTTGTCCGGCTTCATGACCACGCCGTTGCCCGCGATGAGGGCCGGGGTGGAGTCGGACATGGAGATGGCGAACGGGAAGTTCCACGGCGCGATCACCGCCACCACGCCCTTGGGCCGGTGCTCCTCGGTGGAGGTGGTGATGATCGGCATGGGCCCGGTGCGCCGCTTCGACTTCAGCACCTTGCGCGCGGTCTTGAGGTAGTGGGCGATGACCATCGGGGTGTCGCACACTTCCTCGATGGCCATGCGCCGCGACTTGCCGCAGCCGATCTGGATCAGCGTCGCCAGGGTCTCGATCTCGGTGAGAATGAGTTCGTGGGCGCGTTCGAAGACCGCGAGCCGCTTCTCCAGCGGCCAGTCGGCCCATTCGCGCTGTGCCGCGCGGGCGGTGGCGACGGCCTTCTCGACGTCTTCGGGCGAGGACTGCGGCAGTTCGCCGACGATATCGCCGGTGTAGACCTCGATCATCTCGTACGGTTCGCGGGGTTCGCCCGCCTGCCCCGCGGTCACCATGGCGGTGAGGCGGTTGATCAAGGATTCCGTGATCCGCGGCGGCAGCTTCGCCCGCGACTCACTGCGCGTACTCGTTGTGTCCATGGGGACCTCTCTCCAATGCTCGCCCCGCCCGTGACGGCGGTCACCACGTTCCAAACTAGAACACGTTATTGTTCTGTACAACGCCGCCGGGTACTTTCGTCCCAGAATCTCCGGTAAGGCAAGGACAAGAAGGGCCAACGATGACCACCGCATCCGCTGCAACAGGTAGCAACACCGACGGCACCGAGGAACCGCACGCCCTGGTCGAGCAGCGGGGTGCGACGCTGATCGTGACCATGAACCGACCCCGATCCAAGAACGCGCTGACCGGCGAGATGCTGTCCATCATGGCCGAGGCGTGGCAGCGCGTGGACAGCGATCCTGAGATCCGGTCCTGCGTGCTCACCGGCGCGGGCGGGGCGTTCTGCGCGGGCGCGGACCTGAAGAACATGGCCAGGTCCAATCCGGGCGACAATATGACGGCCGGGGGCTCGTTCGATCCGACCCGCATGCCCGGCCTGCTCAAGGGCTACCGGCTGTCCAAGCCGCTCATCGCCGCCGTCGAGGGCGCGGCCATCGCGGGCGGCACCGAGATCCTGCAGGGCACCGATATCCGGATCGCCGCCGAGAGTGCGAAATTCGGTGTGTCCGAGGCCAAGTGGAGCCTGTTCCCGATGGGTGGGTCGGCGGTGCGGCTGCCCCGGCAGATCCCCTACACCCTGGCCGCCGAAATCCTGCTGACCGGCCGCCACATCACCGCGGCCGAGGCCAAGGAATTCGGCCTGGTCGGCCATGTGGTGCCGGACGGCACCGCGCTGGACAAGGCCCTGGAGATCGCCGAACTCATCAACAACAACGGGCCGCTGGCGGTGCGGGCCATTCTCGAGGTCATGCGCGCTACCGAGGGTATGCACGAGGAGGAGGCGTTCCAGATCGACGCCAAGGTCGGGCTGCCGGTCTTCCGCAGCGAGGACGCCAAGGAGGGGCCGCGCGCCTTCGCCGAGAAGCGCAAGCCGAACTTCCAGGGACGCTGAGGGTTTCCGCCGCGCCCCGAACAGAACAGGACGGCTCCCGCCATACCGGTGGGAGCCGTCGGCGTGTAGCGGGACGAGCGACAGGACCCCGGTGCGCTCGCCGACGACCGTCACGACGGACCGGGTGGCGCACATCGGCGGGGCAACCTCGTCCTTGGCGGAAATTCGGTGGCCGACCGGGTGCCCAGCGGGGCAGCATGGGGTTCCCCCTTCTCGCATGCGTCCCGGCCACCAGGCACACCGGGTCGCCGATCAGCGCTGTTCGGAGAACGGGGCTTGTGCTCGAACACGATTCGAGAGGAGGCGGATGGCTACCCGCGCACCCGCCGTCAGGCTGGTTCTCCGCTACTACTTCCGGGAACTGGCGAGGCGGCCGCGCTTCGCCCTGCCTGCCCTGTTCGCGCCCGCGCTGGGCAATATCTGTCAGCTGTACATCGCGCCCCTGGTGGTGGCCTGGCTGATCGCCCGGATCGCCGCCACCGGTGACACGAGCGTCGATACGGTCGCGCCCTATCTGCTGGGCGTGGCCGGGCTGCTGCTGGCGTCGGAGGTGTGCTGGCGCATCGGCATCCACTGCCTGAATCGCACCGACGCACACGGCATCGAGAGCCTGTACGTCACGGCCATGGATCGGCTGCTGGCGCAGGACGCCGCATTCTTCCACGACAATTTCGCCGGCTCGCTCACCAAGCGGTCGCTGAGTTTCGCCACCCGCTTCGAGGAGTTCGTGGACACGCTGGTCTTCGATATCTTCGCCGCCCTGGTGCCGCTGATCTTCGCCTCGGTGATCCTGTGGCGCTACGATCCGCGTCTGGTCTTCGTTCTGGTCGGTCTGATTGTGACGACCGGCCTGATCATCACGCCGCTGATCAAGCGCCGCCAGCGCTTGGTGGACGCCCGGGAGGAGGCCATCGCCCAGGTGTCGGGGCATGTGGCCGACAGCCTGTCGAATATGCAGACCGTGCGGGCCTTCGCCGCGGAACCTCAGGAAGCCGCCGAGCACCGCAGGCGGGTCACCGAGCAGCGGCGCAAGACGCTCGTCTCGTGGGACTACGCCAATCTGCGCATCGATACCGTGGTCGCGCCCCTGTTCGTGCTCACCAATGTGCTCGGTCTGCTTGTGGCGCTGCGGCTGGTGGGCGGCAAGGCGGGAGTGGAAGTGGTGCTGGTGGCGTTCACGTACTTCTGGAACGCAACGGGAATCATGTTCCAGTTCAACCAGATCTACCGGCGGCTGGAGAGCTCGCTGACCGAGGCCGCGCAGTTCACCGATCTGTTGCGGCGCGAGCCCGCGGTACGCGATCCCGAGGATCCGGAGCCCTTGCGCCCCCAGGATTCCGGCGTGCGCTTCGACAAGGTGGACTTCACGTACCCGGGTGCGCGGCCGCTGTTCCGGGGTCTGGACCTCGAGGTGCCGTCCGGCACCCGGCTGGGTCTGGTCGGCCGTTCCGGTGGCGGCAAGACCACCATCACCCAACTGCTGCTGCGCATGACCGATGTCCAGGGCGGCGCGATCCGCATCGGCGGCCAGGACATCTCCAAGATCACCCAGGCCGATCTGCGCGGGCTGATCGCCTATGTGCCGCAGGAACCGGCCATGTTCCACCGCACCCTGCGGGAGAACATCCGCTTCGCCCGGCCCGACGCCACCGACGAGGAGATCATGCGCGCGGCCAAGGCCGCGCACGTCACGGAATTCGCGGACGCCTTACCCGAGGGCATGGAGACACTGGTCGGCGAGCGCGGCGTCAAGCTCTCCGGCGGCCAGCGGCAGCGGGTCGCGCTGGCCCGCGCCATCCTGCGCGACGCGCCTATTCTGCTGTTGGACGAGGCCACCAGCGCCCTGGACTCGGAGAGCGAACTGCTGGTGCAGCAGGCCCTCTGGGAGCTGATGGCGGGCCGCACCGCCCTGGTGGTGGCGCACCGGCTGAGCACGGTGGCCAGCATGGATCAGCTGGTGGTGCTGGATCGTGGCCGGATTGTGGAACAGGGTTCGCACGCCGAACTGCTGCGGGCCGACGGGGCCTACGCCAAGCTGTGGCAGCACCAGTCCGGCGGCTTCCTGGCCGATGAGGCCGCAGTGTGAGGTTCGACGCCGGGCGGCCGTGGAGCCGGGCCGCCCAGCGCCGATGCGCGGAATCCGTCCGGAGCACAGGACGGGCTCCCCGCAGTCTCAGTCGACCGGCTTGACCTTGCTGGCGACCAGTTTGCGCAGCGCCCCGGGGATGAATCGGCGGGCATAGTAGGTGGGCTTGGCCTGACCCGGGAAGACGAACAACGGACTCGTCGGCTTGGCGAGTGCCTGCTCGAGCGCGTCCACGACGCCTTCCGGGCTCATGCCGCCCGCACCGCCGAGAACGGAGGCGTTCTCCTTCCGAACCTTGTCCAGGAAGGGCGTTTCCACCATGGGCGGGCAGATCGCGAGCAGACGCACCCCGCTGCCCTGTAGTTCGTAGGACAGACTTTCGACGAATCCGACGACCGCGAACTTCGACGCCGAATACCCCGCCATACCGGGCGAGGGCAGCCAGCCCGCCACCGACGCGAACAGCACCATGGTGCCGGTGCGTGCCTGCTTCATGGCCGGAATGATGGCCTGGCACATGTTCACGGTGCCGATGTAGTTGACGTCCATCATCTTCCGGATCTGCGCCACGTCGTGGTCGAGCGCGGACGCGTGGACGTGGCACATGCCCGCGGCGTGCACCACGTGGTCGAGGGTGCCGAGTTCGGCGCGCACCTTCTCCACCACCGCGAACACCTGATCGGTGTCGGAGACGTCGCAGGTGTAGGCGTGCATGTTCGGGGAGCGCCGCGCGGTCTCGGCGAGCCCCTCGCCATTGAGGTCCAGGGCGGCGACGGTGTGGCCCGCGGCGGCCAGGCGCTGGGCGACGATGCGGCCCATGCCGCTGGCCGCACCGGTGACGAGTGCTGTCTTGGTCATGAGTTCTCCCGGGAGGGCAGTACCGTGGTGGCGTCGGCGAAAGTCATTCGCAGCGCGCCGATTCGGCTGGCGAAGAGGGCGGATCGGGGCAGGCCGAGCGAGCGCAGCTCGTCGGCGACGGGATGATCGCCGAGCTCGAGCCGGGCACCGCCGGGCCGCATGCGCACCTTGCCCGGGTTCATCGCCCAGGGGGTGCGGCGCAGGACGCCGTCGCGGTGGGTGTAGGCGTCGATGGATGCCCCGCCCGCGCCGCCGGGCGCGGGCACACCGTCGGATACGGTGAGCTCCAATACCTTTCGACCGTCCACCGCCACCTCGCAGCGATGGCCGCGCCGGGTCGGCGTGATGTCGATATCGGCCATGAGTTTGGGGAATCCCCAGATCTCCTGTCCCGCGGCACAGGTGAAGCTCTGGTTCACCGGCAGCCAGTGGATGTACGCGCCGGTGCTGCCCTTGCAGCCGGGCTGGCGCGCCATGAGCGAGAAGGCGAATTCGTGATAGGGCCCCAGATCGCCGTCGACGTAGCGCACGAAGGCGAGATTGCACAGGGCCCGGCCGAGCACGGTGACCGGTTCCAGCCCGGTGGCCGCGAGCAGCACGCGGGCCGCCGCGGCGTCGACCGGGAACAGCGCTGAACTGGTGTCCGCGGCGCGGATTTCCACCGGCATGCGGACGTCTTCGCCGAGAACGGTATGGGCCTCCACCATGATGAAATTAGAACAGGTTCTCATAGCTTTCGTACAGGGTTCCGGACACATATCCCGATCACCGGGATACGACCTCGTAATCGGGCGCGTGCGATGCGGCGTAGTCCTTGGCCCAGCGGTAGTCGGGTTTGCCGCTGGGTGTGCGCACCACCGTCTCGGCCACCCAGATCCGACGCGGCAGCTTGTATCCGGCCAGATGCGCGCGCACGTGCCGCTCGAGGGCGGGGAAGTCCACACCGCCGTCGGCGGTGGAGACCACGGCGGCGACCTGCTGTCCCCACCGCTCGTGCGGAACGCCGATGACTATGGCGTCGTAGACCGACTCGTGCGCCTTGACAATGGCCTCCACCTCCTCGGCGAACACCTTCTCCCCACCGCTGTTGACCACCATGTTCCCGCGCCCGAGCAGGGTGACCGAGCCGTCCTGCTCCACCTTGGCGCGGTCGTCGGTGATGACCATGCGCACCCCGTCGACGGTGCGGAAGAGCTTGTCCGTCTTGGCCGGGTCCTTGTAGTAGCCGATGGGCACATTGCCGGTCTTGGCCACCCAGCCCGCACCACCGGGCGCGACGGGCCGTCCGTCGTCGTCCACCACCACGGCCCCGCGTCCGACGTTCACCCGCGGCCCGCGCGTCGGATCATCGTCGCGCTGCGCGAATCCGATACCGCCGAAACCGGTTTCGGAGGAGCCGATGGAATCCGAGACCATCGTCGAGGGGAAGGTGGTGAGCAGTTCGTTCTTCACCGGCTGCGACAGCAGCGCCGCCCCGGAGGCGATCACCCACAGCCCGGAGACATCGGAGGGCTCGGACCGGTACGCGTCCAGCAGCGGTCGAGCCATGGCGTCCCCGGTGATGACCAGCACCTGCGGTCGCTCGCGCGCCACCACCCGCCAGACCCGCGCCGGATCGAACCGCGGTTCGAAGATCACCGCATTGCCCGACCACAGCGCGGTGAAGGTGGGCATCATGGCGGCGGCGTGGATGAGCGGCGGCAGGATGAACCAGGTGGCCTGGTCCCCGGATGCGCCGGTGCGGGACTGCTGGTACTCGTCGGCGACGGGTTCGCCGGTGTAGAAGTCGATGCCGCCGCCGAGCACGCGCCACATGTCCTCCTGCCGCCACATGACGCCCTTGGGCAGGCCGGTGGTGCCGCCGGTGTACATCAGGAACAGATCGTCGGGGCTGCGCGGCCCGAAATCCCGTGCCGCTGAACCGTTCTCGAGCGCCTGCTCGTAGGGCACCGAGGTGCTCGCCGTCCCCGCGCCGCCCTGATCGTCCTCGACCACCAGCGCGTGCCGCAACGACGGCACCTGGGGGCGCACCTCTTCGACCAGCGGCGCGTAGCAGCGGTGGTGCACCACCATCTCGAGGTCGGCGTTGTCGAAGACGTAGCGCAGCTCGTCGGCCCGGTACCGATAGTTGATATTGATCGGGACGGCCCGGATCTTGAAGCAGGCGAGCAGCGTCTCCAGGGTCTCGACGCTGTTGTGCATGAGGAAGCCGATGTGGGTGCCGGGTCCCGCACCGGCCGCGGCGAGATGGTGGGCGAGCCGGTTGGCGCGCTGCTCGAGTTCATCGAAGGTGCGCCGCCGGTCGCCCTGGATGACGGCGACCCGATCCGGCATGGCGTCGACGGAGTGCTCGTACAGATCGGCGAAATTGCACGCCATGGCTTGTCGCTTTCTGGTCTATCCGGTGGTGAGCGGCAGTGGGGTGCTGCCGTGTTCGGTGAAGGTGAAGTCCGCACCGGTGCTGAATCGGGTGACAGCCACCTCGTCGGCCTCCCGGAACGGCGTTGCGGCCATGGCGATCTCGACGACGAGCAGGTCGTCGTCGGCCACGCGCAGGCGGGTGTGGAAGCGCGGGTTCACACCGCGCGCCATGGCATCGAGGGGTTCCAGATGATCGGAGTCGAGCAGTGCGGGCCACGCGCCGTCGGCGACGGCGTCGCAATCGCGGCGCAGCCGCAGTTCCACGGCCTGATTTCCGCCGACGGTCTCCACGGCCACCTCGACTCCCACATAGGCCGCCGGATTCCAGGCCGGATGCAGCCGTAGCACTTTCGCCAGTGCCGCCGTGTCGTCGCCGAGACCCAGGGCGCGTCGGATGCGCTCAGCGGTGAGTCCGGCGATACCGGTGAACTGTTTGCGCGCGATGGCCAGGGCGGTCGGCTCGTCGGCGCGCTCGGCCAGCGCGATCCGGAAGCCCAGGGTGAGCAGGTGGTGTTGCAGGCACACCTCGTCGGCCATCCGGACCAGCGCCGATCGGGAGAAGTCGCCGAAGCGGAGGTCGGCGAGCAGCGGTCCGGCGTAGTCGTGCAGCCCGGGGCCCTCCCGTTCGATGGGCGGCAATTCCAGCAGTGCCGCACGGGAATTCGCGGTGCGGTGCGCATTGGCCGGGGGCGGGGGCGGCGTATGGCTGTCGTCGATGGTGACGGTCCACGCGCACACCGGATGCCGGTCGGCGGGCACCCGCGGCGGCCGGTGCACGGGTCGCACCCGGATGCGCGGGTTGGTGGCCAGGGCCGTGGCGTCGAAGGTGGGGTCCTCGATGTGGTGGCACATGGCCACCACGTAGTCCTCCCCCATGGGCTCCACATCGGCCAGCGCACCGCAGTGGTCGAGATGGAATTCGCCGTGGTCGTGGTCGATCACCCGGTACCGGAAGTCCATGAACTGCGGTGGCGCGCCGATATCCAGCTGCATGGCCTTGAAGACGGCGTCCACGCCGTCGCCCGGAATGCGCAGCGCCGCGCGCAAGCGCCGCGCGTAGACCGGGCTCGCCAGCTGCCATTCCTCGATGGCCACGGCCGTCATTCCCGCGCGCCCGAAGGCGGCGATGGTGTGCGCCATGCCGGAGCGGTCGATGAGGTGACCGCACAGCAGCAGTTCCGGCACCAGCACGGCCAGCTCCGCGCGGAAGAGGCTGTCGAAACGGCTCGGGACCGATGTCACCATTGCGGGACCGGCCCCTGGCCGACCGGATACCAGCCGGGCAGCGGCTGCCCGGATACCGACCGCTCGATGCGCTTCTGCATGCCGGGCGAGAGCGCGTTGTCGGTCATCATCTCCACGAACAGCGCCGACACATTGCCGAAGTCGAAGAAGTCGCGCTGCCAGGACCATTGGAAGTTCCCGGCGTAGCGGAACCAGCTGCCGCCGATGCCCTCCGGGCTGTAGGGCCGCCCGTCGGGCCGGTGCTTCTCGTTGACCTGTTTCCAGAGGCCGATGACGCTGCCGCTGCGGTCGTCGACGACGAATTCCTGATACGGGTAGGTCCAGCCCTCCAGCCCGAACATCTCCTGGCCGAGCGCGATGTCGCGGATCTCGTCGCGGCCGACGGCCATGAACTCCTGCTGCGGGCCATAGTTCCAGCCGTAGGTGGCGTCCTCGGTGTAGAAGTGCGCCAGTGGTTTCCAGTCGCCGAGGGCCTCGCAGCGCTGGTTCTCGTCCACCCAGCGGCGCACCATCTCGTCGAGTTCCGCACGCGGGAAAGGCATTACGACTCCTTGTCGTCGTCGACCAGGGACAGCGCCTGGGTCGGGCAGTAGCGGACGGCCAGGCGGGCCGCCGCCAGATCGGCACCGGGGTCGGCGCGCAGAATGCGCACCTGCCCCTGTTTGGGGACGTCGAACAGGTCCGGGGCCTCGTCCTGGCAGACCGCATGCCCCTGGCAGAGATCGAGATCCACGACGAGACGCATCACCGGCTCCCGTCGTCGGTGGTGAGCGGGGCCTCGGGCTGCACCTCCACCAGCACCAGGTGTGCCCCGCGCGGGGTGCTCACCACAGCGGCGACGGCGGCGGCGATGTCGGCGGCGCGCAGGAAGTGCGAATGCCGGGCGAAGCCCCACTTCACCCAGTCCTCCAGCAGCGGACCGACCACCTCGGGCGCGGCGTTCATCCCCATGCCGGTGCGGGTCTGGCCGGGGCGCACCACCGAGGCGCGCACACCGGTGCCCTCCAACTCCATCCGCAGCTGCCGCGCCAGGGTTTCCGCACCGATCTTGGCGGCGTTGTAGGCGGCCATGCCGGGGCGGGGCCGATCCGCGCAGTCGGAGCCGATGACCACGAAATCGCCGCGGCGTCGTTCGATCATGCCGGGCAGCAGCCGGTGGGCCAGCCGCTGCGCGCCGCCGAGGTGGACCCGCAACTGCTGGTCGAAGACGTCCGGATCGGTGGCGTGGATCCGGCCGAACTCCAGGTCCCCGGCTCCGGAGACGACGATCTCGATCGGGCCGAGTGCGTTCTCGGCGGCGGTGGCGAACGCGTCGACGGACGCCCCGTCGGTGACATCGAGCCGATGGGCGATGGCCTCGCCGCCGTCCGCGCGGATCTTGCCCGCCAGTTCCTCGCACTGGTCGACCCGGCGCGCACCCAGCGCCACCGGATATCCCTGTTCGGCCAGGGTGAGCGCGGTAGCCGCACCGATGCCGGAGGAGGCTCCGGCGATCAGCACCGGACGGCGCTCGGGATGTGGTGCGAATCGGGGCATTACCGAACCTCCACCGTGACGGGCAGTTTCGCGAAACCGCGCACATTGATCGAGTGCACACGCGCACTCCCGGCCTCGTCCACGCCGTAATCGCGTACCCGGGTGGCGAATTCGCGCAGCACGATCTCCGCCTCCAGCCGTGCCAGATGCGCGCCCAGGCAGAAGTGCACGCCGCGACCGAAACTGATGAGCCCGCTCTTGTCGCCGCGCTCGATGTCGTAGCGGTCGGGTTGGTGGAAGACGGCGTCGTCGCGATTGGCCGCGCCGATGAGCAGCAGCACCTTGGCTCCCGCCGGGATGGTGCCGTCGGCGTAGCTCAGCTCCGCGGTGGCGGTGCGGGCCAGGATCTGAGTGGAGGCGTCGTAGCGCAGTGTCTCCTCGACCCAGTCCGGCACCAGTTCCGGGTGGGCTGCCACCTTGGCGTACTGCTCCGGGTGGCGCGCCGCCCAGTACAGGGCGTTGCCGAGGAGTTTGGTGGTGGTCTCGTTGCCCGCCACCACCATGAGGAACATGAAGCCGATGATCTCCTCGTCGGTGAGCCGGTCACCGTCGGCGTCGGCGGCGAGCAGCGCGGAGGTCAGATCCGCGGTGCGGGACCGGCGGCGCTCGGCGACCATCTCGGCGTAGTACCCGGCCAGGTGCAGGGCGGCGTCCATGGCGGCGGGCGGAATGTCGAGCACACCGTCCTCGCGGTGCACCAGCAGGTCCGCCATGCGCCGGATCTCGGCGCGGTCGGCCTCGGGGACGCCGAGCAGTTCGGAGATGACGTCCATGGGCAGCCGCCCCGCGACGTCGTCGATCCAGTCGAAATCGGTACAGGCCAGGGCCGGTTCGAGGTGGCGCAGGGTGATCTCCCGGATGCGGTCGCCCATCTCGGTGACCCGACGCGGTGTGAAGCCCTGGTAGACGAGTTTGCGCAGGCGCAGGTGCGCGGGATCGTCCATGGCCAGGAAGGACATGGTGCGGTGGGCGTGCGGACCCCAGGCCGCCGGGTCCAGGGAGACGCCGTTGCCGCTGGAGAGGCCGATATTGTCGCGGAACCCGGCCGAGACGTCGGCGTGCCGGGACAGCGCCCAGAAACCCAGCTCGGGATTGTGGTAGAGCGGCGCTTCGGTGCGCAGCCGCCGGTACAGCGGGTACGGGTCCTCGTGGACGGCGTAGTCGTAGGGGTCGAAGAGTAGCGGTTCCAGTGATGCGGCTGTCATCGCGCACACCTCCCGTTCGAGAACGCGTTCACCGAGTACTGTCGGCACCCGCCCGCCATGGAAGACACATAGCTGGACATGTGTCTGTACGGTACTGGAGCGGCCTGGGTGAGACAACGAATTCGCCCATTTCCGGATAAATCGCGAGCCCTGCGCCGAGTTGTCATACTGAAACAGGTTCTTGCGTGGCTTCGAACTCCGAACATATAGTCCGTACACGTGTCCGGACAGCAGAGGAGCTACCGATGAACGGCCTCGTCACCAGCGCTGGGTCACAGCTGCTGATCGGCGGCAAGCTGCTGCCCGGCGGCGCGGGTGTCTTCACCACCGTCAACCCGGCCACCGAGGAGGCGCTCGGCCCGGCCGCCAATGCCGACAGCGCCGATATGGACGCGGCCATCGCCGCCGCGCGCACCGCCTTCGATACCACCGACTGGTCCCGCGACCATGCTTTCCGCGCGCGCTGCCTGCGCCAGCTGCGCGACGCGCTGCGCGGGCACATCGAGGAACTGCGCGAGATCACCATCGCCGAAGCGGGCGCGCCGCGCATGCTCACCAGCGGTCCGCAGCTCGAAGGACCGGTCGGCGATCTGGGGTACTTCGCCGATCTGGCCGAGAACTACGCGTGGGAAACCGATCTCGGCGTCGCCGAGCCCATGGGCATCAAGAGCGCCCGGCGAGTGCGGCGTGAGCCCATCGGGGTGGTCGGAGCCATCACACCCTGGAACTTCCCGCACCAGATCAATGTCGCCAAGCTGGGTCCGGCGCTGGCGGCGGGCACCACCGTGGTGCTCAAGCCCGCCCCCGATACGCCCTGGTGCGCGGCGGCCGTCGGCCGGATCATCGCCGAGGAGACCGACATTCCGGCCGGAGTGGTCAATATCGTCACCTCCGACGACCACGCCCTGGGCACCCAGCTGGTGGCCGATCCGCGCGTGGACATGATCTCCTTCACCGGCTCCACCCAGACCGGCCGCGCGGTCATGGCCACCGCCGCCGCCACCCTGAAGAAGGTGTTCCTGGAGCTCGGCGGCAAATCGGCGTTCATCGTGCTCGACGACGCCGATCTGCGGGCGGCGGTGAGCTACGCGGCCTTCGGCGTCTGCGTGCACGCCGGCCAGGGCTGTGCCATCAGCACCCGGCTGCTGGTCCCACGCGAAACCCACGACCAAGCGGTGGAGATCGCCGCGCGCACGCTCGGCGGCATCGCGCCCGGCGACCCGTCGCTGCCCGGAACCGTCTGCGGCCCGGTGATCTCCGAGCGCCAGCGGGCCCGGGTGGAGCGCTACCTCGACCTCGCCCGCGCCGAGGGCGGCACCGTCGTCACCGGCGGCGGCCGCCCCGCCGACGCGGCGACCGGCTACTACATCGAACCCACCCTCATCACGGGCCTGCCGAATTCGGCCACGGTGGCGCAGGAGGAGATCTTCGGACCGGTGCTGGTGATCATTCCGCACGACGGCGACGACGACGCCGTCCGGTTGGCCAACGACTCCCCCTACGGCCTGTCCGGCTCGGTGTGGGGCAGCGACCCCGAGCGGGTGCGGCGCGTGGTGGAGGGCGTGCGCACCGGGACGCTGAGCGTGAACGGCGGCATCTGGTACTCCGCCGACGCGCCCTTCGGCGGGTACAAGCAGTCCGGGATCGGACGTGAGATGGGCGTCGCCGGATTCGAGGAATACACCGAGACCAAATTGATCGCGACCGGCTGCTGAAGGAGTTCGACCATGGCCCGCTTCACGGGAAGATCCGCAATCGTCACCGGTGCCGCACAGGGCATCGGCGCGGCGTACGCGCGTGCGCTCGCCGCCGAGGGAGCGAAAGTCGTCGTCGCCGACCTGAACAGCGAGCGCGGCGAGGCGACCGCCAAGGAGATCGCCGCCGAGGGCGGCACGGCGGTGTTCCGGCGGGTGGACGTCTCCGACCCCGAATCCGCCGCCGCCGCGGTGGAATTCACCGTCGCCGAATTCGGTGGCGTCGACCACCTGGTGAACAATGCCGCCATCTACGGCGATATGAAGCTCGACCTGCTGCTCACCGTGCCGTGGGACTACTACAAGAAGTTCATGAGCGTGAACCTCGACGGTGCGCTGAATATGACCCGCGCGGTCTGGCAGCCCATGTCGGAGCACGGCGGCGGGTCCATCGTCAACCAGTCCTCCACGGCCGCCTGGACCTACTCCGGCTTCTACGGCCTGGCCAAGGTCGGCATCAACGGCCTCACCCAGCAGCTGGCACACGAACTGGGCGGCTCCAAGATCCGCGTCAACGCCATCGCACCCGGCCCGATCGACACCGAGGCCACACGAAATGTGGTGCCGGGCAATATCGTCGACTCCATGGTGCGGCAGCAGTTGGCGATCAAACGCCTCGGCACCCCGGAGGATCTGGTCGGGGCCTGCCTGTACCTGCTGTCCGACGACGCCGCCTGGGTGACCGGTCAGATCCTGAATGTCGACGGCGGACAGGTGTTCCGATCGTGAGCGAGACCGCGGTCGGATTCATCGGCCTGGGCAATATGGGCGCACCCATGGCACGGCGGCTGCTGGAGTGGCCGGGCGGACTGGTGGTGTGCGATATGCGGCCCGAGGTGGTGGAGCCGTTCACCAGCGCGGGCGCCGAAGGGGCGGTGAGCGCCGCCGAGGTGGGCGAGCGCTGCGGCGTGGTGTCGGTGGCGGTGCTCGACGACGCGCAGGTCCGCGCGGTCGTCACCGGTCCGGACGGCATCCTGCGCACCGCGAAGCCGGGGACGGTCGTCGCGGTGCACTCCACCATCTCCGACGATACGGCCGTCGCGGTGGCGGCCGACTGCGCCGAGCACGGGGTGGAATTCGTGGACGCCCCGGTGAGCGGCGGCGCTCCGGCGGCCGAGAGCGGGGCGCTGGCGGTCATGGTGGGCGGCAGCGAGTCCGCCTTCGCCACGGTGCGTGAACCGTTCGGGCGCTGGGCCTCGCTCATCGTGCACGCGGGCGCGGTGGGCGCGGGGACACGGATGAAGCTGGCCCGCAATCTATTGCACTTCATCGCCTTCACCGCGGCGTCGGAGGCGCAGCGCCTGGCCGAGGCCGCGGGGCTGGACATCACCGAACTGGGCAGGGTGGTGCGCCATTCCGACTCATACACCGGCGGTCCCGGCTCCATCATGTTGCGGGACATCACCGCACCGGTGGCCGCCGACGACTTCTGGTTCCCCATCCTGAGCCACGTCCGCGATCTCGGTGAGAAGGATCTCGCGCTCGCACTGGCGCTCGGATCCCGGCTCGGCGTCGAATTACCGCTGGCTGCACAGGCTTTCGAGGAATTGGGCACCGGCCTCGGCGTCGGTCCCGGCACGGTCGCGAAGAAGGAGCAGCAGTGAGCACAGCACCGGACGAGCGTCGACAGCGCGGCCTGAAGAAGATGTCCGAGGTGTACGGCTGGGAGTTCCAGGACGGGCCCGGCGCGCACTTCGCGGTCACCGCCGATCACCTCTTCGCCGATATCTGGTCGCGCCCCGGCCTGTCGATTCGTGACCGGCGGCTGCTGCTGCTCGGCGCGCTCACCGCCCAGGGCCTGTTCGATATCGCCGAGATCCAGCTCGGCGCGGCCCTGCGCAACGAGGAGCTGGACGCGGAGCAGCTGCGTGAGATCGCGCTGTTCCTGTGCCACTACGTGGGCTGGCCCGCGGGCACCACGCTCGACCAGAAGGTCGGGAAGGTCATCGCGCAAGAGCAGAAGAAGTAATCGGCGTTTCAACAGTATCGGCGTTTCAACAGTGAGGAATACGAACACCATGGCCGAGACAACCACCGTGCGACCGCTCCGGGCCAGCGAGGTGCCGACCTGGGATCACACGGCCGACGTGGTCGTCGTCGGCTTCGGCGTGGCCGGCGCCTGCGCCGCCATCGAAGCCGCCCGCGCGGGCGCCGACACCCTGGTGCTCGAGCGCACCGGCGGCTGGGGCGGGGCCGCCGCCATGTCCGGCGGCTTCATCTACCTGGGCGGCGGCACCCCGCTGCAGCAGGCGCTCGGCTTCTCCGACACCCCCGAGAACATGGAGAAGTTCCTCACCGCCGCCCTCGGCCCCGGCGTGGACAAGGCCAAGATCCACGACTACTGCCAGGGCAGCGTCGAACACTACAACTGGCTGGTCGCCCAGGGCGTGCCGTTCAAGGAGGAGTTCTGGGGCGAACCGGGCTACGAACCGCCTACCGACCAGGGACTGATGTACTCCGGCGGGGAGAACGCCGCGCCGTTCAACACCATCGCCGACCCGGCACCGCGCGGGCACCTGCCCCTGACCCCGGACAAGAAGCTGGGTGAGAAGGGCGGCGGCTACATGCTCATGAAGCCGCTCGCCGACACCGCCGAAAAGCTCGGTGTCCGCCATGAATACGACGTGCGGCTGCGGCGGCTGATCGTGGACGACTCCGGCCGGGTAGTCGGGGTGGCGGCCACCCGCTACGGAAAGCCGGTGCACGTGCGCGCCGAACGCGGCGTGGTGCTGGCCACGGGCAGCTTCGCCTACGCGCACCAGATGGTGGAACAGTTCGCGCCCAAGATCTTCGGCCGTCCCGCCGCGACGGTGGAGGAGCACGATGGCATCGGCATCCGGGTGGCCCAGTCGCTCGGCGCGGACCTCGCGCACATGGACGCCACCGAGGTCGCCTTCATCGCCGACCCGCAGGTCATCGTGCGCGGCATTCTGGTGAACGGGCTGGGCCAGCGCTTCATCACCGAGGACACCTATCCGGGCCGGATGGGCCAGGCGGTATTGCAGGAGCAGCACAACCAGGCGTATCTGGTCATCGACGAGGCCGCCCTGGAGGCGGCCTTCGAGACCAAGTCCTCCATGTCGTTCCTGCGCATCGCCCCCACCTGGGTTGCCGAGACGGTGGCCGAACTCGAGACCGAGATGGGCCTGCCGGAGAACGCGCTACAGGCCACCATCGACCTGTACAACCACCACGCCGCCAAGGGCGAGGACCCGTTCCTGCACAAGAAGCCGGAATGGGTCAAGCCCATCGGCACCCCGCTGGGCGCGTATGACCTGCGCGGCTACACCGGCGGTTTCACCCTCGGCGGCCTGCGCACCGATCTGGATTCGCGGGTGCTGCACGTGGACGGCGAACCGATTCCCGGACTGTTCGCGGCCGGGCGGGTCACCTCGGGCATCTGCGCGGGCGGGTACGCCAGCGGCTGCTCGCTCGGCGATGGCAGCTTCTACGGTCGGCGCGCGGGTGTGACCGCCGCCAAGGGCAACTGAGAGGTACTGACGCGCATGCGATTCGGCATCGTCTTGTTCACCAGCGATCGGGGCATCGCGCCCGCGACCGCCGCGCAGGCCGCCGAGGAGCGCGGCTTCCGCTCCTTCTTCGTGCCCGAGCACACCCACATTCCGGTGAAACGGGAAGCGGCGCACCCGCTCACGGGCAGCGCCGAACTGCCGGACGACCGGTACACGCGCACCCTCGACCCCTGGGTGGCGCTGGCCACCGCGGCGGCGGTGACCTCGCGCATCGAACTGTCCACGGCGGTGGCGCTGCCCACCGAGAGCGACTGCATCACCCTGGCCAAGACCATCGCCACCCTCGATCACCTGTCCGGCGGGCGGGTGACGCTCGGGGCCGGATTCGGCTGGAACACCGACGAACTCGCCGACCACGGGGTGCCGGGCAACAAGCGGCGCACGGTGCTGCGCGAATACGTGGAGGCGATGCGGGCGCTGTGGACCCAGGAGGAGGCCAGCTACTCCGGCGAGTTCGTCTCCTTCGGACCCAGCTGGGCCTGGCCCAAACCGGTGCAGTCGCACATTCCGGTGCTCATCGGCGCGGGCGGCACCGAGAAGACCTTCCGGTGGATCGCCCGAACCGGGGACGGCTGGATCACCACCCCGACCGAATCGGATGTGCAGGCGTCCACGGCACTGCTCATGAAGCACTGGCAGGAGGCCGGACGCACCGGCGCGCCCCGCGTGGTGGCGCTCGACTTCAAACCCGACCCGGAGCGGCTGGCCCGCTGGGCCGACGCCGGGGTCACCGACGTGCTCTACGGCCTGCCGGACAAATCCGACGACGAGGTCTTCGCCTACCTCGACCGGTTGGCGGGCAAACTCGCACCGCTCGGGCTGCACGACTGAGTTCGACTCACCCAGCCCGCTTTTCGCTTCACCACGCTTCATCACGGAAAGGCACACCGACGTGCGCGTAGCCCTGCTGTCGTATCGCAGCAAGACACACTGTGGCGGGCAGGGCGTCTACGTCCGGTACCTCAGCCGGGGATTGGCCGAACTGGGGCATCGGGTGGAGGTGTTCTCCGGACAGCCGTATCCCGAACTGCTCGACCCCCGGGTGCGGCTCACCGAGGTGCCGAGCCTGGATCTGTACCGCGAGTCCGACCCCTTCCGCACCCCGCGCCCCGGCGAGCTCCGCGACGGCGTGGACCTGCTGGAACTCGGCACCATGTGGACCGCCGGATTCCCGGAGCCGCGCACCTTCAGCCTGCGGGCCGCGAAGCTGCTGCGCGCTCGCGCCGGCGATTTCGACGTGGTGCACGACAATCAGTGCCTCGGCACCGGACTGCTCGACATCGCCCGGCACCTGCCGCTGGTGGCGACCATCCACCACCCGATCACCCGGGACCGGGCGGTGGATCTGGCGGCGGCTCCGTGGCGGCGCAAACCGCTGGTGCGCAGGTGGTACGGATTCCTGGGGATGCAGATGCGGGTGGCGCGCCAGCTGCCCGACCTGATCACCGTGTCCTCGTCGTCGGCGGCCGATATCCGCGCCGACTTCGGGGTGGCGGCCCGACAACTGCACACCGTGCCGCTGGGTGTCGACACCGAACTGTTCCGGCCGCATCCGCTGCCCCGCGTGCGCGGCCGCATCGTGGCGGTCGCCAGCGCCGACAAGCCGCTCAAAGGCATCGGTCACCTGCTGAAAGCCATCGCGCGCCTGCGCACCGCCCACGACCTGGAACTGCGGCTGGTGGCCAAGCTGGAACCGAACGGACCCACGGAGAAGCTCATCGCCGAACTCGGCCTCACCGATATCGTCACCGCCGTCAGCGGACTCGCCGACGAGGAACTGGCGCGGCTGCTCAGCTCCGCCCAGATCGCCTGCATCCCCTCCCTGTACGAGGGGTTCTCGCTGCCCGCCGTGGAGGCCATGGCCAGCGGTACGCCGCTGGTCGCCAGCCGGGCCGGTGCGCTGCCGGAGGTGGTGGGCGACTGCGCGGAACTGGTGGAGCCCGGCAATGTGGACGAACTGACCCGGGTGCTGGGCGCGCTGCTGGCCGACCCGGACCGGCGACGTCAGCTGGGCGCGGCCGGACGCCGCCGCGCCCTGTCCGTCTTCAGCTGGGAAGCCGTCGCCGCGCAGACGGTCACCGTCTACGAACGGGCCATCGCCCGACATCTCATCCGCCCCGCCATCGCGCCGCTCGGCGCGTCCACCCAGGAGGCACGCACATGCTGACCGTCGACTTCGACCGCCTGCGCATCGGACCCGGCGTCCGGGTCATCGACGTGGGCTGCGGGGCCGGACGGCACTCCTTCGAGGCGTATCGACGCGGCGCGGACGTGGTGGCCTTCGATCAGAACGCCGAGGACCTCGCCGATGTGCGGGTCATGTTCGAGGCCATGGCCGAGGCCGGGGAGAGCCCCGATTACGCCAAGGCCGAGACGGTGCGCGGCGACGCCCTCGACCTGCCCTACGGCGACGGCGAATTCGACGTGGTGATCGCCTCGGAGATCCTGGAGCACATCCCGCGCGACGGCCAGGCGATCAACGAGTTGGTGCGGGTGCTCAAACCCGGTGGGGCGCTGGCGGTCACGGTGCCGCGGTGGCTGCCGGAACGCATCTGCTGGGCGCTGTCGGACGAGTACCACGCCAATGAGGGCGGCCACGTGCGCATCTACAAGGCCGACGAACTGCGGGAGAAGATCTGCTCGCGCGGTGTGCGGCATGTGCGCACCGAGTTCGCGCACGCTCTGCACGCGCCGTACTGGTGGCTGAAATGCGCGGTGGGGGTGTCCGCGGACAAGCATCCGCTGGTATCGGCGTATCACCGAATGCTGTTGTGGGACATGATGTCCGCACCGCCGCTCACCCGGGTGGCGGAACGGCTGCTCGATCCGCTCATCGGCAAGAGCGTGGCGCTGTACTTCACGAAACCGGCGGTGCGCCTTGGCGGTTACTGACCTACCCGGGGTGCCCGGGGTGCTCACCGCCGACGAACTGCTGCGCACGGCCGAATCCATTACCGCCGCACAGGAATCCGACGGTGCCATTCCCTGGTTCGACGGCGGGCACACCGATCCGTGGGATCACCTCGAATCGGCGATGGCGCTCACCGTGGCCGGACTGTACGAGCACGCGCGGGCGGCCTACGCTTGGTCGGCCGTCGCCCAGCGGCCGGACGGCTCCTGGCCCATGCAGTTCCGCCGGGGCACCGTGGAGAACGCCGACGCGGACACCAACTTCTGCGCCTACATCGCCACCGGGGTGCTGCATCACCTCACCCGCACCGGCGACCGCGCCTTCGCCGACGAGATGTGGCCGACGGTGCGCCGCGCCATGGATTTCGTGATCGGTCTCCAGCGCGGGCGCTACGGGGAGATCCACTGGTCGCTCGGCCCCGCCGGAAGCTCCGGCGAGGCACTGCTCACCGGCTGCTCCAGCATTTTCCACAGCCTGCGCTGCGCCCTGGCGCTGGCCGAGCGGGTCGGCGACCCGCAGCCCGAGTGGGAGGTCGCGGCCATGCGGCTGGGGCACGCGCTGCGCGAGCACCCGGAAGCCTTCCTGGACAAGAGCCGCTACTCCATGGACTGGTACTACCCCATCCTCGGCGGCGCGATCCGCGGCGATGCGGGTCGACGGCGCATCCGCGCGCACTGGGACGACTTCGTTGTCGGCGAGCTCGGCATTCGCTGCGTCGCCGACCGGCCCTGGGTGACGGGTGCGGAAACCTGCGAACTGGTGCTGGCCCTGGACGCCCTCGGCGAGCGCGAGCGCGCCCTGCGCCTGTTCACGAATATGCAGCACCTGCGGGAATCCGACGGCTCCTACTGGACCGGTCTGGTCTTCGCCGACGGCAAACGCTGGCCCGAGGAACGCACCACCTGGACGGGCGCGGCCGTGATCCTCGCCGCCGATGCGCTGAGCCGCGCCACCCCGGCCAATGGCATCTTCCGCGACCTGTTGCCCGCAGCCCCGGTGACGACCCATCTGACCTGTGAGTGCGCGGATATCCGAGGCTGACGGACGCGCTCCACGCCGCTGTCGCCCTCGGTCGGTTCGACCGGCGTTCGCGGACCGGGGCACACCCCGACGCCCGCGCGGACTCCTCGCGGCCGGAGGACGACCGCGGCGGCGTCCGAATGTGATCTCGATGGACGACGGATTCACTGTCTTGCCGAGCGCGGCCGGGCCTTGGAGGATGGCGGCGGTAGCTGTCCAGCCGGGAATCCGAGGTAGTGCGTTGAGTTCGATACGTCGCGAGAGCAAGTCGTCCCCACGTGCCCGGAGTGCGCTCGCGCTGGCCGTGGCGGCGGCCGGGGTGCTGGTCCTGGGCACGAACAGCGCCGCGGCGCGGCCGGTCGGGGCCTTCGAGGTGGGTGGGGCCATCGAGGTCACCTACGACGCGCTGGGCGGTCCCGAGGCGCTGGGCGATCCGGTCGGGCCGGAGTCGGATGCGGCCAAGGGCGGCAAGTACCAGGACTTCGAGCGGAACGCATCGATCTACTGGACCGAGGCGGTGGGCGCGCACGCGGTGACCGGGTTCATCCGGGACAAGTGGCGGCAGCTGGGGTCGGAGCGCGGGACGCTCGGGTATCCGGTGACGAACGAGGAGTCGACGCTCGGAAAGCCCGGCCGCTACAACCACTTCCAGGGCGGGTCCGTCTACTGGTCGGTCGGCACCGCCGCGCATTACGTCGGGGGCGTGATCCGCGACAAGTGGGGCGCGGTCGGCTGGGAGAACAGCCCGCTCGGCTTCCCCATCAGCGACGAGGCCCAGACCAACAAGGGCAACGGCCGCTACAACCTGTTCGAGGGCGGAGCGGTGTACTGGTCCAAGGCCACCGGCACGCACATCGTGTGGGGCGCGATCCGGGATCAGTGGGTCGCCGCGGGTGGCGAGAACGGTCGCTACGGGCTGCCCACCGGCGACGAATACGACTACCAGGGCGGGAAGGCCCAGGACTTCCAGGGCGGGCGCATCGTGTGGAGCCCGGAGGGCGAATAGGGCCGCGGCCGCGGCCGCATCCGCCCCTCCGGCAGCCGTAGCGGTTCGCCGAGTCGAACCGATCGTCCTGAACCGGGTGTCCGGTCGGGCCGAGTGTCCGGTCGGGCCGAGTGTCCGGCTGTCCGATTTCTTCAAGACCGGCGGCGAGGGCACGGCCTACGGTCAGGCTATGACACCTCGACTCGATGTGATCGGCCTGGTCGTCGCCGATCTGGACGCCAGCCTCACCTTCTACCGCCGCCTCGGACTCGAATTCGGCCCCGTCCTCGGGGAAGGCCATGTGGAGGCCGAGTTGCCGGGCGGCTTCCGCCTGACCCTGGACACCGAGGCGGTCATCGCCTCCTTCCATCCGAATTGGCGACCGCCGCAGGGCGAGGGCCGCATCGGCCTGGCCTTCCACTGCGATTCACCCGCCGACGTCGACCGCCTCTTCGAGGAACTGGTCGCGGCGGGCCACCACGCCGAAATGAAACCCTTCGACGCTCCGTGGCGGCAGCGCTATGCGGTGGTGCACGATCCCGACGGCAATGGCGTGGACCTCTACGCCGCGTTGGACGCCTGATCGGCCCCCTGCACCGCGAGCAGTCGGCGCAGGGTCATTCCCGTGAGGTCGCGCACCTCACGCGCGAAGTGCGCCTGGTCGGCGTAGCCCGCGCGGGCCGCCACCTCAGCGAACGGCACGCCCGCGCGGGCCAGCGCCAGGCCGTGTTGCAGCCGCAGCACCCGGGCCAGGGTTTTGGGGCCGTATCCGAAGCTCGCCAGCGACAGCCGGTGTAGTCGGCGTGCGCCGAACCCGGTCGCCGCCGCCGTCTGCGCCACCGAGTGGCCCGCCGCGAGCTGCTCCGCGATCCAGCGCACCACCGGATCGGCGGGTTCGGTGACCGCGGCCCGCGCGGCGGCAACCGCCTCCACACCGGCTACCGGGTTCGCGGACTTCCCCACCAGCTCGCTCGCCCGGCGTGCCTCGGCGGGTGACCACAGGGCGTCGATTTCGACACCGGCGTCCCGCAATTCGTGCGCGGGCACCCCCAGCAGCGCCGGAGCCGTACCCGGCGGGAATCGGATACCGGCGATCCGCGTCCCGGCCGCCAAGGTGACCTCTCGCGCGCGGGTATCCGGACCCGCCACCCGCAGTTCGCCGTCCATCCACAGCAGATCCATGCACCCGTCCGGCAGCACCGGCGCTTCGACCGCGGACCGCAGGGTCCGCGTCCACACCACGGCCCCCGCGACCGCCGCCGACGGCCGCTCCTGATAGGCGGGCGAGGATGCCGATTCCTCCACGTCCCCGAGGCTACGCGCGGGAACCGACAACCACGTCCGTCGCCAACCGGACGAGTGCCGTTCCGAGCGCGCCACCGCACCCACCGTTTCGTCGACAACCGGACGAGTCGCCTTCCGAACGCCGTAGCGCACACCGACCATCACGTGGCTGCGGGCGCGCGGCGATGCGCCCGAATCGCACACGCGGCCCGCGCTGCCGGGGTCGTCGGCGCGGTCCCGCTCAGTTGCAGGCGGCGGTGCGCTGGAGGATGCGTAGGGAGCCGGTCGCCGAGAGTTCACGGAACTTTCCGGAGTCCAGGGCGCGGCGGTAGATGTGGAAGGGCGCTTGCCCGCCGTCGGCGGGGTCGGGGAAGACGTCGTGGATGGCGAGCAGGCCACCACCCGCCACCCAGTGCGCCCAGTTGTCGTAGTCGCGCTGCGCGGCCTCCTCGGTGTGGCCGCCGTCGATGAACAGCAGGCGCACGGGGGTGCGCCAGATGCGGGCGGCGGCGGTGGAGGAGCCGAGGATGCCGACCACGGTGTCGGTGAGTCCGGCGCGCACCATGGTGCGGCGGAACGCGGTCACGGTGTCGAAGACGCCGGTCTCCGGGTCGACGAGGGTGGTGTCGTGGTACTCCCAGCCGGGCTGATGCTCCTCGGAGCCGCGATGGTGGTCGACGGTGTAGACGGTCGCCCCGGTTTCGCGGGCGGCCGCGCCGAGATAGATCGCGGATTTTCCGCAGTAGGTGCCGATTTCGACGATAACACCGTCACCGGCGTGGTCGCGCGCGGCGGCGTAGAGGGCGCGGCCCTCCTCCGGCGGCATGAATCCGGTGGCCTGTTCGGCGAGTGCGAACAATTCGGCGGTGGCGGCGGAAATCCCCGCGGCGGCCTGTGTCATGAAATCCTTGCCTGCCTCATCCAAAACAGTTCCGGGGCACCCGTATTGATACCTCGCGAACATCGTGCGAGTTGCTCGGGGAGCCGACCCATAGTAGCATCCAGACACGTGTCCGATTCCCTTTCCGCCCGTCCGGTGGTGAGCATGGAGGCCACCCGCCGCCGCCTCACCGAGAAGCAGGCCGACACCGTCGACAAGCTCACCCGGGCGGCGATGGAGGTGCTCGCGCGCGAGGGTTTCGCGGGTCTCACGGTGCGCATGGTTGCCGCCGCCGCCGGGGTCGGCACCGCCACCGCCTACACCTACTTCTCCTCCAAGGAACACCTGGTCGCGGAGCTGTTCTGGCGGCGGCTCGCCGCCACCGAACCGCCGGTCGAGACCGATGTCGACAGCACCGCGCGCGTGATCGAGGTGCTGCGCCAGATCGCCATGCTGGTGGCCGACGAACCGGCGCTGGCGGGCGCGGTGACCAGCGCCCTGCTCGGCACCGATCCCGATGTGGCGCATCTGCGCCTGCGCATCGGCACCGAGATCCGCAATCGGCTCGTGGCCGCCCTGGGCGCGGATGCCGATCCGGAAATCGTGGAGACGCTGGAATCGCTGTACGCCGGTGCGCTGGTGCGCGCCGGAATGGGTTATGCGTCCTATATCGAAATCGCCGACCAGTTGGAAAAGTCGGCGCGGCTCGTGCTGCCGCACTGAATCCCGCGCGGAAATCTTTCGAAATGACACCGAATTCGGTGGGATCCCTTGCCGCACAACACCTTCCGTAGTACCGTCCAGACAGGTGTCCAACACCGGTACCGTTGGGAGGTTTCCGATGACCCTGGTGCGACCGCGACAGGTCTCCGGCGGCGAACACGAACACGGCCATCTCGAGGAGTTCCGCACCGATCCCATCGCCCTCATGCGCCGGGTGCGCACCGAATGCGGTGATATCGGCTCCTTCCGGCTCGCCGGCAACGACGTGATCCTGCTGTCCGGCGCGCAGGCCAACGAGTTCTTCTTCCGTGCCTCGGACGACGAACTCGACCAGGCCGCGGCCTACCCGTTCATGAAGCCCATCTTCGGCGAGGGCGTGGTGTTCGACGCCCCGCCGGAGCGGCGCAAGGAAATGCTGCACAACTCGGCCCTGCGCGCCGAGCAGATGCGCGGACACGCCAGCACCATCGCCCGCGAGGTGGACCGCATGGTCGCGCGCTGGGGCGACGAGGGCGAGATCGACCTGCTCGAATTCTTCGCCGAGTTGACCATCTACACCTCCTCGGCCTGCCTGATCGGCGTGAAGTTCCGCGAGGAACTCGACGCCCGCTTCGCCCGGCTCTATCACGAGCTCGAGCAGGGCACCGACGCCTACTGCTATGTGGACCCCTACGCGCCCATCGACAGCTTCCGCCGCCGCGACGAGGCCCGCCACCAGCTGGTGAAACTGGTACGCCACATCATGGCCGGGCGAATGGCGAATCCGCCGGAGGGCAAAGCGGACCGGGACATGCTCGACGTGCTGGTGTCGGTGCGCGACGAGCAGGGGCAGCCGCGCTTCTCGGCCAGCGAGATCACCGGCATCTTCATCTCCATGATGTTCGCCGGGCACCACACCACCTCGGGCACGGCGGCGTGGACGATCATCGAACTGCTGCGCAATCCCGCGGTGCTCGACAGCGTGGTGACCGAGCTGGACACCCTCTACGCCGACGGCCAGGACGTGAGTTTCCATGCGCTGCGCCAGATTCCGCGCTTGGAGGCGGCACTGAAGGAGACGCTGCGGCTGCATCCGCCGCTCATCATCCTGATGCGGGTGGCCCGGGACGAATTCGAGGTGTGCGGCCACGGCATCGCACCCGGTGACCTGGTGGCCGCGACACCCGCTGTCTCCAACCGCATTCCGGAGGACTTCCCGGAGCCGGACCGCTTCGATCCGAACCGCTATCTCGACCCGAACCAGGAGGATCTGGCCAATCGCTGGACCTGGATCCCCTTCGGCGCGGGCCGCCACCGCTGCGTGGGCGCGGCGTTCGCGCTCATGCAGCTGAAGGCGATCTTCTCCATCCTGTTGCGGGACTGGGAATTCGAACTCGCACAACCGTCCGACAGCTACCGCAACGACCACTCCAAGATGGTGGTGCAGCTGGAACAGCCCTGCGCCGTGCGCTACCGCCGCCGACGGCGGCCCTGAACTGGACGCCGGGGCGGCCGGGGGAACTCCCCCGCCGCCCCGGCGTGTTCGCATGTCGCGGATCTCAGAGCGCGGCCTCGATCGCGCCGGTGACGGCGGCGTCGGTCGGCTCGGTGCGCGGGCGAATACGGCTCAGCACCTTGCCGTCGCGCCCGATCAGGAACTTCTCGAAGTTCCACTGGATGTCACCGGCCGCACCCTCGGCATCGGGGGTCTCGGTCAGCTCCGCGTACAGCGGGTGGCGGCCCTCGCCGTTGACCTCCACCTTCTCCAGCAGCGGGAAGTCCACGCCGTAGTTCGTGGCGCAGAAGGTCTGGATCTCCTCGGCGCTGCCGGGCTCCTGCCCCATGAACTGATTGCAGGGTGCGCCGACCACGGTGAAGCCGCGCGGACCGTAGGTCTGCTGCAACTCCACCAGGCCCGCGTACTGCGGGGTCAGGCCGCACTTGGAGGCCACGTTCACCAGCAGCACCACCTTGTCCCCGGCCAGTTCGGCCAGGGTGGTGGGTTCGTCGGACAGGGTGCGCAGCGGAATCTCGCGTAGGTCGGTCATGGGCCCGATCCTAGAACGAGTTCGTGACCGTTACCCGACGGCCGGACTACGCGTAGCGAACCGGCCAGTGCTTGATGCCGTTGATCCATCCGGACCGCAGCCGCTGCGGCGGCTCGACCTCGCTCAGATTCGGCATGGCGTCGGCGATGGCATTGAACATGAGATCGATTTCGAGCCGCGCCAGATTCGCGCCGACACAGAAATGCGTTCCGGTGCCGCCGAAGCCGACATGCGGATTGGGATCACGCAGCACATCGAATCGGAAGGGCTCGTCGAAGGCGTCCTCGTCGAAGTTGGCGGAGCTGTAGAACAATCCGACGCGATCGCCCGCCCGAATGCGCTCCCCGCCGATGTCGGTATCGCGGGTGGCGGTGCGTTGGAACGCGGTCACGGGCGTCGCCCAGCGCACGATCTCGTCGGGCGCGGTGCGTGGCCGCCGCTCCCGGTACAGCTCCCACTGCTCGGGATTGTCGACAAAGGCTTTCATGCCGTGGGTGATGGCATTGCGCGTGGTCTCGTTGCCCGCCACGGCCAGCAGAATCACGAAGAATCCGAACTCGTCCGAGCCCAGCGCCTCGCCGTCGACATCGGCATTCACCAGTTGGCTGACGATATCGTCGACCGGGCAGGCCCGCCGCTGTTCGGCCATATTCCAGGCATAGCCCAGGATCTCGGCGGATGCGGCGTTGGAGTCGCCGCCGTACTCCGGATCGTCGTAGTTCAGCGTCTCATTGGTCCAGGTGAAGAGCTTGTGCCGGTCGTCCTGCGGTACGCCGAGCAATTCGGCGATGGCTTGCAGCGGGAGTTCGCAGGCGACCTGTTCGACGAAATCTCCGCCGCCGGTTTCCTTGGCGGCGGCCACGATTCGGTGAGCGCGCTCGGTGAGCGCGGCGCGCAATCCCTCCACGGCGCGCGGGGTGAATCCCTTGGAGATTATTCGTCTGATCTTGGTGTGTTTCGGCGGATCCATATTGACCAGCAGCGCGTTACGGGTCAGATCCAGCTGTTCGGGCGTGCTGTCGCCCGGTATGCGGATGATCGCGCCCTTCTCGTTCGAGGAGAACAGATCGGGGTGGCGGGATATCTCCTTCACGTCCTCCAGGCGACTGATCACCCAGTAGCCGCCGTCCTCGAACGGGGCCGCCTGTTCAGGAGTCTGCGCATTCCACCAGACCGGTGCGGTGCGCCGGAGCGCGGCGAATTCTTCGACCGGACTTCGGTCCGCCCAGAGTGCGGGATCGGTGAAATCGAATCCGGTCGGTATCGACGGAACAGTCATTGTTCCTCCTGCGGCCTGTCGCCGCCACGATGCGAAATTGGAACAAGTTCTACAGCAGATTCAACCATGCGACCTCGCCGCGGACCAGGGGTCGCGGCCATCGATTTCGCCACCGGACACGAGCGCCCATGCAGCTACCCGCCAGCACCGGCCATGAAACCGGTTCTTCGCCCTCCACATAACGGAAAGGCATCCCACTGGATGGGATTCACACCCACTGCCTGTGCGTAAGTTGATCTACGGATCTGGACAAGTCCCGCCGGATGTGCTGAGACTAGAACTTGTTCTACAGTGATCAGAGGCACACTCGAGGATGAGGTAACGAAAATGACCGCTTCTCCGCGCTCCGCGGACGCCGCAACCGAAGCCGATTACGTCGTCGTAGGCGCGGGCAGCGCCGGTGCGGTGGTCGCAGGCCGCCTCGCCGAGGCCGGGGCGAGCGTGATCCTGTTGGAGGCGGGGCGCAAGGACAACACCCGGCTGGTCACCAGCCCCGGCATGATCACCATGGTGCACACCGTGCCGCAGCTGAAGCAGCGCGTGGTGTGGAAGCAGTACTCGGTCCCGCAGAAGCACGCCAACGAGCGCAAGATCCCCATGACGCGCGGCAAGGTGCTCGGCGGCTCCAGCTCCGTGAACGGCATGCTCTTCGTGCGCGGCAATCGCGCCAACTACGACTCCTGGGCCGCCGAGGGCAACACCGGCTGGAGCTACGACGAGGTGCTGCCCGCCTACAAGCGGCTGGAGAACTGGGAGGACGGCGCGTCCGACGTGCGCGGTGCGGGCGGCCCCATCGAGGTCACCCGGCAGCAGGACCTCACCCCGATCACCCAGGAGTTCATGATCGCCGCCTCCGAGACCCTCGGCGCGCCGATCATCGACGACTACAACGGGACATCGCAGGAAGGCATCTCCATCTTCCAGCAGAGCGTGCGAAACGGTCTGCGCTACAGCTCCTCCCGCGGCTTCATCACCGACCGGCCCAACCCGAACCTCACCGTGGTCACCCACGCGCACGTCACCCGCGTGGTCATCGAGAACGGCCGCGCCACCGGTGTCGAGGTCGCCGACAAGAAGGGCGGGCGGCGGATCATCCGGGCCGCCAAGGAGGTCGTGGTCTCCGGCGGCGTGGTCGGCTCGCCGCAGATCCTCATGCTCTCCGGCATCGGCCCGGCCGGGCACCTGCGCGATCTGGGCATCGATGTGCACGCGGACCTGCCGGTCGGACAGAACCTGCACGACCACCTGTTCGTGCCCATGACCTACATCTCCAAGAAGGCCATCCACCGCGGCATCCCCACCTATTTCGCCCGCGGCATCCTGCGCGAGCTGCGGCGTCCGGGCAGTTCGTGGATGGGCCGCACGGTGTTCGAGGCGGTCGGCTTCGTCAGGACCAAATTCGCCGAGGGCGACTACCCGGATATGCAGATCCACACCCTGCCGTGGTCCTACCCGATCCCCAACCAGGACGAGGACAAACTGCACATGGTGGACCGGCGGCCGGGCCTGACCATCTTCCCCAGCCTCATCTACCCGAAGAGCCGTGGTGAACTGCGCTTGGCCTCGGCCGATCCGTACGCCTCCCCGCTCATCGATCCGGGCTACCTCACCGACTCCCGCGATACCGAATTCCTCGTCGAGGGCATCCGCATCATCCGGGAGATCATGGCGCACAAGGCCATCGCGGGAGACGTCGTCGAGGAACTCGCCCCCGGCCCCGACCTCATGGACGAGAGCGCGCTGCGGGCGGAGCTGCCCAACCGCATCCACTCCATCTATCACCCGGTCGGCACCTGCCGCATGGGTGTGGACGAGCGCGCGGTGGTGGACCCGACGCTGAAGGTGCACGGCATCGATGGCCTGCGCGTCGCCGATGCCTCCATCATGCCCAGCATCACCGGCGGCAACACCAACGCGCCCAGCTACATGATCGGCGAGAAGGCCGCGGAGTTCATCACCGCCGATATGTAGCACCGCGAGACTCGGTACCGCGCTGTTGTGCTTCCCTGCCGGAGCGGTACCACCCCACCCCTTCCGGGACCGGTTGCACCCGCTTCGGTCCCGGGAGGGGTGTGTGGGATCAGCGATCGACGACCGCGGCGGGGCCGTCAGCCGATCGTGATGGTCGCGCCCGACTCGTACAGGGTGCGGTTGCCCTCCACGTCGGTCGCCACCAGCCGCGCCCGATGGGGTCCGCGCCCGGTGTAGGTGTGCGCGACCGTCGGCGCGGTGGTGGTGACATGGATGCCGTCCCCGAAGTACCAGTCGTACTCGCGGACGGCGCTGCCCGCCGCCGTGGCGTCGAAATGCACCGTCTGCCCGACCGGCCCGGACTCGTGGGAGATCGTGAAGCCCTCCCCCGTCGGCCCGCCCCCGCCGAACCACTCCCGCATCCGGGGATGCAACAGGAACGCCTCGGCGTATTGTCGCGCCCCGTCCACATCGGGCCGTCCCAGCACGGGGATACGGCACTGCGGGGCCTCATGATCGGTCTCGGGGCAGGTCAGTGCCCGCAGCGTGACCGACTCGTCGCCGAAGGGATTCAGCCATAGTCGGCTCGTCGCGCCGGGTACGCCGTCGCGCGCCACCAGTCCGTCCGCGGCCACCGCGAAATCGACTCCGGCGGCGGCGTTCGCCTCGTGCGCGGCCTGCCCGAAGGCGGCAGCGGATAATCGCACGAACTCCGACCAGCGGGGCAGTCCGTCCGGCAGCAGCTCGGCATCGAAACCGTGGAAGTAGTTGGACACCAGCACTTTCGGCGCGCCGGGCAGGCCGTGCGCACGTTCCAGGGCGGCGCGCATGCCACGGCCGCCGTAGCCGAGCTTGGCCCCGCTGTAATAGGGCACGTCCGCGGCCGGATTCACCGGATCCGCACCCTCCCCACCGCATTCGCGCCGCACGGCACTCACCAGGTCGGCGCTGCCCGGGGTGACGCCGAGCGGAATGCCGAAGAAGGGGTCGAGGTCGTTGACGCAGCCGTTCACCAGCACCAGGTCCACCCGGTAGCCGCCCGCCTCCGCCTCCGAGGCGGCACGTTCCAACTGGCAGAACACATCGGGCAGGCGTTCGTCCAGCGGCACCGACTCCATGGCGATGGTGCCGTACACCTCTCGCGCGTAATGCTGTTCGAGGCACCCCGCGTCGTCATTGCCCGCGGGCACGGTCGGGGCGTCGAGAACCGCTCCGGACACCGAGTAGTCGTGCAGTTCCACGGCGCGGCCGGTCCGCGCGCCCAAGGTTTCGGCGGTCAGGTGGGCGAACTTGTGTTCCAGGTCGAGCACCTGCCCCCACATGACCGCGTCGCCGACCGAGACCACGTGCAGCGCATCGCATTCCCGCACCGGGTACAGCGGCCACGGGGTGCCGAACTCGGTGACGGCGCCGCCGGGGAGATGGGCACGGGCATCCACCCGCAGCGGGCCGGAGGCCGGAATCTCGTGCCGGGCGATCTCGAAGGGAATGGTCAACACCTCGCCCTCGACACGCGCCGTACCGCTGCGCAGCAGCCGGTCGCCGGCGCGCATCCGCCACTCGATATCGGCCCGGAGTGGGATGCCGGGCGGGTACCAGACCGATGTGGTGCCCTGGAGCGGGCCGTCGCACAGACCGCCCGGGGTGGCGCTGACATCGATGACCACGGGGTAGTCGGTGATCACCTCGGCCTGCGCCGGTGCGGATCCGGCCGCGACGGCCAGGACCGGGACGGCGAGCGGCAGCACGGGGTGCCACCACCGCGATCGCCACACGTTCAACAGCTCCTCCTCGAGTGCGCATACGAAAGCGCATCGGCGGCATGTGAAATGCCGACGATGCTGAAATAGGAAGTTCTCCGAGCGAATTCGCCGCGCACCATACCCAATCCGGTTGCGCCAGCGCGCTACCAACTCGCTACCAATCGACACACGCCGAGCGGAGAATGACGACACGCCGCGACCCGCCGATATCGGCGTTTTGCCCGCCACGCCGACTCTGCGTGTCCCGATTGGATCTACCTGTATTTCTGCTACATATTTGCCATGAACGCGAGGAATCTGACGCTCGCCGCACTTGTCTTCACCGTGGCCTTCCAGGCACGGAATCTCCCCAGCCCGCTATCCAACAGCTACACCACGCTGGCAGCTGCCGAGCGTTCACGCTGAGCACCGCGCCCACAGCGCCGAAAACAACTGTCGGCCTGCGAGTTTCAGGTTGCAAGGTCTTGTTAAGGGCGTGCCAAGCCGGGCGCGACATCGTATGTCTCGACACCGGAACAGCCGGTGTCACCCGAAAACCACCATCGGGGGTGGCAGCCGGGGCGCGACCCGGCCACGAGGGGTGTCGGGTCGTGCCCGGGCGACACGAACCTCCATCGTCGATCGGACCCGTCCACGAGGGGTGTCGGGCCCGGCGGCGGTGGCCGGAATACCGGTGGTCTCGCGTCCGGGAGCGCGGACCATCGGACGGGGGGACGCTCGCAGGGCTCGGCCGCGGGGAGGCGGCGGGCCGTACGGGCACGGCGGGAGCCGCCGGGCTCGAGCACGGGGAGGTGCCGAGCCCGGCGGATCCCGCCGGGGGGGTAACGCCCGCCCAGGTCGTCTCGGGGAGGAGCGACGGCGGCGGGTCGGGGTGGGGCCGCGCTACTCGACCACGAGGGGTGTCGGGTTTCGCGGGCGGAGGGTAGAGCCCGCCGGGCCGATCAGGTCCGGCGGGCTCTTTCGTGTATCACGATCCGGTCGCCATGCGATCTTGTTTCATGGATGGCCTGGCCGGCCTCCGGTGCCTGGAGGCATCATGGAAACAAGTGCGGCAAGCAGATTGGGAGCGATATGGAAACCGTGGTCGTCTTCATTCTGGCCACCCTGATCTATTGGTTCGGGTTGCTGCGCTGAGGCGTCCGCGCCACAGCGACCAGCGCGTCCGCTATCTGCCCGCAGATCGCGTCCGCGCCCTCTTCGCCGTGCGCCAGGCGCTACCCGGAGGTCACCAGATCGTCGTCTCCGCCGCCCGGCGCATCCTCCTGTGCGGATGGTTCGGCCGGTACTTCCCCTCCCCCAGCCGCTTTCGCACCCCGCATCAGGAAGAAGGCGATGACCGTCGCGGCCAGGACGCTGGCCGCGCCGCCCAGGAAGGTGGCCGACATGGCGGTGGTGAAGGCGTCCTTGGCGGCCGTGATCAGCATGCCGTCGCCGCTGGTCAGGGCCGGGGCGATGCTTTCGCGGGCGGCGGCCGGGGCCGTGGCGGGCATCTCCTCGGTGTAGGTGCCGGCCAGCACCGCGCCCAGCACCGCCACGCCCAGCGCACCGCCGGTCTGCTGGATGGTGTCGTTGAGCGCGGAGCCGACACCGGCCCGTTCCGGCGGGATCGCGCTCATCAGCGCGCCGATGGCGGCGGGCATGGCCAGACCGGCACCCGCGCCGACCAGGGTCATGGCCAGGGCGGGCTTCCAGAATCCGGAATCGGTGGTGAGCAGCGACAGCATGACGAAACCGCTTGCCAGCACCGCCATTCCGACCAACATCACCGGGCGCACACCGGCCTTCTGCACCAGGCCCGCGCCGATGCCGTTGAACACCAGCGCCGTCAGGGCGAACGGGGTGAAGGCGAGCGCGGTGCGCATCGGCGAGTAGTCCAGCACGAACTGCAGGTACTGGGTGAGCACCAGCAGCAGGCCACCATTGGCGAAGGTGACTAGCACCAGCGAGAAGCTGGAGCCGGTGAACACCCGGTTGCGGAACAGCTGCAACGGCACCATCGGGTGCTCCGCCCGCAGTTCCCGGACCACGAACGCGGCCAGACCGGCCACCGCGATCAGCAGTGCGCCCCAGGTGCCGTCGAACCCCGCGGTCGGCCATTCGATGATCGTCCACACCAGCGCGGTGGTGCCGACGATCGACAGCACCATGCCCGACAGGTCCGGCTTGGCCCACGGCCCCTTCGACTCCGGCATGAGCAGCAGGGCCGCGGCGATGGCGACGATCGCGATCGGCACGTTCAGCACGAACACCGAACCCCACCAGAAGTGTTCCAGCAGCACACCGCCCACGATCGGGCCGCCGACCATGCCGACCATGGCCACGGCACTCCAGGACGCGATGGCCTTGGGCCGCTCCTGCTCGTCGAACACCGTGATCAGGATGGACAGCGTGCTCGGCATGATGAGCGCACCGCCGACGCCCATCAGCACCCGGCCCGCGATCAGCAACTGCGGAGTGTCGGCATAGGCGGCCAGCATCGAGGCCACGCCGAAGACCACCAGGCCCACCACCATGACGAGCCGCCGACCGAACCGGTCCGAGAGGCTCCCCGAGGTGAGCAGCAGTCCGGCGAACACCAGGATGTAGGCGTCGATGATCCACTGGATGTCTTGGGACGTCGCGCCGAGTTCGGTGGAGATCTGCGGGATGGCGACGTTCAGCACCATATTGTCGATCACCAGCACCAGGGAACTCAGGCAGAGCACCACCAGAATCCACCAGCGCTTCGGATTACGTTGTGGCGCTTCGATGCTCACCGCCGCGCCTGCGATATCACTCATGTCGAATCCCTCTTCGATCCAGTTCGCCGTACACTGTTCGGCATTTGCGAACACTGTACGGTCATGCGAACAGTGTTCGCAAGGGAGAACATTGTTCGACACATCGAACAGCGTTCTAACAGCGGTTATGCTGGCCGCGGACAGAAGAGGAGAGGCCATGACAGCGAAGGCTGAGCAGTTTGCGACGGTATGGATGCGTCCCCAGCGCACGCGGCGCGACACCCCGGCACTGAACCGGGAGCAGATCGTCGCGGAGGCCATCGCACTGCTGGACAGCGAGGGCCTGGAGGCGCTCAGCATGCGGAGACTCGGCACCCGGCTCAATGCCGGGGCCACCTCGCTCTACACCCATGTGGCGAACAAGGAGGAACTGCTGGAACTCGTCGTGGACGAGGTATTCGGCGAGATACGTCTGCCCGAGCGGCCGGCGGCGGAGAGCTGGCGCACCGACCTGATGGAGTTCGGCCGGAGCATGCGCGCCACCATGCTGCGGCACGTGTGGATGCCCGCCGTGCTGAGCACCGCCGGGCTGGTCTACCTCGGCCCGAATGTGATGCGAATGACCGACGGCATGCTCGGCATTCTCGAGGTGGCCGGATTCGACGCGACCACCTCCGACCGCGCCACCAACGCCATCTTCGCGTATCTGATCGGGGCCACCACCACCGAGACCGCCATGATCACCACGGTCACGCGCAGCGGTCTCGGCGAACAGGAGTGGATGGAGCAGATCATGATCGCCTCGCAGCGAATGAGCGAACCGTACCCGCGCCTGCACCGCAGCTACGCCCGACACCGCGAGCTGGATTCGGCGCGCAGCCGCGACGAATTCTTCGACACCGAACTCGAACTGCTCATCGACGGACTCGAGGCGCGCCGCGCACGGTGACCGGGGGCGACACGGCCGACATACAACTGCCCCCGGCCGAAAAAGCCGGGGGCAGCGCGGATTTCACTCAGTGGCCGTTGAGCCCGGCGCGCACGCCCTCCTCGATGCGCTTGCCGAGATCGCTGTCCACGTTCTTCCAGTACTCGAACACCCGGCTCAGCACCGGCTCCCGCACACCGCCCAGCACGTGCCCGACCACATTGGCCACCAGGCGATCTCGCGCGGCGTCGTCGAGCACCTCGCGGACCAGCGTGCCCGCCTGGGTGAAATCGCCGTCCTCGGCGTGCTGGATGTAACCCGCGCGCACCATGGTCGGATCGAAGTTCCACAGGCCCTCGTCACCGGCGCGCTCCGGGTCGGCGTGCGGGCCGCCGAACGAATTCGGCGCGTACACCGGCACATCCGCCGGGTTGTAGTCGTAGCGCATCGGCCCCTCCTTGGAGTAGGAGTTCACCTCGGCGGCCTTGGCCCGGTTGGGCGGCAGCTGCGCGTAATTGGCGCCGATGCGGTAGCGGTGCGCGTCGGCGTAGGCGAAGACGCGGCCCAGCAGCATCTTGTCCGGCGAGAAGCCGATGCCCGGAACGACATTCGACGGTTCGAAGGCGGACTGCTCGATCTCGACGTGGAAGTTGCCCGGATTGCGGTTGAGCGTCCACTTGCCGACCTCGATGAGCGGATAGTCCTTTTGCGACCACACCTTGGTCAGGTCGAACGGGTTGAAGCGGTAGCCCTCGGCGTCGGCGACCGGCATGACCTGGACCTTCACCGTCCAGCTCGGGAACTCGCCGCGCTCGATGGCGTCCCACAGGTCGCGGCGGTGGAAGTCGGCGTCCTCCCCCGCGATGCGGTCGGCCTCGGCCTGGGTCAGGAATTCGATGCCCTGGTCGGTCTTGAAGTGGTACTTCACCCAGAAGCGCTCCCCCTGGGCGTTGACCCACTGGTAGGTGTGCGAACCGAAACCGTCCATGTGGCGGTAGGTCTTCGGAATGCCGCGGTCGCCCATGAGCCAGGTGACCTGGTGCGCGGTCTCGGGGCGCAGGGTCCAGAAGTCCCACTGCATGTTGTGGTCGCGAAGTCCGCTGCCCGGCAGGCGCTTCTGCGAGCGGATGAAGTCGGGGAACTTGATCGGATCCTTGATGAAGAAGATCGGCGTGTTATTGCCGACGATGTCGTAGTTGCCGTCCTCGGTGTAGAACTTCACCGCGAAACCGCGCGGATCGCGCCAGGTGTCGGGGCTGCCCTGCTCACCGGCGACGGTGGAGAACCGCACCAGCGACTCGGTGCGCGCACCCGGCTGGAACAGCTTGGCCTTGGTGTATCGGCTGACGTCACCGGTGACCACCAGTTCACCGAACGCGCCCGCGCCCTTGGCATGCACGATCCGCTCCGGCACCCGCTCGCGGTTGAACTGGGCCAGCTTCTCGATCAGATAGTGGTCGTGCAGCAGGATCGGGCCCTGCGTACCGGCGGTGAGCGATTCGTTGTCGCTGACGACCGGGATACCGGTATTGGTGGTGGTCGGCTTGGTCATTCGACGTCTCCTCGGCTGTACTGCCTCGGGCTGCGAGGCATCTTACGGACGACAGGCCGGGCACAGCCCCCAGAAGACGACCTCGGCCTCATCGATCGAGAAGCCGTGGGTCCGGGCTGGTTCCAAACAGGGGGCCGCGCCCACGGCACAGTCGACATCCACGACCGTGCCGCAACTCCTGCACACCAGATGGTGGTGGTTGTCCCCGGTGCGGGCCTCGTACAGCGCCGATGAACCCGCCGGTTCGATCCGCCGCAACAGCCCGGCTCCCACACAGGCCCTGAGTACGTCGTACACAGCCTGCGTGGACACCGACCCGAGCCGTTCCCGCACCGTGGCGGCCACGGAGTCCGCATCCGAATGCGGCGCCGCGACCACCGCGTCCAACACCGCGACCCGCGGGGCGGTAACCCGCAGGCCGACTTCGCGCAATCGCTCCCGCGCGTCGTACCCGGTGTGCATGAACCCAGTCTCCCTCTAATTTGGAATAAGTCAAGAAAATTTTCTGGAGTCACTCCAGAAAAAGGATCTACGCAGGTAGACGTCGGCCCAGCCTAGGCACGCCGACACGCCGAGTGGTCAGCCAGCCACCCTCGAGGTCGCGCGGATCACAACCGCCGCCCCGGAATACATCCCGCACCCTCGCCGTTGTGAACCACTGTCGGCGTCCGGACAGCCCCGGGCCGCACCCTTCGTCGCTTCGAGCGACCACTCGCCGAGAGGCGCTTGTGGGACGTCGACACCCTTCGCAGCGATGCTGCGAGAGCCGCGCCGCCAGGAATCCCCCCGACTGGCGGCGCTTCGCTTTTTCCGAGGAACCCTTCCGAGGGGCCGGTGGCGTGCGGGTCGGGTCGCGCGTGGGAGTCGGGGCGGCGACGATGTGGGCATGGCGACTCAGGACGATGCACTGCATCGGCGGCTCGGGTTGAGCGATTCGGTGGTGATCGGGCTCGGATCGATGGTGGGGGCGGGGATCTTCGCGGCGCTCGCCCCGGCGGCCGCGGCGGCGGGGTCGTGGCTGCTGCTCGCACTCGGGGTGGCGGGGGTGGTCGCGTACTGCAACGCCACGTCGTCGGCGCGGCTGGCGGCGCTGTATCCGGTGTCGGGCGGCACGTATGTGTACGGCCGGGAGCGGTTGGGACCGTTCTGGGGATATCTGGCCGGGTGGGGATTCGTGGTCGGCAAGACGGCGTCCTGTGCGGCCATGGCGCTGACCGTCGGGGCCTACGCGTGGCCGGAGCACGCGCGGGTGGTGGCCGTGGCGGCCGTGGCCGTGATCACCGCGATCAACTATGTGGGCGTGCAGAGATCAGCGCTGGCCACTCGGGTCATCGTGGCGGCGGTACTGGTGGTGCTGGCGACCGTGGTCGCCGTGTGCCTGTTCGGCGAACACGGCGGGGCGGCCCGGTTGGACGGTGACATCGGGGCGCGCGGCGTGCTCGAGGCCGCCGGCCTGCTGTTCTTCGCCTTCGCCGGATACGCGCGCATCGCCACCCTCGGTGAGGAGGTGCGCGATCCGCGCCGGACCATTCCGCGCGCCATCGGACTCGCGCTCGGGCTGGCGCTCGCGGTGTACGCGCTCGTCGCGGTGGCGGTGTTGCTGGTGCTCGGATCGAAAGGGCTGGCGGAGTACGCCGATCCGCTGGCGCGGGCCGTCGGCGCGGCGGGGGTGCCCGAACTCGCCCCGGTGGTGCGGGTGGGCGCGGTGGTCGCGGCGGCCGGTTCGCTGCTCGCGCTGGTGCTCGGCGTCTCCCGGACCGCCCTGGCCATGGCCCGCGACCGGCAGCTGCCGGGGGTGCTGGCGGCGGTGCATCCGCGCTTCGGGGTGCCGCACCGGGCCGAGCTGGCCGTCGGCGCGGTGGTGGCGGTGGTGGCGGTGAGCTTCGACATCCGGGCCGCCATCGGGTTCTCCTCGTTCACGGTCCTGGTCTACTACCTGATCGCCAATGTCTCGGCCGCCACCCTCACGGCCGCGGAAAACCGTCCGCCCCGGGCGGTTCCGGTGGTGGGCGCGATCGGCTGCGTGGTGGTCGGGCTGTCGCTGCCGACGAATTCGGTGCTCACCGGCGCGGCCGTGCTGGCGGCGGGCGCGGGGGTGTACGCGATTCGCCGATTCGCCCGGCGGTGACCGGTATTTCTACCGCTGCCCAGGGGGCTTGACAGATAGCCTGTGCACATGGTGCGCAGGGGGCTCGCAACGGTCACGGCACTCTTACTGACGGCGGGATCGCTGGTCGGCGGCACCGTGCGGGCGGAAGCCGACCCCGGCCCGCGGGCGAGCACCACATGCGCCACGCCGTCGGGACGCGAATTCGAACGCGCCCGACCGGAATCCACCGGCCTGGACTCCGCCCTGCTCGCCGACGCCCTCGCCTTCGCCGCCACCCGCAATCGGCTCAACGTACAGGTCTTCCGGCACAACTGCCTGATCGGCGAGGGTCCCACCAACGCGCAGACCGGCAACACCCCCTGGAACGTCTGGAGCATCACCAAGAGCGTGGTCGCACTGCTCGCCGGAATCGCCTGGGATCGGGGCAGACTCGATATCGGTGCCCCCATCGACCGCTACCTGCCGCCCGGGCTCGGCAGCGCGAAGCACCGCTCGCTCACGGTGGAGCACCTGCTCACCGAATCCTCCGGGCTGCGCATCGGCGTCATCACCGAGGGGTTCAGCGGCGTCATCCCGATCGACCCCAACAGCGCGGTGCAGGCGCTCGGCGTCCCGTTCGACTACGAGCCGGGCACCCGGTTCGTCTACAGCCAGCGCAATGTCGACCTGCTGGCCTACGTGATCGAACGGGCGGTCGGCGAACCATTGCAGCGCTTCGCCCAGCGGGAATTCTTCGATCCGCTCGGCATTCCGCCGACCGACTATTACTGGGCGCGCGACCGTTCCGGAAACACCTACGGATACGCGCATCTCATGATTCCGCCGAACGATCTGGCCCGCATCGGCATGCTGGTGGCCGCGGGCGGCGACTGGGGCGGGCGGCGCATCGTGTCGGAAGCGTACCTGCGACAGGCGATCACACCGTCGGCGACCAGTTCCTGTTACGGCTATCTGTTCTGGCTCGGTCCGGGTTGCGCGGAAAATCCGGAATTCCTCCCGGATGACGTGTATTCCATGTCCGGACTCGGACTACAGCATGTGTACATCGTGCCCAGCCTGGATCTCATGGTGGTGTGGACGGGCGTCTTCGGCACCCATACCGACCGGGGAGTCACCGGAATTCTGCAATACGGCGTGGAAGTGCCGCACGAATTCTTCCGACGGCTGCTGCGGGCATTCCGGGACAGCCCGATACCCGACCCGGGCCGCTACGTCGAGCCGCCCCTGCGCTTGGACCCGCGCCGGTACTTCGACGGCGATATCGCGCTCGCCGTCCTCGGCCTCGGACCGGCCGCCTATCCGGGCTGCAATGTGCTGTCCTGCTTGGACATTCCGCTCGCGCCGCCCTTCGCCGACGCACCACCGGGGTGCCTGATCGTGGCATGCCTCGGCCCCGACCCACGCACTCCTGGCATTCGGGCCGGGAACTAGGGGGTCACCGCGGCGCGCCCGGCCAACTCCCGCAATTCCTCCGACGGTCGGCGTCCCGCGAACTGCAACAGATCGCGCATCACCTCCCGTGCGCGGTGGTGGGTGTGTACGAGCTCGGGCGTCAGCCGTTCGGCCGTCAGCAGGGCTTCCAGCGCCTGATGCGCCTGCCGTCGCTGCGCGTGCGCCCGCGCCACATCCACCAGGAAGCGCGCCTGTCGTTCCGGGGTGAGCGTGGAGGCGTCCACGTGCCGCGCGATATCGAGGGCCTCACCGGCGTCACCCAATTCGACGGCCACCGCCACCGCGTGCACGGCGACACTGGTCGGTCCGAATTCGGTGTCGAAATCGTTGCGGTCGTCCCCGATCCGCAGGGCCGCCCCGCGTGCGGCGGCCAGGCCCGCCCGCGACTGCGCGCGATTGCCTTCCGTCGCCGCGATCACCGCCAGCATGAGTTGGAGGGATCCGTAGAGCGACAGGATTTCCGGCGTGCTCCGCTGGTCGTCGTCCACCAGCGGTTCCAGTGCCGCCACACAGGTCCGCGCGGCCTGCTCGGCCTGCTCGAACCGCTGTAGTCGCAGGAATGCCTGTGCCATTCGATAGGTTCCGGCCACCACGCTGAGTGGATCGCCGGAGCGCTCGGCCGCGGCCAGCGCCCGGTCGGCCGCCACCCACGCGGCGTCGACCTCCTCCTGGCGGGTGAATGCCGTTGCCGCCGCCTGATAGGCGCGCGACAGCAGGCCGAGCACCTCTCGCCGCGTCGCCGCGACGCGTGCCGCCTGCTCCAGATCCGGAATGAGCTCCAGCAGGCTGCCGCCCACTTCGACGAGCCGTGACTCGTGTGCCAGCTGCCAGGCCAGATCGACGCGTGCGGCCAGCCGCGGCACCTCGACCGGCTCGCGACCGGTCTCGTCGCCGAACAGCCGGTCCAGCGCCGGATGGCCGGTGAGCATGAGTCGCAATTGCTCGAAAACCGCTGAACCCACGCGTTCGCCGCCCGCACGGTCGGTCGACATCGGTTCGGCCGCTTCCGGCCGCAGATCTCGGACCGCGACTCCGAGAACATCGGCGAGCCGTTGCAGTACCGACAGTCTCTCGACCGGCAGCACATCCCGCTCTACCTGCGACACCCAGCTTTCCGACCGCCTGATGGCGGCGCCAAGCTCCTTCTGCGATAGCCCTCTACGCCGGCGCAACTCCGCTACCCGTGCCCCAAGGGTACTTTCGGCCACCGGGTCAAACTCCTTCTACCTGATGGGCTTTGCCGGCGATCACCGCCAGAGGATCGATGTGTGCGCCCGGCAGATCCCGCAGCGCCTTCGTAACGAATCCATGCTCACTCCTTCCGATCGGATCTGCCGACAAGGATTGCAGACCGGGCGAGCTTACGGCGCACAGTATGGAACATGGATTTTTCTTATTGCACCGCAATTTTTCTGTGTTTACCGTCATGGGTGGGAGCTGTCGATCGACACGAACGATACGGACGTCAAGAGGTGACCATGCCCGGCGAACTGTGGTTCTTCCTACTCGGAGTCGGAATCGGTGGTGCCGCAATGTGGTTCGCGGCCTGCGCGGTGACGGCAACCAGATATTCCAGCTTCGGCGAGGGACCGACGGTACAGAACATCACCGCCCGCCTGGAGCGCGAGGGAATCCTCTCCGCGCGCACCACGAAAGGAAACTCTCCGGCGCATCGAGCATCGTCCAGATGACTGAATTCTCCGATTCCCCCTGCGCAGCGACTCATGGGTCGATTGATAGCAACTGGCTAGCAATACAGACTGGCGACAGCTGATTCTCAGGATGCATCGGTAAGACTGGTAGCGCTCACATCCTCCCGGAAGGAGCTCTACCTGTGCCGGAAACGGAAGACAGCCCCTACGCGGGCATGTTCGACGCCGAAGCACGGCTGTCCTGGGTGCTCGCCGCCATGGCCGGTGTCATCGGCGCTGCGGCACTCCTGCATACCGAGGGCTACTTCGTCACCTTCATGACCGGCAACTCCGAGCGTGCCATCGTGAACTGGTTCGACGGGCGCAGCTCCATGGCCCTGGCCGCCATCCTGCTCATCGTCAGTTTCGTGGCCGGAGTATTCGTGGCGTCCTGGTGTCGGCGACACTTCTGGACCCAGCATCCGCACGGGCCGACGCTGCTCACCACGATGAGCCTCGCCGTCGCCACGGTCATCGACTTCTTCACGGAGACACCCGCCGGAGCTCCGGACATCGAGTTGGTGCCGATCCTGTTCGTGGCCTTCGGCACCGGGGCGCTGAACACCTCGTTCGTGAAGAACGGGGAGGTGTCGGTGCCGATCACCTACTTCACCGGAGCCCTGGTGAAGATGGGCCAGGGGCTCGAACGCCACCTCGCGGGCGCGGCCACCGCCGCCGCCTGGCTGGGCCACTTCCTGATCTGGTCGTCGTTCCTGCTCGGCGGACTCGTCGGCGGACTCATGAACATGATCACCGACGGCCTCGGGCTGCTGCTGCTGGCGACCATCGTCTGCCTGATCACCACCGTCTACACCTACCTGCACCTGGACCGGCACGGCCCGCTGGCGACGGAGTGAGAGAAGAGATCGCCCCCGAACCCAGCGGGATCGGGGGCGATCGGCCTCGTGCGGAACAGCCGCCGCGTCAGCGGTTCTCGAGCAGCACCTCGGCGATCTGAATGGTGTTGAGCGCCGCGCCCTTGCGCAGGTTGTCACCCGAGATGAACAGGGCCAGACCGCGGCCGTCGGGGACGCCCGGATCCTGGCGGATGCGGCCGACCAGGGATTCGTCGATACCGGCCGCCTGCAGCGGAGTGGGGACGTCCACCAGCTTGACGCCCGGGGCGCTCTCCAGCAGCTTGGTGGCGCGCTCGACCGAGAGCGGTCGCGCGAACTCGGCATTGATGGACAGCGAGTGGCCGGTGAAGACCGGGACGCGCACACAGGTGCCGCTCACCGCGAGCTCCGGCAGGCCCAGGATCTTGCGGGACTCGTTGCGCAGCTTCTGGTCCTCGTCGGTCTCGCCGGAATCGTCGTCGACCAGCGCACCCGCCAGCGGGATCACGTCGAAGGCGATGGGCGCGACGTACTTGTTCGGCGCGGGGAACTCCACGGCGGAGCCGTCGTGGGTCAGCTTCTCGGCGTCGTCGATGACCGCGCGCACCTGCGAGGCCAGCTCCTCCACACCGGCCAGGCCGGAGCCCGACACCGCCTGGTAGCTGGACACGATGAGGCGCTGCAGTCCGGCCTCGTCGTGCAGCACCTTCAGCACCGGCATGGCGGCCATGGTGGTGCAGTTCGGGTTGGCGATGATGCCCTTGGGCAGGTTCCGGGTCTGCTCCGGGTTCACCTCGGAGACGACCAGCGGCACCTCGGGATCCTTGCGCCAGGCCGAGGAGTTGTCGATGACCGTGACACCGGCCGCCGCGAAGCGCGGGGCCTGCACTCGGGACATGGTGGCGCCGGCCGAGAACAGCGCGATATCCAGTCCGGTCGGGTCCGCCGTCTCGGCGTCCTCGATCACGATCTCCGTGCCGCGCCACGGCAGGGTCTTGCCCGCCGACCGCGACGACGCGAAGAACCGCACCTGATCGGCCGGGAAATCACGCTCTTCCAACAGCTTCCGCATGACGGCGCCGACCTGACCGGTCGCGCCGACGACACCTACGCGTACACCCATGGCTCAGTGTCCTTTCGACATGATCGGGAGCGCTACGTGGTTACGCTGCGCTGCCGCCTCCGCGCTTGACCCGATCATGTCAGCGCCCCGTTCCGGCGTGCACGACCGCCACCTCGTCGCCGCCCAGATCGAAGGCGCGGTGCAGCACCTGCACGGCCTCGTCCAGATCGGTGTCCTTGACCAGCACCGAGATGCGGATCTCGGAGGTCGAGATGAGGTCGATATTGATGCCCGCGTCCGCGAGCGCCTCACAGAAGGTGGCGGTGACGCCCGGGTGCGACTTCATGCCCGCACCAACCAGGGACACCTTGCCGATGTGGTCGTCGTACACCACCTGGGAGAAGTTGATCTCGCCCTGCCGCTTGGTCAGCAGCTCCACTGCGCGCGGGCCCTCGCTCTTGGGCAGGGTGAAGGTGATGTCGGTCTTGCCGGTCTCCACCTTCGAGATGTTCTGCAACACCATGTCGATATTGATCTCGGCATCGGCGACCGCGCGGAACACCTTGGCGGCGTAACCCGGCTCGTCCGGAATGCCGACGACGGTCACCTTGGCCTCGCTGCGGTCGTGCGCGACGCCAGTGAGGATTGCTTTCTCCAAGGGGATGTCCTCCATCGATCCGTAAATGTAGGTGCCCACCTTGTCGGTGTACGACGAGCGCACATGCACGGGCACGTTGTAGCGGCGCGCGTACTCCACACACCGCAGCATGAGCACCTTGGCCCCGGTCGCGGCCAGTTCCAGCATCTCCTCGTAGGAGACCTGTTCGAGCTTCTGCGCATCGGGGACGATGCGTGGGTCCGAGGTGAACACGCCGTCCACATCGGTGTAGATCTCGCAGACATCGGCTTCGAGCGCGGCGGCCAGCGCGACCGCGGTGGTGTCGGAACCGCCGCGACCCAGCGTGGTCACGTCCCGGCTGTCCTGGGAGACACCCTGGAATCCGGCCACCAGCACGATGACGCCCTCGTCGAGGGCTTCGCGCAGGCGACCCGGCGTCACGTCGATGATGCGCGCGTTGCCGTGCGCACCGGTGGTGACCACACCGGCCTGGGAGCCGGTGAAGGAGCGGGCCTCGGCGCCGAGCGAATGGATGGCCATGGCCACCAGCGCGTTGGAGATGCGCTCACCGGCGGTGAGAAGCATGTCCATCTCGCGGGCGGGCGGCGCGGGAGCCACCTGCTGGGCGAGGTCGAGGAGCTCGTCGGTGGTGTCGCCCATGGCGGAGCAGACGACCACCACGTCGTGGCCCTGCTTCTTGGTCTCGACGATCCGCTCAGCGACGCGACGGATGCGCTCGGCCGATTCGAGCGAAGATCCTCCGTACTTCTGAACGACGAGAGCCACGGTGGAATCCTCCAAGATCGACAAACTGCTGCTATCGAGCACCCAGCCTACCGATGAGCGTCCAGGGGTTTTGCGCCCACCTCCCGGCTGTGACCCATGCAATGCCGCGCGAATATGACGAACAGATTGACTTCGGTGGTGACGCGGGTGCGGCGGTGTCCACCCGCCACCGGCGCGGCCGCGACCGGGCGGCGCGGTTTCATGCATAACCTCTATTGGCGAGAGCGCGGCCCGGCGGGACCATGGCGGGGAGCGAATTCGGGAGGTGAACGATGAAGAGCACGGTGCTCGAGGTGAAGACCGGGCACAGCGAGGTGGTGCACGACATCACCGGGCTGTGCGAGGAGTTCCTGCGCGAGGCGGCGGGCGGCGGCGACGGGCTGCTGCACGTCTTCGTACCGCATGCCACGGCCGGCATCGCGATCATCGAACTGGGCGCGGGCAGCGATGACGACCTGCTGGCCGCGCTGCGCGATCTGCTGCCCGCCGACGACCGCTGGCGGCACGCCCACGGCTCGCGCGGGCACGGCCGCTCGCACGTCATGCCCGCGTTGATCCCGCCCTATGCCACGGTGCCGGTGCTCGGCGGCGCGATGGCGCTGGGCACCTGGCAGTCCATCGCGTTCGTGGACCTCAACGTCGACAACCCGAGCCGGACGATACGGCTGTCCTTCCTCGCCGACTCGGCGTGACCCCACGGGTCACGCCCGGTTGAACCAGGTGACCTGTGCCCCGTTGTCGAAGTCCTGCCGCCGCGTGGGCCGGAACCGGGTCGGCGTGAAGTTGCCGGTGAACGCCGAGATTCCGGCCCCCGCGATCACCGGATAGCTCTTGATGACCAGCTCGTCGATCTCGTCGAGGAGCTGGCCCGCCAGCTTGCCGCCGCCGCACAGCCATATGTTCTTCCCCTCTTCCTTCTTCAACCGACGCACCAGCGCGACCGGATCGCCGTCGACCACGGTCACGTTCGGGTCGTCCACGGAGCCGAGCGTCGTCGAGACGACGTACTGCTTCAGGTGGGCGTACGGGCTCGTGATGCCGTGCAGATAGGCCGGGTCGTAGGTGCCGCGGCCCATCACCACGGTGTCCCATTCCCGGTTGGGCGCGTCGGGGGCGAGTCCGACCTGTTCGCGGAGGTGGGTGGGCACCGACTCCGGGTACCGCTGCGTGATCCACGCGGCCATCTCGTCGGAGAGCGGATAGAAGTCGAACTCCCCGCCCGGTCCGGCGATGTAGCCGTCGAGGGAGACGCCCACGTAGTAGACCAGGTTTCGCATACTATTACCGCCTCGCTCGTTGTACTTCGTCCGTAGTGATTAGAACTGTAGTACTACATTCGGAGTGGTGTCAAGAATGCTTTCGACGCGCTTCAGCACTTGTGACGCGCATCACGAACAACCGATAATGCACATCATGCGAGCGAATGTCGGTGACCAGCTTGTCGTTCACACCCACGCCGTCGGGCTGCGGGAACGCACCGGCGAGATCGTCGAGGTGCGCGGAGACGAGGGCGCACCGCCCTATGTGGTGCGCTTCGACGACGGCCACGAGAGCCTGGTCTTCCCGGGCCCGGACTGGGAAGTGAAAGCTCGCGGCTGAAGCCGTATTCCGCGTACTTCACCGCGGCCTCCCGAAGATTCTCGAAGACCCTCCAGGGTCGTCCGATCCCGTTGCCGGACAGCGGAATTCGTGCATGTATCAGTTTCCGCGAGTACCAGCTACCGGACCGGTAGGTTGACTCCGAGAGCGACGCTCGTCACAATCGGCCCCTGAAGCTGGAGGGTTGTAATGCGTACTAAGACTGATCACCGATTCGTTGTCGACGTCGATCCCGAACAGGTGATGGAGGCGCTGCTGACGGTCGAGCGACTGCCCGACTGGTCGCCTTCCCACCAGGATGTGCGTGTCGCGACTCGCGACAACTATGGGCGGCCCAAGCGGGTCTACGTGTCGGCCAATCTCATGGGCCGACCCGACCGGCAGGTGGTCGAATACACCTGCACCCAGGACCGAATCGAGTGGAAGGTCACCGAATCCAGCGCCGGTGCGGGCGGCAAGGGCTGGTTCGAGATCGCCGATACCGAGGACGGCACCGAGGTCTGGTACCACTCCGAGATCCGCCTCCCGATTCCGGTGCCCGGCATGTTGCTCAAGCGCACCGCCAATCGCGAGAGCGAGACGCTGGTGGAGAACTTCATCGCCTACGTCGAGGATTACGCGGGCATCGAGCCGGAGGCCGAACCGGAGCCGTACCCCGAGGGCGCGTACGAGCCGCGCGGGTACGCCGGGCCGCTGTACGGCGGATCGTTCGAACCCGGACTGGCCTGACCATTACGCCGGCGGCGGAAATCCGCCGGAGGTCCGCTCCTTTCGGGCGATTCCTGCCACGATGTCCTTCATGAGCGAATCGCGCCGATCGCGGACGACAGCGGTGTCCGAGGGCTCCGCCGTCACTCAACTGGAACTGTTCTTCGACCTGGTGCTGGTCTTCGCCTTCACCATGGTCGCCGATCTCGCGGCCCACGAGACCACCGCGGTGAACATATTGCGGGCACTCGTGGTGCTGGCCCTCATGTGGTGGCTGTGGGTCGCGTACTCCTGGCTGGGGAACGTGGTCCGAGCCGACGAGGGCGTGACCCGCCTCGGCATATTCGTGGCCATGGGGGCGACCTTCCTCATGGCGCTCGCGATTCCCGAGGCATTCCACGACCTTCCGGGCGGCTGGTACGCACCCCTGGTATTCGCCATCGGCTACCTGGTGGTGCGGCTGGTGCACATCGTCGTGTTCATGGTCGCCAGCTCCGAGGACGCCCAACTACGCGGACAGGTGGTGCGCTGGGGCCTGGGGTCGCTGACCATCGGCGGCGGACTGCTCGTACTCGCGGCATTCACGCACGGCGCCTGGCAGATCGCGCTGTGGATGCTCGCCGTGGCCGGAGACATGCTCTGGACGATGATCGCGGGCACCGACTGGCGACTCAACTCCGTCAAGCACTTCGCCGAACGGCACGGGCTCATCATCATCGTGGCGCTCGGCGAATCCATCGTGTCCATCGGCATCGGCGTGTCCGGGCTGCCCATCTCCTGGCCCATCGCACTGGGATCCATGCTGGGACTGGCCATCTCCGGGCTGCTGTGGTGGGCGTACTTCGATATCGCGGCGCTCACGGTCGAGCAGGCCATGCACCGGGCCGACGGGGCACGGCGGATCAAGATCGCGCGAGCCTGCTATACCTACTGGCACTTCCCCATGATCGTCGGCATCATCGGACTCTCCGTGGGCCTCAAGAAGGTGCTGAACTACGTGGGCGGGGCCGACGGACACACATTGGCGGACAAGCTGTACGGCATTCCGCTGTACGGGCTGTTCGGCGGCGTGGTGCTGTACCTGGTCGCCCTCGTGGGCTTCAAGCAATACGCGACGGGTCAGGTGAGCACGCAGCGGCTGGTGACCGCGGTGGCGCTGCTGGCGCTGATCCCCGTCGCCGCCGCGCTGCCCGCCCTGGCGGCGCTCGGCATCCTGTGCGCCGTGCTGGCCGTGCTCATCGTCTGGGAGACGGTGCGGCACGCGCGGTTCCGCGACGAGATCCGACACGGCCACGCGGTGTAGGCAGCCGTCCCGGACCGGTCAGCGCTCGAGCACGGCCGACCGGTCCGGGACGGGCGGCGGCCGATGGTCGAACGAATCCGGCACCCGCACGCCCGCTCGCACTGCTTCGCGCATCTGATCCACATTCTCCCGCAACACATCGGCGACCAGCTCGTCGGTGCGCGGGTCGGCCAGCACGTCGAGCACCACGCGGAAGCTCGCGTCGGCGATGCCGCGAATGATCTCCTCGTGGAAGGGCAGATAGCGCACGCGACCCAACTGCGGATCCTGGCGGATGGTCTCCAGGATCATCTGATCCAGCTCGGCGCGATTCTCCTCCAGCGCCGCCGAGATATTGCGGGTGAAATGGGCGGTCCGCAACACCTGGGCGACCTCGTCCATGACGGCCACCGTCACCGGGCGCTTGATGGTCTCGACAATGGTTCCGACCGAGCGGTTCACCACCGCGGCGGTGACCCGGTCGCCGAACGCCCGGTCCGCCACCCGCGCCAGGCGCACCACGACCACCACGATCCGCAACAGCCGGAAGCCGCGGAAGAACGGGCTGGTCACCGGGATCATGCCCAGCACCTCGTACCAGTAGACGAACGGGAACGACCACGGCCAGCCCTCGCGCCGCCAGCGCCAGACGAACTCGATCGCGAAGACGCCGCAGATGATCCAGTCCACCACCACGATCGTCCGATAGGTGCTGTCCGCCACCGGAAAGAACGTCACCCAGCCGACCAGCACCACCGAGACGACGGCCAGTGCCAGCATGGCGAAATCTGTCCACAGCACCGGCGGTTTGCGCGGGTACTCACCCTCCGCGCCGCTGAACTGGCTCACGACGGCCCCTTCCACCTCGAAACAGCCAAGCCGAGAGTAGTTGCCGCGCCGGTGCCGCGGGCGGAACCGAACCGGGCCGGGCGATCCGGCGGCTACCGCCCGGCGCGGAGGATGGCCTCGATATTGCGTTCGGCGACGGCGGTGATGGTCAGGGACGGGTTCGCCGTGGCGGTGCTGCCGGGCAGGGCCGCGCCGTCCATCACGTACAGGCCCGGGTGGCCGTGCACGCGGCCGTAGGCGTCGGTGGCGCGGCCCAGCACCGCGCCGCCGAGCGGGTGGGCGGTGAAGAAGGCCTGGGCGTCGTAGCCGATGGGCGTGTAGTCCACGATCGCGCGGCCGCGCTCGGCGATCCGGTCGTCGACGGCACGGCAGGCGGCCAGCACCTGGTTCTGGGCGTGCGCGGGCCAGGTCAGGCCGACCCGGTCGGTGGCGCGGTCGTAGCCGAAGCGGGCGCGGGTCGGGTCCAGCACCATCCCCAGTGACGCGATGGCCCCGGTGTCCACCGGAATGCCCGGCACATACCAGTTCTCCAGGGTCAGCGGAACACCCGATTCGTCCAGGATGCGGCTGGCGCTCGGGACGCCGTTGCCGACCCCGGTGAGGGCGTTCGCGCCGCGCGCCAGCACCGCGTCGCCATTGGTGCCCCAGCCGTCGCCGACGTGCTCGTTGAGGTGTGGCAGCGCACCGGTCGCCTGGGCGCGCACCAGCAGTTCGGAGGTGCCCACCGAACCCGCGCCCAGGAACAGGCGGTCACAGGTGAGGATGCGGGTGGACAGCACCTGCCCGGTGGGGGCCAGCTTGGTCACCGTGACCGCGTACCGGTCGCCGTCCTGCGCGATGGCGTCCACCCGGTGGCCGGGATAGATGCCGGTATTGCCGGTGGCCTCGGCGTAGCGCAGGTAGTTCTGGTTGAGATCGAACTTCGCGCCGTTGGAATTGCCGAGATTGCTGCGCGCGGCGATGGCGGAGGCGCGGGTGGTGCCCGCCAGCTCACCGCGAATGATGTTCCAGTCGAAGGCGGAATCGTTGGCCGTGGGCTGATAGCCCGCCGCCCGCACCTGCTGATCCCAGATGCGTGAATGCGTGAACGGCGCGGAGCCGTACACGTCCGCGGGCATGGGGCTCAGCCGCAGCATCTGCCGCACCCGCGGGTAGTAGACGCGGTCCAGTTCGTCGTAATTCACGACGCCGCGGAAGACGGCATCGAACAGATGCCGCTCGGGCGCGACCATGGCCCCGGTGAAGACCACCGAGCCGCCGCCGACCGCCGCGGCCCGCCACACGTCGATACCCGGGTACTCGGTCACATCGAGGACACCGCCGAAGCTGGCGAACGACATGGGCACCTTGGTCACGCCGGTGAAGGTGTTGCGGTGCCAGAACCCGCGCCCGTCCGGCAGGTCGTCACCGGTGAAGATCTCCCGCCACGGGTCGTTGGGCCACCGGGAGCCGCGCTCCAGCACCGTATTCCGCACCCCGGCCTCGGCCAACCGCAGGGCGGTGACCGCCGCGCCGAACCCCGAGCCGATGACAATGGCCTCGGTGTGCTCCGGCGGATCCGGTAGCGGCGCAAAGATTTCCGGCACCCATGCCTCGAACAGCGCATGCCACAGGAAATTCGCCGACGCCGGTCCGGCGCCGCGCGTAGCGGCCCCCGTCCCGACGCCCGCCAGCAAAGCCGCCACCCCGGCAGCCTTCAAGACGGCGCGTCTCCGCAACCGGCCACCTCCTCATCAACCAATGGCCGCGCGCGACACTACCGGGCTGCCGCCCGCACCTCAACACGTTCGCAATATCCCTGCGAGCGCCATGTTCGGCGGCTATGATTTCTCGGTTTTCCGATGTGCGCCACCGTATCCCGCCGACCCCGCGTCCCGGTGGGTGCGGCGGGTCCCGACGTCCGATCGCGTCCGGCGCGGTCGGACCATGCGCGCGATCGGTTCACCGCGGTCGGGCCGGTCACTCGAACGGGCCGGTCACTCGAACGGGCCGACCACGCGATCGGATCGATTACGTGAACGGGTCGACCGCACGAACGAATCGACCACGCGAACAAGCCGAACACGAATGGATCGGCCACACGAACGGGCCGACCGTGTAGGAAACGCGTCGACTCAGGCGCGCAGGCGTTCGCGGCGGAGCTGCTCCACCTCGGGGAGATCGAGGGGCGGGAGGGAATCGACGCCGAGGGCCTTGGTGAGCAGGTAGTCGGCGAGTTCCGGGTTGCGGGCCAGGGCGGGACCGTGCATGTAGGTGCCGATGACCGAGCCCTGCACCACACCCTCCAGACCGTCGCCGACGCCATTGCCGACACCGCGGGTGACGCGGGCCAGACCGGTGGCCGCGCCGCCGAGTTTCGTGCCGCCACGGTGGTTCTCGAAGCCGGTGAGGGGCTGGCTCAAACCCGCGAGGATCGGGTTGGTGACCACCTCACCGATGGCGCGCTCGGCCTGCGGGGAGGTGGTGACGTCGATGAGGCCGACACCGTCCACGCGTTCGCCCGAGGAGGTCTCGTACCAGTGGCCGAGCACCTGGATGGCCGCGCAGATGGCCAGCACCGGCACCCCGCGCCCGGCGGCGGCCTGCAGGCCGGGGTAGCGCTGCAGGTGGCGGGTGGCCAGGCGCTGCGCGGAATCCTCCGCACCGCCCAGGGTGTAGATGTCGAGCGAGTCGGGAACCGGCTCGCTCAACGAGATCTCGACGATCTCGGCGTCGTAGCCGCGCATCCGCAACCGCTGCCGCAGCACCACCGCATTGCCGCCGTCGCCGTAGGTGCCCATGACATCGGGCAGCACCAGACCGATGCGCACCGTGGACTCACTCGACCGCTTCCCTTGCGCCGCAGCCTGTTCCACCCGTACGGCGGCCTGGATCCGCGCCGCGGTGATATCCGCCGCCGCCGGCGACGAAGCATCGCCCCCGGCCACCGCATGCTCACCGACAGCCGGTGACGACGCCGCCTCAGCACCATCTACGGCCGCAAGCTCACCGGTACCCGCCGACGGGGCCACCGCAGCGCTCGAGCCAGCGGTGTCCGCGGACCCGGCAGGCGCATCTTCTCCGAAGCCAGCGGCCTGCCGCGAGGCAGCGCCGTCCCGACCGGATGCGGACGCGCCGTGGTCGGCGGTATCCCTCGGCCGCTCGGCGGTGTCCTTCGGCTGTTCGGTCGTGTCCTCCGGTCGGTCGCTTCGCTCGCTCATGCGCACACCCCCGCCTTCTCCTCCAGGTCGCGGTTCAGGTCGCGGAATGCCGTGTAGTTGGCCAGCACCTCCACCTGCCCCGGCGGGCAGGAGCGGATGGCGCGCAGGGGGTCCGCGACGATGGTGTGCTGTACCCCGGCGTAGGTGAGGCGGACCGCGAGGTCGGTGGCGCGCTCGCCCGCCGCCACCACCCGGGTGCCCTCGAAGTGTTCGAACCGCACGTCCCACAGCCAGGACAGGTCCTCGCCGTCGGGCACCTGGCCGTTGACCGCGATCACCAAACCCTTGGCGGCGGGGTCGATCATGGACAGCGCCTCCTGCCAACCGGCGGGGTTCTTGGCCAGCAGCAGTCGGGTCGCGTGGTCGCCGACCTGAACGGTGCGGTAGCGGCCCGCGATCTCCTTCACGGTCGCCGCCGCCGCGACGGCCCGCGCCGGATCGGCCCCCAGCGCGATGGCCGCCGCCACCGCCTGCGCGGCATTACCCCGGTTGGCACGTCCGGGCAGCGCCAGGCTCAGCGGCAGCTCCAGTCCGTCCGGGCCGTACAGCGTGTGCTCGTCCACCCACCAATCCGGTTGCGGGCGTTTGAAATCCGTGCCGGTGCTGTACCAGTGGTCGCCCTCCCACAGAATGGGCTCGCCACTGCGCGGGCAGCTGGTGGCATCGACCTGCCAGCCGCTGCCGGCCGCCACCCACACCACATTCGGGTGGTCGTAGGCGATGGAGGTGACCAGCACGTCGTCACAGTTGGCGATGAGCACGGCGTGCTGATGCCGGGCCATGCCGGCGCGCAGGCGGCGCTCGATCATATTGATCTCGCCGACCCGGTCCAGCTGGTCGCGACTGAGGTTGAGCAGCACCACCGCCGAGGGATTCAGCGCATCGGCCACATGGGGCAGATGCAGCTCGTCCACCTCGATCGCGGCCAGCGGCGCGGTGCGATTCGCGGTCAGCGCGGCCACGATGCCGGCGTCCATATTCGCGCCGTCGGCCTGGGTGGCGACCCGGCCCAGGGTGCCGAGCGCGGCCGCCGTCATCCGGGTGGTGGTGGACTTGCCATTGGTGCCGGTCACCAGCACCGTGCGCCGTCCCCGGCCGAGCTGCGTCATGAGTGACGGGTCGATCTTCAGCGCGATCAGCCCGCCGATCATCGACCCCTTACCGCGCCCGGCCTTCTGCGAGGCCCACGACGCCGCGGTCGCCGCCCGCAGCGCCACCCGCCCGCGCACCGAAATGTCTGCCACGCCGCGAGTCTATTGCCGCCACCGCACCCCGCCACACGCGGTCCGCGTGATCCCTCTCGCACAGACCGAACGGTCAGGGGGAATCCGTGGCGGTATCGCGCGGGAGACCCCCGCCACCAGTTCCCCCTCGGCGGATCAGGACCTGTAGAGGGACCGGGCGTAGTTGGGTTCGGAGTAGTAGTGGGTCAGTTCCTCGAGGGATTGGGGGGTGTCCGGTTGTAGTTCTTTGACCAGGTGAGCTTGGGTGGGGAGGGTGTCGGCGGGCCAGCGGTCGGGGTGCCAGAGGTTGGAGCGCAGGAACGCCTTGCCGCAGTGGAAGAAGATCTGGTCGATGTCGACCTCCACGGCGAGGATGGGGCGGTGGCCGCGCACGATCATGTCGTCGAAGTACGGGGCGTCGCGGACCAGGCGGGCGCGGCCGTTGACGCGCAGGGTTTCGGTGCGGCCGGGGATCACGAACAGCACGCCGATGTGCGGGTTGTCCAGGATATTGAGGTAGCCGTCGGCGCGACGGTTACCGGGACGCTCCGGGATCGCGATGGTCCGATCATCGAGGACCCGAACGAATCCGGCGGGGTCACCCTTCGGGGAGGCGTCGCAATTGCCCGCGGCATCACTGGTCGCCAGCACCACGAACGGAGACGCCGCGATCCACTCGCGGTCGCGCGGGTGCAATTGGACGCGTTCCTTGGCGGCGGCGCGAGGATTCACCGCGCCCAACAGTTCTCGCAGTTCCTCGGGGTCGGTGATCTCGCTCATGGATTCGATTGAACGCCCCGACCCGGCTGCGGCACCAGGGGGTTGTGAACAATCAGACCGGACCGTCGAAGAGGTTCGGCTGGCCGCTGGCGTAGCGCGCGACATCCAACTGCCGGAAGGGCTCCAGCTCCGCCGCCCGGTACAGGGTGAACAGGCGACAGCGCGGGGCGGTGGCACCCGTGACGTCCAGGATGGCGTTCACCGCCGTGCGCGCCGACTCCGACGCTCCCTCCATGGTGGCGAGATCCACATTCGTCCGCACGTAATCGCCTGCCAGATACAGATTTTCGATGGCGCCGTGACACTCCGGGCGGAGCGCCCACGATCCGGCCGTATTGATCAGCAGCGGGTCGGCGTTCTCGTTGCGGCGGGTGGCGGCATTCCAGGTGATGCCGGTGTCGAGGAACCAGGAGTGCAGATCCTCGTCGCGCAGCAGCTCGGAGCGGTCGTTGAGGTGGGCCTTCAGCTGCGCCCAGACCTCGCGGACGATCTCGTCGTGAGTGCACTCCTTGGCCGTCTTGCCGTAGAGCGGGCCGGGGGTGTTCCAGTCGGAGATGTCCACCGACAGGCAGTCGACGACGGTGCCGTCCCCGTGTTCGGACAGTCGCACGCGCGGCCAGAACTGATCCTGGGAGATGGAGGTCAGCGACCACGGCGAGTCCACGTAGGCCACGTGGCCGCGCGCGATGGCGGTCGGGCGGCGCAGGAAGAACTGCAGGCCCGTCATCCAGTCCACCATCAGCTGGTGCATGCCCGCCAATTCCGGTCGCAGCGCCAGGATTTCGGGAGTGAGCAGGCTGCGTGCCGCCTCCACGGGCAGGGCGCACACGAAGTGGTCGGCCGCCACCGTTTCGGCCGCGCCGGCGGCGGTCACCACCCGGGCCGAGCCGATGCGGTTGCCGCTCACGTCGAGTCCGCGCACCTCCGCCGCGACGAAGCGCACGCCGAGTTCTCGCAGCCGCGCCGCCCACGGGTCGATCCACGCCTCATTGGTGGGGCCGTCCAGAATCCGGTCCAGCGCACCGTCATTGCCGATCTCGAGCGGATTGCCGAGGAACTGCTCGCCCATATTGCCGATGGTGCGGGTGCTGGCCAGATCGTCCCGTGCCGCCACCAGCAGGGTGGTGAGGGTGCGGGACATGAGCATGCGGAATTCGCTCGACCGGTTGCGCGCGCCCACGTAGTCGCGCCAGGACACCTTGTCCCACTGGCCGTATCGGCGGGCGTCGCAACTGGTGTTGAAAACCAGCAGTCGGTTGGCGAAGTAGAGGGCGTCCTGATACGGCATCTTCGCCGTGGTGGAGATGGCGGAGCTGACCGTCTCGCGGAAGTCTTCCGGCGTCGCCCAGACCCGGCCCGCCTTGCCCAGCGGCATGATCACGTCGTCGTTGTCGCGACGGGAGAAACGCGCCTCGGGTGCGGCGATCAGGTTGTCCCACACACCATTGGCGTTGCCCGCGAACGGGATTCGCCGCATGGTATCCGGAATGTGGTGGTAGAAGCCGGGGAAGAAGCGGAAGCCGTGCTCGCCCCACAGATCGGGACGACCACCCCGGCCGCTGCCCGGCACCCGCATGCTGCGCGCCTTGCCGCCCAGCGCCCGCCGCTCGTACACGGTGACCTCGAAGCCGCGCTCGGCGAGTTCGTGCGCGGCGGTCATTCCCGCCACGCCGCCGCCCAGCACCGCCACCCGACGGCCCGCCGCCGCCCGCGCGGGGGCGGACCGCAGCCCGGTCGTCACCGCCCCCGCGGTCACCACGCCCGCCGCGACCGTGCCGCGCAGCACCGACCGCCGCGACACGGACATGCGCTGTCCTGCCATTCCCAAACCTCCCAGCCGGGACCGATCCTAGGCAGCGGATCCCGCCCTGTGGTCGGTTGGGGTGCGAGATCTCGAACCGAGAGCCAGCGAATTTGCGAACTTCGCGGGCGAATACCCGGTTCGCCTGATTCAGCTCCTGCCGGTGCGCGAGGCAGCCACGACCGGTGCGGGAGAGGAAGCGGCCATGGCCGTGTCGGCTACGAGTGCGGGGCGGGCGGTGGAGGTGGCGGTGAAGGCTCCGATGATGACGACGGCCGCGCCCAGCAGAGACAGGGCGGTCGGGGTTTCGTGCAGGAAGGCCCAGGCGGCGGCGATGCCGACCACCGGCACCAGCAGGGACAGCGGGGCGACGGTGCCCGCCGGGTAGCGGCTCATGAGCAGGGTCCACAGGCCCGAGCCCGCGATGGTGCCGAGCAGGACGATGTAGGCCAGGGCCGCCAGGGCGGGCCAGCCGGTCGCGGTGAAGGATTCGGCCAGGTCCCGCCAGCCCGTGGTGGGGCCCTCGGTCAGCGCCGAGAGCGCGAACATCGGCAGCGGCGGGACCACCGCCATCCACAGGGTCAGGTGCAGCGGGTTCACCCCCTCGGTATCCGCCATCGCCAGCCGCGATCCGATATTGCCGAACGCCCAACTCAATCCACCGGCCAGGGTGAGCAACAGGGGCAGCAGCGCCGCGTAGTGCGCGCGATCCCATCCGATGACCGCCATACCGGCCATGGCCACGGCAATGCCGACCAGTTGGACCGGACGCAGCCGCTCGCGCAGCAGCAGTGCGCCGAGCAGGACGGTGAACGGTGCGGAAGACTGCAGTACCAAGGAGGACAAACCGGTCGGCATCCCAGCCCGCATGGCGGTGAACAGGAAGGCGAACTGCAACACCCCGAACCCCGTGCCGTACATCAGCAGATACCCCCATGGCACCCGCGGCCGCGGCACGAACAGCAGCACCGGCACCGCGATCACCGCGAACCGCAATCCCACGAAGAAGAACGGCGGGAAATGATCCAGGCCCACCCGAATCGCCAGTAAGTTCAACCCCCACAGCACGACAACGGTGAGCCCGATCAGGCGGTCACGACTACTCATGCACGCATCGTGAAGTGTTCTATAGGTAAGAACAATCGAATTGTTATGCACTAATAGTGTAGTAAAACTGAAGTATGCCGCAGCACAACCCACCGACCACCGGCGATACGGCGACAACCCAACGCCCAACGAGGTCCGATGCCGCCGACGGTCCGACCGCGTCCACGGAGACCTCGCTACCCGTGGCGGGTGCGCGGGCGAATATCGCGCGGCGGTCGGCGCGTGCGGAGGGCGAGGCGGCCGGGAGCGGTCTGCCCAGGACCGTGCGGCCACCTCGACGGGTCGGCGGCACGACCGTCGCGGCGCAGGATGCGGCGGGGCGGACTCCGCCGGCCAGTACCGACGCGGCGGAGGGGAAGTCTGTGCCGTCCGGGATACCGGAGCGGACCGGGTGGGCGCGGCGGGTGGTGCAGCCCGCGGGCGGGGCGATGGCGGTCGAGCGGCTGCGGGTGCTGCGGGAGTTGGCGGATCGTGGAACGGTGGCGGCGGTGGCGGCGGCGCTGTCCATGACGCCGTCGGCGGTGTCGCAGCAGTTGAAGGTACTGGCGCGGGAGGCGGGGGTGGCGCTGCTGGAGCCGGACGGGCGGCGGGTGCGGCTGACCGATGCGGGGCGGGCGCTGGTGGTGCGCGCCGACGAGGTGCTGGCGGCCATGGATCGGGCCGTCGCCGAGATGGAGTCGTATCGCGGCTCGCCGCGCGGGCAGGTGCGGGTGGCGTTGTTCCCGTCGGGGGCCGCGCTACTGCTGCCGCGGGTGCTGCGCGAGCTGGCGGGCAGCGGAGTGGACGTGGTCGCCGCCGACGAGGACCTGCCGCCGTCGGAGGTGCTGCGGCTGCTGGCGGACTACGACGTGGTGCTCACCCACCGCGATGAGCACGCGCCGGCCGTGGCGGGGCCGCGGGTCGACTCCCGGGTGCTCATGCGGGAGCCGATCGATGTGCTGGTCGCGCCCGAACACCGCCTGGCCCGCAGCGGCGCGGTCGTGCCCGCCGAACTGGCCGATGAGGAGTGGCTGTCGGTGCGCGGCGGCTTCCCCGTGGACGACGTCTTGCGCTCCATCGCCACCGTCACCGGCGTGCAACCGCGAATCACCCAGCGACTCAACGACTTCTCGGTGATCGAGGCCATGGTCGCGGCCGATTGCGGCATCGCCCTCATGCCCCGCTTCGCCGTCCGCGACCCGAACCTGGTCATGCTGCGCCTGGCCGGTGTCCGCGCCGCCCGCCTCTACGACCTGGCCACCCGTCCGCACGCCGACCGCCGCCCCGCGGTCGCCGCCGTCCTGGCCGCCTTCCGCACCGCCGCGCAGCAGGCCACCGCAACCGACAGGCCCCGCTGACACCGCAGGGGCACAACCGAATACACCGGTCGTGCCGCTGTCGCGGAACGCGGGGCCGCCCTGCTAACGCGGCGGCTGGTAACCCCGCTGCTGGATGGCGTGGTAGCCGAAGTCGTCGGCGACCATGGCGGCCAGTTCCAGGAGTGCGCGGCGGGTCGGCTTGCTGACCAGCTCCAGGTCGATCTCCGCGCCCTCGGCCAAGTGGTCGTCGAACGGCACCACCTGGACGGCGCGGGTACGGTCCAGGAACAGCTTGCGCAGCTGGTCCAGGTCGACGGTCGACGAACCCTTGCGAGAGGCGTTGACCACCACCACGGTTCGCTCCACCAGCTTGTGGTAGCCGTGGTGGTCCAGCCAGTCCAGCGTGGCCGAGGCAGACCGGGCGCCGTCGATGGCGGGCGAGGTCACCAGCACCAGCGAGCTGGCCATATCCAGCACACCGGCCATGGCGGAGTGCATGAGGCCGGTGCCGCAGTCGGTGAGGATGATGTTGTAGAACTGCTGCAGGATGCCGATGGCCTTGCGGTAGTCGGCCTCGCTGAACGCCTCGGAAACCGCCGGATCCTGTTCGGAGGCAAGCACTTCCAGGCGGCTCGGAGCCTGCGAGGTGTGCGCCCGCACATCCGAGTAACGCGTGATGTGGTTGTCCTCCAGCAGATTCCGCACGGTGGAGCGGGTCTGCCGCGGCACCCGGTGCGCGAGCGTACCGAGGTCGGGGTTGGCGTCGATGGCGATCACCCGGTCACCGCGCAAGGAGGCGAAGGTGGAGCCGAGACCGACTGTGGTGGTGGTCTTTCCGACGCCTCCCTTGAGAGACAGGATGGCGATCCGGTAGTCGCCGCGCACCGGCTGGTTCACCCGGTCGACGAGTTCGTTGTGGATGATGTCCGCGGGCGACTCGCCCGGATTGATGGCACCGCCCGACATCTTGTGCACGGCACGCCGCCAGCCGCCGCGCGGCGCGCGGCGGGCGCGACGCAACAGGTTCAGGTCGTTGACCGAGTGGCCCGGCGGCGGCTGCTGCGGCCCACCCTGCTGCGGAAAGCCCTGCGGCGCTTGGTTCCACCCCGGCTGCTGATAGTTCTGCCCGGGCTGCTGCTGGAAATTCTGCTGCGGTGGCGGCTGCTGCGGTGGCGCGGGCGGCGGCGACCAGCTGTAGATCGGGCCGCCGGAGTGGTCCGCACCCGCCGGGGCCTGTCCGCTCTGGCCCGGAGCGCCGAAATGCTCGGTCTGCCCACCGCCGGCGGGCTGATCGCCCGGCTGGTCGAAGACCCGGCGCACCATGCCGTCGGCACCGATCTCCTGCCGGATCTCCCCGTACGGGGTCTCCTGCCGGATCTCGCCGTACGGTCCGGACTGCGGGCCGCCTTCGCCCGCACCGGGATTGAAGCCCGGCGGCGGGTACGCGCCGGTGGGCGGGAAGCCGGGTCCGCCGGGCGGAACCCACGCCCCCTGCTCCGGTGGCGGGTACGCGCCGGTATTCGGGCCCGGCTGGAACTGTCCGTTCGGCCCGTACGGATTCGGCCCCTCGCCGGGGGCTCCGGGCGGCGCGAACGAGCCCTGGAACGGCCCCTCACCGGGCGGCGCGAACGGCCCCGGCTGCGGGAAACCACCCGACTGTCCGTGCGCGAACGGCCCGTCGGGCTGGAAGACGGTGGTCTGGTCGATGGAATCGGGCACCGGGGGGAAGAACCCGGACCCGGACTCCGGCTCCGCCTCGCCCGCGGGCTCCTTCGCGTCGACGGCATCGTCGGCGGTCTCGGCCCCCGACTCCTGTTCATCGGCATTCGCCGCGGCGTCGGCCGCGGCGGATTCGTCGGCATCCGGCCCCTGCAACCAGGGTGGCGAGGTCGAATTCTGGTCTTTCGTGGTCACGTGTCCCCCATCTGCTCGACGGCGCGAACAGAGAGCTCGGCGCTAATGCGTTCCAACGCTAGCATCACCCACTCACCCGCACCGGATACTGTGCCACCGCTCTCCCGCCTCTCCAGCACGGACGACGCCAACGCGACCGATCCCATGACCGGGAAGCCCGATACCCGAGCAGGCAGCCCCACACCCGAGCGGGCGGCCGGCCCCACGTCCGGAGCAGGCCGCCCGATCTCATGCGGATCGGGTGACTCACCGGGCACGCGCGGCGTCGTCCCGGCGGTCGACGGCGCTCAGCCGTGCGCCGACGTCGCGGTGCGGGCGAGCGCGCGGTTCACCGCCGAGACCACGGCGCGCAGCGAGGCGGTGGTGATCGAGGTGGCGATGCCGACGCCCCAGGTCACGGTGTCGCCGATGGCAACCTCCACATACGACGCGGCCTGGGCATCGTCACCGGCGGACATGGCGTGCTCGGAGTAGTCCAGGATGCGCACGTCGTAGCCGATGCCGGACAGGGCGTCGACGAAGGCCGCGAGCGGGCCGTTGCCCTCGCCGGAGATCTCCTGTTCGACGCCGTCCACCTTGACGACGGCCTCGATGTGGTCCACACCGTTGTCGGTCTCCGAGGCGGTGACCCGCTGCCGGATGCGCTCCAGCGGCGTGATCGGGTTCAGGTACTCCTCGGCGAAGACGTCCCACATCTCCTTGGGCGTCACCTCGCCGCCCTCACCGTCGGTGATCTTCTGGATGGCCTGCGAGAACTCGATCTGCAGGCGGCGCGGCAGCACCAGCCCGTGGTCGGTCTTCATGATGTAGGCGACGCCGCCCTTGCCGGACTGCGAGTTCACCCGGATGACGGCCTCGTAGGTGCGGCCCACGTCCTTGGGGTCGATGGGCAGGTACGGGACCTCCCAGGTGATGTCGTCGACATCGGCGTTCGCGGCGTCGGCGGCGGCCTTCATGGCGTCCAGGCCCTTGTTGATGGCGTCCTGGTGGCTGCCGGAGAAGGCGGTGTACACCAGGTCGCCACCGTACGGGTGGCGTTCGGCCACGGGCAGCTGGTTGCAGTATTCGACCGTGCGGCGGATCTCGTCGATATTCGAGAAGTCGATCTGCGGGTCGATGCCGCGGGAGAACATGTTCATGCCCAGCGTCACCAGGCAGACGTTGCCGGTGCGCTCGCCGTTGCCGAACAGGCAGCCCTCGATGCGGTCCGCGCCGGCCTGGTAGCCCAGTTCGGCGGCGGCCACGGCGGTGCCGCGGTCGTTGTGCGGATGCAGCGACAGCACGATGGAGTCGCGGCGGGCCAGATTGCGGCTCATCCACTCGATCGAGTCGGCGTACACGTTCGGGGTGGCCATCTCGACGGTGGCGGGCAGGTTGATGATCAGCGGCTTCTCGGGGGTGGGCGCGATGATCTCGGAGACCGCGTCGCACACCTCGCGGGCGTAGTCCAGCTCGGTGCCGGTGTAGGACTCCGGGCTGTACTCGTAGCGCCAGTTGGTGTCCGGGTAGCGCTGCTCGATCTCCAGGCACAGCGTGGCGGCGTCGGTGGCGATCTTCTTGACGGCCGCGCGGTCGGCGCGGAACACCACCCGCCGCTGCAGGACGGAGGTCGAGTTGTAGAAGTGCACGATCACGTTGGGCGCACCGTTGCACGCCTCGAAGGTGCGCTCGATCAGTTCGGGACGGCACTGGGTCAGCACCTGAATGGTGACGTCGTCGGGCACCGCCCCGTCCTCGATGATCTCGCGGACGAAGTCGAAGTCGGTCTGCGAGGCGGACGGGAAGCCCACCTCGATCTCCTTGTAGCCCATGCGCACCAGCAGGTCGAACATGCGGCGCTTGCGAGCCGGGCTCATCGGGTCGATGAGCGCCTGGTTGCCATCGCGCAGGTCGACGGCACACCAGGAGGGCGCGCGGTCGATGACCTTGTCCGGCCAGGTGCGGTCGGGCAGGGTGATCGGCTCGACCTCCTCGGCGAAGGGCCGGTACCGGAACACCGGCATGGAGGAGTTCTGCTGCCTGTTCCAGGCGGGCTGGTCGGCGGGCGCGGGCTTGGACGGCTGCGTGATGGTGCGCGTGCCGGCTGCGACATTGAAAGACGTAAAAGCGTCAGCGGGTGACATGCGTGTTCTCTCCGAAGTGTGACTGGATCCCAGTGTTATGGGTTGACCGGCACGGCAGATCCCCGCGACAGGAGCCGGTCCGAATCAGACCCCGTCGCGGCGGCAAAGGAGAAGTGCCCGCTGCATGATGATCGGAGTTTACAGGTCGGCGATACGCCGACGGAAGCGGGGGCGAGGCGCGCCACACCGCGCGCTACGCGTTCACTGCCGCTCGGCGCAGAGTTCGTGGATGAATCGCATCTTGTCGAGCACCGGCTCGGCCAGCACGAACGGGTAGAGATCGCGGTGCCCCATGGACCGGTTGAGCATATTGAGCGCCCAGGCCAGCGGCAGCCACAGGTCGATGATGCGATCGAAGCCGGAACGGCCCACCTGCGGGCGGTCCAGGGTGGCCCCGGCGGGGGCGAATCCGCAGGCGGCGGCGGTATCGAGGGTGTCGCGGATGTGCAGGTAGTGGGCGAAGGTCTCGGCCCAGTCCTCGGCCGGGTGCATGGTGGCGTAGGAGGAGACGTGGCTGTCCTCCCAGCCGGGTGGCGCACCCTCGGCGTAGTGGCGGTCGAGAGCCTGCTGATAGTCGGCGAAGGGGTCGCCGAACAGTTCCCGGAAGCGGTCGAGGGTGTCGCCGCGCGGCGCGTCCCCGGACGGATTGTGCGGGGTGAGCCGCTGCACCAGGACCGGGAAGTAGTAGTGGCCGATCTCATGGCGGAAGTGGCCGAGCAGGGTGCGGTAGGGCTCGTCCATCTCGACGCGGAGCTGTTCGCGGTGCACGTCGTCGCCCTCGGCCAGGTCGAGGGTGATGACGCCGTTGTCGTGGCCGGTGGTGACCTGCTCGTCGGCGCTGGAGAGCAGGTCGAAGGCGAGGCCGCGTTCCGGATCGGTGTCGCGGCCGACCAGCGGCAGCCCGAGTTCGGCGAGTTCCACGATGAGGCGGCGCTTGGCGGCCTCCGCCTCGCCGAAGGCGGTGAGCCAGGTGCCCTCCAGTGGTTCCGGGCGGGTGCGGGTGAGGCGGCAGGATTCGCACAGCACGCCACCCTGGACCACCGGAACGATCCAATTGCATTGCGCCAGATGCTGATTGCGGCACAGCCGGAAGCGGTTCGCGTCGACGGTACCCTCGGATTCGCCGGTCGGCGCCAAAACCACCAGGGTGCGGTCGGCCAGGCTGAAGCCGAGTGGACTGCCGCAGCTCAGGCACAGGGAGTTCTCGAAGGCCAGGCGCTGGCCGCACTGTGGACAGCTGAAATCTCGCATCTCACACCTCGATCGGCGCCATATCCACCGACACCGCGATCGTGGATTCCTTGGCGTCGGTGTAGATGATGCCCCGCAGCGGCGGCACATCGGCGTAGTCCCGGCCCCAGGCCAGGGTGACATAGCGGTCGTCGGCGAACTGGTCGTTGGTGGGGTCGAAGCCGATCCAGCGACCCGGATCGCCGGGGTCGCCGCCGGGCAGCCAGACCGCCGTCCAGGCGTGGGTGGCGTCCACGCCGATCAGGCGTTCCCGGCCGGGCGGCGGACGGGTGGACAGGTAGCCGGAGACGTAGCGGGCCGCCAGCCCCTGGGAACGCAGGCAGGCCGCGCCGATGCGGGCGAAATCCTGGCAGACACCCTCGCGGGCGGCGAAGACATCCGCGACGCGGGTGGTGACGGTGGTGGAGCCGGAGGTGTAGGTGAAGTCGCGGTGGATGCGGGAATTCAGTTCGGCGACCGCGTCCAGCAGCGGGCGGCCGGGCGGAAACGATTCGGCGGCATAGGCTTTCACCTCGGGCGTGATCTCCGGCGGATGCAGGTCGAGGGCGAAGTCGACCGCCAGCGGGCCGCGCTTCCCGTCGGGGCGCGCGGATTCCCAGGGCGGTGTGCCGCGCGGATGTTCCGGGCGCGTCACCTCCACCACCGACTCGCCGGTCACCTCCAGGCGGCGATGCTCGGCGGTGACGTGGAAGTACAGGGTGATATTGCCGTACACATCGACGCCGACCGAGCGGTCCGACGGCACCGGGTCGATGCGGATCTCGTGGGCGTGCAACCGCTGCCCCGGGAATTCGCGCGGCGACAGGTAGGCCCGGCCGTAGGAGCTGCCGACCGCGTCGGAGTAGGTGTAGACGGTGCGGTGCAGCACGCGGTAGCGACGCGAGCACGCACCGCCGGCAACTTCCCGCAGACGGTCCGGCGCCACCGGTTCTTCCGATCGCTCGCTCATACCGTGTCCTTTCGCGCATGCTCGACCGCTCATCCGACCACCCGGGCGCTGCCCCACAGCGGCTGAATATCACGCGGCACGGAAAGCCGGGTGGCTTCGAAGGATTCGGCGAACGTGCGCAGCCGCAGGTGCAGACCGTCGAGCAGGTCCACCAGGTCGGTGCGACGGCCCTCGGCGTCGGTGGCCTCCAGATCGGCCGGATCGAGCCGCCGCAGCATGCGCCGCGCATCCGCCAGCAGCCGCTGCGGGCGGGTGGTGGCCGAACCGCCCGGCAGGGCCAGCAGCTCGGCTTCGACCCGTTCCAGCTGATAGGCCAGCGACCGCGGATTGGCGGCATCGAAGAGCAGCAGTTCGGCCACCGCCGCCACCCGCAGCGAATCCCGGTGCCGCCGACGGTAACTCACCGACGACGCGGTCGCCTGCAGCACGGCCTCGGTGAGCACCCGGCTGATCCCCGGCGGATGCGTTTCGGCGAACGCCGCCGCCAACAGCGCCGTCACGGCCAGCCCCCGTTCGATGCGCCGCCCGATATCGAGCACCTGCCACCCGGTATCGCGCACCATGATCTCCGCGTCGATCCCCGCCAGCGACTCCAGCCCCGACAGCACCCGTGCGTGCACCTCGCTCAGGGCCGCCACCCGATCCCCCCGCGTCGTCCGATACTCGGCGAACGCCCGGTCGATGGCACCCAGGGTCACCCAGACGCCCGGCGTCACCTGATCTCGCACCGCCCGAGCGGTGTTCGCATACCGCTCCACCGCATACGCCAACGCCCCCGGCAGCTCCCGATCGATGGTCAGGGTCACCAGATACCGGTGATCCCGCCACGACGCCCCGGGCAGCGCGATCGGCTCCGTCGGATGATCGAATGAGCCGTGCCGCCGACTCCGTTGTGCCGTAGGGGATTGCCGCGAAGGTGACGGACCGTCGGTCGGTGTTGCCGAACCCATGCGCTGGGACTGTCCGCCGGGGCCCTGCACCTGCTCGGCCGCCATCGCGCGACCGGAGGCCGCATCCGGCGCGGATGCCTCTCGCGGTGGCGTCTCCGAGTCCGTGGGCGAGTCCGTGGGCGAGTCCGGCGCTGCGGCCTCGGGCAGGGGCGAACCGGCCTGAACGGCGGACGAATCGGGCGGGTCGGCCTCGGAATGGCGGGCCGGCCGGCCGGCGTGCCCACGCAGGGGATAGGGGGTGCCGGTGAGGCGGGAGAGGGCGGTGACCAGGGTCGGCATGGCTTCGGCGCCCTCGAGCCAGGGGCGGTAGCGGTAGTCCTGGTAGCGGTCGTGGACGGCGGTGAGCAGGCGGACGGTCGCGTCGGCGCGTTCGCTGTAGCGGCCCAGCCAGAACAGGTCGTCGAGGACGCGGGGGGAGTTCACCGCCTCGTGTGCGGCGGCGGGGGTGGGGCGTTCGCGTTCGTCGGGGATCTCGGCGGCGGGGACGAGAGTGGGGGCGGTGCGGACCCAGATGTCCTTGGCGGCGGCCTCGGAAACCTCGGCCCGGGGCGCGCCACCGTGGTGGAGTTGCCCCAGCCCACCCGCCATGGCGCGGTAGCCGACCCGGCCCGCCAGCGAGAACAGCCGCAGCGCGACGGGTGCGGCGGCCAATCCCCCGCGCCCGGTCACGGCGGGGGCGACCGAGAAGCGGGCCGGTTCCTGGCCGACCCAGCGCCATCCCTCGGCCTCGATGCGGGCACGCCACCGCTGCACCTGCGCCCGCGAGAGCACCGGACCGAAGACGGTGCTGTCGTCGACGGTCGAACGCAGGATGAGCCGATCCAGATGTGCGATGAGATGCGCCCGCTCGAGATCGTCGCCGCCCCAATAGGACGGCACGCCGGGCAGTGTCAAGTCCTCGTCCAGCAGCGCCCGCGACAACCGCGGCAGGAACGACGCCAGCGCCGGACTCTCCAGCAACCCGCTGCCGAGCGTGTTCACCACCGTCACCGCGCCGCGCCGCAGCACCTCCACCAATCCGACCACGCCCAGCCGCGAATCCGGCCGCAGGTCCAGGGGATCGGAGAATTCGGCGTCCACCCGGCGCAGCACCACATCGACCTGTTCCAGCGTGCCCAGCGACCGCATCCACAACCGCCCGTCCCGCACCACCAGATCGGCGCTCTCCACCAGCGGAAAGCCCAGCACCGACGCCAGATACGCTTGATCGAAGGCGGTTTCGGAATGGACGCCGGGGCTGAGTACCACGACCACCGGCTCCTCGTCCCCGGCCCACGGCGCGGCCTCCACCAGCATGAGGCGCATGGCCCGTACGAAGGGGGTGAGCGGGCGCGGGCTGGCCAGCTCGAACGCCTCGGGGATGGCGGCCGAGACCACGCGGCGGTCGGCCAGCGCGTACCCCGCCCCCGAGGGCGCCTGCGCCCAGTCCGCCAGCACGCGGAACTCGCCGTCGCTCCAGCGGCTGACGTCACAGGCGTGCAGGAACAGCTGTTGCCGTCCGGGCAGTGAGATCCCGTGTGCGGCACGCACATACCCGCGGTGCCCGAAGACCAGCTGTGGCGGCAACAGGCCCTCGGTGAGGGTGCGCCGCGCGCCGTACACATCGGTGAGCACCGCGTCCAGCAGGCGCGAGCGCTGCACCAGCCCCGCCTCCAACCCGGTCCAGTCGTCGGCGGAGACCAGCAGGGGAATCGGATCCAGCCGCCACGGAGTCGCCGCCGTCGGTTCGACGCGATCCGGATATCCGCTGATCTCGGTGTAGGTGATGGCGTCGTCCTCGATGAGCCGCCGCACCCGGGTGTCCATGCGGTGCAATCCGGAACGACCCTGGTCCAGGAATTCGGCGGACAGTTCGGTCCACATCGGCCGGACCCGGCCGGCGTCGTCGACCAGTTCGTCGAAGTAGCCGGGCGTCGGCAGGCCGCAGGCGTCCACCGCTCCGGTATCCGCCGCTGCCGCACGGTATTTCGCGAATTCCTCGGCTACCTCCCGGCGGGCCGCGACCTTGTCCCAGCGGTCGGGTCCGTCGGCGGCGCCGGGCTGCGTCGGGTCGAGCACTGTCACCGCCACCACTTCCCAGGCTTGCCTACCGGTCGCCGACCACTCCCCACACCGTCCGCGCCCGCCGCAGATCCAGGATCCCGGGCGCACCGACATCGGTGGCCTGTATGGCCATTTTGGCACGCAGATCGGCGATATCGACGGGTCCCGAAGTATGTCCGGAAGATTCGAACCGCCGGTTGCGCCGCGATTGCGCCTCCACCGCGTTCACCGGAGGCGAGTCGTAGGCCCGGCCGCCCGGGTGCGAGACGTGATAGGTGCAGCCGCCGCGCGAGAGTTCCGACCGGGTGTCCACCACGTCGAAGACCAGCGGGGTGTCCACGGTGATGGAGGGGTGCAGGGCGTTCGGCGGCTGCCACGCCCGGTAGCGCACGCCCGCCACCTGCACATCCGCCTTCCCGGCGGGCAGCAGCGGCACCGGGTGGCCATTGCAGGTGACCAGGTAGCGGCCACGGTCCGCGCCGACCAGCCGTACCTGGAGGCGCTCCACCGAGGAGTCCACATAGCGGGCGGTGCCGCTGGCGGTGGTCTGCTCACCGAGGGTGTGCCACGGTTCGACGGCGGTGCGCAGTTCCAGTTCCATATCACCGAGTACCACCGTGCCGATGCGCGGAAAACGGAACTCGGCGAACGGGTCCAGCCAGCTGGTGTCGAAATCGATGCCGTGCGCGCGCAGGTCGGCGGCGACCTCGGCGATATCGGCCAGCAGATGGTGCGGCAGCAGGTAGCGGCCGTGCAGATTCGCACCGTGCCGGATGAGCGGCGCGGTGTACGGACGCTCCCAGAACCACAGCACCAGTGCTCGCACCAGCAGGGACTGCACCATGGCCATGCGGAAATGCGGCGGCATCTCGAAGCCGCGCAGTTCCACCAGGCCGAGGCGGCCGCGCGCGGAGTCCGGGCTGTAGAGCTTGTCGATGCAGAACTCGGCGCGATGGGTATTACCGGTGAGGTCGGTGAGGAGGTGGCGCAGCGCGCGGTCCACCAGCCACGGTGCCGCGCCCACCGCGTCCGTGCCGCTGCCGCCGCACAGGCGGGCGATCTCGGCGAAGGCGATCTCGAGTTCGTACAGCACGTCGTCGCGGGCCTCGTCCACGCGCGGGGCCTGCGAGGTGGGGCCGATGAACCGGCCGGAGAACAGGTAGGACAGGGCCGGATGCCGCTGCCAGTAGGTCAGCATGGAGACCAGCAGGTCCGGGCGGCGGAGCAGGGGTGAGCGGGCGGGGGTACGGCCGCCGAGCGTGATGTGATTGCCGCCGCCGGTGCCGCCGTGAGTGCCGTCGATATCGAAGGTCTCGGTGGTCAGCCGGGCCAGTCCGGCCTGTTCGTACAGAGTTTCGAGCAGCTCGGACTGGGCGGCGAAGGAGTCGCTGGGCTGGATGTTCACCTCGATCACGCCCGGATCCGGAGTGATGGACAAGGCGTGCAGGCGGGGGTCGGTGGGCGGCGGGTAGCCCTCCAGCACGACCGGATACCCGACGTGCGCCACGGCCGCCTCCACCCGGCGCACCAGGTCGAGATAGGCGTCGAGATCCTCCACCGGGGGCAGGAATACGCACAGCCGACCGTCCCGCACCTCGGCCACCAACGCGGTGGTGGGCGCACGGTCCGCGGGCTCCACCACGGCGGCGGGGTTCGATGCCGAGCCGTCCGCACCGAAGGGCTGGAGCACGATCGGATCCGACTCCGGTCGCATCGGCGGCGTCCGCCAGGAGATCGACCCCAGTGGCAGCCGGAGCCCGGCCGGAGAATCCCCCTCGGTCAAGACGATTCGCCCACGCCGCAGCCGCCAGTCCGCACTCGCCCACCCGCCCTCGTCACCGCGCCGGTGCAGCGGCAGCACATAGGCGGCGGGCTCGTTCACCGCCGCGTCGAGCCGCGCCAGCAGCGCCTTGCGCGCCTGCACCGAATCCTCACCCGGCGCGAGATCGTCCTCGTCCTGCACCGGTTCACCCTCCGGCGCACGGGCTTTCGCCGCGACACGCAGCAGGGGATCCTCGTAGGCGGCCCGCACCTGCGTGGTCGGCAACCCCAATCCCGCCGCCACGTGCGCGATCACCGCCCGCGCGGCCTCCGCGTCGGCCCGCCGAGCGCGGCGCACCACGTCGTTCGGGGACGGCTCATCGGGCGGTCCGGCGGTCTGTCCGTGCCGGGCGAGCTCGGCTTCGGGCGGGAGCCAGGGGTCGGCGAGGAGATCGGGGCGGGTCCAGAGGGGGTGGTTGTCGGCGCGCCAGAGCAGGGCTATCTCCCAGCGCGGCAGGGGTTCTCCGGGGTACCACTTGCCCTGGCGGTACTGGGTCAGGCCGGTGGGGGCGTAGATGCGGCGCAGGCGGCGAGCCAGGTCGGCGGCGCGTTCGCGTTTGTGCGGGCCGTCGGCGGCAGTGGTCCACTCGGGGCCGGTCCGGTCGTCGATGGAGACGAAGGTGGGTTCGCCGCCGAGGGTGAGGCCGATATCGGCGGCGGCCGTGCGGGCGTCGACGGCCGCGCCGGTGGCGGTGATGCGGGACCACTGGGTGTCGGTGTAGGGCAGTGTGACCCGGGGGTCCTCGTGGATGCGGCGAACGGTGTTGGAGAAGTCCAGGGTGGCCCGGACCGGATCGGTCGCGCCGGTGATGGGCGCGGAGGAGACCGGATGCGGGGTTGCGGCCAGTGGAATGTGGCCCTCGCCCGCGAACAGGCCGGAGGTGGGGTCCAGGCCGATCCAGCCCGCTCCGGGCACGAAGACCTCGGCCCAGGCGTGCAGGTCGGTGAAGTCGACCGGCGGGCCGGAGGGCCCGTCGAGGGAGGGCGCGTCCTGGGCGAGCTGGATGAGGTAGCCGGAGGAGAAGCGGGCGGCCAAGCCGAACCCCCGCAGGATGGACACCAGCAGCCAGGCCGAATCCCGGCAGGAACCGAGTTCGGCGCGCAGGGTGTGGTCGGGCGTCTGCACACCCGGTTCCATCCGGATGGTGTAGGCGACATCGCGGTGCAGCGCCTGATTGAGCGTCACCAGGAAGTCGATGGTGCGCGGCCGGCCCGCGGGTGGATGGCGGCGCACCCAGTCGCGCACCAGTTCCCCTGGGCCGGAGCCGGTCTCGCCCTCGTCCACGGGACGCAGATAGGGTTCCAGGTCGACGGCCAGGTCCGGCGGATATGTGAACGGGAAGTGCTCGGCGAACTCCTCGACGAAGAAGTCGAACGGATTCACCACCTCCAGGTCGGCGATCAGCCCGACCACGATGTCGAGGGTGCGCGCGGGCTCGCTGAACACCAGGCGCGCAAGGAAATTCCCGAACGCGTCCTGCTGCCAGTTGACCCAGTGCTCGGCGGGTGTCACCCGCATCGAATACGCCTCGATGGTGGTGCGCGTATGCGGTGCCGGGCGCAGCCGCACCACATGGGGATGGATCCGCACCGGCCGCTCGAAGGTGTAGGTAGTGCGATGTTCGAGGGAAACCTTGATTCCCATAACCAAGTTCACCACGCCGACCCCGGCAACACCCCCGGATCAGCCCACAGAACCCACTTCACGCACCGCTTTTCGCCCGCACCGCGCCCCGGGGTACCCGACACGCCCGGCGCTCCCCCGACACCCGGGCATTTTCCGGACAGTCCGGACGACACGCCGCGGATTCCCCCGACTGTCGGTGCCGAGTGCTAGGACGTAGGGAACGGTTGAAGGAGGCTCCATGGCCAACTCGGTCTGCTCGTCCTGCACATCGGCCCTCGACCACTGCCACGGCACCCTGGTCGAACACGCCGACCGATCGGTGGAATGCACCGACCCCGACTGCCCCGACTCCGCCCACGCCCGCCACACCTTCATCGTCGACTGCGGCGACATAGCGGGCGGCTGCCACTGCACCTCACCCGAAACCACCGCCGCCCCCCTCCACCTACGCCGAACCAGCTGACCCCTGGGCGAAGAGGCGGGCTAGCCTGGCGGGGTGAGTTATGACCAGATCCTGCTGCCCTCGGGTGTGGCGCGCACGCCCGCCGAGGTCGACGCCTACCTCACCGCGCAGGAGGGGCAGCCCGAAGCCGGGGTCGTGGCCGAGATCGCCGCGGAGTTGGAGCGGCGCGATGGGGAGCTGCCGGAAGCCGACAGCTTCCTGAGTTCCACTCCGCTCGGCGGCAAGGACAACGGTGCCACGCTGGTCGTTTCCACGCCGTACGACGCCATCGGCCATGTGCGGGCGCTGCTGTTCGAGCTGGCCACGCCGCGCGGCTACGCCGTCTACGATCCGCAGCTGACCTGGCTGGCCGATCCCGCCGGACATATCCCGGCCACGGTCACGCACGGCGGTGCGGGCGAATTCCCTTATGTCACCAAGGAATTGCTCGATCTCTGGCTGCCGGCGCTGGCGGATCCCGGACCCTATCTGATCGTGGAGCGGGGAGATCAGCGGTACGTGCAGACCTACCGCCACCCCGACGGGCGGTACACGCTCGAATACCGCGACGGCTCCCCCGACCGACACTTCGCCACCTCGGTGGACGATGCGGCCGCCGTGGCCGACCTCATTTGGGCGTGGATCACCGAGGATCGCGCCGACTTCGACGCGCTCGACTGGGAGCGGCTGGAACTCTGATCGGAGCCGACCGGTCGGTCTCGTAACGCGATCGAACGCGTCTCGATTCGGCCTCGCGGCCCCTGATGCCCCGCTCGCGCCGCCCGCGAGCGTTAGCCTTTCGCTGCCACAGCACGTTCCCGCTTTTCCCGTGTCCCATCCGACGAGGGAGAATCATGGAGCTACGCCAGCAAACGCGCCCTCCGGTGCTGATCAGCAAGCGTCTGGTCGTCCTCGCGACCGTGGCCGCCGCGAGCGTCGGCGTCGCGTCGCTGCTCGTCACCGGCACCGGTCCCGGCATCACCCGCAATCACCAGCAGATCCCCTGCCCCGAACCGGCCGCCCTGGAGATCTGGACCGGCGGCGTCCGCTACCTGGTCGGCGACGCCCGGAGCTGAGCGGCCGGACGGCTCAGAGCGCGCGCCGCCCCGACAGCGCTCGCCCCAAGGTGAGTTCGTCGGCGAATTCCAGGTCGCCGCCCATCGGCAGGCCGGAGGCCAGGCGGGTCACCGACAGGCCCGGGAAGTCGCGGAGCATGCGCACCAGGTAGGTGGCCGTGGCCTCGCCCTCGGTATTCGGGTCGGTCGCGATGATCACCTCGGTGACGTCCACGCCGTCGGCCTGGGTTCCGATGCGGGTCAACAGTTCCCGGATGCGCAGCTGGTCCGGGCCGACGCCGCTGAGCGGGTCGAGCGCGCCACCCAGCACGTGATAGCGCCCCCGGAACTCCCGGGTGCGCTCGATCGCCTGCACGTCCTTGGGCTCCTCCACCACGCAGATCATGCTGAGATCGCGGCGCGGATCGGCGCAGATGCGGCACAGTTCGCCGTCGGAGACGGTGCCGCAGACCTCGCAGAAGCGCACGCCGTCGCGCACCTTCTGCAGGGCGGCCTGCAGTCGATCGATCTCCGGCGGCTCCACCGCCAACAGGTGAAAGGCGATGCGCTGCGCGGACTTCGGTCCGACACCGGGCAGTTTGCCCAGTTCGTCGATGAGATCCTGAACGGGACCCTCGTACACCGGCGTCCTCGATCAGAAGCCGGGCAGCGCGCCGCCGCCCATGCCACCCATACCGCCGGCGAGCGGACCCAGCCGCTCGGCGGCCAGGTTCTGCGCATTGGCCATGGCGTCGTTGACCGCGCCGATCACCAGATCCTGGAGCGTTTCCACATCCTCCGGATCGACGATCTTGGGGTCGATGGCCAGCGACAGCACCTCGCCGGTGGCGCGAATCTTGGCGCGCACCAGTCCGCCCCCCGCCTCGCCCTCCACCTCGGAGGCGGCGATCTCCTGCTGCGCCGCCATGACCGCTTCCTGCATCTGCTGGGCCTGGGCGAGCAACGCCTGCATGTCGAACTGTCCACCGGGTTCCACGGACGTGTTCCTCTCTGAGTGGGGATCGCCGTCCAGCGTAGTCGTGCCCGCGACGGCGGCGACCCGCGCAGCCCCCGCACACCGAAGGTCGTTGACTCTCCCCCGGTAGGAGGGTGTTCCCTTATGGCATGACAGCGATCGTTCCGATCGGGGAGTTCTCCCGGCTCACCCATCTCAGCGTGAAGGCGCTGCGGTACTACCACGACATCGGGCTGCTGGAGCCCGCGGTGGTGGACGCGCACAGCGGGTACCGGCGGTATTCGACGGATCAGGTGGAGCGGGCGCATCTGATCCGCCGCCTGCGGGATCTGAATATGCCGCTGCCGGAAATTCAGGAGGTGCTGGCCGCCCCGGACCAGGACACCCGGGACGCGGCGCTGCGCGGGCACCTGGAACGCATGGAGGCCGAGTTGCTGCGGACGCGCGATGTGGTGGCGTCGCTGCGCGCACTGCTGACGCCGTCCACCGCGGTCGCCGTGGAATACCGTTCGATCCCGAGCTTCCCCGCCCTGGCCATGGCGGAGACGGTGGCGCGCGACGGCATCGACGCCTGGTGCGAGACGGCGTTCACCGCCCTGTCCGCATCGCTCGCCGCGGCCGACCTCACCCCCGCGGGCCCGGCCGGAGCCACCTACGCGGTGGAGTTCTTCGAGCAGGACAAGGGTGAGGTGGTCGCCTTCGTTCCCGTCGCGGAACGCGACCGGGAACGCGCCGCCGCGCTGGGCGCGGTCGTCGACCTCCCGGCCCGCCGCTTCGCCATCGCCGTGCATCACGGCCCGTTCGACGATTTCGACCGGACCTACGGCGCTCTCGGCAGCCATGTGGCCGAACACGACACCGCCCTGGCCGAACCGATTCGCGAGGTGTACCTGATCGGCCCCGGCGATGCCGCGCCCGCCGACTACCGCACCGAGATCTGCTGGCCCATCGACCGACTCTGAACTCGACCCTCGCGACTCCGCCCATTCGGAAAGGAAGCGCCGCCATGCCCCTCACCATCGCCAATATCACCATCGACTGCGCCGACGCCGCCGCCCTGGCCGCGTTCTGGTCACAACTGCTGGAGCGGCCGGTCGACCCCGACGCCAATCAGTTCTTCGCGACCGTCGGCCGCACGGCGGGTGCGTCGCCCACCCTCATGTTCCTGGCCGTACCGGATAAGAATCCGGGCAAGAACGTGGTGCATCTGGATCTCGTCGCCGATGATCTGCCCGCGCAGATCGACCGCGCGCTGGCCCTGGGGGCCGAGCACATCGGCGACTTCGACGAGTACGGGGTCCGCTGGACCACCCTCGCCGATCCGGAGGGCAATCTGTTCGATATCGCGGCGGGTTGAGCGGGGCCTCAGGCCAGTTCGCGCTTCAGGTTCTCCAGCACCTCGGCCTGGATCTTCTTCAGGCCGAGCGGTGCGAAGATGCCCTCGAAGATACCGCCGATACCGCCCGCGCCCTTCCAGCTGGTGCGCACGTTGACCAGGGAGCCGGTGCCCTGCGGGGTGACGGTCCAGGTGGTGACCATGGAGGAGTTCGAATCCCGTTCGGTCACCATGGAATCGGAGACCGAGATGGCGGCGCGCACATTGCGGGAGCGCTTCTCGGTGGCCTGGAGCGTCCACTCCGCCACGGTGCCGGCACCCTTGCCGCCCTCGACCACCTTGTAGTCGCGGTAGTGCGAGGAGAGGATGCGCGGGCGCACCGTCTCGTAGTCCGCGATCGCCTCCAGCGCCCGCTTCGGTTCGGCCGCCACCACGATCGAGCTGGACGCGCTGACCTGTCCCACCATGAGCTCCTTACTGATTCCCGGCTCTCGGCCTCTTGCCGCCCGGTTATGCTACGCCGCCGCCGGTGCGACGGGATCGGTCCGCTCCGATGTCGGCGGCGTCGTTCGGGACCATAAAGTTAGCTAGAGTAACTATTGTCACGGTCCGGGTCGGAATAGATTCGCCCCGCCGCAGGTAGCGCCCATCGACACGGATGCAAACTGTGCGTGAAAAACCGCCCCGCCGGTGTGATCCTGCTGGCCGACTCGCCGGGTCCGCGATAGGTTCCACAGGTGGCAGTGAGTCTGTTGGGGAAGGCCGGCCGCGCACCGGCCGCAGTGGAATCGGGTTTCGCCGCGCACGAGGCCGGGGTCGAACGACTGCTGGCGTCCTATCGTGCCATTCCACGCGACGCCGATGTCCGCCTGGCGAAGAAGACCTCCAATCTGTTCCGGGCCCGCGCCAAGAACACCGCCCCCGGACTCGACGTGTCGGGATTGACGAAGGTCATCGCGGTCGACCCGGAGGCTCGCACCGCCGATGTGGCGGGGATGACCACCTATGAGGACCTGGTGGCCACCACCCTGCCGTACGGGCTCGCCCCGCTGGTGGTGCCGCAGCTCAAGACCATCACGCTGGGCGGCGCGGTGACCGGCCTGGGCATCGAGTCGACCTCCTTCCGCAACGGCCTGCCGCACGAATCGGTGCTGGAGATCGACATCCTCACCGGCTCGGGCGAGATCATCACCGCCACGCCCGACAACGAGCACGCCGACCTGTTCCGGGGCTTCCCGAACTCTTACGGCACACTCGGCTACTCGACCCGCCTGAAGATCGAACTGGAGCCGGTGCCGCCCTATGTGGCCCTGCGCCACCTGCGCTTCCACGATCTGGGCGACCTCGAGGCCGCCATGGGCCGGATCGTCGCCGACCGCGCCCACGACGGCGAGCGGGTCGACTACCTCGACGGCGTGGTGTTCACCGCCGACGAGAGCTACCTGATCCTCGGTCGGCAGACCGACGAACCCGGCCCGGTCAGCGATTACACCGGTATGGACATCTACTACCGGTCCATCCAGCACGACGGCCCCGCGCCGAAGCGCGACCGGCTCACCATCCACGACTACCTGTGGCGCTGGGACACCGACTGGTTCTGGTGCTCACGGGCGTTCGGCACCCAGAATCCGCGGATCCGGCGCTTCTGGCCCCGGCAGTACCGGCGCAGCAGCTTCTACTGGAAGCTCATCGCCCTGGACCACAAGTACGACATCGGCGACAAGCTCGAGGCCCGCAAGGGCAATCCACCGCGGGAGCGGGTGGTGCAGGACATCGAGGTGCCGATCGAGCGCACCGCGGAGTTCATGCACTGGTTCCTGCGCGAGATTCCCATCGAACCGATCTGGCTGTGCCCCCTGCGCCTGCGCGACACCGACCGCGAGCAGGGCGATCGGCCCTGGCCCCTGTATCCGCTGGAACCGAAGCGGACCTATGTGAACGTGGGCTTCTGGTCGGCCGTCCCGACCGTTCCCGGACAGCCCGAGGGCGCGGCCAACCGCGCCATAGAGCGGAAAGTCTCCGAACTGGACGGTCATAAATCCCTGTACTCGGATGCCTACTACGGCCAGGATGAGTTCGCGGCGCTCTACGGCGGGCACACCTACACCGAGCTGAAGGAACGCTACGACCCCCAGCATCGATTACTGGATCTGTATTCGAAGGCGGTGCAACGCAAGTGACGACATTCAAGGATCGTTCCGATGTCTTCGCGGAACTCGGAACCAAACTCACCATTGCCGAGATCTTCGAGACCCTGATCGACGGTGACATGCCCATCCGGTTCACCGCCTACGACGGCAGTACGACGGGGCCCGCGGATTCGGAATTCGGCCTGGAGATCAAGAACCCACGCGGCGTCAACTACATCGCCACCGCACCCGGCGACCTCGGGATGGCCCGGGCCTACATCGCCGGTGACATGCTCGCCCACGGTGTGCACCCCGGCGACCCGTACGCGCTGCTGAAGGCCATGGCGGGGCTGAAGTTCCGCCGCCCGACCGCGCTGCAACTGGTGGTCATCGCCCGTTCGCTCGGCTGGGAGCTGATGAAGCCGGTGCCGCCGCCGCCCCAGGAGGCCATGCCGCGCTGGCGGCGGGTCGCGTTGGAGGGGCTGCGCCATTCCAAGCTGCGCGACGCCGAGGCCATCCACCACCACTACGACGTGTCGAACACCTTCTACGAGTATGTGCTCGGCCCGTCCATGACCTACACCTGCGCCGCGTACGACAACGAGAACCAGACGCTCGAAGAGGCGCAGGAGAACAAGTACCGGCTGGTCTTCGACAAGCTGCGCCTGAAGGAAGGCGACCGGCTGCTCGATATCGGCTGCGGCTGGGGCGGCATGGTGCGCTACGCCGCCAAGCGCGGGGTCAAGGTCATCGGCGCGACGCTGTCGGCCGAGCAGGCCGAATGGGCGCAGCGCAAGATCCGCGAGGAGGGCCTGACCGATCTCGCCGAGGTGCGCCACTCCGACTACCGCGACGTGCCCGAGGGCGACTTCGACGCCATCTCCTCCATCGGCCTCACCGAGCACATCGGTGTGCACAACTATCCCGCGTACTTCACCTTCATGAAGTCGAAGCTGCGTGACGGCGGCCTGTTCCTCAATCACTGCATCACCCGGCCCGACAACACCCGCACCACCAAGGCGGGCGACTTCATCGACCGCTACGTGTTCCCCGACGGCGAGCTGATCGGCTCCGGCCGCATCATCTCCGAGATCCAGAACGTCGGCCTGGAGGTCCTGCACGAGGAGAACCTGCGCCGCCACTACGCCCTCACCCTCTCCGAATGGTGCGACAACCTGGTCGAGAACTGGGACAAGGCGGTGGCCGAGGTCGGCGAGGGCACCGCCAAGGTCTGGGGCCTCTACATGGCGGGATGCCAGCTCGGCTTCGAACGCAATGTGGTGCAGCTGCACCAGGTGCTGGGCGTCAAGCTCGGCGCCGACCAGGAATGGACGGTGCCGCTACGCCCCTGGTGGCAGCCTTAGCGAAACGCTGGTTGTGCGCCGGGGACGGTGTACATTTGGGCTGTCACCTTAGTGATGCTGGCGGACGGAGCGCCATGTGGGTGACGCCCCGTCCTGTGGGTCACCTGGCCCGCAACCAGCGGACCAAGCGGAAGAGTGCCTCGGCAATCGCGACAATGCTGATTACGGCAGCAGTCCGATTGACCGGGGCATTCCACTCATGGCGACTTTTGCTGTGCTTCCCCGTGAACCCTCACCTCCTCCCTGGGCGCGATGTTGGACCAAGTCCATCGCCCCTCGGAGGGAGGTAGGGAAACCCTACGACAGCGCGCGGTTCGAGATCGGTGTTTTCGTCACAGCAGGGCGTCCAGGAACCGGCGGGGCAGCTCCTGGGGCTCCTGTCCGCCGGTGCCCAAAGGCATTTCGTGACGGAGGGTGCGCAGAATGCCGAGGACGCCCGGACCCGCGTCGAGTAGCGGTCGGGGCCAGTCCAGTTCGGCGCAGCGCACCACGACGGGGGTGAGCACGCTGATGGATTCGCCCGCCCAGCCCGCGGTGGACAGGCATTCGGCCAGCAGCAGGGCGGAATCCAATTCGGCTCGGGGACGGCGTTGTTCGCGGATGCGGGCGTGCAGGGCGCGGGCGCGTTTGACGGCGGTGTCGTCGGTGCCCAGCGGGGCGATGTCGTCGGTGCCGAAGTAGCCGTCCGAACCGCGATAGTGGCGGGCCAGCAGCGCGCGGATGGTGGCGACCTCCTCGGCTTCTGCGGTGAGCCAAGCGGTTCCGGTGGTGTGGCGCACGGCGCGCACCAGCGGTTCGGTGACCTGACCACCGGTGAGCGGATCGGGCGGCAGACCCAGGCGCAGGCGTTCGGCGCGAATGTGGGCCGCGAGGCGGGCCACCTTGCGGTCGGCGGCGATGCGCGCCCCCTCGTCGAGGCGGGCGGTGGCGGTCTCGAGGTCACCGCGCACGGCCTTGACCCGGGCGCCGATCACGAAGGTGGTGATGAGGAAGTCCACCGGGCCGATCCGGGCCGTCAGCTGGTGGCTCTGATCGAGCAGCCGTTCGGCGGCCTCCAGATCGCCACGCCGGTAGGTCATCTCACCCAACAGCGCCGCCGCCACCCGCACCGCGTGCGAGCGCGGGCCGGACCGATCGCGCGCGGTCTGCCACGCCTGCTCGAAAGCCCCGGTGGCGGTGGCGATATCGAGTTGCTCGTAGGCCGCGGCCCCCAGCCCGCACAATCCGAGCACCTCGCCCAGCGGATCGGCGGAACGGGCGTGATAGGCCGCTGCCCACTCCTGCATCTCCCGCGCGCCGTCGAAGTCGAAGTCGCACAGCCGCACGAAGGACGCCAGATTCGCGGCCGTGGACACCGTCCACGCGGGCAGATCGTCGGCCAGGCGCAGACATTCGGCGATGCGCTCGGCCACGCCCTCGGTGCGGTCGCGCGCCACCTGGTCGACGGCCGCCAGCACCGCGGCCTGGCAGCGCTGTCGCACCGCCTCGGCATCGGTGGGCGAGGTGCGGGCGAGCAGATTCGACAGCCGCCCCAGCGCCGTACGCGCCGCGCTGGACTGCTGGAGGTTCACATTCGCCCGCGCCAACGCCATGAGCAGTTTGGAACGCGAAGTCACCTGCTGCACCGGCAGTTTCGACACCGTGCCGAACAGGGTGGCCAGTCGCGAGCGGTCGATGAGGTCCATGCCGCCGTTCTCGACCAGATCCAGCGCCATCTTGAAATCGGCGGCGGCCAGCGCGTGATCCACCGACTGGCGCAGCATATTGTGCTCGGCGAACCAGCGAGCCGCCTTGCGGTGCAGTGTCTTCTGCTCGCCCGGCGCGGTGCGGTCCAGCCGGGCCCGCAGTTGTTCGGCGAACATGGGCTGCATGCGGAACCAGGTCGGATCGTCGTCGAGCCGGTGCAGGAACAGCTCGCGCTCCTCCGCCTGCTCCAAGAGCCCGGCGGCGTCCGGATCGCCGGTGAGCGCGGCGGCCAGGGAGGCGTTCACCCGTTCCGGCACCGCCACCGCGCTGAGGAAGCCGAGCGTGCGCGGCTCCAGCGCGTCGAGCACGTTCTCGGCGAGATACTCGCGAATCGCCTTGGTATCCCCTGAAAGTCGCGCGATGAGCTGTTCGGGGTCGTGCTCCTTGCGCAGTGTCATGCAGACCAGTTGCAGGGCGGCGGGCCAGCCGTCGGTGGCGGTGTGGATCTGCTCGATCTGCCGGTCGGTGAGATCGCAGCCGGACCGGTCGGCCAGCATGTCCCGCGTCTCCGCCTCGGTCAGCCGCAATTGCCCCGACCCGATCTCCACCAGTTCGTCGGCCACCTGCATCCGGCTCAGCGGCAGTCCGGCCCGATCCCGGCTGGTGACGACGAATCGCAAATGATGGCAGCCGTTGTCGAGCAGCGCCTCCAGCACCCGCTGCGCGCCGGTATCGGTGATGCGGTGCCAGTCGTCCACCACCACGACCACGGTGGACCCGCCGGCGTGAATCTCGTCGATCAGGGTGGACACCGCGAACGGCACCGCGTCGGCGGGCCGCTCCTCGAGGGCCTGTTCCAATCCCGCGCCGATCTCGGGCCGCACCCGCCGGATGGCGGCGATGATGTGGGCGAGCAGCCACACCTCGTTGTCGTCGTCGCCGTCGATGCCGATCCAGGCCACCGCCACGCCGCGATCGGTGAGTTCGGCGCACCACTGCGCGGCCAGGGTGCTCTTGCCGAAGCCCGCGGGGGCGTGGATGAGCGCGAGCCGCCGTTGCCCGGCCGTCCGCAGCGGTTCCAGTAGCCGGGGGCGCGCGACCGGTTCCCGCGCCGGGGTGGGCGGCCGGAATTTGGTGACCGCGGTGGGCGGCATCGTGGTGCCGGTATGCGCGGCATGGTTGCCGGTGGCGGTGCCCGCGCGGGTTCCGCCGAGCGGCGGGAAGCTCAGCGACCGCCGCGGCGACGTCACCACCGTACCGCTGCGAACCGGCGAATATGGTTGGGCGGCAGTCGATTCCGTTGCGCTGTCCGGCTCGGCCGACGCGCTGTCGAGCAGTGCCATCTCATCGGGAACCTGACCGTGCTCGCGCTGCACCGTGCGCAGCAGCTCCCCGAATTCCACCGCGCTGGCGGACCGGTCGCGTGGGTCGGGCGCCATGGCCGCCTCGATGGCGGCGGCCACATCGGAGGGGATGTCCTGCTCGCGCAGATCGGGCAGCGGCTGGCTGGTGATGCGCAGGAATTGGGAGACGACCTTCTCCCCCACCTTCCGTTCGAAGGCGGCGTGCCCGGTCAGCAGGGCGAACAGGGTGGCGCCGAGACCGTAGACGTCCGAGCGCACGGTCGGCTCCTCACCCTTGAGCACCTCGGGCGCGGTGAAGGCGGGCGATCCGGTGATCATGCTGGTCGAGGTGCGGAACCCGCCGGGAATGCGCGCGATGCCGAAATCGGTGAGCTGCGGTTCCCCGTATCGACTGAGCAGGACGTTCGCGGGCTTCACATCGCGGTGCAGCACATGCGCCCGATGCGCGCTTTCGATGGCTCCGGCCAGTTTGACCCCGACCCGCACGGTATCGGACCAGCTCAGCGGTCCGCGTTCGCGCACGAGCCGCTCCAGGGAGCCGTGCGCGGCGAAGGGCATGACGATGAACGGCTGCCCGCTCGCCGTCACGTCCACCTGCAGGATCTCGACGATATTGGGGTGCCCGGACAGTCGCCCCATGGCCTGTTCCTCGCGCAGGAAGCGCTCTCGGCTCTCGGCGTCGATCTCCGACGACAGCACCTTCACCGCGACCTCGCGGTCGAGGGCGCGCTGGGCGCAGCGATACACCACGCCGAATCCGCCTCGTCCGATCTCCTCGGCGTCGAAGAGTCCCATCACCTCGAGCTCGTCGACCAGGCCGACCGGGAGGTAGTTCTGCGTGTTCGTGTCGGCTGGAGTTGTGTCTGCCCGGGGTTTCCCCGAACGTGACTGTGGATTCATCTCCGCCCACCTCGAACTCGGAACCAGCGCATACCTAACGTACGGGCCAGTCCTGCGTTCTACCCGCGCATATTTCAAACGTAGCGCGGGTGTGCGGGGCGCGTGGACGATTCGCCGCGTATCTCGGCGTGCCGACCGGTTCGAATCAGCAAGGTCAGTAAACGGGACACGGCCCGGACCGCGATATTCGCGATCCGGGCCGTGTGGTTCATCCCGGCTGACACGGTACGCACCGAGTCAGTGGCGCATATGCGCCCGCAGCGGAACTACTTGCGCAGCGACGCGGGCACCTGGAAGCGGTCGCCGAACTTGGCGGCCAACTCGTCGGCACGGGCCACGAAGGCCTCCTGCCCACCCGGGTAGCCCACGATGAACTGGTGGGTGCCACCGGTCCAGGCCGGGAAGCCGATGCCGAAGATCGAGCCGATATTGGCGTCGGCGGTGGTGGTGAGCACACCCTCGTCGAAGCACTTCTGGGTCTCGATGGCCTCCGCGAACAGCATGCGGTCCTTCAGATCCTGGAAGGTGACGCCCTCGGGCAGTTCGGTCGAGGTCTTGTACAGCGAGCGCAGCTCCGACCACAGGCTGGTGGCCTTGCCGTTCTCGTAGTCGTAGAAGCCCGCGCCACCGGCCTTGCCCTTGCGGTCGAATTCGCCCACCAGCTTGTCCAGGATCGCGGCGGTCGCGGCCGACGCGGCGTCGATCTCGCCGCCCTCGGCCTCGAGGGCCGCCGCGGTCTCCTTGTAGATCTTCTGCATGGTGGTGAAGTTCAGCTCGTCCGACAGCTTCAGCGGAGCCGCCGGGTAGCCCGCCTGCAGACCGGCCTGCTCGATGGTCTGCGGGTCGATGCCCTCGTCGAGCATCTTGATGGCCTCGTTGATGAACTTGCCGATGACGCGCGAGGTGTAGAAGCCGCGCGAGTCGTTGACCACGATCGGGGTCTTGCGGATGGCGAGGGTGTAGTCGTACACCCGGGCCAGCGCCTCATCGGAGGTCTTCTCGCCCTTGATGATCTCGACCAGCGGCATCTTGTCGACCGGCGAGAAGAAGTGGATGCCGATGAAGTCCTCGGCCCGCTTCACACCGGTGGCGAGCAGGGTGATCGGCAGGGTCGAGGTGTTGGAGCCGAGCAGCGCGTCGGCGTCCACGATGTCCTCGATCTCCTGGAAGACCTTGTTCTTCAGCTCGGGGTTCTCGAACACGGCCTCGATGACGAAGTCCACGCCCGCGAAATCCTTGGCATCGGCGGACGGGGTGATCCGATCCAGCAGCGCCTTGGACTTCTCCTCGGTGGTCTTGCCCCGCGAGAGCGCCTTCTCCTCGAGCTTGACCGAGTAGTCCTTGCCCTTGTTGGCGGCCTCGATGGTGACGTCCTTGAGCACGACGTCGATGCCGGCCTTCGCCGTGACGTACGCGATGCCCGCGCCCATCATGCCCGCGCCGATGACGCCGACCTTCTTGATCTCACGCTTCGGCACGTCCTTGGGACGCGAACCGCCGTTGTTGATCGACTGCAGGTCGAAGAAGAACGCCTGGATCATGTTCTTCGCGACCGGGCCGGTCAGCAGCGAGACGAAGTAGCGCGACTCGATGAGCGAGGCGTTGTCGAAGTCGACCTGCGCGCCCTCGACCGCGGCGGACATGATCGCGCGCGGCGCGGGCATGTTCTGGCCCTTGATCTGCTTGCGCAGGTTGGCCGGGAAGGCCGGGAGGTTGGCGGCCAGGGCCGGGGTGGACGGGGTGCCGCCCGGGATCTTGTAGCCCTTGACGTCCCAGGGCTGCACGCCCTTGTCCGGGTTGGCCTTGATCCACGCCTTGGCGGCCGGGACCAGCTCGTCGACGGAGGCGACGACCTCGTTGACCAAGCCGGTGGCCTTGGCCTTCTGGGCGTTGAACTTGTTGCCCTGCAGCAGCACCTGCATCAGGCCGTTGGCGATGCCGAGCATGCGGGTGACGCGGGTGACGCCGCCACCGGCCGGGAGCAGACCGAGGGAGACCTCGGGCAGGCCGACCTGCGCGCCCTTGACGTCGGCGATGATGCGGTAGTGGGTGGCCAGCGCGATCTCCAGGCCGCCGCCGAGGGCCGCGCCGTTGATGGCCGCGACGACCGGCTTGCCCAGGGTCTCCAGACGACGCAGGTCGTCCTTGATGAAGGTCAGCTCCTCCATGATGGCCGCGGCGTCCGCCGGGGTGGTCTGCATCATGTTCTTGAGGTCGCCGCCGGCGAAGAAGGTCTTCTTCGCGGAGGTGATGACGACACCGGTGATGTCGTCCTTCTCGGCCACGAGGCGGTCCACGGTGGCCCGCATCGAGTCCTTGTACAGCTGGTTCATGGTGTTGGCGCCCTGGTTCGGGTCGTCCATGGTCAGCACGACGATGCCGTCGGCGTCCTTCTCCCAGCCGATCATGTTCTCAGTCATTGATTCTCGTTCTCCTAGAGAAAAGTCAGTGGGCGTCAGACGCGCTCGATGATGGTGGCCACACCCATGCCGCCGCCGATGCACAGGGTCACCAGCGCGTAGCGGGCATTGCGACGGTGCAGCTCGTCGACCATGGTGCCGGTGATCATGGCGCCGGTGGCGCCCAGCGGGTGGCCCATGGCGATCGCGCCGCCGTTGACGTTCAGCTTCTCGTCCGGGATCTGCAGGTCCTTCTGGAACTTCAGGACGACGGAGGCGAAGGCCTCGTTGATCTCGTAGAGGTCGATGTCCTCACGCTTCAGACCGGCCTTGGCCAGGGCCTTCTCGGCGGCCGGGGTCGGACCGGTGAGCATGATGGTGGCGTCGGCGCCGGAGGTGGCGGTGGCGACGATGCGGGCGCGCGGGGTCAGGCCCGACGCCTTGCCGGCGTCCTCGTTGCCGACCAGGACCAGCGCGGCACCGTCGACGATGCCGGAGCTGTTGCCGCCGTGGTGGACGTGATCGATCTTCTCGACGTAGGTGTAGCGCTGCATGGCGACGGCATCGAAGCCGCCCATCTCGCCGATGCCCGCGAAGGACGGGTTCAGCTTGGCCAGATCCTCGACCTTGGTGCCGGGGCGGCGGTGCTCGTCGGTGTCGAGCACGGTCAGGCCGTTGATGTCCTTGACCGGGACGACCGAGTTGGCGAAGTAGCCGTTCTTCCACGCGGTGTCGGCCAGCTCCTGCGAGCGCACGGCGTAGCCGTCGACGTCCTCGCGGGAGAAGCCCTCGATGGTGGCGATCAGGTCGGCCGAGATGCCCTGCGGGACAATGTAGCTGTCGAAGCTGGTGGCCGGGTCCATGAACATGGCGCCACCGTCGGAGCCCATCGGCACGCGGGACATGGACTCGACACCACCGGCGATGACCAGGTCGTCGAAGCCGGAGCGGACCTTCTGCGCGGCCAGGTTGACGGCCTCGAGGCCGGAGGCGCAGAAGCGGTTGATCTGGATGCCGCCGACGGTGTCGGGCAGGCCGGCGGTCAGCACGGTGGTGCGGGCGATGTCGGCGCCCTGGTCACCGACCGGCGAGACGACGCCGAGGATGATGTCCGAGATGCGGTCCTCGTCCAGGTTCGGGAACCGGTTACGCAGCTCCTGGACCAGACCGGTGGTCAGGTCGATCGGCTTGACCGAGTGCAGCGAGCCCTTCTTGTTGCGGCCGCGCGGAGTGCGGATGGCCTCGTAAATGTAGGCCTCTGTGGTCATATCGGAGTTGTCCTCTCTAAAGGTGCGCCGTCACCGCGTTGTGCGGAGCGGCCGCGGTTACCTCGCCGACCGGCCTTGTCGACCGACCGTCCTGACGCTGTACAAACCGCGTCACGAACCGGCTTGTCGACGCTCCGGCAGCCCTTGCGCCTGGGCATACCTTAGAACCTCGCCGAGCCAGAACTCACGGCCACCCGATCATAGTACCGCCGGATGCGAACTCCGGTTAACTTAAGGTGCCTCACACGGGTGCTGTCAAGCCTCCAGCGGGCTGGCACCCAACTCCGACCGCAACAACTCCAAGGCCATCTCATCCGGGTCGCGGCGATCACCGGGCGGGACGGGCACGGCCGCATCGGCCAACATCTCCCGCTCCTCCTCCGCTGTCGAAGCAGGTGGGACCCCGTCATAACCTACCGGCGAGTAGTCCGACGGCCCCGGGTCGTCGGGAAGGTCCGGCCCGTCGGGCAGCGGAATATCGTCGTCCAGGGGGGATGCCGGAGTGCCCGCGGAAGAGTCGCCGTCTCGGGAACCCGAGGACGACGCACCCCACCCGCCGGACGTGTCCGCCTGCGGCTCGACCGCGGCAGCAGCCTTGGCCTGACTCGGCCGCGAGAACTTCGGCGGAGCCTTCTTCGCGGGAGCCTGCGCGCCCGCCCCGCGTCCAGCGTTCCCGGCACCTCGCCCGCGCCCGGCACCACCCGACGCGGCACCCCCGACCTCCCAGCGCACCTCGAACTCCCGCCCGAGCACCGCCCGCACGGTGGATCGCACCGCCTCCAGGTTCTTCGCCTCCGACAGCCGCTGCGCCAGCGCCGCGTGCTGATGCGCCAGCACGATGACGTCACCCTCCACCCGCGCGACCGCCGCGGCGGCCAGCAGGGCGGGCAGCGCGGGCCCGAACTCGCGGACCTTCGCCTTGATCTCGACCCAGGCACCCTCCACCATCACGGTCAGATCCGCCCCGGCGGGGGCCGCGTGGTCAGCGGCAGCAGCATTGTCAGCGGCAGCGTTGTCGGCAGCAGCGTTGTCGGCAGCAGCAGTGGCGGCAGCATTGTCAGCGACCGCATTGTCGGCAGCAGCGTTGTCGGCAGCAGCAGTGGCGGCAGCATTGTCAGCGACCGCATTGTCGGCAGCGGCATTGTCGGCAGCGGCATTGTCGGCAGCGGCATTGTCGGCGGCTTCTCCAGCCGCGTCCGCACCCGCCGATTCCCCCACTCCCGCGAGCAGGTCAGCGCCCGCATTCGCGCCCGCGCCTCCGGGCTCACCCGTGCCCACCGCGTGTTCCGCACCCCCGGCCATCGCGGCGTCAGCCGTCGGACCGGCGGCGGGTATACCACCGCCCGCCCCGGATTCCGGCGCACCGGCTACCCCGAAGGCCGCGGGGGCGCCGACCTCTTCTCCGGACTGACCGAATGCGCTGGGCTCGGCGGCGGGTCCTACAGCCCCGGTCTCATCGACAGCGGCCCCGACGCGACGGTCTGTGGTTGCCGCGGTATCCGACGCGGCCCGGGCGTCCGCCTCCCCGGCCGACGCAGCCGAATTCCGTACCCGCGCACCGGCAGCGTTCGCGCCGGTACCGGCGAGATCGCCACCGGTCGAGGGACCGGCCGACTCTGCTGATGCCGAATCCCCTGCCGACGCACCAGCGTCAGCGGTCCGGTGTTGCGCCGCAGCGCTCGCGTCGGCGGCTCGATCACGCGGCTGCCCATACTCACCAGCGGCACCGAACGCCCCCTCGTCGGAGGCGCCGCGCCCGGCCGTGGAACCGGCCCCCGCAGCCGAATCCTGGAGTCCGGCATCAATTACGGAAGCGGGCACCGCCTGCGGGGCAGCACCGTCCGCGAGGGTGGCGGTGGCCCGCGACGCGCCGTCCGCGTCACGCTGCGCGGGCGCGCCACCGGCGCCCTCCGCCCCCCGTTGCCGGGCAGGTGCATCCGATCGCGCGGTCGGGTCGTCGCCCCGCGCGCCGGCCGACGGTGGCGCGGTGTGTCCAACCGATGCGGACGCGCCCTCTACCAGGCTCGAATTCTCCTGTGCCGCAGAGGATCCAGCAGCGCCGCCGGATGCATCGGCGACCGAGTTGCCAGCACCGGACCCGGCCGGAGCGGACTCGCCGCCATTCGCCGGACCGACGTCGGCAGCACCGGTCGCGGCCGCACCCCCGCCGTGGACGACGGACGCGGCGGAGCCGAGAAGTTCGCGCAGGGCGGCGGCGTCCTCGGTCAGCACGGTCTGGATTTCGGCGGTGGCTGCCGGTGTGAGGGTGTGCAGGCGGGCGGCCCACCCGGTGAGCTTCTCGGTCCACTGCGGTTCGGCGACCGCGCGGGCACTGGCGTAGCCGACCAGCATGAGCAGGGTTTCGCGAGCGCGCTCGAAATCGGCGGCCGGGTCGGGGGATGCGGGCGAAACCGGTTGGGCGGCAGGTGATGTAGCCGGTTGGGTGGCGGCCGACGCGGTGGTGACCGATGCGGCCGCCGACCCTGCGGCCGATCCCGTGCCAGCCTGGGAAACGCCGCCGCCCGGTGAGCTAGGGGCCGCTTCGGCGGATGACTGTTGTTGCGGGGCGGCAACTTCCGGCCGGGCCGCAGATGTCGGCAGGTCGGACGGGCCGCCGGTGACCGGGTCGAGTTCGGGTGGCCGGGCGGCGGAGGTGCCGGACGGCAGGCGCGCAGCGGACGGCGCCGCCGCCGGGTCGCCGGATTGCGCGATGGCGTTGAGGTCCGGTGCGCTGCCCCCCGCATCGGTCACACCACCCCCCGGGTTCGCGGCAGCGCTGGCGTCCGGTGCGTCGTGGGTATCCGCCGGTGTGCTGTTCGAGGATGTCGGCGCGGAATTGCCCGCCGCCGCCCGGTTCGCGGGGGCTCCCGGCGACGTCGGCGCGGGCTTACCCGCCGCCCCGTGCGCAGGCCCGGCGGCACTCGTCGCGGGTGTGGATCCTCCCGTCGCGCTGCCGGAGGGTGCCGCTCCACTCGGTGGGGTGGGCTCGGGCTGGCGGGTTCCGGGTGCGGGGGATGCCTGGGTGCCGGACTTCTCGGCGCGCATGGCGGCGAGGGCTTCCGCGCCGCGACGGCGTGGTGAGCCGCCGGGGTTCGGCTGCGCCGCCGAGGGTCCGGCCGAGGGCTGCGCGCCGTGCTGCGGGGTCGCGCTGCCCGCGACGCCGGGGTCGGCGGCGGTCGGGTTGCCAACGGTCGGGTTGCCAGCGGTCGGGTTACCGAGCGCGGCGTTACCGGCGGCCGGGGGCAGGGGTGCACCCGCCAGGCGGCGTTCGATGCGTTCCAGGCGTTGCAGGGCCGCGGATTCGGTGTCGGTGGCCGAGGGCAGCAGCATGCGGGCCGCGATGACCTCGAGCAGCAGGCGGGGGGCGGTCGCGCCGCGCATCTCGCCGAGACCCTCGTGCAGGAGTTCGGCGTAGCGGGTGAGGGTGGCGGGACCGATGGCGTCGGCCTGGGCGCGCATGCGGTCGAGGACGTCGCCGGGGCCGGAGACCAGGCCGCGGTCGGTGGCGTCGGGGACGGCGCGCAGCAGGATCAGGTCGCGCAGGCGCTCGAGCAGGTCGGTGGCGAAGCGGCGGGGGTCGTGGCCGGATTCGACCACGCGGTCGATGACACCGAACAGGGCGGCGCCGTCATCGGTCGCGAGCGCCTCGACGGCGTCGTCGATGAGGGCGATATCGGTGACGCCGAGCAGCGACACCGCGCGCGGATAGGTGACCCCCTCGGATCCGGCGCCGGCCAGCAGCTGGTCCAGCACGCTGAGGCTGTCGCGCGGCGAACCGCCGCCCGCGCGAATCACCAACGGGTACACCGATTCCTCGACCTGCACCCCTTCCTGATCGCAGATGCGGCCGAGCAGTCCGCGCATGGTGGCGGGCGGCAGCAGCCGGAAGGGGTAGTGGTGGGTGCGCGACCGGATGGTGGGCAGCACCTTGTCCGGTTCGGTGGTGGCGAAGACGAAGATGAGGTGGGCGGGCGGCTCCTCCACGATCTTCAGCAGCGCGTTGAAGCCCGCGGTGGTCACCATGTGCGCCTCGTCGACGATGAAGACGCGGTAGCGGGATTCGGCGGGCGCGTAGAAGGCGCGGTCGCGCAGTTCGCGGGTGTCGTCGACGCCGCCGTGGCTCGCGGCGTCGAGTTCGATGACATCGAGGTTGCCCGGTCCGCCCGGGGCGAGCGCCACACACGACGCGCACACTCCGCACGGTGTGGACGTCGGCCCCTCCACACAGTTCAGCGAGCGCGCGAGGATGCGCGCCGATGAGGTCTTGCCACATCCGCGCGGTCCCGAGAACAGGTACGCATGACTGATGCGACCGGTGTCGAGCGCCGTACTCAGGGGATCGGTGACGTGCTCCTGCCCCACGACTTCAGCGAACGTTGCCGGTCGGTACTTCCGGTAGAGAGCCACGGCAGAGAGGCTACCGGCGGACACCGACAGCGCATGCGCCGATGTCCCGACCCGGTTCGGCGCGTCCGATTCGACCGAAAATCCGCCTCGCTTCCCGTTCGCCACCCACCCGCAAACGTGATGTGAATCACGTAGGAACCGAGCGCCCCGTTCGCCGACGTCACGCAGTCCCCCGGTGCGAGAAGAATGCACAGCAAATTCTCAGCGTAGTTCGGGAACGGAATTTGCCGGATACCGCTGTAGTGCATGATCGCTGTCTACAGACCTGCGCCCGGTTTCAACTCCGCATTACGGACATAACGATACCGTCAACGGATGCGGCAAGATCGCAATTGCTTGGCTACCGTGGACATCGGCAACTTCGGTAGCCAAACCTTCATCAGGTTGGTGTCCCCGGCCGGTCCCTCATCCCGACCGGGGCGCAACCAAATCTCTCGGAGGAAACGCCCAACGTGCCGTCGCATGACGACATCGCAGCCGCCTGGCTTTCCGGTACCGAATTCGCCGGCAATCGAACCGCGGCGGATCTGCTGAGCCGAGCCATCAGCCCGCGCGAGTTCGATCTGCACCGCGAATCGCTGCCGGTCACGGCAGCCGCCGACCCCGCCACCGCCGGTGCGATCCTCGAACTCCTGCATCGCGGCCAGGTACCCACCCTGCCCGCCATCCGCACCCTGATCACCCAGAACGACATGCGCCGCGAGGCCGAGCGCATCGAGCGTCTGGGCCGCCGCGCACAGCGCGGCATCGACGATTTCGGCCGGGTGATCGCCACCCTCACCGACGAATACTGGACGCTGAACGGAAACGGTCCGACCCGTCGCGACATTCTGCTGTCGGAACCCGTTGTGGCACTTATTCGCGAGCACGTCGGCGATATTCCGCCGACCGCTGTGAAACACCTGTGGCTCATCGAGCGCGCCCAACGCGCGGGCTGGATCGCCTACAACGATTCTCCGCGCTCCCTGTGCGCCGGACGGCGTTTCCATTCGGCGAAATACGGAAATCGGGTGTCGCTGCGACCGGTGAACGCGATCGGCACCCTGGTGGCCGCATATCTGCGCGATCAGTTCGCCGAACACGATCGCCCGCCGCGCTGGTCGGTGCTGGCCCATGAGCTGCGCGACGATCGCGGGCGGCGGGTATTCAACGACACCGCCGACGCCCGCGCCCAGCAGCAGTGGATGACCACCGCGGAATGGATGGTGCTGCGTGACGACGGTCTCCCCCTGCCCGGACCGCGCGGCCTGCGCGCGCTGAACAAGAAATCGCGACGTCCAGCCCGGGAAAAGCCGCGCTCCGACGCGCGTGTGAGCATTTCGTAACATCGCGTGCACAATCCGTAACACACGAACGCTCTTCGTAACAACGCGGAAACGTGAGGTTTCGGTAACTTCCCTGAAACGCGAAACGCGTGGAAGGAGTTACCCCGTGCCCACAATCGATGCCGCCGCCACCTCGTGGTTGCTGGCCAGCACCGCGCTGGTGCTGCTCATGACACCCGGCCTGGCGATCTTCTACGGCGGCATGGTGCGCTCCAGCGGCGTGCTCAACATGCTGATGATGAGCTTCATCTCCATTCCGCTGGTCACCGTGGTGTGGTTGCTGGTCGGCTACACGCTGGCCTTCGGTCCGGACGCGGGTGGGGGATTCATCGGCGGATTCGATCATTTCGCCCTCTCCGGATTCGATCCGGGCACGGTGCGGGTGACCGATACCGAGGCCAACAGCGGTATTCCGGATCTGCTGTTCGTCACCTTCCAGCTGACCTTCGCGATTCTCACCGTGGCACTGGTCAGCGGCGCCATCGCCGACCGCGCGAAATTCTCCGCGTGGATGATCTTCGTGCCGATCTGGGCGACGCTGGTGTACGCGCCGATCGCGCACTGGGTGTGGAATTCCGAGGGCTGGCTCGCCGAATTCGGCGCACTCGACTACGCGGGCGGCCTGGTGGTCGAGATCGCCTCCGGCGCTTCGGCGCTCGCGCTGGCACTGGTGCTGGGGCCGCGCGTCGGCTTCAAGATGGACGCCATGCGCCCGCACAATCTGCCGTTCGTGCTGCTGGGCGCGGGCCTGCTGTGGTTCGGATGGTTCGGCTTCAATGCCGGTTCGGCGCTGGCGGCCGACGGCACCGCGGCCGCGGTCTTCCTGAACACGTTGGTGGCGGGCTGCCTCGGCATGCTGGGCTGGCTGGCCGTGGAGCAGGTGCGCGACGGTCGGCCGACCACCTTCGGCGCGGCGTCCGGAGTGGTGGCCGGTCTGGTGGCTATCACGCCGTCCTGCGGCTTCGTGAACACCCTGGGCGCGATGATCGTCGGTCTGGCCGCGGGTGTGGTGTGCGCGTTCGCGGTGGGCTGGAAGTTCAAGGCCAACTACGACGACTCGCTCGATGTGGTGGGCGTGCACTTCGTCGGCGGCGTGGTGGGCACCATGCTGATCGGCCTGCTCGCCACCGAGGTGATGACCGGCGAGGGCGGCGCGGCGGGCCTGTTCCACGGCGGCGGGCTCACCCAGCTCGGCAAGCAGGCGGTGGGCGTCCTGGCCGTGGCCGCCTGGGCTTTCGGCATCTCGTTCCTGATCGGCAAGGTGATCGACGCGACGATCGGCTTCCGCGTCTCCCACGAGGACGAGGTGGGCGGCATCGACTTCGCCCTGCACGCCGAGACCGCCTACGCCGAAGGGGTGCACGGACATTCACCGCGGCGCATCGGTGAGGGGCCGCTCGGGCACTGAGCCCGAGGGGACGCGATGCACGACTCGGGCCCGTCGCCGCGCGACGGGCTCGAGTTCTTTCCGGTGCACCGCGCTTTCGGTGCACCGCGCGTGCCGGTTCTAGTTCACCGCGCTCGCCGGGGCGGTGAAGGTATTGCACGCGAAGGTGCGGTTCTCGTCGAGACCCACCTCGAACCAGGCGCCGCCGTTCTGCGTGGTGCCGTGGTCACGCATATCCCCCGGTGCGTCACCGCGATGGTAGGCGTCGTTGCGCGCGACGCCGATCTGCGCCGAGGTGAGCGCCCCGCCGCCCCGGGAGGAAGACAGGTACATGCCGTCGAAACAGTTGGCCTGCAACTCGGTTCGGCGCGACAGCTCGAGCCCGGTGTCGGAGCGGACGCCCGCCTCGCGCCGCTGCGCGTGCACCTTGCCGAGAATTCCGGCCTGCGCCTGCACATGATGGCCGTACTCGTGGGCGAACACCGACAGGTAGACCACCCAGTTGTTCTTGAAGACATCGGTCTGCAACTGGCTGATCGGCATGTAGATGGTCTTGTCGGCGGAGCAGTAGAAGGCGGCGAAATTGCTGCTGTTGCCGGTGCACAGCGTGGTGATGCCGGTGGTGGACGCGGTCACCGTGACCTCGGGCGCTTCGAAGGACAGACCCACCTCGGCGAATACCGCGCGCCAGCCCGCTTCCAGACAGGTGGCGGCGGAGTCGAAGAAGGCGCGGGCCTGCTCCACCTGGGTGCTCCACGGCGCGTAATCGCAGTCCGCCGGAACGAGAGTGGCGTCGGTATCGGTGAGCAGCGGATTGCCCGCCGTCTCGGCGACGCCGAGCGCTCCGATATCCGGGCCGTAACCAGTGTCCACCGAGTCGCCCGCTCCGAGCTTGTCCACCCCGGCACTCAGGGCGGTGCGCAACAGCACACCGGTCACCACCACGATGACGATCAACAGCACTGTGCCCCAACGACGACGGCGCGGCGGCGGGGTCGGGCGCGCGGTCGGGCCGTACGGGGCGGGGCCCCGCGGCGCGGGCGGCTGCGTCGGCGGGCGCTGGTGCGGTGTGTAGCCGACCGGGGGTAGCGGGGGCGAGAGCGGAATGCCGTACGGCGATGCCTGCGGCCCGCCCGGTCCGGGATGCGGTTGATAGCCGGGCGGCGGCGGAAATCCCTGACGCTGTGGATAACCGGGGCCGGGCCGTTGTGGATAACCCGGCTCCGGGCGTGGACCGGGAGCGCCGGGACGGCGACCGGGCGGCGGCGGAACAGGCCGTCCACCAGGGGAAATCGGCCCCTGTCCGTACGGTGGTCGAGTCATTCCCCCGGACCCCCTCGTCACCTCGATATCACCGACAGCCGCTGAGGAAGGATAGCAAGCTGTCTAAAGTACCCTTCCATGCAGATTTTTCGGGGGGGCTTGGTCGTCGCGCTGCTCGCCCTGCTGGGCCTGCTCGCCCCGGCCGCCCAAGCCCAGCCCGCTCCGGACGGGGTGCGGATCGTCGCCGACGTCGATCTCGGCGACGACGGGCTGCTGCGGGTCACCGAGACGGTGACGGTGCCCGAGGGCGAGGAGTTCCGTCAGGTACTGCCGCTGCGCGTGCAGGTCAGCGAGAGTGTGGCGCGCACCTTCCGGGTGACCGACGTGCGCTCGACCGGGGCCGGGGAGGCGACGGTCGCCGACGACCGCTTCACCATTACCGCGCGTCCCGGTGAGTCGACGTTCGAGTACACGGTGCACAACACGGTCAGCGATACGACCGGAGCGCAGGTGTTCCACTGGACCGGTGTGCTGAATACCGATGTGGCGTCGGTGGTGGCGACGGTGAGCAGTCCGGATTTCCGGATGGGCGTGACGAAGTGCACCATCGGGCCACCCGGACAGCCGCGGGACTGCGCGGACATCCGGGTCGAACCGGACGGTTTCGCCCATCTGGAGAAGACCGATCTGCGCAAGGGCGATGTCATCGACGTGACCCTGCAACTGCCGCCCGGGACGGTGGCGGCCAATGCCGATATCGACGATGCCGACGCGCCGGGTCCGTTCTCCGTCACGACTCCCGTGCTCGCCGCCTTCGCGGTCCAGTTGCTCGGGGTGGCGGTGGCCGCCGGATTCGTGGTGTGGTCGCGCAGGCAGGCGACACCACAGCAGGCCGAGGCGGTCGATCCGCTGCTGCGCGAGGGCAATCGGGTGCTGTTCACCTCCCCGGACGGGGTGCTGCCCGGTACGGCGGGGCTGCTGCTGGATGGCTATGTGGATCCGCGCGATCTCGCCGCGACGGTGGTGGATCTGGCGGTACGGCGGTACCTGTGGGTGACGGCGATCGACGATACGGATTGGCGGATCACCCGGGTGAATCCGGCCGACGGACAGCTCACCGACCATGAGCGGGCGGTGTACGCGGCGCTGCTGCCGGAGGGCGCGGAGTCGGTGCTGCTGTCGGAACTGCGGGGGCGCTTGGACGCCACGGCGGTGCGCAAGGCGCTGGTGGCCGATGCGGTGGCGCAGGGACTGTATGTGGATCGCGCCCGGCGCGGGACGGAATTCTGGCTCGGCGTCGGGCTGATCGCGGTCGGCGCGGCCGCCACCGTCGGCCTGGCGCTGGGTCCCGGTCACGCCCTGGTCGGGGTGGCGATCGCGCTCGGCGGTGTGGCGGCCCTGCTGCTCCCCCGCTATCTGCCCGCGCGCACCGCGGCCGGTCGCGAACTCACCGACCGCGTGCGCGGCATGCAACGGGCCCTGGACGCGCTGTCGCGCGAGCAGATCCCGCCGCCGGACCAGGAATTGGTCTTCTCCCGCGCACTGCCCTTCGCGGTGGCCGCGGGCCGCACCGACCACTGGACGCGCGCCTTCCGCGACCTCAACCCGAACTCGGACGGCCGTCCCGGCCTGTACTGGTTCGGCGGCTTCGAACGCGACCGCGACCTGTACCGGTTCGCCGGGCACTTCCCGTACTTCATCACGGTGCTGGAGGGGTTGTTCACGCCCGGGAAGTAGTTTCGCGCGGGTCTCGACACATCGACGTACACCCCGGGCGACATCGGTCCCGGATACTCCCGGGCGTGGACCGGAGACGCTCCCGCCGCGATCAGCGAGCGCGAGTGGCGCGGCGGACGGCCGACAGCGGGTCGGCGTAGAAGACGCTCAGCGAGGTGACCGCGGCGGCGCTCTCCTGGACTCGGCCGCCGAAGCGGCTGATGCGCAGGTCGGCGTCGGGCAGGGCGGTGTTCTCGGTGAACGCCCGTGCGACACGGTCGATTCCGGGCTGGTAGCCGGTGAATGCCTGACCGCCCAGGATGACGCGGTCCGGGTTGAACATGTCGCGGATGAGCGCGGCGGTTCGGCCCAGTATCTCGGCGCGTTCGGCGAGCAGGTCACGCGCGGCGGCCTCGGTGTCGGCGGCCCGGTAGAGGTCGGTGACGCGCGGGCGACGAGGTGCCTCCGGCTTGGGCAGGATGCCGTGGCGCACGGCGCGCGAGAGCAGTTCGCGCTCACCGACGGTGGCCTCCAGGCAGCCGCGACGGCCGCACGGGCATTCCGCGTCCGAACCGGTGGGCAGATGCGCGATCGAGCCCGGACCGTTGGCGGGCGTATGCACCCGATCGTCCAATGTCACCGCCACACCGACGGTTTCGCGCGCGTAGAGGTAGAGACTGCTGCCGGGGCGGCTGTCCGTCTCGCGTGGCGTCAGCAGCAGTTCGGCGGCGGCCATCGCCTCCACATGCGCGGATACCGAAACCGGAAGGTCCAGTACGGAACTGAAGACGGCGGCGACCGGCGCGGACCGCCAGCCCAGCCGTGGGTGGTCGACCTCGCCGGCGGCGGCGTCCACCCGTCCCGATACGGCGACGCCGACCCACAGCGGCCGTCGGCGCGGCAGCCGGTCCAGGAAGGCTCTGGCACTGCGCGCGACTATGGTCAGCGCGGCCTGCTGCCCGGTCTGCGGCGTGGCGATCTCGAGGCCGCCCAGCATCCGGCCGGACAGGTCCGCCGCGACGATCCGTGTGACACCGCAGCCGATATGCACACCCACCGTCGCGAAGGAGTCGGTGTCGACCTCCACGGGCACCCGCGGGCGGCCGACCGCACCGGAGACCGTGAGATCGGCCCGCTCCCGCAGCAGTCCGGCCGAAAGCAGCGCGGACACTTGACGATTGACGGTGGCGATACTCGCGCCCGTGGCGCGGGCGGCGCTGTCGCGGAAGATGGGACCGCGCGCCGCGGCCCGTAGCACCGCGGCGGCCGGGTTGTCGGAGATGCGCAGTTCCGGCGGCACGGCGGGACGGGCCGGAGCCGGGCGGGTGGACGCGGTCGGAGTATGCGGTCGCTCGAGGGCGGGGCTGGACATGACGCGAATTCCTTGCTGCGGTCCCGTACTCGGACGGGACATGTCGACAGGACGTATCGGCAGCGGCAGCGAGGATGCCCGGGGGCGGTGGCGACCCGGGATCAGAACTCGACTGCGCGACGGCGGGAGCAACACAGCTCGCGCTGGCGCGGCAGCCGCACGCCCAGCGCGACGGTCACATAGGTGACCCGCGTGGCGCGAGGGCGGCTGGCGGTCATGTCGATCAACATAACATCCCACGAATCCGGCCCGCCAGGTTCGAACAGCGCGCATCCGGCCGTGGTGGGTGGCACGACCGGACACCGGTCAGTGAGACGTGTGGTTGCGTCGGCATCTATCCGTTACTCTTTCGTCGAGAAAGTGTGACCTTGCGCTCATCTCAAGCACACGGGCATCGAATACCGGCAGGCGCGCCATCGGAGAAGCAGGGAAGATCTACGTGGGCATTCGGCACAACCTGCGCACAGCGTCCGCCGCACGGTCCGATGCACTGGCACGCGACCTCCGCGACGTGCGGGGACGGATCGGCATCCGGGCCCGGCTGCTGTCCATCGTGCTCATCTCCAGCGTCACCCTGCTGGCCATCGGCGGCGGCGCGGCCGTGTATCTGGTGGACGACGCGCGCAGCTCCACGGAATGGGCCGACCTGGCCAGCAGCACGACCGGCCCGGCCATCCTCATGATCTCGGCCTTCGAGGAGGAACGCCGGCTGTCCCTGTTGCGGCTGGCCGGTGACGAGGACGCGGCCGCACAACTGGCCACCGCTCGCCAGCAGTCCGATGCCGCGCTGGTCGCGCTGGAGGCCAAGGGCGATGCCGCCACCGAACTCAACCCGAACAACTCGGCGGCCGATATCGAGGGCTACAACCGGCTTTTCGAGATGGTGCCCACGCTGCGCGCCGGTATCGACGCCCTGCGGGTGCCGGCCGATCAGGTGTTCACCTTCTTCACCCAGGTGATCGGCACCATCATCGCCGCGTCCGTGCTGGCGGCCCGGGTGGCCCCGGACGCCGAGATCGCGGTCGAACTGGGTTACGGCGTGGAGGTGCTGCGCGCGGCCGAGGCGCTGTCGCAGGCCGACACCCTGGGCTCGGTGGCCCTGACCACCGGTGAGCTGACCGAACCGCAGCTCCTCGAATTCTCGCGCCGGGTGGGCGAATTCCGCGATCAGGTGGCCTACGCCGCTACGGTGCTGAAGGGGAAGCGGCTCGACCAGCTCAACGCCATCACGGCCGGTCCGGCCTGGCAGCGGGTCACGGCCATGCAGGACGCCGTCGTGCTGCGCGGCGCGGTCACCGACGGAGCCAAGCCGAAAACCGCGCTCCCCCTCGATCTGGCCGGTTGGCAGTCGGCGACCGCGCAGGTCAATTCCGCGCTCCAGCAGCTGTGGGAGGACCAGAGCCGCGACGCGCACGCCGTCGCCAAGCAGCGCGGCACGGACGCCACCCGCGATGCCCTGCTCGGCGGCGGCGCGGTGCTGCTGGTGGCCACCGTCGCCTTCCTGCTGGCACTGCTGCTGGCCAACCGATTCATCGGCCGGATGCGCCGATTGCGCCGCCACACCCTGGAATTGGCCGATGAGCGCATGCCCGAACTGATCCGCCGCGCCGGATCGGGCGCGGCCGTGGACGCCGAGCGGGACGCCGCCCGGCTGGACTTCGGCACCGATGAACTCGGCCAGGTGGCCGACGCCTTCAACCGCGCCCACGGGGCGGCGGTGGCGGCCGCGGTGGCGGAGGCCAAGACCCGCACGGGTATCAATGCTGTCTTCCTCAATATCGCCCACCGCAGTCAGGTGGTGGTGCACCGGCAGCTCGCCCTGCTGGACCGGGCCGAGCGCGAGGAGACCGACGCCGATCAGCTCGAATTGCTCTTCCAGCTCGACCATCTCGCGACCCGGGCGCGCCGCAATGCCGAGAACCTGGTCATTCTCGGCGGTGAGCAGCCCGGCCGCCGCTGGCGCAATCCGGTGTTGCTGATCGACCTGATTCGCGGTGCGGTCGCCGAAAGCCTGGACTACACCCGGATCTCGACCGGGCGCATCCCCGAGGTGCGGATCGCGAGCAAGGCGGTGGCGGATGTGATCCACCTGCTCGCCGAGCTGATGGACAATGCGACCGCCTTCTCGCCACCCGAATCACCGGTCACGGTATCGGCGGTGGTGGTCGGCCGCGGGGTGGCGATCGAGATCATCGACCAGGGGCTCGGCATGTCGGAGGCCGAGTTCGCCGAACGCAATGCCATGCTCGCCGATCCGCCGGACTTCAGCGTGGCGACGCTGTCCAGCGATACCCGGCTCGGGTTGTTCGTGGTGGCGAAATTGGCTGGACGACACGGGCTCTCGGTGCGGCTGACCGAATCCGACTACGGCGGGGTGCGGGCGGTCGTGCTGGTGCCGCATCCGGTGCTGGAGGCGGCGCGGCCGGTCGACGCCGGTGTCGACGGCATTCCCGAGGTCATCGCCGTCCCCGAGGTCATCGCTCCCCTCGGAACCTCGGTGGATATGCGGCGGCTCGCCGAGATCACCATGCCGCCCATGCCGCCGCTGCGCGAATCGTGGCCGGGCTCACTGCCGATGAGCCCCGGCACCGTGCACCGCGCGGTCGACACCGCGCCGTCCACCGCATCGCCCGCCCGGCCGCTGCCGTCGCGGGACGATCGACCGGAACTGCCTCGCCGCCACCGCCATTCCGGCCCGAAGGCGAACACCGACCCCGTGGCCCCCGCCCCGCCGCGCCAGCGCACCGCCGACGAGGCGCGCGATCTCATGAGCGCGATAGCCAAGGGCACCCGCCAGGGCCGTCAGGCCCACCCCGACACCGGCCGCACCCCGAACGAATAGCTCTACCCACAGAAGGCGACAATGACCACTTCACAGCGAATCGACCTCGGCTGGCTGCTCGACGAACTGGTCAGCGGGCTGCCCGACGCGCAATCGGCGGTGCTGTTGTCCTCCGACGGCCTGCTGCTCGGCTTCTCCAAGGGACTCGACCGCGCCGACGCCGACCGTTTCGGCGCCATGGCCTCGGCCCTGCACAGTCTGGCGCGCAGCGCCGGTCACCACTTCAAGGCCGGTGGGGTGTGTCAGACCGTGGTGGAACTCGATCACGCCGTGCTGTTCATCACCGCCGCCGGTGCGAACGCCTGCCTGGCCCTGCTGGCGGCCGAGACCGCCGACATGGGGCTGGTGGCCTACGAGATGAACCAGACGGTGCAGCGGGTCGGCACCCATCTGGCGGTGGATCCGCGGTTCACGGCGGTCGACCGGCCACAGCCATGAGCGACGCGCGCGAGCACTGGTACGAGGAGGACGCGGGCCCGCTGGTCCGCCTCTACGCCGTCACCCGTGGTCGCGGCCGGGCTCGGCGGCCGGATCTGGATATGACGACGCTGGTGGTCGACATCCACCGGGGCGCGGCGTCGCGCCGCACCGAACCCGAGTACGCGGCCATCATCGGACTGTGCCGCACCCCGCTGTCGGTGGCGGAGGTGTCGGCGCATCTGCGGCTGCCGCTGACCGTGACCAAGGTGCTCATCGGTGACCTCATCGACGACGGGCGGCTGCTGCACCGGTCGCCGCCGCCCGCGCCGACCGGGCACGCCGACACCGGCGTCCTGCATACGCTGCTGGAGGGCATCCGAGCCCTGTGAGCGGTCCCGGATGCCGTGCGGGACTAGCTCAATCGCGTCGCGAGACGGGTGGCGTTCATGTAGCCGATCGCCTCGATGGTCACCATGGGATTCACCCCCGGCGCGGTCGGGAAGCAGGAGCCGTCGGCGACGACGATATTGGCGACATCCCAGGTGACACCGTCCGGATCGACGGCCGACAGCTCGCGGGTGCCGCCCATGCGCGCCGAACCCATGATGTGCAGTGCGCCCATCGCGCACCGCCCGGGCGCGTAACCCGCCCGGCGGCACGCGGCGGCGAAGTCGTCGTGGGAGCCGCGCACGCCCGGCTCGTAGTCGATGCCCGCCTGATGTCCCGAGAAGATCCGGCGCGCTCCGGCGGCCTCGAGAATCGAAGCGGCCCCGACGATTCCGGTGTGCAGATGCGCGGCGTCGTAGTCGGAGAGCCGGTATTTCACGATCGGTTCGCCGCTGCCGTCCACGGTGACGGTGCCCGGATCGCGGTCGCGGGTGATGACGCCGACCGAATTCGACCGGGCGAAGTCGAGCATGGTGTCCCGGAAGCCCGCCGCGCCGCGCCAGCTCATGAAGCCGGTGGCCAGTCCCGGATGGATCGGCCCGGTCTCGTAGATGACACCGTAGCCCCGGCCGTCCAGGTCGGCGTGGTGGCGGCTGATCCGTCCCTGGAGCGCACCCTCCCACGGGCGGATGTCCTCGTCGAACACCCCGAAGACGGCGGCGGCGGGATGCAGCCGCAGGTATCTGCCGATGTTCTTGTTGCGCAGGCCGGATCGGCGCAGCAGCGCCGGTGTCTGGATGGCGCCGGCGGCCACCACCACGGCGCGCGCCCGCACGTCGATCTCCACCCCAGTCGAGGTGAGCGCCGAAACAGACTCGGCGCGGCCGTTTCTCACTTCGATACGGCGCACGTCGGCGTCGACCACCAGGCGCGCGCCGCGGGCGGCGGCGTCGGCGAGCCAGGTCTTGGTCACCGTCTGCTTGGCCCCGAGGCGGCAGCCGTAACCGCAGCGGCCGCATTCGACCCCGGCGTCACAGGCGTCGGAGACATTGCGCGGCAACGGATCCACCGCCCAGCCCAGCGCCCGTGCGCCGCGTTCGAGGACGCTGTCGCGGGCCGAGAGCGGCGAGCGCTGCTCGGTGACGCCGATCCGCTTGCGCACCGCCTCGAGCGCGTCGCCGAATTCGGCGTCGGCGAACTGCGGGACGCCCAGCTCGGCCCATTCCTGCCGGATGGCGTCCGGCGTCGGCAGCGAGGTGCTCCAGTTGACCACGGTGCCGCCGCCCAGACAGGTGCCCGCCACCAGCGTGAGCTGTCCCTCCGCGGTGGCGGACGGGCCGGGCGCGTACAGCTTCGTCAGCGCGTCGAGCTCGCCCGCACCGAAATCGCGGTCGTCGTAATAGTTTCCGCGTTCCAGCAGCACCACGTCGAGACCGGCCTCGGCGAGCACCGCCGCCGCCACGCCGCCACCCGCACCCGATCCGACGATGACCACATCGCAGCTCAGCGAGGTGTTCTCGGTGAAACGCAGCGGGGTGAGCGCGGGCCGCGGGGCCGACGGCAGCGGGCCGGTGGGCTCGGGGTAGCCGATGCGCCCCCAGAGCGGATTGGTTCCGGTCGGGCCGGGCGTGACGTTGTAGGCGAGCAGCGCCGCCTGTTTGAGCGCCTGGAATACGGCCCGCGCGGGCGCGAGGCCGGAGTCCCCGAGGCGCAGCAGGGCCTGTTCCCGCTGCTGCTGCGACAGCGACGAGAAGCGGCGCGGGCCGCTGCCGGTGAGCAGTCCGGCCAACCGCGAATCCCACCGGTCCAGCAGCATGGCCAGCTGCTTCCGTTCGGCCTCGCGCGGATTGCGGCCCAGTATGGCGAAGATCGTGTCGACCGCCCCGAGTTCGGTCGCCGCGGGCAGGGACGCCCCGTCCCCCGGCAGGAACGTATCGCAGATCATGCCCAGCGCCGCGCGCTGTCGGGCCGTTGGTTCCATGACAAATCCACCCTTCGTAACCGAGTGAGTTCTACCACATTCATGTGAATGTCCGGTCACTGTTCCTGGTCACAACATGGTGTTAACAAGATTTGTCGATGTGAACGGCGAATAACATCAGCTAGGCGCCGATGCCGGGCTGCCAAGAATCATGCCGATTCCAACCGGTGCGGGTCGCGCCCGGTCCGGCGGACCATCGAGCAACCCGCCGCTCGGCGGAATTCCCGTCCCACCGAGGTTTCGCTTTGTCAGCACTCATTGCTCGGCCCGCCGCACGGTCGACGCCCCACCGCTCCCTGCCCGGCCCCTGGCCGCGGCTGGTCAGCCCACTGGTCCTCATCGTCGCCTGGCAGCTCGCCAGCGCCACCGGCGTGCTGCCCGAACGGCTGCTGGCCGCGCCGACCACCGTGCTCGAGACGACGCTGGAACTGTTGCGCGACGGCACCCTGACCGACGCCGTCACCGTCTCGCTGCGGCGGGCGGTCATCGGGTTCGCCATCGGCGCGGCGCTCGGAGTCGGGGCCGCCGTGGTGGCCGGGCTGAGCCGGATCGGCGAATACGCGCTGGACCCGCCCATGCAGATGCTGCGCACCCTGCCGTTCTACGGGCTCATCCCGCTGCTCATCCTCTGGTTCGGCATCGGTGAGCCGCCCAAGATCGCACTGGTCGCCTTCGGCGTGGCGGGGCCGCTGTACCTCAACACCTTCGCCGGAATCCGCGGCGTGGACGGCAAACTGGCCGAACTCGCGCGGGTGCAGCGGCTCGGCGGACCCGCGCTGATACGCCACATCGTGCTGCCGGGCGCACTGCCGCAGACCCTGGTCGGGCTGCGCCAGGCGCTCGGCGTGGCCTGGCTGGCGCTGATCGTCGCCGAACAGGTCAATGCCGACGCCGGGCTCGGCTACCTCATCAACAACGCCCGGGAGTTCCTGCGCACCGACGTCATCGTCGTCGGCCTGCTCGTCTACAGCGTGCTCGGACTGCTCACCGACGCGGTCGTCCGGCTGATCGAAAGGAGAACCCTCACATGGCGACGCGGATTCTTAACGCCCTGAACGGTTTTCGCGGCGCAGCAGCAGACAGCGCCGCCACACTCGCCGGCCCGCAGCCGGGGGCGGGTGCCAACGCCGCACCACCGGCCGCGAGCACGTCGCACCCGGCAGCCGCGGCTTGCGAACCGGCGGTGGGCGTAACCTCCGCGCACCCGGAATCGGCGGTGATCGCCCCATCCCCGGACAAGGATGCCTTCCCGGCGCACCCGGGAGCGGTGGCGGCGGCCTCGTATCCAGCGGCGGCCACGATCACCACGGCCAGCCGTCCGGAGGACGCGGACGCCTCATCCGCGCCTCGAGTGGCTGCGCATCCGGAGCTCGCCACACAGGAAGCCGGGAACACGTGGACGCATCCGGACAGGGGAGCTCCTGTCGCGCGAATCCGCGACCTCGGCAGGGCATTCGGGACGCGGCGCGTGCTCGGCGGCATCGATCTGGAGATCCGGCGGGGGGAGTTCGTGGCGCTGTTGGGGCGCAGCGGATCCGGCAAGTCCACGCTGCTGCGGGCGCTGGCGGGACTGGATGCCGAGCACACCGGGGCGCTGTCGGTGGCCGGAGAGGTGGCGGTGGCGTTTCAGGAACCGCGCCTGGTGCCCTGGCGGCGGGTTCTGGCCAATATCACGCTGGGACTGCGGCATTCGGAGCCGGAGCGGGCCGCGCGGGCCGCGCTGGCGGAGGTGGGTCTGGCCGAGCGCGCCGAGGTCTGGCCGGGCACGCTGTCCGGCGGTGAGGCGCAGCGCGCCGCCTTGGCCCGCGCGCTGGTGCGCGCCCCCGATCTGCTGCTGCTGGACGAACCCTTCAGCGCCCTGGACGCATTGACCCGCATCACCATTCACGGCCTGGTGCTCGAACTGTGGCAGCGGCACCGCCCCGGCGTGCTGCTGGTGACCCACGACGTGGACGAGGCGCTGCTATTGGCCGACCGCGCCCTGGTGCTCGGCGACGGCCGGATCGCCCGCGACCTCGCGGTAGACCTGCCCCGGCCGCGCCGCCGCGACCACCCCGAATTCCTCGCGCTGCGTTGCGAATTGCTCGCCACACTCGGCGTCCCCCCGGAAGGAGCCGCATGACCGGCCGACGACGCACGGCCGCCGCGCTCGCCCTCGCCGCGACACTCGTCACCGCCTGTGGTGGCACCGATGCCAACCGCGACGCCGTGCGACCCGACGGTTCGGTCGACCTGTCGGCGGTGACGCTGCGCATCGGCGATCAGAAGGGCACCGGCACCCGAGCCCTGCTCGAAGCGGCGGGTGAGCTGACCGACATCCCCTATCGCATCGAATGGTCCCAATACACCTCCGGACCGCCCATGGTGGAGGCCGTCCATGCCGGAGCGGTCGATATCGGCGGCGTCGGCAATGCCCCACCGGTGTTCGCTGCCGCCGCCGATGCCGGGATCGGCATCGTCTCGGCGTATCTGACCGGCACCGGCGGACAGGCCATCGTGGTCCCCCGGGACTCGCCGCTGCGGGAGCCGAACGATCTGCGCGGCAAGCGGATCGCCGTCGCCAGGGGCAGCTCCGCACACCACCATCTACTGTCCGTGCTGAATTCGGCCGGACTCGGCTTCGCCGATATCGAGCCGCGGTATCTGCAACCGGCCGACGCGCTCGCCGCGCTCAGCACCGGACGCGTCGACGCCTGGGCCACCTGGGATCCCTACACCGCCCAGGCCCAGGAGCAGGCGGCGGCCCGAATCCTGGTGGACGGCAGCGGCTATGTGCGAGGCGACTCCTTCTATGTGGCCGGGCGACGGGCGCTCGACAATCCCGCGACCGCCGCCGCGCTGCGTGACGTGCTCGCCCGCATCGGTCGCGCACACAGCTGGGCCAATGGCGATACCGAGGCGTGGGCGACGATCTTCGCCCAGGTCACCGGGCTGCCCGTGACGGTGACCCGATTGGCCGTAGCTCGCGCGCCCTACCGGGACCACCCCATCGACGACGCCACCGTCGCGGCCGAGCAGCAGGTGGCCGACGCCTTCGCCGCGGCCGGGCTGATACCGCGGCGGGTGACCATCGCCGACTTCGTCGACACCCGCTTCAACGACCTGTTCGCCCCAGCCTGACCCCCGCCCGAACCTCCCGCCAGCATCGGAGCCTCCCGTGTCCCTGTCATTCCACTGGTTCCTACCTACCTACGGCGACTCGCGCGCCCTCGTCGCGGGCGGCCACGGCACCGCCATGTCGGGTGATCGGCCCGCCACGCTGCGATATCTGCGCCAGATCGCCGGAGCCGCCGAGGAGAACGGTTTCGAATCCGTGCTCACGCCGACGGGAGCGTGGTGCGAGGACGCCTGGCTCACTACCGCCATGCTGGTGGAGTCCACGCGCACCCTGAAATTCCTGGTGGCGCTGCGGCCCGGACTGGTGAGCCCGTTCCTGGCCGCGCAGATGGCGGGGACGTTCCAGCGGCATTCCGAAGGGCGGTTGCTGCTCAATGTAGTGACCGGTGGCGAGAGCCACGAGCAGCGCGCGTACGGGGACCACCTGGACAAGGAGCAGCGGTATCGGCGCACCGGAGAATTCCTGGACGTGGTGCGGCGGCTGTGGACGTCCCGAGAGCCGATCAGCTTCGCGGGCGAGCACATTCGAGTGGACGACGCGCTGCTGAACAATCATCCGGACCCGGTGCCGCCCATCTTCTTCGGCGGGTCGTCGACGGCCGCCGGTCCGGTGGCCGCCGCCCACGCCGACACCTACCTCACCTGGGGCGAACCATTGTTCGCGGTGTCGAAGAAGCTGGAGTGGATTCGCGGGCTGGCCGTCGACCGAGGCCGAGTCCTCGACTACGGCTTACGAATTCACGTCATCACTCGCGACACCTCGGAGCAGGCGTGGGCGGAGGCCGATCGGCTGCTCGCCGGCATCGACCCGGCCGACGTGGCGCGCGTGCAGGCGAGTCTGGCGCGCAGCGAATCCGAGGGACAGCGCCGCATGACCGAACTGCACGGCGGCAGCACCGATCGGCTGGAGATCGCGCCCAACCTGTGGGCGGGCGTGGGGCTGGTGCGCGGCGGCGCCGGAACCGCCCTGGTCGGCTCGCACACCGAGGTCGCCGAACGGCTCACCGAATACTCGCGGCTGGGCATCCGCCACTTCATTCTGTCGGGTTATCCCCATGTGGAGGAGGCGTATTGGCTCGGCGAGGGTGTGCTGCCGATCCTGCGGCGACGCGGTATGTGGGGGCGACACGACGCGGTCGCCGCCCCACCGTCGGCCACCCCGTTCGCCGCTGCCGCGTCGAGTTGACTGCCGGATGGACCCAGCGCGGCCAGGCTCCGCCTGGCCGCCGCAGCCGAGCAGCCGAGCAGCCGAGGCAACGGAGGCCGGTCGCTATCGCTCGCGCGCGATGCCGCGCTCGATTCCCCGTGCGTTCCGCCCCGCACGGGTCGTACCGCCACGCGACGCCACATCCTGATCTTCGCGCACAACCTCGCCAGGCATCGGACCGGACCGGAGCAGGATATTGATCACTTCGTCGGGTGCCCGCGGCATCTTCGCTCGTAGCGCCTGTTCCTGTGCTTCCCGCGCGAGCCGAAGCTCTCGTGCCGCCTTCTCGGCCACCGCGCGGGCCGCAGCTTCCTGAGTCCTGGCGATCTCGCGTGCGCGCTCGGCACGTTCCCTGGCCCGTTCCTGCTGGCGCAGCCGGGTGGAGTCGAACAGCTCGAGCTGTTGCCCCCGCGCTTCCTTCTCCAGCTGCTTGCCGAGAGCGATCGCGCGATTAACTTCCTCCCGGGTGGCCTTCTCGACGGTGAACCTGCCGGGGAACAACGCGAGCATCTTGTCCATCTGGCGTTGAACAGCGGGATCGACACGCGCGTCCACACGGATCAGCCAGCCGCCGCGCGCATTCGGATCGGCCTCGAGGATGTGCCGATCCTTCGCCAACTGGAGAAGGCTGTCCGCGCGGATGTGACGGCCCGACTTGTATTCGGAGAACTCTCGCCCGCCGCGATCACGGGCGGTGTCGTGCACCCGGTCACCGAACGGGGTGCTGATCCGCTGCTCGTTCTTCCAGCCGTTCTCGCGCGTCTCGCCGCGCATCTGGGCCATGCCGCGATGGAAGAGGCGGCCCTTCTCGTTGTGCTTGCGACCCCGCTCGCGCTCGCGCCGTCGTTCTGCCTGCTGTCTGCGAATCGCTTCGGCTTCCCTGCGCCGTCGGGATTCGTCATCGGTGGACATGGCATCGGGCTAGGCGAGACCGTGCTGCTCCCTCACTTCTCGGAGGTCGTGCGGTAGCCCGTGCGCGTCGGCGTAAGCGATTGCGCGGGAGTAGATTTCCGTGCCGATCTCCAGGAAGAAGTCCGGGCCGTCGTCTGCTTCCACGGCCCGGAACAACCAGTCGGTGATGTCGTCGGGAGACGCACCGTGGCGGTACCCGATCGCCGGAGTGAAGCGCATCCCGTACAGCACGCTTCCATCCTGGAAACTCTCGTTGAACCACTCGCCGCCCGCCCGCTGACGCAGGGTCTCGCCGATATAGCACACGAACTGATCGGCAAGGTCAGCGTTGTCGGGCTCGGTGAGTGCGTCCCCGTCGGGCAGCAGGTGCTCGAACGCATCGGCTACCCAGTTCAACATCGTGTCGCTGTAGCGGTCCGCCTCCGGCATCGGCGGAACTCCCGGCACCGCGGGTAGGGTAGCGGCGAACAGCCTGTCGACTTGGGCGGCGATCCGCTCGGGCCGCGCCCACTCCTGCCATGCCGGATTGTTCTGGGCTTGTTCGTCGAGCCATTCTGAGGTTGATGCGTCGTCGCTCATGGCCGAGGCCCCCTCGCGTCGTGTCAAGGTCGAAAGATACTACTTCTGGGTCTTATGTCGGATCGCGTAGGTCATGCCACCGCCCGATGCCGACCGTTACCCGCAGCGTCGGTCCCGTGTGCGGCCTCGCGGGCAAGCCGCTCGATCACCAGGGCGACGGTCAGCTCGTCGGCCGGGACGGGCTTGCTCTGCCGCATCACCAACCACCACAGCGCGTACACATTTCCGCCAATTAGTAACGTCCACAACAGAATTGAGATCATCAGTTCCCCTCGACTTCATGGTCTGCAACCGAATCGGGCTCGACGTCGATCACCTCGGGCTCGCCACCAGCCGGCAGCGCGAGCGCGTCATAGACGTCGCGCCCCAATTCCTCGAATTCACAAACAGGCCAACCGCTGTCATCGATCGGGCGCAGCACCCCGTCGCTGCCGTGCACGAACGCCATCGGCCCGCCGGTGCGCTCGTGTGCCTGCTGGCACTGGTCGAGGCGGCCGGGTACGCGCTCGCCCGTCACACCCGTACCTGCCGTCTATTCACACCCACCGCGGCGGCGAGTTCGCGGCCGGTGGCGGTGATCTGGTAACGCGCTGATCCGGACGGGCACACGACCGCGCCGCGATTGGCGAGCTCGCCGACCGCGATCCGCGTGCGTAGTCCGAGGCATCGGGCTTCGCGGGCGAGCTGATCGACCGACAGCGCCCCGCCGTGGATGAGAGCGAAGAGGATCGCCTCTTGCGCCTTGCTGACTCCCCGCATGCTGGTCCTCCTGAGAACCGGATTTCGCTGGGCTACCCGGCGGCGAAGCCTCGAATGTGAGCCCCGCCACCAGGGGCAATTCCGAGCCTGCGACAAATCCCCGATGCGAACTCCCACAATCTGTGGGAATCTGGCGATCAGGGGATCGACTGATTGGGGCGATCATGGGTGACCCGAACGACGGCGTCGGCAAGCGGATCTCGACCGCGCGCAAGATGGCAGGGATGACACAACGCCAACTCGCGGCGAAAGCGAACGTGTCCTACTCGGCCGTCTCGAAGGCCGAGAGCGGCGAACGCGCCGCGACAGCGCCGCTGATCGCCGCCTGCGCCAAAGCCCTGCGGGTGAGCATCACCGACCTGACCGGTCAGCCCTACACGCCCACGACCAAAGCCGACCGCGAGCTGCACGCCGCGATCTCCCTGCTGCGCAGCGAACTCGTCGCCTACGACCTCGACGACCCCGATCTCAAGGTTCGGCCGCTGCCGCAGATCACCGAGGATGTCCTCGCGGTCCGGCGTATGCGCCGCGACGTCGCCGCCCACAAGCTCGCCGCCGCGCTTCCACATCTGCTGACCGAAACCCGCGCGCTGGCCCACCGCAAACACGGGCAGGTCGAAGGCGACCGCGCGTTCGTGCTGCTCGCCGAGCTCTACTACTCCGCGCGCTCGATGGCCCACAAACTCGGATACCTCGACCTGTCCGCCATGGCGATCGACCGCATGTCATGGGCGGCGGAGAAGTCCGGAGATCCGCTGTGGATCGCCGCGAGCCAGTTCCACCGCGCTTCCCTGCTGACCTCCGGCGGCGACTACCGGAACGCGCTCGCCTTCCTCGAACGCAGCCGCGCCGAGGTCGAAGCCCGCCTCGGAACCGGCGAGGAATCCGACCTCATCGCCTGGGGCGGACTGCACCTCCAATCGGGCTTGGCCGCAGCACGAGCCGGAGACCAGGGCGCCGCCGATGCCCACCTCGCCGAAGCAACCGACACCGCCGCCCGGCTCGGACACGACCGCGACCCTGTGCTTACCTTCGGGCCGGTGAACGTGGCGATCTGGGGTGTTTCTCTCGGCGTCGAGGCGATGGACAGCGCGAAGGCGCTCGACCGCGCGGCGTCGCTGGTGCTGCCGCCCGGCACGCCGCGCAGCCGATCCGGACACCACTACATCGACGTCGGCCGGGCGTGGCTGCTACAGGGCGGTCATCACCGCGACGTCATGAAAGCGCTGCTGACCGCGAAGAGCATTGCACCGTCGATGGTTCGGTACCACCCGATGGTGCACGAGACCGTGCTGCAACTGGCCCGTGAGGAAGCACGCGCCACCGAGAGCGTGCGCGGGTTCGCCACCTGGTGCGGGCTCACGTAACAGCTCGGCCGCCATCCGCTCAGCTGCGCCGCAGTGCCCTCGCCCGACCTCTGCCTCGCCGACCACGTCTCAGGGCACGCCGTCGTCTCCAGCATCCCGCCGATCTGCCTCTCGGCAACGGCCGCGTCCATTTCATCGCCGGAAATGCCGAAGGGCCTCGTCCGGATCGATCCGGACGAGGCCCTTCGAGAGCGGAGGATAGGGGATTTGAACCCCTGAGGGCTGTTAACCCAACCCGCGTTCCAGGCGAGCGCCATAGGCCACTAGGCGAATCCTCCGCTGAGCAATATAGCGGCTGATCCGGGTGTACGGCAAAACGGGCAGCTGAGAGGCTATTTCTGCGGGAGGGCGGCGAGGGCCTTCTGGACCTGCTCCTTGGCGATCTGGCCGACTTCCTCGGTGCTGATCGTGTCGGCGCCGGCGCGCGCGATGCTGATCTCCACCTTGACCGACACATTGCTGTCGCGCACCGCGACCGTGTAGTCGAGGTTGTTGCGATAGCTGGAGTCACGGGTCTCGGTGTGCCAGTAGCCCTCCTCACCCAGGCCCGTCACATCGCCCGAGGCCAGGCCGCTGCCGGTGGAGCGGGTGTCGTATTCCTTCCAGCGCTTGTAGTCCGGGTCGGGCTGGTAGTACTTGCTGCCCGCGGCCAGGAAGGACACCTCGAGTGTGATGTCGGCGTCATTGTCGACGTACTTGTCGGAGCTCGGCTCGGTGTAGCTCGCCTTGCACTCGAGCTTGCCGCCGGAGTAGGAGGTGGGCTGGGTCTCGGTGTGCGTCGGCGAGCCCTCCGGGGTGCGCGACCACCGGGTCAGCGCGGTCGGGTCGATCAGTGAGCAGGCGTTGGCGACATTGTCCATCGTGTACTTGCCGTCGGCATTGGCGTTCTCGGTCTCACCGCCGGCGGTGTTCGGGGAGTCGTCGCCACCGCTCATGAGGGCGATGCCGCCGATGGCGACAGCGACGATCACCACCAGGCCGATAATGCCGCCGACGATCAAACCGGCCTTGTTGCCGCCGGACGGCGGGGGCGTCGGATAGCCGGGGTAGCCGGGCTGGGGAGCCGGACCGGAGGTGTAGGGCTGCGCTGGCCCGGCGGCGAACTGCTGCACCGGGGCGGGACCGGAGGTGTAGCCCGGCTGGTAGGTCTGCTGCGGGGGCGGCGTGTAGCCCATGCCCCCGCCGTAGTTGAGCATGGTGGGATCCGGTGCGGATGGCTGCGGCGCACCCTGGTTGAGCATGGTCGGGTCCGGAACCTGTTGTCCCGGCGCGTAGTTCAGCATGGTCGGATCACCGGTGGCCGGCTGGGCATCGGCTGCGGCGGGTGGGGTGGACCACCATTGGGCCGTCTCGGAGTGATTTCCGGGGTTCTGCTCGCCGCCCGGTGGTGGATTCGTGCCTGTCACTGCCTGTTCCCCTCGATGTAGAGCGGGCCCTCCCCGCAATGTCCGACAGATCGTAGCGACCCCGGGCGGCGGGCGGCTCAGTGAGCGGCTACACTGGCCGACGGATCCAGCGCGGCGCGCATCCTGTGAACTCCCCCAGGGCCGGAAGGCAGCAAGGGTCAACGGGCTCTGCCGGGTGCGCTGGGTCCCCTTTTCATTTCCGGGCCGGTTTTCTCCGCTCGCCGATCGGCTCCGCGTATATCCCTCCCACTTCCGCCTGCTCGCCGAGTAACGTGGGCGGCTGGGTCCGCGGACCCCCATCGCGGACCCCAAGGAAATCGACCCCACGCCGTTGGAAAGGCCCGAGGATGCCCCGGCAGACGCAAATCGGTTTGATGAGCCATGCGGAACTCGTATCGGAACACGAGACGCAGGACGCGAACTACGCGAAGCTCAAGACCGAGAAGCTCACGCTGGATCTGACCCGGGGCAAGCCCGCGCCCGAGCAGCTGGATCTGTCCGCGGATCTGCTCTCGCTGCCGGGCGTCGACGACTACCGGGACGGCTCGGGCACCGATGTGCGCAACTACGGCGGACTGCACGGTCTGCCGGAGCTGCGCGCCATCTTCGGCGAACTGCTGAACATCCCGGTGGAGAATCTGCTGGCGGGCAACAATGCCAGCCTGGAGATCATGCACGACATGGTCGTGTTCGCCATGCTGCACGGCACCGCGGATTCGGAGCGGCCGTGGGTGCAGGAGCCGGTGCGCAAATTCCTGTGCCCGGCACCGGGTTACGACCGGCATTTCGCCATCACCCAGTCACTCGGCTTCGAGATGATCCCGATCCCCATGCGCCACGACGGTCCGGACGTGCACGCCATCGCCGAGTTGGTGGCCGCCGATCCGACCGTCAAGGGGCTGTGGGCGGTGCCGAACTACTCCAACCCCACCGGTGTCACCTTCTCCGAAGAGGTGGTGCGCGAACTGGTTTCGATGCCGACCGCGGCCGCCGACTTCCGGCTGTTCTGGGACAATGCGTACGCTGTGCATCCGCTGACCGATACCGCCGACCCGGTGCTGGACGTGCTGGGCATGGCGGCTGCCGCCGGTAACCCCAACCGTCCCTTCGTCTTCGCCTCCACCTCGAAGATCACCTTCGCGGGTGCGGGCGTCAGCTTCGTCGGCGCGTCCACCGCCAACCTGGACTGGTACCTGAAGCACGCCGCCAAGCAGAGCATCGGCCCCGACAAGGTGAATCAGCTGCGTCACCTGCGCTTCTTCGGCAACGCCGAGGGCGTGCGCGCGCATATGCAGAAGCACCGCGCCATCCTGGAGCCGAAGTTCAAACTGGTGCTGCGCATTCTGGAGGACCGTCTCGGCGCGTCCAAGGTGGCGTCGTGGACCGAGCCCAAGGGCGGCTACTTCATCAGCCTCGACGTGCTGGAGGGCACCGCCAGCCGGGTAGTGGCGCTGGCCAAGGACGCGGGCATCGCGCTGACCCCGGCCGGTGCGTCCTTCCCGTACGGCAAGGACCCCGACGACAAGAACATCCGCATCGCCCCGAGCTTCCCCAAGGAAGCGGAACTCGAGAAGGCCATGGACGGCCTGGCGACCTGCGTCCTGCTCGCCGCCACCGAGAAGCTGCTCGCGGACGGGAAGTAGGGACGCCCGCCCGCGAACGAGCCGCGGCGCGCACCGGATCTCGGTGCGCGCCGCCGGTCTTCTCCGGATGAACTCCGCCGTCGGGCGGCGTGAACTCAGCCGTCAGACGGGTTTGTGCGCGAGGACGGCGAAGATGGTCACCGACAGGTGGATATCGCCGGAGGCGGCGCCCGCCTCCAGGTCAGCCACCAGCTGGTCGCGCTGCTCCTGGGTGATGGCGCGGCGGGCGACGGCCATATCGGCGACGCGGGCGACCAGTGCGCCCGCGCCCGCACTGCGGTCCTGGACCAGCGCGTGCGAGCCGATGTCGTCGATGACCAGTCCCGCCCGGGTGAGCTGCCCGGCGAGCTGGCGGCCCGCGTAGGGGTTGGTGGTGCTGGCGATCATGGTGTCGATGACCTCGTTCACCACGCGGCGGTCGCCGGGATGCACGATGGCGGTGCCCCAGTCGCTGTCCATCACCACGACGCGACCGCCGGGGGCGAGCACGCGGGCGATCTCACCGGCGGCGCGGGCGGGCGCGGTGAGGTGCTGGAAGACCCGTTCGCACAGGGCGACGTCGAAGGTGTCGTTGCCGAACGGCAGCCCGTAGGCGTCACCGGACATGAATTTCGCATGGGAGCCGTGGTCGGCGGCCCGCCGTTCGGCGGCGGCCAGCAGGGCCGGGTCGGGTTCGACGCCCATGGCCAGGCCGGTGGGGCCGACCCGGTCGGCGAAGGCCAGCACCTCGGACCCGGTGCCGGAGCCGATGTCGAGGGCGCTTTCGCCGGGCTGCGGGGCGAGCGCCTCATGGGCCCAGTGCCGCAGGCTGCGGATGGCGGGTAGTGCCGCGCGTAGGTCGCGGACGTCGACGAGTTGGTCTTGGCCGTTCTTGTCGAACCGATCCGGTGCCAGCCCGGACCGCGTGCCGTTATGCGGCACGGAGCCCACTGTGGGGGAGGCCATAGTGTCAGGCATGGGCCGAGCCTACTTGTGTTCGGGGACGACGCATCACAAGGTCTGTGATATGCGTCACGATAGCGCTCTTCGCCCGGTTGCGCACGGATGCGGCCGCCGTCGCACCCCTTCTCGCTCGACAGTGCGTGCCGAAGTGCGATGATCGATGCCATGGCGACCCGCAAGCTGTGTATCGCGCAGGATCCGCAGGCCGATGAGCTGCTCTCCACCGACGACTTCGCATTGCTCGTCGGCATGGCCCTGGACCAGCAGTTCCCCATGGAGCACGCGTTCCGCGGCCCGCAGAAGATCGCGGACCGGATGGGCGGTTTCGACATCCACCGCATCGCCGCCGCCGATCCCGCCGAGTTCGAGGAGATCGGGGCCACGCCGCCCGCCATCCACCGCTACGGGCGCTCCATGGCACGGCGGGTGCAGGAGTTGGCGCACTACATCATCGAGCACTACGACGGCCGCACCGCCGGCCTGTGGACCGACGGCGACCCGGACGGCAAGGAAGTCCTGAAGCGCCTCAAGGCCCTGCCCGGCTTCGGCGACCAGAAGGCCCGCATCTTCCTGGCACTGCTGGGCAAGCAGGACGGCCTGGCGGCGAAGGGCTGGCGCGAGGCCGCCGGCGCCTACGGCGAGCAGCACTCCCGCCGCTCGGTCGCCGACGTCACCGACGCCGAATCCCTGGCCCAGGTCCGCGAGTTCAAGAAGCAGGCGAAGGCCGCCGCCAAGGCGGGCTGACCGGCGCTCACGAAGGGGTTGTACGCACCGAGCGCAGCGCGGCGACCACCTCGGTCACGGCGGTGGACAGCAGACGGACGTAGGTGTCGGGGTCCGGGATGACGACCGGATCGGCGTGCACCGAGAAGGTGACCGTGTCCCCGAGACCGTGGATGCCGTGGGTGAGGTGCATGACGGATCCCAGGGCCGGGAAACCGGCGGTGAAGTGGACGCGGCCGTTGCCGAGGGTCAGGTCGGCGGGGCCGCGGTGGACGCTGGAGACGACGGTGTGGCCCGAAACCTGGTCGGGGAGGATGTCGATCGGGTAGGTGGTGACGTCGCGGTGCAAGAGTAGGGCCGGGAGGGCGGCGGTCACGGCGTCCTGAGCGGCGTGCAAGGGGTGGGTCGCCCGGGTGCGGCGGGTGGCCATGGTCGCGGCGATGCGGTCGGCGCGACGGCACAGGTCGGGTTCGTCGATGGCGAGGTCTACCGAGAGGTCGCGGTAACTGTTGCGTTGGCCGCCGGGGTTGCCGGGGACGGCCATGGGAACCTGAGCGCCGAGGGCGTCGGCTGGCTCGCCCCGGGCGCTGAGGTAGCGCTGCAAGGTCAGTGACACCGCGGTGAGCGCGACGACGGTGACGGTGCGCCCGGGTGTACGCAGGTCCGCCGTGTCGAACACGAGCATGCGGACCGAGTGGCCGGGGACCGCGCCATTGCCGTGCAACAGATTCGGCGGGTAACCGGACGCCGGTGGTGGAAGTTCGTTCCGCTCGGTGAGTTCGGCCAGCTCACGCTGCGCGCGGTAGGCGGTGTAGCCGCGAAATACGGTGCGGGCCATGCCCAGCGGTATGCGGGGCAGCGCGGTCGCCGCAGCGAACCAACTCGTCACGCGATCGGGCAACACCGCGGCCCACTTCCCGGCCGAGCCCCCACTCCCCCGCGCTGCCGTCGCATCATCCGGTGTGGACGGCCCTGCCGATGTGCCGTGCCGACGGTCATCCGACCGCCTCGACGACCTGCCGTCCCCGGCCTGATCGCGGTCTTTCACCCGCTCCACCGCCGTGCGGTTCCCACTGAGCGGCAAGGGGATCGGTGCCGCTTCGTCATGCTCGGTGAACAGCGCGCGGGCGAGGTCGGCGGCGCGGCGACCGTCGGCGAGGGCATGGGAGAGTTGGAGGACAGCCACGATGACGGGACCGGTCGCGGTAGGGGCGTCGGCGACGCCGCGGAACAGGTGCAGCAGCCAAGGGCGGTCGGCGGCGTCGAGGCTGGTGTCCACGAGTTTGCCGAGGGCGGCGAGAAGTTCAGACCAGTCGGATTTTTCGAGCACATGCTCGACGAACTGGCTGTCAGCGAACTCGCAGGGCGTCCAACGCGGATACGCAAGGTTCGCAGGAACGTCCAGCACCCGGACCAGCAAATCTGGAATGCTGGTGGTTCGCTCTGCGATGGCGGTACGCAATTCCGCTGTGGGCACACCGGTATCGGCGAAGCAGTACAGCAGGAACAAATCATTGCGGGTGCGGGTGGACAGCCAGTACATGGTCGCGTCCCGAGGCGCCAGCGAGTTCACGCCCGCGACCATATCGGCCGGAATTCCGGCCCGGCCCAACGGCACTGCGTGCTACCGTCTGTAGTAGAAGTATTTCACTCTCCTGCGGGGGCGGGGTGACCGCGAATGGCAACTTCACGTGCGGGTCGTCGAGCGGCCGAACAAGCCGATGCCATGGATGCGCGGTATCAAGCCGCCGCATTCCTGAAACGATCCATCAACAAGGTGTTTCCGACCCACTGGTCGTTCCTGCTCGGTGAGATCGCGCTCTACACCTTCATCATCCTGCTGCTCTCCGGCGTGTATCTGACGTTGTTCTTCGACCCGTCCATGGCGCACGTCGTCTACGACGGCACCTACCAGCCGCTGCGTGGCGTCACCATGTCACGCGCCTACGAGTCCACCCTGGAGATCTCCTTCGATGTGCGTGGCGGACTGTTCGTGCGGCAGGTACACCATTGGGCCGCACTGCTTTTCACCGCGTCCATGATCGTGCACCTGTCCCGCGTCTTCTTCACCGGCGCGTTCCGGCGACCGCGCGAGGCCAACTGGGTACTCGGCTCACTGCTGCTGATCATCGCCATGTTCGAGGGCTTCTTCGGCTACTCGCTGCCCGACGATCTGCTCTCCGGCACCGGGCTGCGCGCCGCCTTCGCGGGCATCACCATGAGCACGCCGATCATCGGCACCTGGTTGCACTGGCTCATGTTCGGCGGGGACTTCCCGGGGACCATCATCATCCCGCGGCTCTACATCGCGCACGTGCTGCTGTTCCCCGGCATCATGATCGCGCTGGTGGCCGCGCACATCGCGCTGGTCTGGTACCAGAAGCACACGCAGTACCCCGGCCCGGGACGCACCGAACGCAATGTGATCGGCACCCGCATCGTGCCGGTGTTCTCGCTGGACCAGGGCGCGTTCTTCGCGTTCAACCTGGCGATCCTCGCCTTCATGGGCGGGCTGTTGCAGATCAATCCGATCTGGAATCTCGGGCCGTACAACCCCTCCCAGGTGTCGGCGGGTACGCAGCCGGACTTCTACCTCATGTGGACCGACGGATTCCTGCGACTGTTCCCGCCGTGGGAGCTGTACATCTTCGGCCATACCGTGCCCGGCGCGTTCGCGGTGGCCATCCTCATGCCGCTGATCTTCGTGCTGCTCATCGCCTATCCGTGGATCGAGAAGCGGCTCACCGGCGATCGCGCCCACCACAACCTGCTGCAACGCCCCCGGGACGTGCCCACCCGCACGGCGATCGGGGCCATGTCGCTGACCTTCTACCTCGTGCTCACGCTGGCCTGCGTCAACGACATCATCGCGCTGGGATTCCATATCTCGCTCAATGCGACGACCTGGGGATTCCGTTTCGCCCTGCTCCTGCTGCCGCCGCTGGCCTACTACGTGGCCTACCGGCTCTGCCTGGGCCTGCAACGCAGTGACCGCGCGGTTCTCGAACACGGCATCGAAACCGGTGTGGTGCGCCGACTTCCGCACGGCGAGTACATCGAACTGCACCAGCCCCTGGGCCCCGTCGACGCCCACGGCCACCCGATCCCGCTGGAATACCAGGGCGCCCGCGTCCCCCGAAAGATGAACGAACTGGGCATCGCGGGCCGCCCCGGCACCGGCGCCTTCTTCCGCCCCGACCCCGACGCCGAGCGCGACCTACACCGAGCTAACGAACAAGAAGAAGAACACAAGCAACTAGCCGTCCTCCGCCGCGCCCAGGAAGAAGGCAACGGCCACCCCCACTAACCGCAAGCACCCACCCGAACTCCGAGGTACACACTCCGGGGTTCGCGGCGCGTCTCGGTTCTGGACTGACCAGAGCGGAGGAGGGAAGCGGGGGAGCGGCGGGAGGGAAGAATCGAGACCTCCAGCGCCGCGAACCCCGCCCGGAGCGCAGCGGAGGGCAATACATACAGTCAGGCGCGTTTGAACTCTCCGTCGGATACGCCCATCACGAACGCATCCCACTCGCCCGGCGTGAATGCCAGGATCGGGCCGTGGCCGTGGTCCTTGCTGTCGCGGACCGCGATGTTGCCGTCCCGCAGAAACGCCACTTCCACACAGTTTCCATTCGGTCCGCTATGTTTGCTCTTGCGCCATGAGGCGCCTGCCAAATCCACCTTCACGGTTCTAGCTCCTTTGCTGCATCATGCGTGAGTTCTTGCTGGCATCGTTCTCGTGACAGGCCGGAAGAGGGTGAAATCCGGCTTCCGCAGTGCGCCTGAGGTAGCACGCAACTGTGCCGTCAACTCGTTCTCTGCACTTCACGACGGGAATGCTCCCCCGATGACCATTCCCGGGCTAAACAGTAGCAGGGTTCGTCAACAGGAGATCGCATTCTTTCGAATTCAACCAGCGAATGCGTGGCAAAGTTTGCTGGCAAACTATTTGCCAGATAATTGCAGAATGCCTGAACGGGCGAATATCGGGTGGCACATGTTTATTGCGGGTGGGTGTGCGCATCCGGGTGGCAAACCGGACCGCCGCCGCTGTCGCGCACATCCGGGATGATGGAGGCCATGGCCGATGCACCGCATGCCGACGACTCCCGGGACCGTGACGAGAGCGGACGTGCGCGGAATGCGCGTCCCCGTGATCGTTTCGGCCGCCCGCTGCCCATGGGCAGTGTCGGCGTACCTCGCATACCGGACGATCTCGAACTCGCACCCGCGGAAACGCTCGAGTACGCCCAGCAACTCCTCGATGCGGGGCTCGCCTTCAACGCCCATGAGGTCCTGGAGGCCGCGTGGAAGAACGGGCCGTTCGCCGAAAGGATGCTGTGGCAGGGATTGGCCCAGTATGCCGTTGGCCTGACCCACATTCAGCGGGGGAATCGGAAGGGTGCGCGCACCCTCCTCGAGCGCGCCGTGCACCGCCTCTCGGCCTTCGGACCACCGCCGTACGGTATCGACAGCGCCGGACTCGTCGCCCGCGCGAAGGAGCTCCTCGCAACCTTCGACACCGATACATCCATCGCCGAGGAGAGGTTGCGGGTGCGGCTGACGCTGCTGGCATCGGACCGAGAGCGTGAGTAATCCGCTGACCACCCGCGCCGCATCGGCCGCCGCTCAGGTGCACCCACCCCCGGCATCTCGCCGACGGCCAGGGCTGTGAGTACCGCCGCTAGCATGGACCTACGTGTCCACCGACCAGACCGCGCCCGCCGCATGCCCGGCCACCGCCGTGGGCAACGGCCGGTTCGCGCCCAGCCCCTCGGGCGATCTGCACCTGGGAAACCTGCGCACCGCCCTGCTGGCCTGGCTGTTCGCCCGTTCCACCGGCCGCGGCTTCCTCATGCGCGTCGAGGACTTGGACCGGGTGCGGCCCGGAGCCGCCGAACGGCAGCTCGCGGACCTGGCGGCCATCGGGCTGGAGTGGGATCCGCCGGTGGTGCGGCAGTCCGAGCGGACACCGCACTACGAGGCGGCCATCGCCCGGCTCACCGATGCCGGGCTCACCTACGAATGCTTCTGCACGCGCCGGGAGATCCAGCAGGCGGCCACGGCACCGCACGGTCCCATGGGCGCGTACCCGGGCACCTGCCGCGATCTGACCGCTCGACAGCGCGCCGAACGCCGGGCCGCGGGTCGGCCCGCCGCGCTCCGCTTGCGCGCCGAGGTCCACGAATTCGAGATCACCGACGAACTGCACGGCTCCTACCGCGGCGCGGTGGACGATCTGGTGCTGCGGCGCGGCGACGGCATCCCGGCCTACAACCTGGCCGTGGTGGTGGACGATGCCGAGCAGGGCGTCGACCAGGTGGTGCGCGGTGACGACCTGCTGCCCTCCACACCCCGGCAGGCGTATCTGGCGACGCTGCTCGGCCTGTCCGTGCCGCAGTACGCCCATGTGCCACTGGTGCTGAATCAGGCCGGGCAGCGGCTGGCCAAACGCGACGGCGCGGTCACCCTCGGTGACCGGCTCGACCGAGGCGAAACCGTCGACGAGGTGGTGGGATACCTGGCCCGGTCGCTCGGCTACGCGGCGCACAGCCCGGCCGAGTTGCTGCCCCGTTTCCGCCCGGCGGACCTGCCGCGCGAACCGTGGACACTCGATCCGGATTGGCTTGTTGCGAGCAGTCCAGGTCCGTAACGTACGGATTCGACACCACACCGGACGAAACTTCACATGAGGACGGCGAGACAATGACGAGCGGTGGGTACGACCCCAATCAGTATCCGCAGGGCGGCGACCCGTACGGGCAGAACCCCGGCGGCCAGCCCTACGGCCAGGGCCAGCCGCAGTACGGGCAGCAGCCCTACGGCCAGTCCGACCCCTACAACCAGCAGCCGCCGCAGTACGGACAGCAGCCGTCCGATCCCTACGGCCAGCAGCCGCAGTACGGGCAGCAGCCGGACCCCTACGGGCAGCAGCAACCGTATGGCCAGCCGCCGCAGTACGGGCAGCAGCCCGGTTACGGCGCACCGGGATTCGGTGGCGCGTTCGGCGGCACGGCCCCCGGTGAGCTGTGGCCCCGCCTCGGCGCGCGCATCATCGACGGCCTGATCGTCGGCATCCCCGCGGGCATCATCGGCTGGGTGCTCAACTCCAGCTCCACCACGCTCGGCACGCTGTGGTCGGTGCTGACCCCGGCGCTGCTGTTCGGCTACTTCGTGTTCATGGAGACCCAGCAGGGCGGCCAGACCCTCGGCAAGAAATTGCTCGGCATGCGCGTGCTCGCCCCCGGCGGCGGCACCCTGGATCCGGCGACCTCGGCCAAGCGCAACCTGTTCGTCCTGGCCAATATGATCCCCTGCCTGGGCTTGCTCATCTCGATCGGCCTGTGGATCTACATCGCGGTCACCATCGAGCAGGACCCGAACAAGCAGGGCTGGCACGACAAGTTCGCGGGCGGCACCCAGGTCGTCAAGAGCTGAGTCGTCGACAGCTGAGTCGTCGAGAGCTGGCGACAGCACCAGAGCGGGGGCGCATCCGGTCGGATGCGCCCCCGCTCTCGTCCGTCCGGGGTCGGGCTAGGAGCCGGAGATGACCGCCGCTCCGATGAAGATCCACGCCAGCACACCCAGCGCCAGTCCGACCGCACCGACCCAGATGCCGCCCAGGGCCAGGCCGCGGCCCTCCTGCTGTGACTGTTTCACCTGGTTGAGCGCGGCCACGCCGAGAATCAGGCCGACCAGCGATCCGATCGGCAGGAAGCAGAAGAACAGGGTCGTCAAGCCCAGGATCGACACCACCAGCGACGCGATCGCCATGCCGTTGGTGCTCCGCTGGGGCGCGTACCCGTACGGCGCGTAGCCGCCCTGGGGATAACCCGGTTGTGCCTGACCACCGGACTGATAGCCGTACGGCGGTCCGGGGGCGGGTGCGGGAGTGGGCTGCGGGTATCCGGGCGTGCTCGGATTCGCCTGCGGCGGCGGGTAATTCGGATATTGCCGCGGCGGCGGTGTCATCGGCGGAGCCTGGTACTGCGGCGCCGAGGAATAACCGGCGACCGGGGGCTGCGGTACCGACGGCGAGGAAGGCGAATCGGGCGTGACGCCCTCACCCCCGTACTGCTTCCACCACTCGTCGGAGTCACCGCTATTCGTCATTTGCCCAGCCTATTCCACCGATGGCAGTGACCGGTATCCTCTTCACTTCGTGAGTGATGCATTACCGGCCGAGACGGTCGGACCTGGACGCCCCGCCACCGAACACGCGGCATTCGCGAAGGCGGCGGGGGGCTACTACACACCGGTCGTGGCACTGTTCACGGCAGTTCTGATCATTTCGAATATCTGCGCCACCAAGGGCGTGCAGTTCCTCTCCGACCACTCGTTCAGCCTCGGGCCGATCGAACTCCTCCCGATCACCACCGACGGCGCGTGGTTCCTCTTCCCGCTCGCCTACATCATCGGCGACGTGCTCAGCGAGGTGTACGGCTTCAAGGCCGCGCGGCGGGCCATCTACTACGGCTTCGGCATCCTGCTGCTGATGGTGGTGGCGTTCAAGATCGCCATCGAGCTGCCCCCGGCCGGGTTCTACGAGAACCAGGAAGCCTTCCGCAGTGTGCTCGGCACCACGCCGCAACTGGTGCTGGCCGGACTGGCCGGATACTTCGTGGGCGAGATGCTGAACTCGGCCACGCTGGTCGCGATCAAGGAGAAGACCAAGGAGAAGCACCTGTGGGCGCGACTGCTCGGCTCCACCGTGGTCGGCGAATTCGGTGACACGCTGATCTTCTGCTCCATCGCGGCGACGGCCATCGGCATCAGCACGTGGGGCTCGTTCATCAACTACGTGATCGTCGGGTTCCTGTGGAAGACCCTCGCGGAGGTCATCGTGCTGCCCCTCACCTACTGGGTGATCGGGTACCTGAAGCGGCACGAGCCGTCCTACGCGCCGCGCGCGGAATCGGCGCTCGCGAGCTGACCGCACCGGGTGTGGGGGCTCCGGCTCCCACACCCGGCCGAGATCAGTTGGCCGGAGCCTTGATTCGGCCCTTCCACCGACCGAGGAAGTCGGTCTTGTAGGCGTCGAATTCACCGCGCTCGATACTGCCGCGGATACGGTCCACCAGCCGGACGGTGAAGCGTTCGTTGTGGATGGTGCACAGGGTGGCGGCGAGGATCTCCTTGGCCTTGAACAGGTGGTGCAGGTAGGCCCGGGTGTAGTTGGCGCAGGTGTAGCAGTCGCAGGTGTCGTCGATGGGGGTGAAGTCGCGGCGGAAACGACTGGTGTTGATATTGAATCGGCCCTCGTCGACGTAGATGGCCGCATTGCGCGCCACCCGCGAGGGGTTCACGCAGTCGAAGGTGTCGGCGCCGTTCTCCACCGCCGTGAACATGTCCTCGGGCTCGCTGATGCCGAGCATGTGCCGCGGCTTGTGCTCGGGCAGTTCGTCACAGCACCACCGCACGATGGTGCCGAGATTGTGCTTCTCCAGCGCACCGCCGATGCCGTATCCGTCGAAACCCGTTCCGGCGGCGCCGCGCAACTCCTCCAGATCGCGACATGCCTTGCGCCGCAGGTCCTCGTACTGCGCACCCTGGATGACGCCGAACAGCGCCTGATAGGGCCGGTGCGCGCGGGCCGCGGTGAGCCGCTCGTGCTCATCCAGGCAGCGCTGCGCCCAGCGCCGGGTGCGCTCCAGTGATTCCTCCTGGTAGCCACGGGTATTCATGAGAGTGGTGAGTTCGTCGAAGGCGAACATGATGTCCGCGCCCAGCTGATGCTGGATGCCCATGGACACCTCGGGGGTGAAGCGGTGCTTCGACCCGTCCAGGTGGGAGCGGAAGGTGACGCCGTCATCGTCCACGTGGGCCAGCCGCTCCTTGCCCTTGGCGATCACGTCGTCGTTCTGCACGCCCACGGCCTCCATGGCGAGCACCTTCTTGAAGCCCACGCCCAGCGACATGACCTGGAAGCCGCCGCTGTCGGTGAAGGTCGGTCCCGGCCAGTTCATGAAGCTCGACAGCCCACCGGCCTCGTCCACGATGTCGGGACCCGGCTGTAGATACAGGTGGTAGGCGTTGGCCAGCAATGCCTGCGACCCCAGCTCCTTCATGGCCTCGGGCAGCACCGCCTTCACGGTCGCCTTGGTGCCCACCGGAATGAAGGCGGGCGTGGCGATATCGCCGTGCGGCGTGCTGATCACACCCGTGCGGCCGTGCCGACCGTCCAACCGGGTGCCGACCTTGAAAGCGAAGGATTCGGGGGAAGACACCCAGACATCCTCCCAGCTCCCCGCCGCGCACCCGAGACGGGTCAGCGGCCGCACCCACGTCAGCCCTCGCGGGGCCAGGTGAGGCGCAGGTCGTAACCGTGGGCGGCGACGGCGGACAGGAAATCGGCGGGCTCCACCAACTCCTCGATGTGATGGATACCCGCGGGGAACTCGGAGACGCGCTGGACGAGCAGGGCCGCCACCAGACCGGTGGCGCGGCTCTGCCGGTTGCCTATGAACCAGGCACCGGCGGAACCGGATTCGGCCACCACCGCGAAGCGGTCGGAGCCGAGGTGGACTCGGGTGAGGAGGCGTTCGACGGTGCGACCGCGCAGCAGTCGGGCCAGTGTGGGGCGGCGGGCAGCGGCCAGCACGGCGGTGACGGCGCGGGAGTCGAGGGCGAGGCCGGTGTCGGCGGTATCGAGGCCGAGGGTGCGGCGCAGGGTGTACTGGTCCGAGAAGGGGAAGCGGTGCACCGTGCGCGTGCCTTTCGGGAAGCGCATCCGCCAGGAGCCGGTGAGCTGGCCGAGGCCGTTCAGCGTCCAGCGCACGGCGGCCGGGCCGTGCGCCTCGCCGGAGCCGAGCATCGCGCCGATGCGCACCGTACGCAGCCCCGACGCGGCGACGACCTGACGGGCGAGCAGGTTCGACACCCCGGGGATGAGGCCGACGCTGAGCACGCCGGTCGCGCCCGCCGCCGTGGCGAGGTCGCGCAACTCCTCGAGCGCGGTGATCACCTCGAGCGTGGCCGTGACATCCAGGTAGGCGATGCCGCGCTCGAAGCACGCCCGGGCGATGCGGGCATTGTCGAGTTCGGCGCACATGAGCACGACATCGGCATCGGCCAGCGCGGCGGCCACCTGGTCGGGGTCGGCCACGTCGACGCGCAGCAGTTCGGCTCCCGGCACCGGTCGCGCCCGCTCGGGATTGCGCCCCGCGAGGATCACCCGCTGGCCCGACGCGACCAGATGTGCGGCAGCTTCGCGGCCGACGGTGCCGTAGCCGCCGAGTATGAGGACACGCATGGGCGCGGTGTCGGACATGACACCCCTTTCGCTAGAGCATTACTCTAGCGAGTAAAGCAGGGCGGGGCCGCGCGCGCCAGTGCGACAGCGGGCACGGAGCGTGGCACGCGGGCGGGCACAGCGCACAGGGCGAGCAGGCAGCGGGGCCCGGCCGACGCACGTCAGAACTTCGCCAGCGGTACCGCGTCCGCGTCCGGCTCGTCCGCACCGCCTTCGTCGGTGATGGCGGCGGCGAACTGGGCGTTGTAGAGCCGGTAGTACGCGCCACGGGCGGCGAGCAGGCGTTCGTGGGTGCCGATTTCGACGATGCGGCCCTGCTCCATGACCACGATCTGGTCCGCATCGCGGATGGTGGACAGGCGGTGCGCGATGACGAAGCTCGTGCGGTCCCGGCGCAGCGCCGCCATGGCCTGCTGCACCAGCAGTTCGGTGCGGGTGTCCACCGAGCTGGTGGCCTCGTCCAGGATGAGGATGGACGGTTTGGCCAGGAAGGCGCGGGCGATGGTGATGAGCTGCTTCTCACCCGCCGAGACGCCGGAGCCCTCCTCGTCGATGACCGTGTCGTAACCGTGCGGCAGCGCATGCACGAAACGGTCCACGTAGGCCGCCCGCGCCGCCTCCAGAATCTCCTCCTCGGACGCCTCCGGATTGCCATAGGCGATGTTCTCCCGGATCGTGCCGCCGAACAGCCAGGTGTCCTGCAACACCATGCCGATGCGTTCGCGCAGGTGGTCGCGGGTGATGCGGGTGATGTCCACGCCGTCGATGGTGATCGCGCCCGCGTCCAGCTCGTAGAAGCGCATGAGCAGGTTCACCAGCGTGGTCTTGCCCGCACCGGTCGGGCCGACGATCGCGACCACGTGACCGGGTTCGGCGACCAGGGACAGCTCCTCGATGACGGGGGTGTCGGGCTCGTAGCGGAACGACACCTCCTCGAAGGCCACCCGGCCGCGGTCCACCGGCCGCGAATCCTCCACCTCGGGGTCGGGCACCTGCTCCTCGGCGTCCAGGATCTCGAAGATGCGCTCGGCCGACGCCACCCCCGACTGCAAGAGATTGATCATGGAGCCGATCTGGGTGAGCGGCTGGGTGAAACCGCGCGAGTACTGGATGAACGCCTGCACCTCGCCCAGCGACAGATTGCCCGAGGCCACGCGCAGACCGCCCACCACGGCAATGAGCACGTAGTTCAGGTTCCCCAGGAACATGATGGCGGGCATGATCAGGCCGGAGATGAACTGCGACCGGAACGCGGCGTGGTAGAGCTTGGCGTTGGTCTTGTCGAACTCCGCGCCCACCTCGCGGCCGCGGCCGAAGGCGGTGACGATCTCGTGGCCGGTGAAGGCCTCCTCGACCTGGGCGTTGACCTGGCCGGTGTACTTCCACTGGTCCACGAAGTGCGGTTTGGAGCGCTTGGCGATCTGGGCGGTCACGATGACCGCCAGCGGCACCGTCAGCAGCGCGATCAGCGCCAGCAGCGGCGAGATCCAGAACATCATGAACAGCACGCCGATCACCGTCAGCGTGGAGGTGACCAGCTGACTCATGGTCTGCTGCAACGTCTGTGACACATTGTCGACGTCATTGGTGACGCGCGAGAGCAGATCACCGCGCGGCAGCTGGTCGAAGTAGCGCAGCGGCAGCCGGTGGATCTTGGCCTCGATATCGCCGCGCAACCGCTTCACGGTGCGGTTGATGACGATATTGAGCAGGTACGACTGGAGCCAGCCGAACAGCGACGCGCCGATGAACAGCAGCAGCACCCCGGTGAGGACCATGCCGACGGCCGAGAAGTCCACGCCCACACCGGGAACCACGTCCATGCCGGAGAGCATGTCGGCGAAGGTGGTGTCGCCGCTGGCGCGCAGCTGCTCGACCACCTGCTCCTTGGACTGTCCGGCCGGAAGCTGTTTGCCCACCACACCGTCGAAGATGAGGTTGGTGGCCTTGCCCAGGATCTGCGGCCCCAGGGTGTTCAGCACCACCGAGACCACCGCGAGCACGAAAATGACTGTGAGCGAGGCCCGTTCGGGCGCGAGCCGCCGCAGCAGCCGCTTCAGCGACGGACCGAACGATTTGGCTTTCGCGTCCGGAGCGCCCGGATTCGGTGCCCCGGGCCTCATCGCGCCGCCCTTCCCTGCGGGACACCCACACCCGGTCGGCACGACGAGAGGCTCCGCCCAGTGTGTCTCATCGCGCCGCTCCTTCCTGCGGGACACCCGCACCCGGTCGGCACGACGAGAGGCTCCGCCCAGTGTGTCTCATCGCGCCTCCTCCGGGCTCGGCTGCGATTCCACGATCTCGCGGTATTCGGTGCAGTCGCGCAGCAGTCGGTCGTGGGTGCCGAGGCCGACGATCGCGCCGTCCTCCAGCACCACGATCTGGTCGGCCTCGCGCACGGTCGAAATCCGTTGCGCCACAGTGATCACCGCCGCATTCGCGGTCTCCGGCCGCAGCGCCTCGCGGACCCGGGCGTCGGTGGCCACGTCCAGGGCCGAGAAGCAGTCGTCGAACAGGTAGATGCGCGGTTTGCGCACCAGGGCGCGGGCGATGGCGAGGCGCTGGCGTTGGCCGCCCGACACCGTCGTACCGCCCTGTGCCACCGGCGTTTCCAGGCCCTGCGGCATATCCCGCACGAAGTCGGCCGCCTGCGCGATCTCCAGGGCGTGCCAGAGTTCGGCGTCGGTGGCGTCGGGCTTGCCGTAGCGCAGATTCGACGCGATCGTCCCGGAGAACAGGTACGCCTTCTGCGGCACCAGGCCGATCTGCGCGCGCAACTGCTCGAGGTCGATATGCCGCACATCGGTGCCACCCACGTAGACCGCCCCGTCGGTGACGTCGACGAGCCGCGGAATCAGATTGATCAGCGTGGTCTTGCCGGAACCGGTCGAGCCCACCACCGCGGTGGTGGTGCCGGGATCCACCCGGAACCGGATGGCCCGCAGCACCGGCTTCTCCGCACCCGGGAACTTGAATTCGGCGAAGGCGAAATCCACCGAACCCGGATCGGATTCGAACGGCCGCGGCAGCGGCGGCGGCAGCACCGAGGATTCGGTGTCCAGCACCGCCCCGATGCGCTCGCCCGACACCGCGGCGCGCGGGGCCATCATGGCCAGGAAGGAGGCCATCATGACCGCCGTCAGGATCTGCATGATGTAGGACAGCATGGCGGTGAGCGAACCGATCTGCATGGTCCCGGCGTCCACATGGTGGCCGCCGAACCAGATCACGCCCACCGCGGTCACATTGGAGATCAGCATGACCAGCGGGAACATCAGCGCCATATAGCGGCCTACGTACAGCGCCTGTTCGGTCAGCTCGGAATTGGCGACGCCGAAGCGCCAGGTCTCCTGCCGCTCCCGCACGAAGGCCCGCACCACGCGGATACCGGTGATCTGCTCGCGCAGCACCCGGTTCACCGCGTCGATCCGCTCCTGCATGCGCCGGAAGCCGGGCACCATGCGGGTGATGATGAAGGCCATCGACAGCCCCAGCGCGGGCACCGCGATGAGCAGCAGCCAGGACAGGCCCAGATCCTCGCGCAGCGCCATGATGATGCCGCCCACGCACATGATCGGGGCCATCACCAGGATGGTGGCGCTCATCAGGATGAGCAGCTGCACCTGGTTCACGTCATTGGTGTTGCGGGTGATCAGCGAGGGCGCGCCGAACATGCCCACCTCGCGCGCGGAGAAGCTGCCGACGCGGTGCAGCAGGGCCGCGCGCATATCGCGTCCCGCGCCCATGGCGGCCTGCGCGCCCAGGTACACCGAGGATGCCTGCGCGACGATCTGCACACCGGTCACGGCCAGCATCCACAGGCCGGTGTTCCAGATGTAACCGATATCGCCCTGGGTGACGCCGTAGTCGATGATGTCGGCGTTGAGCCTGGGCAGGTAGAGCATGGCGAGGACCGAGATCAGCTGAAGCACAACGACCCCGGCCAGCTGTGACCGGTAGGGCGCCAGGAAGGTGCGGAGAAGTCTGATCAACATGATGTTCGCAGGCTACCCCCGATGCGGCGCACCCGTCCCCGAGAATTGTGGGGGCAGCGCACCGCCGCCCAGAAAAGTGAAACGAAGCCTTCCGCAGGCGGGTCAGATATCCGGACGGTCCAGGTCGCGCCACTCGCCGTGCGGGCCCGCCTCCGGGTCGCGCCATTCCCCGTGCGGGGCGGTGTCCAGCGGGCGCGGACGCCGGGTCCAGGCATCGGGATCGCGCAGCAGTTCATCCAGGAAGGTCGGCAGCAGATCGTTGCCGATATCGGCGATGCTCACCCGCTCCAGCACCGAGCGGATGTTCACCCGCAGCGCGATCCACACCCGCTGCAACGGCTCGGCCACCCCAGGGTACACCACGTCCTCGGGCCGCTGCCCGCGCACCGAGGCCAGCGGCCCCTCCACCGCGCGAATCACATCGGCCACGCTGATCTCGCGGGCGGGCCGGGCCAGCCGGTAGCCGCCCTCGGGACCGCGGCGGCTGGTGACCAGTCCCGCCTTGCGCAATTCGGCGACCACCGACTCCAGCACCTTCGGCGGGATCTCCTGGGCGGCCACGATCACGTCGGCCTTCACCGATTGCGATTGCGCCCGGGCGATTTCGACGAGTATCCGCACCGCGTAGTCGACTTTCGCGGTGATGTGCACAAGGGGCTCCTGAGTTCGGTACGGCGAAAGAAGAATTTAGCGCGCCGGGATCAGAACTCCGAGCGCCGCGTCCAGGAGTACGCGTTCGACCAGCTCCTCATCCACATCCGGCGCGATCTGCTGCGACAACAGCGCGGTTTTGACGACGTCCAGGGCCGCGCTGGCCCGCAGCAGCGCTTCGGGATCGGCATCCGGTCCGGCCAGCCACCGGCACAGCTTGCTGTGCATCTCGAGCATCTGCTCGTAGTTGTGGCCGATGGCATTGCCGACCGCGACGCCGTCGTTGACGAACATCCGGCCGATGGGGCGGTGATCGAGCATGGAGCGCAACTGGCGGGTGAGGATCTCGCGGACGGCGTCACGGCTGTATTCCCGCTCGTCGATCTCGGCGGCCATGGCGCGCATGTCCTCGAAGACCGGTTCGATCACGGCCAGCAGCAGATCCTGTTTCGAGGAGTAATGATAGTAGAGGGACGCCTTTGTGATTCCCACCTCATCGGCGACCTCCCGCAAGCTCGTCTGCTCGAAGCCCCTGGTGGAGAAGAGCCGAAGTGCCACATCCCTGATGACGTCTTTAGTGCCTCTACCTGCGGCGATATCTACAGCAGGTTCTCGTCCGGTCATGGGATGATCCTCTCACCACTAGTCTGTACTGCGAGTAGCGCCACCGGAATTGAGGTTGTTCCTCCGCTTAGGCGCTGGGTAGTCTACCTACCGCACGGTAGGCAGAAAACGTCAGTCTGGAGGCGGAGTGCGCACGCGGCACCCGCAGGGAGTGCTGTCTACGAGTAGCTCGACACCAGCACACGCACAGCCAATCGCCAGGAGACCCTCGTGTCCGTATACCTCTACCGCTGGGGAAGGTTCGCCTTCCGCAGAAAGTGGATAGTCATACCGGTGTGGTTGACCCTGCTGATACTGCTCGGCGGTATCGGCGGTGCGCTCTCCAAACCGTTCCAGGACCAGTTCACCATGCCCGGACTGCCGTCCGAGCGGGCCACCGAAATCCTCGACGAGCACTTCCCCGGCATGTCGGCCGCCTTCGACATGAATGTGGTCACCGGCACCTATGTGGTCGGCGCACCCGAGGGCGAGAAGCTCACCGATCCGCGGAACGCGGCGGCGCTGCAGGCGTTCGTGGACAAGCTGTCCGCCCTCGACATCGTCGACAAGAGCAAGCCCGTCGTCAATCCGATCACCGCCACCGAGGAGATCGGCAAACCCGCGGATATCAACTGCCTCACCGGCGATCGTGACAGTCCGGGCTTCACCGCCGTCTGCGCCAGCGCGCCGCTGAACGTACTCAGCGAGACCGTGCCGGACTCGGTGGCGACCGTCGAGGTCAAGTACTCGATTCCGAGTTTCGCCGATGTCACCCCCGCCGACCGGGAGAAGGCGCACGACGTCGCCGCGGATGCGCAGGCGGCCGGACTCGAGGTGTACCTGACCGGCAGCATCGCCCAGGAGCCGGAAACCGGCGGCGCGGCCGAGCTCATCGGTATCGCGGTGGCGCTGGTGGTGATGGCGGTGGCCTTCGGCGCCATCGTGGCGGCTTTCGTGCCGGTGCTGACGGCCCTCATCGGCCTGGGCTCCGCGATCTCGGTGATCCTGTTCGGCACCCACTGGCTCACCCTGCCGACCTTCACGCCGATCCTGGCGTCCATGATCGGCCTGGCGCTGTCCATCGACTACGCCATGTTCATCGTCTCGCGCTACAAGCACGAGCTGAGCGTGGCGGATTCGCCGGAGGAGGCCGCCGGCACCGCGGTCGGCACCGCCGGCTCCGCGGTTATCTTCGCGGGTCTGACGGTCGTCATCGCCCTGGCCGCGCTGAGTATCGTCGGCGTCGGATTCCTCACCTACATGGGTATCTTCGGCGCGGTCGCGGCGGCGTTCGCGGTGCTGGTGGCCGTCACCCTGCTGCCCGCGCTGCTGGGCGCGTTCGGCAAGTACCTGTTCAAGCCGAAGCTGCCGCTGGTCGCCAAGCACGATCCCGAGGACGACACCGCCGTCACCAACGGCATGCGGTTCGCCCGTCTGATCGCCAAGGCTCCGGTGCTGGCGTTGGCCGCCGGTGTGGTGGTGCTCGGCCTGCTGGCCGCACCCGCCGCGAATATGCAGCTGGGCCTGCCCGGCGGTGACTCGTACCCCGCGGGCAACCCGATGCGCGAGGCGTACGAGTTGCAGACCAAGGGCTTCGGCGAGGGCTCCAACGGCACCCTGATGGTGGCGGTGGATCTGACGAATGTGCCGCAGGACCAGCGCGAGGCCGCGGTCACCGACCTGCGTGAGCGGCTGGCGGGCTACGAGGGCATGGACTACCTGACCGCGACCATGCCGAGCGAGGACGGCAACGCGGCGCTGTTCACCGGTGTCCCCGATGCCGGACCCAACGATCAGACCACCAAGGATCTGGTCGAGCACGCCCGCGACGCCGAGCGGGAGTTCCACGACAAGTACGGCATGGAGTACGGCATCACCGGGACCACCGCCATCTACGCGGATGTGTCGGCGGCGCTGCTGAAGGCCGTCGTCCCGTACCTGTCGCTGGTGGCCGGGGCCGCGTTCCTGCTGCTGGTGCTGGTGTTCCGGTCCATCCTGGTGCCGCTGACCGCCGCGCTCGGCTTCCTGCTGTCCATGGCGGCCACCTTCGGCGCGACCGTGCTGATCTTCCAGGAGGGCGCGTTCGGGCTGTTCGAGGGCCATCCGCTGGTCAGCTTCCTGCCGATCATGCTGATCGGCCTGGTATTCGGCCTGGCCATGGATTACCAGGTGTTCCTGGTGACCCGCATGCGCGAGGAGTACGTGCACGGCAAGTCCTCCAAGCACGCCATGATCAGCGGCTACCACCACGGCGCCCGCGTCGTGACCTCGGCGGCCATCATCATGATCTCCGTCTTCGGCGCGTTCATGCTCCAGGAGAACGTGGTGGCCAAGTCCATGGGCTTCGCCCTGGCGGCGGGCGTCTTCTTCGACGCCTTCATCGTCCGCATGGTCGTGATCCCGGCGCTGCTGGTGCTCATGGGCCCCTACGCCTGGTGGATCCCGAAGTGGCTGGACCGCATCCTCCCCGATATCGACGTGGAGGGCGCGAAGCTCACCGCGATGCGGGAGAACAAGTCGCGGGACGACGCGGCCGCACTGGAGAAGGAAACAGCGGGCGTCTGACGCCGCTCATCGACGACTCGCCCCTCATCCATCGGATGGGGGGCGAGTTGTTTTCGGGGGCAGTTGTTTTCGGGGACGGTGCATTCGGTCACCCGCGGGCGACGGTCGACCGCGCCCACGCCCGATGGCATTCCAGCGCCGCGAGGATCGCGAACAGCGCGGACAATCCGGCCGCGGTCAGGCGTAGGTACTGACCGAGCTGGAATTCCGTTGCCGCACGCTCGATTTCGGCCAGGGTATGGCTGGCGCGCTCGTCGAACAGCACCGAGGCCCGCGGCCACTGATACAGCACCGACAGCAGGAACTGGCCGCTGAGCAGGGCTGGCCGCGCTCGGTGCGCGCGGCCGCTCGCAACTGGTCGTGCTCGCGTATGAATCCGGGCTGGTCACCCCCGGATCGGGTGGGCGGTAGGCAATTCCGGATGGCGACGCCTATCAAGATCGGATACAGTCGACCCGTGCTCATCGAATTCATGCGCCTGCGCGTCGGCTGACTCGACGCACTCCGCAGCCCGTCGTGGCTGCCAGCGTGGCCGCGTACCCGCGTCGCCACGTTCGTGCCGTCGAGTAGCCGATTCCGCACTCGACAGGAATTCCTATGCGTAACTCTGCCTTTGGCATGCCCACCTTCGTCTTCGTCCACGGCTCGGGAACGAGCTCGTTCATGTGGACACCCATCCAACGGGAACTGGCGCTGCGGGGACAGCGCTGTCTCGCCGTCGACCTGCCGGGGCACGGGTTCGAGGCCCAGTTCCCGGTTGCCTATCAGGCGCCGCAGCAGCCCGACCGGCTCGCCACCGAGCCGTCCGCACTCGCCGCGGTCACCCTCGAGGACAATGCCGACGCGGTGCGAACCGTGGTCGAGCGAATGCACGAGTACGGCCCGGTCGTACTCGTCGGCGCGAGCCTCGGCGGCACGAGTATCAGCGTCGTCGCCAACCAGGTACCGGATCTGCTGGACCGGATCGTGTACATCTCCGCGTGGGCCTGCACCACATTGGCGAATCCGATCGAGTACATGTCCGAACCCGAGTTCACCCGGAGCCTGCTACCCGGACTCGCCGACCTGAACGTCGGGGATGCGATGGAACTCGGCGTAGGACGCGCCAACTACCGCGGCGCCGACCGAGACCAACTCGCACGCCTGCACGCCGCACTGATGGCCGACCGCAGCGAACAGGAATTCCTCGCCTTCCTCAATGCCCTGCAACCCGACGAATCCCTGGCCGCGATGATGGGCGACGCCCGCCTGCACCCCGATCTCGGCGGGCAGGTCCGTCGGCAATACGTGCGGCTGACCCGGGACCGGTCCCTCCCCATCGACATGCAGGACCGGCTCATCGCGGAAGCGGACGCGGCGACGCCCGGGAATCACTTCGAGGTGGACACCCTCGATACCAGCCACGCGGGATTCGTGTACCACCCGGAAACGGTGGCGAAGCTGCTCATCCGGTGACGGGCGCGGCCAGCTCGCCATGAGCTGACCGTACCGCCGATCACCTCGTCGCTGAGCCAGCAAAAAGCCCCTCACCTGCGCGAGCAGGTGAGGGGCGGAAGCGGTGGCGGAGGGATTTGAACCCTCGGAGGGGGGTTACCCCTCACACGCTTTCGAGGCGTGCTCCTTAGGCCGCTCGGACACGCCACCGCTGGTGACTTTACCGGACGACCCCGCGGAAACCGAAATCGCCTCCTCAGGGGCGCTGGGCGTGGAAGAAGGTGTCGAGCAGTGCGGCGCAATCGGATTCGAGGACACCGCCGCGGACCTCGGGGCGATGATTGAGACGTCGGTCACGGACGACGTCCCACAGGGAGCCGACCGCACCGGTTTTGGGTTCCCAGGCACCGAAGACCAGGCGGCCGATGCGGGCGAGGGTGAGCGCGCCCGCGCACATGGTGCAGGGCTCCAGGGTGACCGCGAGAGTGCAGCCCTCCAGCCGCCAGCCGTCGCCGTGTACGGCGGCGGCCCGGCGCAGGGCCAGGACCTCGGCGTGCGCGGTGGGATCGCCGAGGGCCTCGCGGGCGTTGGCGGCACGCGCCAGCTCGCGGCCCGCGGCGTCGAAGACCACCGCGCCCACCGGGACGTCGCGCGGGTCCGCGGCCGCGGCGGCCGCGATCGCCGCGCGGATCAGCGTCTCGTCGGCCCGCTCGGCGGCACCGCGAGATCCGGCCGCGCTCATTCAGCGAGGGAGCTTGTCCAGGACCGCCGAGAACTCGTTGGCGAAACCCAGGCGCTGGGCGATCATGCCGAGCTGCTCGTCGGGGTAGAGGTCGGTTTCGGCGAGGATGACGCTCAGCACCGGCTCCGGCAGTCCGAGGTCGGCCAGCACGCCGAGGTCGCCCTCCTCCCACGGCTCGATATCGTCGAGTTCGTCCGGATCGATATCCGGGATGTCGACATTCAGCGCCTCCAACACCTCGGCGGCGATGTCGTAGTCGATGGCGGCGGTGGCGTCCGACAGCAGCAGACGGCTGCCGGTCGGCGCTGGACGCAGGACGATGAAGAATTCGTCGTCTACGTCGAGCAGACCGAATACCGCGCCGGAACTGCGCAACTCGCGCAATTCTCGCTCGGCCTCGGTCAAACTGGAGAGTGCCGCCTGAGTCAACGGCGTGACCTTCCAGGTGGCCTCTTCGCGGACAACCGCCACTGCGAACCCTTCCACGTCGTCGTAATCGTCCGACGTCGCCCTATTCGTGCTCGAGCGCTGTGCTGCCATGGGCGCAACGGTAGTCCGCTTCGGGGGAAATGTTGAAGTCGTATGCGAATCTGGTGCCATGACGGGCGATCGGAAACCAGCTGTCTGCGTCCTCGGGACGGGTTTGATCGGCGGTTCGGTGCTGCGTGCCGCCGTCGCCGCGGGGTACGAGGCGTGGGGATTCAACCGGTCGGAGCCGGGTGTGCGGGCCGCGCGCGCCGACGGCTTCGACGTGAGCGCCGACATCGGGGCGGTACTGGGCCGGGCCGCGGACCGCGACGCGCTGATCGTGATCGGCGTGCCGCAGCCCGCCCTCGACACCGTGCTCTCGGATGTGCGCAGTTTCGCCCCGGCGTGTCCGCTCACCGATGTGACCAGTGTGAAGAAGCCCGTACTGGATGCCGTGCACCGGCACGAACTGGGCGCGCACTTCGTCGGCGGGCACCCCATGGCCGGGACCAGCGAATCCGGCTGGGCCGCATCCACATCCGACCTGTTCAAGGGCGCGGCCTGGGCGATCAGCGTCGATCCGGGCGTACACGCCGACCCGTGGACCCGGGTGGCGCGGCTGGCGCTGGACTGCGGGGCCGTGGTGGTGCCGGTGCTCTCCGCCGAACACGACAGCGCCGTCGCCCGCATCTCACACCTGCCGCACGTGCTGGCCGAAGCCCTCGCCATCCAGGGCGCGGGCGGCGGCGCGCTGGCACTCGGGCTGGCCGCCGGGTCCTTCCGCGACGGCACCAGGGTGGCTGCCACCGCGCCCGCCCTGGTCCGCGCCATCTGCGAACCCAATGCCGACGCGCTGCTCGAGGTGCTCGACGACACCCTGCGGGTGCTCACCGCCGCCCGGGACAGCCTGCGCGACACCGACTCCCTGGCCCAGCTCACCGAGGCCGGACACGACGCGCGCAACGACTACGACACCTTCCAGCGGTGGGCGATCGCGGGCATTCGGCCCGGCGACCACGACTGGCTGGCGAAGCTGGCCGACGCCGGACGCCGCGGCGGCGTCATCGAAGCCCTGGAGTAGCCCTAGATGCGCTCGGCCAGCCCCGGGTAGTCGAGCAGGAAGCCGTCGGCGTCGACGGTGACCGTGGCGCTGGAGACCGGGGACAGCACGTGGATACCGTCCGGGCCGGAGCTGTAGGTGAGACTGGCCTCCTGCACCAGCAGGTCCGGCAGCCGCACGTAGACCACCGGGACCTGGATGTCCTCGGAGGTGTGCGCCAGGCCGTGGCGGCGAATCGGCAGCGTATTGAAGAACGGGCTCAGCACCATGTCGACATCGAGCGCGCCGCCGAAAGTGGAGCGCACGTGCGTGGCGCCCGCGTCGATGAGCCAGTAGTTCTCCTCGTCGCGGGCGATGGAGGCGTGCCGCTCCCCCGCCGCGACCGTGCTGCGCAGGGACAGGCGCTTGGTCACCCCGTTCTCGTCGGTGACGAGGTCGTAGGAGGCGCTGAACGCCTCGCTCTCCTCGGTCGCGCCGGCGATGATGCGGCCCGCCGCGCGAATCCGGTTGCCGTTCAGCACCACCCGCACCGACTCCATCCGGGACCCGTTGTGCGCCCGCCAGGTGAGGATCGCGGGCCACCGGGCGCCCCCGGCCCGGATTTCCTCGCCGTTGCTGTCCGTCGTCACGCCTCTACCGTACGTCCACGCCCCGCTCGCCCGGCGAACACACGGCGGCGTTCAGCGAGTTCGCCACGGCGTGTCCGGGTTGCGCCGTCACGCCGCGGCCTCGCGTGCGCTCGCCCCTGGGGAGTGGTAGGGCCGCGGACGCGTCCGGTGGCGCGTATCACCGGGCGCGGTCGCGGCCATTCGCCGATCGGGCTCCGCATATCGCCCCTCGGCGCGGCATCACCCGTTCCCCGGAGCGACATGCTCGACAGGCCATGCGGGGCGATGTATTCCGTCGGCGTGTTGTCGAGCGCGGGGGCCGGGCGGGTGGTGGGCGCGGTGTGGATCAGCGCCGGTTCGTCGCGACTCGAGTAACGTTCTGACGACATATCGGTACTCGGGGTGAAAGGACAGCTGTGGCGCGGATGGTGGGCCTGTTCGCCGGTATCGGCGGACTGGAACTCGGGCTCGCCGCGCACGGTTGGCGCAGTGAACTGCTGTGCGAGATCGACCAGGGCGCGCAGGCGGTGTTGAGCGCGCACTTCCCGGATGTGCCCGTGCATTCCGACGTCACCCGGCTGCGCGCGCTGCCAGCCGGGACCGAACTGGTGGCCGCCGGATTCCCGTGCCAGGATCTGTCGCAGGCCGGGCGCACCGCCGGAATCACCGGCTCCCGTTCGGGTTTGGTGGACGAGGTGTTCCGGCTGGTGCGGCGCAAACGCGGGCCGCGCTGGCTGCTCATCGAGAATGTGCCGTTCATGCTGCAACTGGGCGGCGGGGCGGCCATGCGGCACATCACCACCGCCCTGGAGGAACTCGGCTACCTGTGGGCGTACCGGGTGGTGGACGCGCGGGCGTTCGGACTGCCGCAGCGGCGCGAGCGAGTGCTCATGCTGGCCTCACGCACCGAGGATCCCCGGCCGGTGTTGTTCGGGACCGACGCCGGTGAGCGGGTGGTCGGCTCCGCCGATCACGATCCGTGCGGCTTCTACTGGACCGAGGGCACCCGCGGGCTGGGCTGGGCCGTCAACGCCGTGCCGACCTTGAAGGGCGGTTCCGCGCTGGGCATCGCGAGCCCGCCCGCGGTGCGGCTGCCCTCCGGGGAGATCGTCACCCCGGGCATCACCGACGCCGAACGCCTCCAGGGTTTCGACCGCGACTGGACCGCCCCCGCGCTGTCGGTGCCCACCGTGCGCAAAGGCCACCGCTGGAAACTCGTCGGCAATGCCGTGGCGGTGCGCATGGCCTCCTGGGTGGGCGCCTGCCTGTCCGCCCCCGCCACCGACGCCATCCCCGGCGAACCCCTGCTGCCCGGCCAGCGCTGGCCCACCGCCGCCTGGGGCCACGCGGGCACCGTGCACCGCGTCCCGGTCTCCACCTGGCCGGTGCACGCGCCCTACGAGGACCTGCGCTGGTTCCTCGACGACTCCAGCCTCCTGTCCGCCCGCGCCACCGCCGGCTTCCTCCGCCGCACCCGCATGGGCTCCCTCCGCTTCCCACCCGGCTTCATCGACGACGTCGAAAACCACCTCGACCGCATGGGCGGCCGCCCCAGCGAGGCGGCGTAGCACCGAGGGGAATTGGTGGCGGAGCCCTCCCGGGCGATGCCGCCACCAGTTCCCCGTCGGGCGCCCGGGTGGTGGGCGGTGCGCTCCCGGCGAGAGGATGGGGATCGATCCGGGAGGTCGGATGAGCGAGACAGCGCGGACGACGGGACGGCCGCAGACGGATGCGGCAACGAGTGCGCGGATGGCGCGGCAGCGGCGCGTGGGGACCGCGCCGGAGATCGCGCTGCGGCGGGAACTGCATCGGCGGGGGGCGCGGTTCTTCGTGGACCGGGCTCCGATGCGGGGGCTGCGGCGGCGGGCCGACATCGTGTTCCCGCGCCGCAAGGTAGCGGTGTACGTGGACGGCTGCTTCTGGCACAGCTGTCCCGAGCACGCCACATCTCCCAAGAACAATGCCGAATGGTGGGCCGAGAAGCTGGCGGGCAATGTGGCGCGCGACCGCGATACCGATGCGCGGTTGCGGGAGGCGGGGTGGACGGTCGTTCGGGTGTGGGAGCACGAGCGAGCCGAGAGCGCGGCTGATCTGGTGTGGAAGGCGTTGGGGCGCACGGGGTGAGGCGCGCTCGCGTGGGTCGGGTGCGGACCAGCGAGTTGTGCCCGCAGGGTGCACCACCGAACCGAGTCGAACGCAGCGGACACCGGATCGAGCGGCGAACGACTTCTGCCGCGACAACAGACTGCGATGTGCTGGGTGGCAAGCCGGCAGGCCGCAACCTGGCCCACGCTGGAGCGGGTGGCGCTTGCCGATGGGATGCGGTGAGCCCCGCGCGGCGCGGCGGCGAGGGCGGCTGGATGGGCGAGAATGGGGAAACCGCCTGGGCGGTCTGGAGTGCGTGATGTGCCGGGCCGTCCGTGCGGTGGCGGTGCGCGTGACGAAGGGCGGTGCGGCGGCGAAAGCGAGTGGCGATGACGCCTCCCGAGAATGAGCGGGGTGAGGACGCGGGCGACGTGGCCGCGGGTGCGGGCCGACAAGCGTCGGAATCGCGTTTCCGGCGGGTGCTGCGGTGGGGGCTCGCGGTGCTCGTCGGGTTGGCGGGGTGCAGCTACTCGTCGTGGGTGCTGGAGTTCGTGTTGCCGGTGGGGATCGATCCGTTCACCTCGTTTCTCAGCCAGCTCGCCGAGCGCGGGGCGCCGTTTCGCGGTGTCTTCACCACGGCGGACACGCTGACCGGGGCCATGCTGGTGGTCGCCGCGAGTGGCGGGCTGCTGTTGTTCCCGCGGCGCGGGTACACCACCGTCGGCTGGGTCGCCCTGGGATGTTTCGGGGCAGCCACCATCGCCGATGCGCAGGCGCCGTTGGATCCGGCGGCCGAGGTGCCCGCCGGGGAGAGTCCGCTGTTTCCGCAGTTGCATCAGGTCCACGCGCTGACCAGCACGTTGGCGGTGTTCTCGATCTTCGTCGCCATGCTGGCGTTCACGGTGGCGGCGTTCCGGTATCGGCAGTGGCCGATCGTGCGGCATGCGGGGCTGTGGATTCTGGTGATCGGCTCGGTGGCCACGGCGTGGCTGCTCATCGCGGACAATCTGCCCGGCGATCACGGGCTCGGGATCGCGCAGCGGGTGCAGGTGGGGGCGATGTCGCTGTGGCTGCTGGCGCTCGGCGCGCAGGTCGCGGCGGCGAACCGGCGCGCCACCCCGCCCGTGGGTATGGTCGGGTGATGTGACCAGCGACGCACCGGAATTCACCGCGATCCCCACGCAGCTCGACACTGTCGCCACCGCGACCGAGCGCCTGCTCACCACCGTCGCCGACCTGCGCGACGCCGATCTGGTGGAACCCTCGCTCCTGCCCGGCTGGACCCGCGGCCATGTGCTGTCCCACCTGTCCCGCAATGCGGACAGTTTGGTCAACCTGCTGCTGTGGGCCCGCACCGGCATAGAGACCCCGCAGTACGCCAGCGCGTACCTGCGCGACGCCGATATCGAGGCCGGTGCGCCGCGTCCGCTGCGCGAACAGCTCGACGATCTGCGAGCCGCCTCCGACCGCTGGCTGGACCTGGCCCGGGTGCTGCCCGAGGACCGCTGGGCCACCTCCGTCCGCAACCGCCAGGGCACGGAGATCCCGGCCACCCGCATCGTGTGGATGCGCCTGCTGGAGGTGGAGATCCACCATGTGGATCTGGCGGTGGCCTACTCCCCCGCCGACTGGCCCACCCCGTTCACCACCCGCCTGCTCACCGAGGCGCTCGCCGACCGCGCCCGCACCGCCGACCCCGACGCGCCCGGTTTCACCGTCACCGCGACCGATACCGGCTACACCGCCACCGTCGGCTCCACCGCCGTCACCGAGATCACCGGCACCGCAACGGCTCTCGCCACCTGGCTGATCGGCCGCTCCGACGGCTCGGACCTGAAGGGCGACCTGCCCGATCTGGCTGCGTGGAAGTGAACTCCGTTGTCCCGCACCACCTCAGGCGCGGGACAACCCGGTCAGCACTCGGGATCGAAGGCCACGCCTGACGAATCCCACACTCGCATGTGGTGGCCCCGTGGCGCGCAGAGCACGATCTCCCCGGGCTCGTGCTGAATGTCCCCGGCGAAGCCAGTTGCACCGTCCGGGTACGCGACGAACTCCACGACGATGTGATCGCCCGCCGCGAGGGCGTACTCCTGTCCGGCGGGCTCGAAGCGAACCACGACCGCCGCTGCGCCCGCACTGACCCTGAACTTCATCGCGGGCGGGGGTCAGCCCAGGAAGCGGGCAACGGTGTCGGCGTGGGTGGCGAAGGCGAGGAACTGGTCGTTCTCGTGTGGGTCACCGGCGGTGACGCGGACGCCGTCGGTGCCGTAGGGGCGGACGAGGACGCCCGCCGCGGCGCTGGCCTCACCGTATTCGGCGCTGCGGTCGCCGAGGGGGAGCCAGAGGAAGTTGGCGTGGCTGTCGGCCACCCGGTAGCCCGCCGCTGCCAGGGCCGTGCGCATGCGCTCGCGTTCGGCGATCACGGCGTCGGTGCGCTCCAGGAGTTCGTGGCGGGCGTCCAGTGAGGCGATGGCGGCGGCCTGGGCGAGCCGGTTGACGCTGAACGGAACCCGCACCTTCATGAGCGCGGTGACCACGGCCGGATCGCCCACGGCATAGCCGACGCGCAGGCCCGCGAGTCCGTACGCCTTCGAGAAGGTGCGCAGCACAAGCACATTCGGGCGGGTGCGGCCGAGTTCGACACCGTCGGGATGCTGATCGGCCGGGAAGCGCAGGTATTCGTAGTACGCCTCGTCCAGGACGACCAGCACGGTGTCCGGGATGGTGTCGAGGAAGCGTTCGATGGCGGCGCGGCCGTGCGCGGTCCCGGTCGGGTTGTTGGGGTTGCACACGAACACCGCCCGGGTGTTCGGGGTGACGGCGGCGGCGAGGGCGTCGAGATCGTGCGCGTAGTCGAGGTCCAGCGGCACCTGGACGGCGCGCGCCCCGGCGATGCGGGTGACGATCGGATATGCCTCGAAGGAGCGCCACGCGAACACCACCTCGTCGGTGTGCTCGCCGCAGGTGATCTGGATGATCTCCTGGCACAACGCCACACTGCCGCAGCCGACCGCGACGTTCTCGATGCCGACGCCATGGAATTCGGCGATGGCGGTGCGCAGTTCGGTGGCGGTGATATCCGGGTACCGGTTGGCCTGTTCGGCGGCCTCGGCGATGGCCTTGGCCACCGACGGCAGCGGCGGGAAGGTGGTCTCGTTGCTGGCCAGTTTCACCACACCGGGCAGGCTGCGGCCCGCGACGTACGCGGGGATGGCGTCGAGGTCCGGACGAATGTGCGCGCTCACGCCTCCACCCTATGTCGGCCCAGGATTTATCCGGAACTTTACCTAGCTTCACTACCCTGGCTTTATGTCGGGCGTTTACCGAGATCTGGCCCCTGTGCACGACACCACCAGGGTCCCCGTCACCGTGATCGAACCGGATGGTCACGCCCGGGGCGGCATCGTGGTGCTGCACGAATCACGCGAGTTCACCGATCCATTGCTGGACATGATGCGGTCCCTGGCCGACGACGGCTGGACGGTGCTGGCCCCGGACCTGTTCCACCGCACCAATGGCGCGCAGGCCGACAAGGTCTTCGGCGACGACCTGTTCGCCGACTTCGACGCCTGCTTCGACTGGCTGATCGGGCACGGTGTCTTCCGCGACTGTGTCGGCGTGCTCGGCTTCGACTCCGCCGGTACCGCGGCGCTGTTGGTGGCGACCAGTCGACCGATCGGCGCGGCCGTGAGCATCGCCGCCCCCGGCATCGGCAGCCCGCTGACGCCGCAGGCCGACGCGCTCGTCCACGCCGCACCGAAACTGAAGGCCCCCTGGCTCGGTCTCTACGGCGAGGACGACCCCGTCACCCCGCCCGACCATGTGGAACAGCTGCGCGACGCCGCCGCCCGCGCCGCCGTCGCCACCCTGGTGGTCAGCTATCCCGGCTTGCACCACCGCCCCGACCATCCCGGCTTCGACCGCGACGCCTTCGACGACGACGCGGTCGTCGACGCCCAGACCCGAATTTTCGACTGGTTCGACAGCCACCTGCGCTGACCCCCATTTCATTTCTCTGACCAGCCGTTTTGCGTCTTGGTCGGCTGCTGTGTAACCTTTGTCCCCGGCGGTTCGAAAGGACCGGCGGCCTCGCAAGAAGGCGTCCAGGAGGCGTGCCAGAGCGGCCGAATGGGACTCACTGCTAATGAGTTGTCCCTTCACGGGGACCGGAGGTTCAAATCCTCTCGCCTCCGCCAAGCCCGGTTCGCCGGGCGTCCACAAATGAATAGTCCTGCGCCCGTAGCTCAACGGATAGAGCATCTGACTACGGATCAGAAGGTTGGGAGTTCGAGTCTCTCCGGGCGCGCAGTGAAAAACCCCCGCTGCCAATGGCTGTGGGGGTTTTCGTGTGTCCGGGTGGTGGTTCGGGTTGCTCGGACGGGGGTCGGTGCGCTCCCCTCCAGGGCACCGACCCCCGGTGCGCGGGCTCGATCGAGCTCCGGATAGAGCCTGGTTTCCGGTGGCGGTGGTGTCAACGCACCGGAGTCGCAGTACGGGTGCGACTTCGGGTCGGGGATGCTGTGAGTTGGCCTACAGGAGAGTGGAAGTTCGATGTCCAGAGGGCGGTTGGCCGAGTTCGTGCGGACCCGGCGGAAGGCGCTGGGGATGACGCAGGCGCAGCTGGCGGCGACGACCGGGTGGTCGAAATCCTCGATCGAGAAGGTCGAGGCGGGGCGGCTGGTACCGAGTCTGGAGTTCGTGGGGGCGCTGTTCGACGCGCTCGCCATCGCCTACATCTATCGGGAGCGGATCATCGCCGCGCTGTATCCGGGGACGCTCACCCGCATTCTGGGGCCGTCACCGAGCCGACCCGATGCCGACGCCATCGCCGACCTCGAGGATCTGCCGTATCCGGCGGCCTACCTCACCCTGCCCGAGGGCGAGGTGCTCGGCGCCAATTCCGCGTGGGCCGAGACCTTTCCGGGGGCGGAGACCACATCGAATCTGCTCATCTGGCTGTTCACCGCACCGCAGGCGAGCGAGATTCTGCCGACCTGGGAGCAGCTGGCACACGGTTTCGCTTACGGGCTGCGCGTCATGGGTCCGATCTCGGTGCCAGAGACCGCTATTACCGAGATCGTCGACCGCTGTCGCGCGCATCCGGACTTCGAACGCATGTGGATCACCGATCCGCCCGACCCCGTCGCGGCGCGCCCGGAGCTGCCCGTCGCGATGCCCGCCACCGGAGAGATCCGCAGGCTGCGCGTCAAGATCGACAAACCGCATTTCCCGTTCAGCTCGTGGGTCACCTACCGCCTCGTACCGTTACGCGACACGCTCTGACCGCGGCAGTCAGCCGATGCCGAGCCCCGCGGCGAGAGTGGGCCAGGCGCGGGGCAATTCGTCCCGCCAGTACGGCCAGGAGTGGGTGCCGGTGGGGCGGAGGTTGGCGGTGATGGGGATGCCGATCTGGCTGAGGCGGTCGATGAGTTGGAGGGTGCAGGCGTAGGCGCCGGCCTCCAAGGGGCCGCCGAAGAGGATGGAGTCGGGGTATTCCGGGGTGCCGGGGAGGTCGTGCAGGCCGGGCAGGCCGATGCCGGCGGAGAGGTAGATTCTGGTGCCGCGCAGGGCTTCCGCGTGGGCGTGGACGTCGTGGGCGGCCCACTGGGGGTCGTCCTCCTCGCCGAACATATTGGCGGTATCGCCGCCGTCGGTGGTGACGACGGCCTGAGCCTGGGCGCGGCCGTAGTCGGAGCTGATCGCGTAGCAACCGCTGTGGGCGGCGATGGCGGAGAAGTGGCCGGGGCGGCGCACGGCCAGCATCATGGCGGCCTCCGCGCCCATGGAGACGCCCTGGACGGCGTAGCGGCCGTTGCCGTCGAAGTGGGCGTCGATCAGGGGCGGCAGTTCGCGGGTGAGGAACGTTTCCCACCGGTTCACGCCGAGGTTCGGGTCGGGGCGTTTCCAGTCGGTGTAGTAGCTGGACGCGCCGCCGAGGGTGAAGACCACGTTCACCGGCTTGTCGGCGAAGAATTCGAGGGCGCCGCCCCGGGCGGTCCAGTTGTTCACGTCCTCGGCGGCGCTGCGGCCGTCGAGCATGTAGAGGGTGGGGCGGGGTCGGCTGCGGTCGGCGGGCAGCAGCACCTGAACGGAGACGACACGGCCCATGGCCGGGGAGCGCACGAAGACCGTGAGGAAGCGGTCGCCGATGGGTTCCACCCGTTCGACGGTGGGCGCGGCGGCGACGGAGACCTCCGGGACGGCCGAATTGCCTTCCGCCGAACCGGAATCCGCAGGTGGACGAGCAGCGGACGGAGACGCCACACCGAGTATCAGTGCGGCGCAGGCGATCGCGCCGACGAGACGACACCACTGGTGGCGGGGCACGGTCGCCAGTCTGCCAGAGGCGGCGTGGGGCAGGCGTGACGCCGCGGCGATCGTGTCGTGAAACCGCACACAAGCCGACCGATCGGGATACCGGGCGGCGGCTTACGCGGGGCACGAGTTCGGAAGCGGCCGAAGGGCTTTCATCGGTAGCACCGGGGGTGATCCGATCCACCGGTCGCCCGTCGACCGCTGTGGTGACCGGCGGTCGTCACCGGTTCCGGAACTGGTGACGACCGGCTCGGGCTTGGCGGAAGCGGAGGGATTTGAACCCCACGAAGTTCCCTGCGATAACGCCTGGACCAGCGCCGGAACGCCTCAGAGTGAACGGTAGCGCTTGGTACGACCTGGGAGTTTACGGGTGCCTGTTGACGCCGTCAACGCCGTCAACCGGTCGGCGGTCGCGCCGGAGCGTCCAGGGCTGGCGACGCTCGCGCAGGTCGCCCGGCGTCGTGCGAGACCTCCGCCGGACGTTTACTAGAACCCGTTCCTGCTGTCGGGTATCGTGCGGGCACGCTTAGCAATGGGAGGGACTATGCCGTTCGCCAACATCAATGGGACGAAGGTGCACTACCTCGATACCGAGACCGATGGCCCGGCGGTATTGCTCGGGCACGGATTCTTCATGGACGCGGAGATGTGGGCACCGCAGATGGAGGCACTGGCCGACACCTACCGCGTGATCGCCCTCGACGCTCGCGGTCACGGACAGACCGAGGACGCTGGCGAACCGTTCACATATTGGGAGCAGGCGTGGGACGCATGGGGCGTGGCTGACGCGCTCGGTCTGGACCGCATTGTCGTCGGTGGCTTGTCTCAGGGCGGTTTCATCGCGCAGCGGATGGCGTTGTTGCAGCCGCAGCGCGTGCGCGGGCTGGTGTTGATCGGTACCGGCGCGGCTGCCTACACCGATAGGGAGCGCGCGGGCTATGAGGCCACGATCGTCGACGGTTGGGTGAACAGTCCGGAGACTCCGAACGGTCTGATTCTGTCGATGGCGTCGGTGATGATCGGCGGCGACCGTGAACGGCATCAGCGTGTGTGGATGGACAAGTGGATCGCGTCCGACCGCTCGCGTCTGGCGCTGGCGGCGCGGTGTCTCATCGACCGCGAGGATCTGACCCCGTTGATTGGTGAGATCACCGCGCCCGCGTTACTGATTCGCGGTATCGGAGATCAGGCGTTCTCGCCGGAGCGGATGCAGGAGTTGGCCGACGGGCTCGGCGGTCCGGTGCGGTTCGACACGATCACCGCCGACACCGTGACTCATATCTGCAATTGGACGCACCCGGAGCTGGTGAACCCGATAGTGCGGGAGTTCCTCGACGGCCTACCCGTCTAGTCGTTGTCGGCCGGAAAGCCGACGATCAGCTGACCTGCCGCCGATGTCGGGATGATCGCTTCGCGCACGACAGTCATCGTCTGGGTAGACGGTGACCAGATCCGCCGGTTGGGTTCCGGTCGCCGCGCGTAGACGATCCCGGATTCCCAGAGGTAACGGAACTCCGGATACGCCATCAGTGACGCGATGACATCCGGAGTCGCGCCCCGCCCACGGTGTGAAACGGCGTAGTGGCGCAGCAGCCCGGTGACGATCGTCGCCTCGCGCTGCCAGTCCGGGCACACCAGCTTGGCGCGAACATCGCCGAACACCCAGTGCGGCAGGGTTTCAGCCTCGTGCAGGCCCGGCATCAGCTCGCGATGCCGCGCGTTCGCTTCGGCGACGCGCCAGTTATCAATCCATGCGGCGGGCAACGGCGACAGGCCATCGAGGAGTGCTCCGATATCGGCAGGAGAGGTGACCTCACCGAGTGCCGAGATCGGCTGGCCCGCGAGCGCCCACCAGTGCGCCAGCTCATGCTCGTTGTCGCACAACACATTTGCGAGCTTCTCAAGGACGCCGTCACGGTATCTGGCAGTCGCCCCTTGTTCGATCCGCTCATAGGTGCTCTTGCCGATCCTGACCCGTTGCGCGAGCTGCAGCTGGGTCCAGCTGCGGCGATTTCTGAGCCACTTGGCGTAGCCGCCGAGTGTCGGCATCTGAAATTCAGCACCCATACAGCAACCCCTTCACGTCTCCTTGACTCTTCACATCGTGAGTACAGAGGAATTCGCTACTCAAAAACTGAGGACTCGAAAATCTGTGCGTCCCTTGAATTCTGGACAAATTCAGTGTTTGGATGATGATCACGCAGTTGACCAGCATTGATAGCTGAGAGGCCGATGGTCTGCCATGGTGAACGTCACGAGGCGGCGAAGTGCGACGCGCGGCGTCGGTGGGTCACCTGCAGCAAGCCCGACCGCAGCGGCGCGGCTGGGGATGATGTTGAGCGAGGGGACTTGATGGAGGTTCTGCGGAGCGCCAACCTATTGTGGGCGACCGCCGAGGAATTGGCCGCGATCGGCATCCAGGTGCTCAGGGGGATGGTTGGACCGCTGGAGGTCCGGCGGCAACCCAATGGATTGCTGATGACGCAGATCGGGCGGCTCGAGATTCACCCGGAGCGGATTCGCGCGATGCCATGTTCGAACGCCAGTGAGCGCGACGAGGCGATCCTGTTCGGCGACGCTTCGCTGATGCTGCGGAAGCTGTGGGCATCGCCGATTCCAGATGGCGAGTCGGTACGACGGTGCGCGGTGTGGCGTGCGGCGCTCCCCCACGAGAAACCCGGGATCATCTGTCCGGGCATCCGCCGCCTGCACCGCGGCTGTCAGTCCTCGGTGTGGTAGACCAGCGCCGATTCGACCGGCGCGGGCATCTGCTCGGGATGCGCAGGGGGGCGCGCCGCGGTGGCGGCCAGGCGCAGGAGATCGTCGTGGTGAAGGTCGAAGGCGCGGGCGATGGAGGTGATGTCGTCCAAGTCGAGCGCCTGCTCGCCACGCAAACGCGGTGTCAGGTGGTCGAGTTCCATACGCGCGGCTACCGCCAGGTCTTCCATCGTCATGCCGCGCCGCGCCAGCTCACCCCGGATTCCGGCAGCTACGGAGCGGGTGAACGAATTTCGTTCTCCGAGTAGCCGTTCCAGCGTGTCCGAGGACATCGCGCGGATGTCCGACTCCGGCAGGTCCAGGTGTTCGGCGGCTTCCACGCGGAAGCGGGCACCGCGGGCCAGATCGTCGACGTGGACGCCGAGCGTTTCGGCGACCAGCGCGATCTGGTCCATGGTGAGAACGGTCTGATCCAGTTCGAACTTGGTGTAGGTCGATCGCGACAGTCCGGCGCGCTCGTATACCTCGCGTTGTGACAATCCGGCGGAGTGCCGTCGGTGAACGACTTCCTGCGCGAAGGCCCGGTTCCATGGCCCCCGTGGACGTGTGTATCCCATGAGGGCGAGTGTATCCCCACCTATGGAACATAGAACAGTCTTGATACGTCCCATTCCATAGATGGCCCACTGTTTGCGCAGGTCGAGCGCTGCCGTCTCATAGGTGGAGCAGATTCATCGACCACCACTGATTGCAACACCCATAGTGAGCGGCTAACGTTCCATACATGGAAGACAGCTCCGAGGCTTTCAGGTCGCATATTGCGTCCAACATCAAAGCCGAGATGGCGCGACAAGGGATCACCCGCCGACGACTCTCACAACTCACCGGCATCACAGCCAACACCCTCGGCCGCCGATTGCGCTGCGAGTACCCGTTCACCACCGACGAGATCGGCACCATTGCCCGAGTACTCAAGGTGCGCGTCGAAATCCTGGTCGCCCGCCCGGAAGCGGTCGCGTCATGACCACCGCGAACGAGGACCGCACCTACTCGCTAGCGGAAGCCGCCGAACGGATCGGCGCACCGAGCGAGGACTGGTTGCTGCGCAAACTCCGCGCTAGGAAACTCCCCGGCCGCCGGATAACCCGCGGCGTCTGGCGCATGACCGAATGCGACATCACCGAGTCCATCCACCTGCTCGCCAGTCCCGCCCTGGTCGTTCCCAACCCCCTGAGCATGACGCCTGGCAGCCGACGCCGCCTCGGTAAACGGTCCGCCTAACACGACTACGACTTCCCGTGCCGGAATGCCGACACCGGCACGGGACCGCGCAGCCCCGGAGGGGACCGCCGAGGACCCCTCACCTCGCCCTCCGGGGCGCGCACCTACACCACTACGAAACGGGACTGCCCACAATGACCGAACCTATTCCGTGCCTCTTCCGCGATGGCACGCCCGTACCTCCCAAAGTCGCCGAGATGATCGCGCGTGCATTCGGTTTCGGGTCCGCCGCGTTGATGGAATCCGAAATCGCCGCCGGCGAGGCTCGGCGCGCGGCGCGCGGAATCGTCACGCCCGCCACGATCCTCGGCCGCGAGATCGCCAAGGATAACCGACGCCGCATCGCTCGTGAGGCTGCACGGGCCGCGCTCGAGGGTGAGGGCGATGCCGCATGAATCGCCCGCACATCAACCGGCACGCCCTCGCCATGTACGGCTGGCTCGCCGTCATCGCCGCCGGAATGCTCGCCACGTACCTGCTGAGCGTGGCTCTGACCGCTTGTGCGGGGGTGACGCCGTGATCGGGTGGGGGATCGTCGCATTCGTCTGGCTGGCACTGGGATTCGCCGGAATGGCTGTCGTGATCGTGGGGCGTCGCCGATGACGAGCACGCACCCCACCCCTGCATGGATGGCCGACCTCGACGCCGCCGCCAAGCTGCGCCAGGCCCACGAGGCCGAGCACGGACCCTTCGGACCCCCGCCCGGCGACGTCGACGATGACGACTGGCTGACCACCAGCGACGCGATCGACGCGAGCAGCTGGTTTACCGGCGTGCTGCTGCTGCCGCGCGCCATCGCCCATCTGGCCCGCGCCGCCCTCGGCGCATTCAAGTCGTCCCCGGCCGCCGAGCCGGGGATCGGGTCGCCCGACGCCGGTGTCGACGCCCCTGCGTCGGGTGACCTGCCCAACCCCTGACATGCCGCCGCCCCGTCGAGATCCACCTCGACGGGGCGCAATCCCAGAGATCAAGGAGACCCTACATGGGACGTCGAGCCACCCGCCGCCATCAGGCCGGACCCGCGCGCATCCCCTTCCCCGCCCTCGCGGCCCGCATCGCGTGGGAAGCACCGACGCTACCGCTGCCGATCATCACCACCAGCGAACTCGCCCGCGTCCGCGCCGAGGCGGTGACCCGGTGACGCCGTGGACAGACCCCGAGACCGGCAACCGCATCGACGCCAGCCGGTTCGCCGACGCAACGGTCACCTTGCAGCCCGAACCGACCGTCGGCGAGATCTACCTGTCCGACCTCCGACAGCTCATCGTCGAGACCGCCGACATGCCGGACTGCGCGACCGTGCACCCGAGCGACGGGCGCATCGCCGTCAACCATCGCATCTACGCGTACGCGGACCGGACCCACGAGGTCGACCACGCGGCGGTTCTCGCGCTGCTGACGCCGGACCCTGACCAGCCGTTCATGAGCACGGTCGACTGCGGACTCATGCAACCGCAGCCCTCGCCGCGCGACCTGACGACGCGCGTCCTCGAGTTCGCCGACGAACTCGCGGGTGCTCCGGCTGGAGTGGATCCCGTGAGGCTCGCCGAGCGTCTGCGTCGCCTCGTGATGGATACGTGGGTCGACGAGCGCACCGACGGGCCGCTCGTCACCGACGAGCCCGAGGACCGGGCGCACGACCGCGCGGTCGCCGACGCCATGGGGGCGCTGTGAGCCGAGACATGATCGACACCGGGCTCCCGCTTGCCCCTGGCCCGACGGCCGAGCAGCGGACCCGCGCCCGACGCGTCGTCGCTAGCAACGCGACCGACGCCGCCGACTGTGCGGAGTTGCTCGCGATACTCGGGCTCGACGCGGCCAGCGAGACCGCACCGGGCCGCTGCCAGGACTGCGGCGGCGAACTGCCGATCACCGCGACCACCTCGCACGGGCGCGAGTACCGCTACCGGTGTCGGCCATGCCAGAAAGCGATGTCGGTCTGATGGCGCGGCACAACGATCACGACGAGATCGCCAAGCAAGCACTCGGCGTCTGCGAGGACGTGCGCGACCCGGACGTCGGCCCGAAATTCCTGTACGACTCCCTCGTCGCGAAGTGCCGCCAGGATCCCGAGCGAATGATCCAAGTGCTCTTGTGCCTGGCGGTGTGGGTGCCGTTCGAGGCCGCGCCGAGCACGCTGGCGGACCGCGCCGAGGCCGTCGCCGACGCTCGCGCCGACGCGGCGAGGTGGGCGATATGAGCACGGCCGCGCCGACCGCGCCGGGCCTGTACTCCGGTGTGCCGGAAGCGGTCTACCACGGCGACCGCAACAGTCTGTCGTCATCGGGTGCGCGGCGGCTGCTCAAGGTGACGCCATGGCGCTGGAAGTTCGAGCAGGACAATCCGGATCCCCCCACGGATGCATTCGACCTCGGTACTGCGGTCCACACCATCGTGCTCGGCACCGGCGCGCCGGTCGTCGACAGCGGTTACGACAAGTGGAGCACCAACGACGCCAAAGCCGAGGTGGCACGCATCCGGGCCGCGGGCGGTATCCCGCTGCGACCAAAGGACTTCGCAACCGCACACGCCGCTGCTGCGAACGTCATGGCACACCCCTACGCCGCGCAGCTGTTCGCCTCGGGTGTGCCCGAGCTGACCGCGTACTGCCGCGATCCGGAAACCGGCGTCATGATGCGGGCTCGCGGCGACTGGGTGCACTGGACGGGGGAGTGTTCGGCCGTCATCGGCGATCTCAAGACCTCGTCAGAATCGGGCCCGAACGACTTCGAGTGGAGCGTCGACAAGTTCGGCTACCACTGCCAACAAGACTGGTACCAAGCCGTTTTCGGCGAGAACGGCATCGACACCGCGTTCGTGTTCATTGTCGTCTGCACCGCGCCGCCACATGAGGTCTACGTCGTCGAGTTGCCTGCCCGCGCGGTCGAACTCGGTGCTCGCCGTAACCGTCGCGCTCTCGACATCTACGCCGCCTGTAGCGCGGTCGACGAGTGGCCGACCCATGCCACCGGCCTTCTCCCCATTGATCTGCCCGAACGGGCGTACCGCAGAGAGGAATACGCATGAGCACCGAGCTCGCCACGCAGGAAACCAACGCCATCGCAACCCGCGTCGCCGCACGATCGGCGATCGAGATGACCGCTGAGCAAACCGAATTCACCCCGCAACAGGTCGCTGCGCTGAAACAGCTCGGCCTCGAGGATGTGCCGGTTGCGCAGCTCGACCTGTTCCACCACCGCTGTCAGGTGACCCGCCTCGATCCGTTCTCCAGACAGATCCATCTCATCGGCCGCCGAACGAAGGTCGGCGGGTACAACGGGGAACCCGAACGGTACGAGACGAAGTACACGATCCAGACCGGTATCGACGGCTACCGCCTCAACGGCAAGCGGGCCGCGAAGCAGGCAGGCGACCGGCTCGGCTTGGATGGCCCGTACTGGCACGACGGCAACGGTTGGTCCGATGTATGGCTCGGCGGCACCAAACCCCCGGCCGCCGCGAAGTACACGATCTTCGTCAACGGCGAGCCGTATACCGGCATCGCCAACTACAGCGAATTCGTCCAGACCACTGGTTACGGCAGCCAGGCACGGCCGAACGCCATGTGGTCGAAGATGCCAGCCAACCAGTTGGCGAAGTGCGCCGAGGCCCAAGCGTGGCGTCGCGCCTACCCGGATGATTTCTCCAACCTCCACCTCGAGGATGCAGCGCTCGTCATCGACCCGAACGGCGAGGCTGCGCCAGTCCGCGCACAAGCGCAGCGCCTCAGTGCGGGCGAGCTGACCGCCACTGCATCGACGGGCCCGACCGTGCAGCCGTGGCACCCGACCACGGATGACAGGTCGGTACCGCGAACCGATCCGGCCGAGAATCCGGACACGCCGCCGGTGCAGGGTTCGGCGACGGTCACAGCCGGACCTGCCGAGAACACCGCGCCAGCGAAGCGCGGCCGTGCGAAGAAGGCCGCCGCCCCGTTGATCACCCCGGAGCAGCTCGCCCAGGCCGACCAGCATTTCGCGGCCCTCGGTCTCACTGACCGGGCCGACCGGCTGCGACTGGCTTCTAGCATCCTCGGCCGCGAGGTCACCGATGGTGCGACGCTCACCCACGCCGAGGCCGACTGGTTGCTCGCCGAGCTGGCTGACGCTCGCTCGGTGGAGGCATTCGAGGAACGCGTCGTCGCCGCGGCCGAGGTCGTGCACGCCGAGGCCGACGGCGGCGCGCAGTGACCGCGAACCCCGAGCGCGTCAGCACCGAGAAGCTGCTCGCCGGAATCGGCGAGACCTGCGGAGAACTCGGCGAAAGTACGGAGCCGGTCGACGCCGACTCGATCGCGATGCTCGCGACCATGAACGGCCTCGCGACCGCGACCGCGCTGCTCGCCGTCGAGCGCCGCCTCGGCGAACTGGTCGCCCACCAGCAACTCATGACCGTCGTCAACGCCATTGTGACCGGCGCGGCGACTCTCACCGACGCCGAGCGCCAGGCCGCCCGCGCCTACATCCGGCGGCACATCCTCTCGATCGTCCAACCCATCACACCGGAGGAAACCCCGTGAGCGACACCGCCAGCGACGCGCCCCTCAGCGGGTCGGTCAACGCCTTGCGATGACCGACCGCACGGTCGTCGTCGGCCCGTGGCCTGGCAGCGTCCAGGCCGCGGGCCCGGCGCGGCCCTCGCCGCCGCGCCCGATCCCTCACCGCTACCGAGTCGGCAAGCACGGCCCCCTCGTCCTCATGGACTGCCGCGAATGCCGCATCCCCTGGGCACCCGACGTACCGGTGCCGCGCGACCGCCTGTGCCAGCAGTGTCGCCCAGATCCCGAACCCACCCTGTTTACCCCGGAGGCGCTGTTGTGAAGCCGTTCTATACCGACGCCGCAGTAACGGTCTACCCGGGCGATTGCCTCGGCGTGCTCCGCGATATACCCGATGCCTCGGTCAATTCCGTCGTCACCGACCCGCCCTATGGACTCTCGGCCACCTCCCCGGCTCAGACCACCGACGCGGTCCGGAACTGGCTCGACGGCGACCGATCATGGACCCCTGCCGGGTCCGGGTTCATGGGCAAGGCGTGGGACTCCTTCGTGCCGCCCCCAGCGGTATGGGATGAGTGTCTGCGAGTGATCAAGCCCGGCGGCTATCTCGTGGCCTTCGCTGGCTCGCGCACGCACGACTTGATGGCGTTGGCGATTCGGTTGGCGGGGTTCGAGATTCGCGACAGCCTGATGTGGATTTACGGGTCCGGATTCCCGAAGTCCCTCGACGTGTCGGCCGCAATCGACAAGGCCGCCGGTGCCGAGCGTGAAGTCCTCGCGTCCGGTCAGCCGGTCAAGCGGATGATCCCCGGTGCCGACCAGGGCCGCACGGGCTCATGGATCAAGGACGACGGGCGCGAATACATACCGATCGCCACCGCAGCGGCAACCGAGGCTGCGCAGAAATGGGAAGGATGGGGGACTGCACTCAAGCCCGCATTCGAGCCGATCGTGTTGGCGCGTAAGCCGATCCGCGGCACGGTGGCGCAGAACGTTGTCGAGCACGGCACCGGCGCGCTCAACATCGACGGTTGCCGCGTGGGAAACCGAGAGCGACAGTCCGAGAGGTCCGCAGGTACTCCGGTCAGCGGCAACTCGTCGATGAGAGGCCACAACACCGCCAGAGTTCCCGGCCCCGTGGTGGTTGGCCGTTGGCCCGCGAACGTCGTGCTGGACGAGGCGGCGGCGGCCGAGCTTGACCGCCAGAGTGGCGACCGCCCGCCGGGCGTGGCCCCCGCGATGCGGTCCGGTCTCGGGTACGGCGGCAGTCAGCGTGGGACGGCTGGCGAGCGCGTCACCTACGACGAGGGCGGCGCGTCCAAGTTCTTTCCCGTCTTCAAGTACACGGCCAAGGCTGACGCCAGCGAACGCCCCGAGGTCAACGGCATTCGGCATCCGACCGTGAAGCCGCTCGAGCTGATGCGGTGGCTCGTGCGTCTGGTCACGCCGCCGGGCGGTCTCGTGCTGGACCCCTTCGCCGGATCCGGCACGACCGCGGAGGCGTGCATTCATGAACATCTCCGGTGCATCGCGATCGAGCGCGAGCCCGACTATCTGCCACTGATCAGGGCCCGGCTGTCCAAGCCCATGGAAATCGGCTTCGACTTCGCCGCCGCGGAGCCCAACCCCACGAACTCAGAGGAGGCGCGCCGTGGCGCGTAAGTACGCCCCGCTGAAGCTCAGCATCAACGATGACCCCGACCTCGACGCGCTCACCGCTGACGCGCAATGGCTCTACTTCCGGGTGATGCTCACCCACCCGACCATGTCGGCGTGCGGCGTCATGGACTGGCGGCCGCGCAAGCTGCTGCGCAAGGCCAAGGACATGACCCTCGAGCGGATCCTCGCCGCGGCCGCCGATCTGGAGCGGCACCGGTTCGCGCTATTCGACCTCGAAACCGAGGAAGCGCTCGCGCGCACCTATGTGCGCCACGACGAGTCGATGCGTAATCCCAAGGCCGCCATAGCGGTCATCCGCGCCTACCAGGATGTCGCATCACCCGAGCTGCGGGCCATGGTCGTCACAGGGATCGCGCGCGAACACGCCGAGCATCCCGATTGGTCATCGTGGACGCACACCATCTCGGCCGAAGGGCTATCGCGAATCCTTCGCCGCCCCAATGCTGAAACGGTCGGCTACGCCTACGCCTACGCCGAACCGATCGGCTATGCCGATGCGGTCGCGAAGACCGTTGCCGATGCGGTCGCGAACGCTAATCCCGCACCGGAGCCGAATGCCGATGCCGGACCGGTCGCGAACGGTGATGCCGCGTCGGTGCCGAACGACGATGCCGGATCGGTGGACAACACCAATTCCGCTGATGAGATTGGTGATTCACCGGACGAGGATTACCAATCGGATTACCAATCCGATTCGGTCCATTTCCTACCAGCTACCAGACCACCCTCCACCTACGACCCATCACCTGGTGGGTTGCGTAACGGGGGAACGTCACTACGCGCGAGCGCGCCCGCGAGCAACGAACCACCCTCCCCCCACTGCGACCGCCACCCCCTCGGCACGCAAGCCCCGTGCGGTGCGTGCCGTGACGCTCGACTGCGGTGGGAAGCCTGGAGCGCCGCGCAGCCCGACCCCGCGGCCGAACGCCGCCGCCAGCGCCGCGCCGCACTCGACGCGTGCCGCGAATGCGACGCCCAGGGCTGGCGCAACGAGCCGCCCGAACTCGTCGGCCACGACCTGCCCGCGATCCGCTGCGACCACACCCCCATGACGCTCGAGCAGTGGCTCGCGCGCATCCCCGACGACGAACCCCGACCGACCGAGGAGCCCGACCATGCCTGACCCCGCAATCCGTACCCGGCACGCTGCCGTCGTCGAGGAGCTACGCCCATGACCGCACTGAGCTACCAGGACGACCGCGCGAGCCTCTACCGCGGCGAAGCGCTGGCCGTGCTCGCGGACCTGCCCGACGCCTGCGCCGACGCGATCATCACCGACCCGCCCTACTCGTCGGGCGGCTTCACACGGAGCGATCGAACGATGGACGTGCACACGAAATACGTGCAGTCCGAGCAGATTCATCGCGGCACCGGCGGCGGCGCGCTCGCGGCATTCGCCGGTGACAACCGCGATCAGCGCGGCTACGCCTACTGGTGCCAACTCTGGATCAGCGAATGCCTACGCCTCGCCAAACCCGGCGGCGTCCTCGCGATGTTCTGCGACTGGCGACAACTGCCCGTGACAACCGACGCCATGCAGGCAGGCGGATTCGTATGGCGCGGAATCGTCCCCTGGCACAAGCCGAACGGTCGCCGGGTGCAGGGCCGATTCGCGAACAACTGCGAGTACGTCGTGTGGGGCACCGCGGGCCCGCGGCCACTGGACACTCTCCCCAACGCCTACGACGGGTTCTTCCAGATCAGCGCACCGCGCGAGCGGGAACACATCACCCAGAAGCCGGTCGAGGTGATGCGCGAGCTGGTCAAGATCGCACCCCGAGACGGCCTGGTCCTGGATCCGTTCATGGGCAGCGGCACCACGGGCGTCGCCGCGATCCTCGAGGGCCGCCGTTTCATCGGCATCGAGTTCGTCGCCCACTTCGCCGACATAGCCCAACGCCGGATCCGCGAGGCGCAGCTGCAGGCCACGCCGCGGGGCGAACAGCCCGCCCTCGACTTCGACCAAGGAGACCAACCGTGACCGAACCCATCACCGACGAGCAGCTCGCCGACTGGATCGAGAACGGGCACGTCCCGATCGACAAGGAAGAACTCGAGACCGTCATCGACGCCGTGGCGAGCGAACTGCTCAACCTGCGCGGCACCGTCCGCGAGTTACAGCGGCGTGTGGTCGCGGCGTACATCGGCGGGCACTTCGACGCCACGATGAACGACCACATTGCCCGGCTGGTTGGCGTCGCTGCCGCTGTCCTGCCCGCCGAATACGTGACCGAGTGCGTAGTCGCCGCCTACAGCGATCCGGCCTTACACGAGGGCGTCGAGCGGCGGCTGCGCGAGATCGGGGTCATCGCGTGAACAGCGCAGCCGTCCCCATCGGCGTCTGGCTGGTCGCCATCGCCGCATTCGCCATCGCAGGACAGGCCGCACCGAACGCGGTGTGGCGCGAACGCTTCCAGGCGGTCGGATTCGGGCTCGCCTGCACGCTCGTGATCATGCTCGCCACTGTCGGCCTGGTCCTGGTGGTGACGCTGTGACCCGCTCACGCCGCAGCGCCCGCCAGGCGGGCAGCGCGTTCGAGACCCTCGTCGCCCGCGGCCTGGCCGACGCGCTCGACGACGACCGGATCGAGCGCCGCGTCCGCAACGGGGCGCGCGACCGCGGCGACATTGCCGGACTGCGCACCCTCGGCGGCGGCCGGATCGTCGTCGAGTGCAAAGACCACGGCGGCCAGATCAAGGCCGCCGAATGGACCCGCGAGGCCGAGACCGAGCGTGGCAACGACGACGCCCTCGTCGGCCTGGTCGTCGCGAAACGCATGGGCACCAGGCAATTCGGCGATCAATGGGTGCTCATGACCATGCGCGACCTTGTCGCGCTACTGACCGGACAACGACCCGAGGAGGCATGACCATGGCTGACGACGTCCTGTGCGCCGGGTGCGACCGGCCCGTGCCGGACGCGCTACCGCTGTGCCCGCTGTGCGGCGCACGGCTGGTCGACGAGCTACTCGCCGTGCCCGGCCTGCTCGCCGACCTCACCATCACCCGCGCCGGACTCGGCCGCCTCGCCACACAGCACACCGGCACCCGACCGACCGGCTCGCCGATGCTCGTACAGTCCGTCGCCCGCGACGCACCCGAAGACGCACCGCAAGACCCCGTAGGCGCGGAGCTGCGCGGCGACCGTGCCCTCGAGCGACTACAGGGCACCCTCGGCACGTGGGCGCGCGTGCTGGCCGACTGGCTGCGCGTCGACATCCCGATCGGCGCACCGGCGCTCGCGCAGATGGTCGCCAATGGCCGGCGGGCCGTCCCGCGCCACGATGGAATGGCCGGCGGGCACCGCAGCGCCGCCGACCGGACCGACAGCGTCGTTGTGCGATGGACCGTGCGCGACCCGGCGACCGGCACCGGGCGGCCCCGGGCCCGCCTCGGCCACCGGCACGCCGACGCGCTCACCGAGCCCGCCAGCGCCCTGGAGCAGGCGGCGGTGTGGATGGCCTGCCACCCGCACGAGCTACGGGCGCACGAGGCCGCTGGGGACATGCTCGCCGACATCACCGGTGCGACGACCGCCGTGCGCCGCGTCGTCGACCTGCCGCCGGATCTGCGCTACCTCGGCCCCTGTCCGGGCATCCTGCGCGACGGCAGCACGTGCGCGGCCGAGCTGCTCGCCGAACGCACCGTGGATTGGGTCCGGTGCCGCCGGTGCCGGACACAGCACGACGTGCGCACCCTGGAACGTGCGGCGGCCTCGGCCGCCGACGAATACCTGTACACCCTCGGCGAAGTGCTGCGTATCCTCGCTGCCGTCGGTGAGCCAGTGCCACGGACGACGCTGTACCGGTGGCGGCGCGAGGGCAAGATCGAGCCGCGCGGGTGGTTGCACGCCGACCGGTACGGCGTCCGGATCACCGACCACCCGCGCGGCGAGCGCGACCAGCCGGTATTCCGGCTCGGCGATGTCCGGGCCCTGGCGCGGCGCGGCGATGACGAGGGAGGATCGGCGGCATGAGCGATCCGGATACAGACCCGTTCTTCCAGCAGCTCGACACCGCAGCCGATCGACTGTCGGACATCATGAACTTGCGCGCGATCGGTCGCGACACCTCCGACGCGGGCTATCGGGCTGCATTACAGAACGCGGTACGGGCGCTGGACGCGGCGGCCCTGGCGATCAGAGCAGAGCTCGGAGGGACGACGGAGTGAGCGGCGATCTGTGGGAGTGGAACACCCCGGCGCGTACCTATTCGGTACGGCCTGATGGGCGCGTGGAGTTTCGCGTCATCCTTACCGTCGGCGAGGAAGCCAAGGCCCTCACGCCCTGGCACGACGGCAACGCGCCCATGACCCTTGACGCGGTCGAGATCGCGCGAGACTGCGACCTACCGCTGCGCGAGGTGTGCGGGCGCGAATACACGGGCATCGGCGACGAGAAGGGCCTGCGCGACTTCCGGCTCGTCAACGATCCGCGCGTGTAGCGCGCCGCCGCCGAGTCGGCGGGTGCGCGTCGAGAGTCGACCGCCGCCAGCGGTCCACGCCGCCAGTCGTGTCGTCGGGCTCGATGAACTGCCCGCGCGTGATGTACGAGCGCAGCGTCGACTCTGCGATACCCCGGTAGGCGGCGACCTCGGCGCGCGTGAGCAGCTCGTCAGGGTTTCCGGTCGGCTCGCTCGCCTCGGGTACGAACAGCGCGCGCACCACAGCGTCGACGGCGGCCGCGTCGTAGACCTTCCATCGGCCGCGTTTGCCGACCGGCGCGGGCCAATCCTGGTGCGTGACCCAGTGTTTTTGCACCGTGTTCAGTGCTCGGCCGTAGCGCTGTGCGATCTCGCTTGTCGTCAGCGGGGGCGCGTCTGGCGGGGGCGTAGGCGTCGCGTCTACCATCGCTAGTGCACTCCTTCGTGGGTGTTCGGTCTGGCCGACGGGATTCCAATTTCAGGGCGCTTGCGCCCCGTCCCGTCGGCCAATCGTTCATACGGGGGCGGGGGCCCGGTTTCCCGGACCCCCGCGACTCGCTACTCCTGGTCGTCCTGCTCGGCCTGGAGGATTTCCTCGACCCGCTCAATGTGGTCCGTTGCCCGGTTCGCGGCGGCGAGCGCCGAGCGAACCATCCACAACTGTCCGTCGTCGGCGGTGCTCATCTTGTACAGCGCCATCCCGCTCAGCCAATCCTCGAGGCAGTCCGACAGCAGGCGGCGGATGATGCCGTCGCCGAGGGTGTCCGGGATGGCGTTCACAGCGAGCTGCGCGCTCTGAATCAGCTGCTCGGGAGTGACGACACCTGGAATGTAGGGCTCCAGCTCGATAGGCGGGAAGACGTTCGCGGGCAGCCGCTTCGTGAGCCGGTTGTAGACGTCCTGCGCGCGGAGCTGGAAGCGGATTTCGAATGCCTGGCGGTTGTCCATTGCGTTCTCCTTGTGACTTGTATTCGGTCTGTCGGGCGGTTCCAATCCCTCCCGACATGTATCACAATACAGCATTCGCGTATCGTTGTACAGCGCTGCGGCGAGGAAGCTCGCACCGAACTCGCCCCCTCGGCCGGTCGTGCCGCGCAGGCATGTTGCGAGCAAACCGCCTGGTCGCTACTGTTGGCACAAATCCCCGCCACTGACCAAGGCACCCCAAAAACGGTCAGGGTGGGGATTTCTCATGCTTGCAGCGCGTCAACCGAGGGCACTATCCGAATCGGCAAGCGCACCCAACGAGCCCCTCCCCGCTCCGCAAACCCGGTCCCGCGACAACGCCGGGCGGTGTTGCTGCGCGCTGCATTCCCCTTCCCCCGCAACAGCATTCGAGGAGTAGCCATGCTGACCACCCTTTCCGCCGCCCTGACCGCCGTCGACTGGGGCAAGGTCGCCCAGGGCCTCGGCACCATCGCCCTCGCCCTGCTCGACGCCATTTTCTGATGCATCCAACGGTCGGGCGCATCGTCCACTACCAGACCTACGGGACACCCGGCGGCGAACACCCGCCCGAGACCCTCGCGGCCATCGTGACCAAGGCGAAAGGCTGCGACGCCACCCTCGGCCGCGACGGCTGCCCGCACGTCTCGCTGCACGTCCTGTACGGCAACGGCACCTCTGACAAGGCAGACGTGCCCTACGCCGAGGAGCCGACGCCGGGACATTGGTCCTGGCCGCCGAGGGCATGACGGCCGCGCCGTGGGCGCGCGAACTCGCCGCCGCCATCATCGCCGAGCATGCCGAAGGGCGCTCTGTCGCGCTTATTCAACCGCGCAGGTTCGGCAGAAGCAGATTGCACACGCTCGTGACCTGCGCGGCAGGCGATCGAACTCCCCAAGGTAGGGCCGAGAAATGATCCTGCACTTTCCGACACTGCGAATACTCGCGCCGCTGTGGCCGGACGTCGTCCTGGCCTGGTGGTACTACGGCACCGCGAAGGGCTGACACCGTGACCGACCAACTCGCCAACACCAAGGCATTCCTTACTGACGCGCTCGCCGTCGTGCAGGCGAAAGACCGGTGGGAAAACTACGATTCCAACACCGTCGCCAACCGGCTTCAGCGGGAAGCGGGGCGGCTGTATCAGGCCATCCGTGTCGACGACCCCGCCTATGTCCTCGGCGGCACCCCAACCGAAGCGACCACCACCGCAGCGGTACGGGCGTACACCAGTGCACTCGTCGCCAAGGGGCCGATCGTTCGGGACTACGCCGCGTACGGCGACCTGGAGCCCTCGCAGGCCGTGATCTTCGGTGACGGCGGCATTCTCCCGTACGGCAACCCCGGATTCGTCGGCGACCTCGTCAAGGCTGTGCAGCTCGACGTACCCGGCTGGACTCCGTAACCCGCTGTGGCTGAACTGATGTCCACCGCACTCGACCGCGCCCTCGCCGATATGCGCGAGGGCCGTGTCGTTCTCGTCGTCGCAGCGAGCAACGACACGATCGCCGATCACGTCGCGGCCGTGGCCGGTCAACTGCGCGAGGGCGAGACCGCCTGGCGCACCTACGGCAGCCAGCGGGTCGCCGCGCCCGGGGGCGGGTCGATCGTCTTCCGCAGCTACGCCAGCGTGGTCCACAACGGCGGCGGCCGCGGCCTGTCGGTCGACCACGTGTACATCGACCACGGCGAGCTATACGAGCAGCTCGCCCCGACACTCGTGTGCAGCCGCGACATCGTTGCGATCACACACTGCTGATGGCGCGCCGCACCACTACGCAGAAGGGCCTCGGCTGGCGGCACCAGCAGCAGCGCGCCGCGCTGCTCGCCCGGCACCGCGACGGCACGCCCTGCTGGTGGTGCGGGGAGCCCATGTACCGCGTGCAGCAGCTCGCCGCCGACCACACGCTGTCGCGGGCCCACGGCGGCACCGTCGCCGACCGGCTGCTGCACGATCTGTGCAACAAGGAACGCGGCGACGGCTCCCGCGACCACCTCCGGCCCGCGCTCACCCGGCGCACGGGCGGGCACGCCGACAACACGCTCGACTGGGGCGGGCCCGCATGATCTACGTCGTCATCGGACCACCCGCCGCGGGTAAGTCGACATGGTGCCGCCAGCGCGCGCACGACGACGACGTCATCATCGACTTCGACCGGCTCGCCTGCGCGCTCTCGCCACGCACCGAGGACGGACACGACCACCCGCCGACCGTCACCGCCGTCACGAAGGCCGCGCGGCAGGCCGCCATCGACCGCGCGTTCGCCCTCACCGGCTGCGACGTCTACCTGATCCACTCGACTCCCTCGCCCGCGCTGCTCGCCCGATACCGGGCCCGCGGTGCCGAAGTGGTTGTCATCGACCCCGGCCGCGAGGTGGTCATGGAGCGGGTCAAGCGCGAACGTCCCTGGCGTATGCAGCAGGTCGTCAAACAGTGGTACGAGCAGGGACCGCCAGCCGCCGCCGACCGCGTTGGATCCGGGCAGCCCGACCGCGGTCACCGGCCCCCGGTGACACCGCCGGAACGGTCGCGCACCGGGCCCGTAGCGAACGCGCTGACCTGGTAAAACGCCCTGACCTGCGATTATTCGACCCCCCGGCCGCCTGACTCCGCCGCGGTGAGTCATGTTTTTTGTACGAGGGGCGAAACCTACGGCGCACGGGGGGTGGTCGTGGACACCGATTTCGCCGCTGGCGGCGCGCTGCTGGCCGAATCCCTCGGCACCGAGGGCGATTCGGCCGAGTTGTCCGCGCTGATCGTCGAGGCCGCTCGGATCAAGGACCGGCTCGACCGGCTCGACCGCCTGATCTCCGGCGAAGACGAGTTGTGGGCGCGGCTGGTGACCGCGCGCGGCGGCGATGACACCGTGCTCGAGGTCCGGATCGACTCCGCGCTGACCGAGGCGCGTCAGCTGGCGACCGTGTTCCGGCAGATGCTCGCCGAGATCGCGCGACGGCGCGGCCAAGAGGGCGGCACCGGTGGATATGACCCTCTCGACGATCTCTGACGTCGATATCGACGCGGCATTCGCGGACATCATCGCCGCCGAATGGCCGAAACTGACCGGGCGGCAGAGCCCCGAATCGGTCTGCTACACCCCCGGCGACCCTGAACTCGGTCGCAAGGCCGCCGAACTCGGCCGCCGGTCGGCGATGCGCATCCGCGTCATGCCCTGGCAGCGCTGGTCGCTCGAGCGGATCCTGTCCAAGAACCCCGACGGCACCTGGACACACCCCGAGTGCTGCCTGATCGTGCCGCGCCAGGCGGGCAAGTCCCTCGTTCTCTCGCTGCGCGTTCTCTACGGGCTGTTCAAGCTCGGCGAGAACATCATTTTCAGCGCCCAGCAGTGGGAGACAGCGAAATCGCTGTGGAAACGTACCTGGGCGATCGTTAAGGCGACGCCGTGGATGCTCAAACACGTTGTGTCGCATACCTGCTCGCAGGGTCGCGGGACGATCGTGCTCGAGTCCGGCGCACAGGTCGTGTTCACCACCCGCTCGGCGAACGCCGGGCGCGGCCTGGACAAGGTCGACCTCGAGATCTACGACGAGGCATACGACCTCACCGAGGCCGATATGGCCGCGCTGTCGCCGACGAAGATGGCCGCGGGCGATCCGCAGACGATCTACACCTCGAGCGCGGTCAACGCCGAGCAGCACCCGAACGGCAAGGTGCTCGCGGCGGTGCGTCGTCGCGGCCTCGAGGGCGAAGAGGGCTTGCTGTTCGCCGAATGGATGGCACCGGCGCATCTGGACCGCGCCGACCCGAAGACCTGGCGCATCGCGAACCCCAGCTATGGCGTCATCCAGACCGACAAGAAGCTCGCCGCCGAGCTGCGCAAGTTCTCGACCGAAGCCGGACGCAAGAGTTTCGACGTCGAGTACCTCGGCCGCGGTGACTGGCCGAGCGAGGTCGACGAGGTCGAACCCAAGATCAACCTCGAGCTGTGGGCGCGCCTGGCCGAAACCGGTCAGGTTCGCGTGCGCGGCCCGATCGCGCTCGCGGTGGAGATGTCGAACGACCGGCGCGTGTGCCTCATCGCCGCCGCCACCCGAACCGCGGCAGAGCCCGAACGCGTCCGTGTCGAGATCGGCTACTACGGGCCGCCCGGCCCGGTCGTAGCCCGGATCGTCGACCTGGTCGACCGGTGGGATCCGTGCGCGGTGGTGATCAACAGCTCAAGTCCGGCGGCCGCGCTCACCTCGCAGTTGACCGAGGTCGGCATCGCGCCGGAACTGACCACGAAGATGCAGGCGGCACAGGCCGCCGGTGGACTAGTCGACGCCGCGACCGCTGGCGGCATCTCGCACGCCGACGACCCCCGCCTCACCGAGGCGCTCAAGACCACGCCCACGGTTCCGCTCGCGGGCGGCGCGTTCCGCTGGGACTACAACGCCCCGAATGCGATTGCCCTGCAAGCGGTGTCGCTGGCCCGCTGGGCGCTGCTGACCTACGGCACGATCCTCGCCCCGCCACCGACCCCGTCACGAGGTACGCCCGGCAGGGCCGCGGCCTCAACCACGCCCGAGCTCGACGTGTTCGCTACTGCGTTCTGAGGAGGTGACCGGTGCCGACCGAGATCAAGCCCGCCAAGCCCGCTTTTCGCGAAAAGGGCTACGTCTACGGCCAACACGGCAGCCACGGGGTCGGCGATTTCTCCCAGTGGGAGCAGTTCGAACGCGTCCCGGAACTGCAATGGCCCGCCTCGATCGGGATCTACACTCGCATGGAGCGCGAGGACTCGCGTGTGACGTCGCTGCTGGCCGCGATCGGGCTGCCGATCCGGCGCACCCGCTGGCGGATCGCGTCGGCGGGCGCGCGCGACGAGGTGACCGAGTTCGTCGCCCGCAATCTCGGGCTACCGATCGACGGCGGCGACGACCTGCCCGAGCCGATCCGCCGCAAGGGGCGGTTCTCGTGGTCGCAGCACCTCGTGTGGGCCCTCGAGTCGCTCCAGTTCGGGCACAGCGTTTTCGAGCAGGTCTATCGGGACTACGGCGACGGCCGCGTGTGGCTGCACAAGCTCGCGCCGCGCCCACAGGCCACCATCTCAGCGTGGAATGTCGCCCTCGACGGTGGCCTCGAGTCCATCGAGCAGGCGGCACCGGCCTCGACGGGCACCGTGGTCTATGGCGTCTCGCCGCTGACGATCCCGATCAGTCGATTGGTCGTGTACTCGCGGCAAATGGAACCGGGCAAGTGGATCGGCAAGTCGCTGCTCCGCCCGTCATATAAGCACTGGCTGCTCAAAGACGAGTTCTTGCGTATCGAGGCAGTCGCCGCGCGGCGCAACGGCGTCGGCGTGCCGGTCGGCACCGCGGCCGAGGGCGCGACGCAGGCCGATGTCGACAAGCTCGCGGAGATGGCGCAGGCGTACCGCGTCGGCGAGCACTCCGGCGCGGGCCTGCCCTACGGCGCGAAACTGGAATTGCTTGGCGTGCAGGGCAATCTGCCCGACATCCGCGCCGCGGTCGCCTACCACGACCAGATGATCGCGATCAGCGGTCTCGCCCACTTCCTGAACCTGTCCGGCGGCGGCTCGTACGCGCTGGCATCGGTGCAGCAGAACACCTTCGTCGAGTCGGTGCAGGCCGAGGCCGAGCTCATCCGCGATATCACCAACGCGCACGTCATCGAGGACCTCGTCGACGTGAATTTCGGTGTCGACGAGCCCGCGCCGCGCCTGATCTTCGACGAGATCGGCCGCGACGAGGACGCCACCGCGGCCGCGCTGCATCTACTCGTGCAAGCGGGCCTGCTCTCGCCCGATGTCCTCGTCGAGCAGACCGTGCGCCAGCGCCTC